>JANPPC010000023.1:0-40113 GCA_031428275.1 Bdellovibrio sp.
AGAGATCAACTCAATCGATTTTTTAAATCAATACAATTATCCGCTGGGCTCAAACAACAACGTGAAAGCCTACAGCCAATCGTTAACACCGTCAGCAAAACCCATCAAGCGAACGATCGCCGCACACAATAGCGATGATCAACTTATAACATTAAAAGGTTCAATCAACCGCGATTACCAATACAGCGACGACGGCGACATGAAGTCGATGACAAACTGTTTCGGTACCACCAACTACGAATACGATATCTTTGGTAACTTAAAGAAGGTCACTTTAGCAGATGGCAAAGTCATTGAATACAAGGTTGATGGTTTCAATCGCCGAGTGAAGAAGCTAGTCAACGGTGTGGTTAAAGAATACTACATTTGGCAAGATCAGCTTCGCCTAGCGGCGGTGTTAAATTCAAGTAAAGTGCCGGTACTGACATATATCTACGGGCCAGAATCAAGTTCGCCTAGTTTTGTAATTAAGAATAATATTACTTCTGGATTTTATTTTGCATTTTAAATTTTACTTGAGTCTCACTGACGACTTGCAATATGAGACTCAAGTCTCACGTTACTTGCCAACCAAAGCTTTGTTCATTTGAACAAAGCTGATTCCACCGCGCTGGTGCGCTTTAATAGCCGCTCGACCCACTAAACCTGTGGCTTCGACTAAATTGCCTGCTAAGCCAATACTAAGCGCTAAGATGATAATACCTCTTATGAACTGCACGACTCCATTCATGAAGCCTCCTAATGCGGCCAGCATACAAGATGGCTACTTGGCCAAAGCAAGTTTTGCCACAGCCGGCAAAGAGTGTTTTGCAATACTATAAGTTCGAAAATGTAATTTTCTTATTTGTAAATTACCACTGCAGTGCTTTTTTCACGCGCTCGGGTACAATACAACCTTGAGGTGCCTGAACATTTTTTAAAACGGCCAACGCAACTTCGTTGTCACTGGTGATAAGTACGTCAAACTTAGAAGAAAGAAACATATTAACTATCATTGCATCGGCACTTGATAAGCCTTGCTTTTCCATCAAGTCAGTTGCCTTATTCCAATCAGGTTCGAATTTCAAATGATTGTCCTGATCTTCTTTTCTGGTACCGATAAAGTTTAGTCCGAACTCTTCTTTTGTTTCTTCCCAAAGCGTGCTGATTTTGTCACCCACTCTAGATTCACATAATTCGTACCAAAGGTTCTCGTTAGAAGTGTTTGAAATTCTCATCATTTCTAGTTTAAAATCTTTGATCTCAGCCTCACTTAGTCGAATGACTTTAGGCGGATCTAGTTTTTCATCTTTGTTCTTTCTTTCAATTTTAATTACTCGGTTTTTAAGTGTCGTAGTTTTGCTAGCAAGTGTGTTTGGTAATTTTGTAATTTCAACAGCTTGCGCAAAATCAATAATTGCTTCGGTAAAAATAATTCGTCTGTGTATTTCTAAAAATTCTGCTTTAACATTTACGTTGCAATAAAGCGGGAGTTGATTTTCAAAAATCAACTCTAGAAATTCTTTTGTTTTTTCGTAATTCTCATCAAATTCATAAGTAGCAGCAATTAAAAGATTTGTATCAATCATCATTCCTAATTTTAAATTTGGCCTTTGCTCAATTAAATTGTAAAGATCTGAATACCCCCCAAAGTTGCGACATTACAGATCCATATCTTGAGGGGATTTAGCTGATTTTTTTAAAGGTTCTTTGTGTAAATTATTATTAAAATTATCTTCTACAATTTCAAAAATCTTTTTTGAGAGAGGTTGGCGTCGCATACGTGCTGCTTTTTCTGCAATTCTTGCTGCAGCACCTTTTTTCCCAATTTTGGGCTCTTGCTTTTTCATAATTCCTCCAGATGGGATGACTATAGCACAACATTGGATATTGTAACCAGCTGAAACTACTAGCTTTGTCGGGTGGCGATGAATTACCTTACAACTTAGTCAGTAAGGTAATTGCAGTTTCAAAGTAACCTTACGAACTCACTTAGCGTATGAATCGTGGCCAGTTTTTGGCCAAAAGCTTCACAAAATACAAAAGAATAATTAAAATTATATCAGGAGGCAGTCTTCATAATAAGTAAAAAACTTTACTCTTCTATTGTTAAAAAGGAATAAACCTACCTGTGGCAATCCACATTTTTTCAAAAATAAACACTGCACTACTTCCGCTCGACTTACCTTACGCGAGACTTATTAACTTTTGCGCAGCTTTATGGATCACTTTTGTATCGTGGCGTTCCGCTTGAGTCTTCTGGCCTTCGTTTCTCAAGTGTTCGTCTACTAACGCCGGTTACTTTAATTTGAATATTGATTCCAAAATAATACCTATTAACCTTCCCCCTTCAACCTAGACGGGTTGAATCTTCCTTTTTAAAACGCTTAAAAACTTCGTACATTCATACAAAGGTCGAGTATTTTTTTCTGCCATTCTGACGATAAGCAAAAGTATGTTTTAGATTTCAGTTAAGGAGAAGAATTTGAAAAAATCGGCGTTCGGGAATTGGTTGTCGCATCCAACTTACTTTTTATTTTGGTTTTCGTTTGGTTTTTACGCTTGGACTTATACTTTTAGTGCGAAAACAGCTAGCCCGACTTATGAGAAAATCGAGATGTCTTCTTTGGCTGAACAAACTATACAAGCTGAATTAGAAGCCGAAATTGAAGCGACCGAGTATCGTGATTTAGAAAATAAATCTGATGAACAATTACTAGCCGAACTTGAAGAATCGAACGACAAATATGATTTTAAAGTAAATCAGGATCCATATGCGGTCGATATCGAAGCTGTTGCCGAATACGATGAAAAAATGTCAGATGCACCGTACACCATTTCAAATAATTATTTTACTTACGAAAACATCGCCGATAAAGAAATAAAAATTGATTTCGAAGAGGCCGGAAAATGCGCCGCTGGTAAATTATATTACGAAAAAATGATCACGTCGAATCCAAGATTACGACCTTGGATTCAGGCACCCGAAAAAGAAAGCTCTGCTTTGCCGATGAAGTGCATCACTCATATTATGAACTCGGCCACCTTGCCTAAATCAAATTACGCAGTTTGCCCGAAAGCTTCAGGGCATCCGCGCCGAGGGGCCGCAAAGTCTTGTGTGACTGAGAACTTGGTTTCTTTGACTTATAACGCCTACGTTGATGTGACCGATTGTTTAAACTTAAATCCCAAAGATTTATTACCAAAAATATCTAATGAAAGCGGTTTTGCTTTAAATGCTTATGGTACGAAAGGTGACGGCGGCATTGGTCAACTAACGGGTATTGCCATCGCCGAAGTGAATAAAGTTTATGATTCGTATATGATACAAATTCAAAAAGCGGGTCAGACCAAAGCTTCTTGCGCGCGAATTATACGCGATAAATCTGTTTTCAATAAGGTTTCGGCTGAACCCGGGCAGCGCTGCGTTTTGATGGGTGTGCCGGAAAATCCGGTTAAAAATCTACTTTATACGGCCATTTTAAACCGCATGAATATGGATCGCATGTCGGGTATTCGGTATATCGCAGGCAAAGATCTTTTACCAGAAGCCGGCGAATGGGTTCCCGTCAAGAATACCGCGGCCGATGAATTTGAGGGTGTTTTTAAAAAGTATCAATTTAAAGAAAAGTTAGTAAAGTTAGGAATTAAGAAACCGAACTTACATTTCTACAAAGACGTTTTAACTTATGCCGGTTATAACATGGGGCCGCCCACATCCATTCGTCTATTCGATGAATACTTAAGTAAACGTTTAGGCTTACGTAAAATAACGGCAGCCGAAAAGAAAGAAAAAGTAAAAGCCGAAGAAGAAAATGCTAGTCCATATCTTTTTAACGAAGACGAAAATTACCCGAAAGCTTTGAAGACGACTGCTAAAGATTTTGATTTTAATAATACGCTATCGGCTCGTGACTTTGACGGTAAAGAAAAAAGCGTCGTGACGATTGCGCGCTTGCAGGTGATGTCATCTTCGATTGGTAAAAAAGATAAGCCCGATGTAAAATTAGCGAAAGTAAAGCGTAGAAAAGAATTACCAAGGCAGTGGGCTATCGCCCACACAAAAACGTTTCCGGAATACTTAGCTTACCGTGCGAACAATTATGATGGTCAATCGACGGCTCGCTATAATGTTTATGGAACTCCGGGGTATTTGAATATTGTCGCCGATAAAAATAAAGCGATGCGTGATTTATTTAACGGGGCTGGAAATAGCCCCGACTATTGTTCGAATCCGAATTTTTTAAAAGCTAAATAAAGAATCTAACCCTGACGTTGGCGCTTATCGACCGCAAGCGCCGCTTCACGAATAACTTCGCTCATGGTCGGGTGCGAGTGAAAGCTTCGTGCTAGATCTTCACTTGAACCGCCAAATTCCATCGCGACGATAATTTCGCCTAACATTTCAGAAGAGTTCGCGCATACGATGTGGCCGCCGATGATGCGATCGGTGGCTTTATCTGTGATAATTTTAACAAAACCTTCGGTTGTACCTTTCGCTTTGGCGCGCGCATTCGCAGAAAACGGAAACTTACCAACGGCAATTTCAATGCCCGCCGCTTTGGCTTCGGCCTCAGTCATGCCGACCGAAGAAACTTCGGGGTGAGTATAGATCACAGACGGAACCGTCGAATAATTAACGTGGCCAAAACCAGTCGCTAAGTATTCTCCGACCGCAACGCCTTCTTCTTCAGCCTTGTGAGCCAGCATCGGGCCAACGATCACGTCGCCAATGGCAAAAATATTTGGAACATTTGTTTGATAGTGCGCATTTGTCTTAATACGACCGCGCTCGTCTTTTTCAATTTGAACGTTTTCTAAACCCAAGCCATCGGTAAAGGGTTTACGGCCCGTAGAAACTAAAACAACATCACCTTGAATCGATGCTTTCTTAGCGTCGGTTAAAGATTCATAATCAAGTTCAACGCGTCCGCCAACTGATCTTGAAGCCGTCACTTTGGTTGAGGTCATAAAAGTAACACCAATTTTTTTCATCGACCGCTGCAGAACCGTAATAGCGTCTTGATCCATCATTGAACAGATTTTATCCGCGAATTCAATGACGGTTACTTTTGAGCCTAGGCGCGCCCAGACCGAAGCCATCTCAAGGCCGATGACCCCGCCGCCGACGACCAGCATTTCTTTAGGAACAAAATCTAAAGATAAAGCGCCAGTTGAAGAAAGAATTGTCTTTTCATCAAATTTTAAAAACGGAAGTTCAACCGGCGTCGAACCCGTTGCGATCACGATGTTTTTAGCTTGAATATTTACCTTAGTACCGTTGGCGTCAGTCACTTCAATGGTATTGGCACCAACGATGCGGGCCAGGCCTTTAATGCCGGTGATTTTATTTTTCTTAAATAAAAATTCAATCCCGCCGGTTAATTCGCCGACAATTTTAGATTTTCTTGCCATCATTTTTTCTAAATCAAGTTTAACGGATTCAATCTTGATTCCGTGGTCTGCAAAGTCATGTGAAGCTTCGTGATATAATTCAGAGCTTTGTAAAAGAGCCTTAGATGGAATGCAACCCACGTTCAAGCACGTACCACCGAAAGTTTTATCTTTCTCGATGACGGCCGTCTTAAAGCCTAACTGCGCCATACGAATAGCACCTGTGTAACCGCCGGGGCCTGCACCAATCACTACAATATCATAAGCATCCATAAAAATTCCTAACTTGCTGAACTCAGTTAACAAAACTTAGTAAAAAATAAAACTAAACTTCTAACAATAATCTTTCAGGGTCTTCAACGCCTTCTTTGATCTTAACTAAGAAGCTAACGGCTTCTTTGCCATCGATCATGCGGTGATCATAAGATAGAGCCACGTACATCATCGAACGAATTTCCATTTTACCGTTAATCACAACCACGCGCTCTTCAATTTTATGTAAACCTAAGATCGCACTTTGCGGAGCATTTAAAATCGGAGTCGATAGTAATGATCCGAAAACACCGCCATTGGTGATCGAGAATGTTCCGCCATTTAAATCGCCCGGTGTAATTTTTCCGTCACGGCCCTTAATAGCTAAATCGCGGATTGCTAATTCGATGCCGGCTACCGTGTAAAGATCTGCATCTTTAATCACGGGCACCATCAAGCCACGGTCAGTTGAAACTGCCATGCCGATGTTAAAGTAGTTATGATATTCAATTTCATTTCCATCAACCCAAGCGTTAACAGCGGGGAAGGCTTTTAATGCCTCGATCGCGGCTTTCACAAAAAATCCGTTGAAGCCTAAGCCCACGCCGTATTTTTCTTTGAATTTATCTTTATATTTTCCGCGTAATTCGATGATCTTCGTCATATCAACTTCGTTGAATGTCGTTAAGATCGCCGCATTATGCTGAGCTTGCACTAAACGTTCGGCAATTTTCTTACGAATACCAGTCATCGGCACGCGCTTGATTTCGCCTTGCTTAGATGGTCCCGAAATAATTGGCGTTACGACCGGGGCCGCCGGAGTTTTTGCGGAAGCTGGAGCCGCCGAGGCTGGAGCCGCCGATTTTGCAGAGACCGGAGCTGAAGCAACATCAGATTTTGTTAAACGTCCGCCAAGACCCGAACCAGTCACCGTCGCAGGATCAATACCGCGTTCGTTAACCACACGTTGAACGGCCGGAGACATGTGAGCCTGTAAATCAGGGTGAGTCGCGCGTCCTGCGGCTGCCGGAGCGGCCGCAGTTGCAGTTGTTGCTTCCGCTTTGGGTACCGCTTCGGCCTTTGGAGCTTCTGCTGCAGGAGCTGCGCCTTTGCCATCGGTATCAATCGAACCAACGCTTGCGCCGATCTTTACGGTTTCACCAGCTCGTGCGCCGATCGTTAATACGCCATCTTTTTCTGCGACCACTTCAACCGAAGCCTTGTCGGTTTCAAGAAGCATGATCACTTCGTTCATTTTAACAAATTCACCAGATTTTTTTGACCAGCTGCCGATGACCGCTTCTGTAATCGATTCACCAACGGCCGGAACTTTAACGTCTAACTTCATGCTGTGTAACCTTTCGCTAAGTACTAATTAAGTAAAAATTTATTCAGCCTTTCGGCCGACCTATTAAATCTTGAATACATCCGTGATAATTTGCTGCTGCTCAACGCGGTGTTTGTAAATCGATCCGGTCGCTGGGGCAGCACGTTCACTACGACCAGCGTAGCTTAAGTTCAATTTAGAATTCATCGCGATTAACATCTCCATAATTTTGAAGAACACATATTGGTAAGAGCCCATGTTTTTAGGTTCTTCTTGAGCCCAAACTAATTTCTTCGCGTTTGGATAAAGCGCTAAGGTTTCTTTTAACTTCCAATCTGGAAACGGAGAAACTTGCTCGACGCGCACTAAGGCTGTCGTTAGATCACGTGATTTTTCACGCTCTTCTAAAAGCTCGTAGTAGAACTTACCTGAAACTAAAACAATCTTTTCAACTTTTTTTGTATCAGTTATAAACGGATCATTGATCACTTCTTGGAACGTACCATTTGCTAAATCTTCTAAAGTGCTCGTCGCGCGCGGATGTCTTAATAACGATTTTGGCGACATAATAATTAATGGTTTTCTAAAATCACGTTTAACTTGGCGGCGTAATGCATGGAAGATCTGCGCCGGAGTCGTTAAGTTCGCCACCTGAATATTATTTTGCGCTGACATTTGTAAGAAGCGTTCCATACGAGCAGATGAATGCTCGGGCCCCTGGCCTTCGTAACCATGTGGTAATAAAAGAACTAAACCGCTCATCTGTTGCCATTTTGATTCGCCAGAAACTAAGAACTGATCGATCATAATTTGCGCGCCATTGGCGAAGTCACCAAACTGGGCTTCCCACATTGTTAGAAAGCTTGGATCAGTGATCGAGTTTCCGTATTCGAAGCCCATGACGGCGTATTCAGACAAAATTGAATCGTAGACGCAGAAATATAAACTTTCTTGATCGTTTTCACGGTCCATTGTTTTTAATGGAAAGTAAGCTTCGCTGGTTTTTGTATCGTAGAAAGCCGAGTGACGGTGAGTAAATGTACCGCGTACGCAATCTTGACCCGTTAGACGAACCGAAGTTTTTTCTTTCATTAAACTGCCGTAAGCTAAAAGTTCGCCCATGCCCCAGTCGATTGCTTCGCGGCCTTCAGCCATTGCACGACGAGTTTCAACTAACTTTACTAATTTCGGATGAAGATTAAAATTTGCCGGAACAGTTGAAAGTAAAGTACCAACTTCTTTTAAAATTTTAATATCAACTGAAGTGTTCGCTGGTTTTTCGATATCGGCCGCGGTGGCTTTTTTTAGACCAGCCCAGGCGCCTTCGAATTTAAACGTTTTAACTTTTGGCGGGCTGGCTTTTGCTGAATCGTAAATTTTTTGTAAATCGTTCATACGATTTGTTAATAAACCGTCTGTGAAAGCTTGATCGACCACATTGGCCTGCACTAATTGTTTCGAGTATATTTCACGCAACGTCGCGTGCTTACGGATAACGTCGTACATCAATGGTTGTGTGTACGCTGGTTCATCGCCTTCATTATGGCCATAACGACGGTAGCAAAGCATATTAACGACGATGTCGCGGCGATACTCTTGACGGTAGCGAACGGCGATATCCATCGCACGTACGCAGGCTTCAACATCATCACCATTGCAATGAATAACCGGAATCGCTAACGCTTTAGCAACGTCAGAAGAATAGTGTGCTGAGCGTCCGTTTTCAGGTGACGTTGTAAAACCGACTTGGTTATCAACCACAACATGAACTGTGCCACCCACATTGTAACCCGGAACATGCGCCATCTGTAAAACTTCAAAGACAACACCTTGGCCAGCGAAAGCGGCATCACCGTGAATCAGAACCGGAATAACGCTATTACGAATTTCCATATCATTACGACGGCGCTGGGCCGCGCGGGCCATGCCGATCACGACAGGGTCAACGGCTTCAAGATGTGAAGGGTTGAATGCTAAATGCGCCGTTACTGAACCCGTCGCCGTTTTTTTCTCTTTTGAGTAACCCAAATGATATTTAACATCGCCCGAAAAATCGTCTAGCGGAGCTTCTAATTCAGTAGGCCCATTAAAATCGGCAAACATTTGCGCGATATCTTTTTCCATGAAATTAGCTAATACGTTAATGCGCCCGCGATGGGCCATACCGATCATAACTTCTTGCGCTTTTAATTCAGAACCCTTCGATACAACGCGATCAAGCATCGGAAGCAAAGCATCTCCGCCCTCGACTGAAAATCTTTTTGTTCCTACGTAGCGAGTATTGATAAATTTTTCTAATGATTCGGCGTTTGTTACCGAAGTCAGAATATTCTTCTTTTCTTCAGCGGATAATTTGAAACTGATTTGGTTTTGTTCGAATTCTTTGATGAACCAATTTCTGATTTCGGGCAAAGCTTCAGCGAACTGCGCCGTTAGTTTTCCACAGTAAGCTTGTTTCATGTAAGAAATAATTTCGGCTAAAGTCGCATTTGGCTTGCCTATAATTGATCCGATTTGAAACTGCGAGGTTAAATCTTTTTCAGATAATTTAAATTTGCTTAAATGCAGCTGATCACTCGGTGCGACCGTATTTGCTAAAGGATCTAAGTCGGCCTCGTAGTGTCCGTAGTTACGATAAGCAGTAATAAGTTCGTAAACATTTAATTCTTTCTCAGATAAACCAAATGATCCGTCTTGTCCGAATTGAAATCCTTCGAAGAAGCGTTGCCATTCAACGCCGACTGATTCAGGCGATTGTTTGTACTGGTTAAAAAGCGATTCAATGTAGTCTAAGTTTCCGCTAAGATTAAGTTGGCTCATGTAAATTGACCTCGAGTTGATTTAGAAGCATAATCGTCTCATAAAAAAGACGTAAGATGTACCAAAAATGTGGCTGTATTTTACTAAGAATTTTAAGAAGGAAATAGAGTGTACACACTAGTCGTTATTCGCCATGGAGAATCGCTTTGGAATAAAGAAAATCGTTTTACTGGTTGGAAAGATGTTGATCTGTCGCCACTGGGCATCAGTGAAGCGCAAAAAGCAGGCAAGGCTTTAGCCGAGAAAAATTTCACTTTTGAAATTGCTTATACAAGTCGCCTGACTCGGGCCATCAAAACACTTAACTTTATACTCGATGCGATGAAACTTCAGTGGATTCCCGTGACTAAAGAATGGCGTCTAAACGAGCGCCACTACGGCGATTTACAAGGTTTAAATAAAACCGAGACCGCTGAAAAACACGGCGAAGCACAAGTTAAAATATGGAGACGTAGCTTCTATACACCGCCGCCGCTGATGGCCGTTTCAAATCCCGAACATCCGTCACACGACCCTCGGTACAAAGATATTCCCGAAAATGAAATCCCAAGCGGAGAGTCTTTAAAAGAAACGATTGCGCGCTTTTTACCTTTATGGGATCAGAAAATCTCGAAAGATATTTTGAGCGGAAAAAAAATCTTAATAGCGGCTCACGGAAATTCATTGCGCGCCTTGATTAAGCATTTAGAAGGTCAATCGGCTGATGAAATTATGGCTGTTAACGTTCCGACAGGAATTCCACTTATTTATAAACTAGAAAAAGACTCGACGGCTATTTCGGGCTTTAAAGTTATCGGTAAAGAATTTTTAGGCGATGAAGCGGCGATCGCTGAAGCGATGGCTCACGTCGCAGCCCAAGGTAAAGCCAAACACTCATGAGTCAAAAAAAAGGTGATGTGCTTTTTAAAAACTTTCGTTTGGTTGATTCGGAGTTTAAATCAGCGAAAGCTAAAACTTCAATGATCGTAAATGAAGGTTTGATCGAATGGATCGGAAACAAAGTTCCGAAAGCTGCGAAATTCGTCAAAGAGATTGATCTGAAGAATGATTTGGTTTTTCCTTCATTCATTGAATGTCATACCCACAGTGTGTTTGCGGGCTCTCGTGCTGAAGAGTTTGAGTTACGAAATAACGGGGTTAGTTACCTAGAGATTGCCCAAAAAGGCGGGGGTATTCTTTCTACGGTAAAGGCCACGCGCGCCGTTTCGTTTGAAAAGCTTTTGCAAATTTCGCAAAAAAGAGTCGATGCTTTTACTAGACAGGGTGTTTCGACCTTAGAAATTAAGTCGGGTTACGCGCTTGATCTAAAAAATGAAATTAAAATGCTTCAAGTGGCAAAAAAACTGAAAGGTCCGCGAATCATTAGTACTTTTTTAGGTGCGCACGCGAAACCGAAAGAATTTGCTTCAAATTCTGAATACCTTGAATATCTGATTGCCAAAGTATTGCCAGAGATTATGAAAAAGAAATTAGCCGAACGAATTGATATATTTATTGAAAATAAATTCTTTGAAAAAGAAGAATCTGAAAAATATCTGAAAGCGGCGGTGGCTTTAGGTTTTGATGTGACCATTCACGCAAACCAACTATCAATATCGAGCGGTGTCGATTTGGCTGTGCAGTTTCAGGCACAATCAGCCGATCACGTGATTAAACTAAACGATCAACAAATTAAAAAAATTGCGGGTTCGCGCACGGTGGCTGTATTACTTCCGACGGCTGATCTTTATATGAAATGCGACTATCCGAGGGCTCGTGAGTTGATAGATGCTGGGGCCATGGTTGCGCTTGCAACTGATTTCAATCCTGGAACGGCACCTTCTCAAGATTTATCCTTGGTTGGTCTGTTAGCTCGGTTAGAAATGAAGATGACTTTACCCGAGGTTTTTAAGGCTTACACAATTCATGCGGCCCACGCGCTAGGGTTACAATCCGAAGAGGGCCAGCTTGTGGTCGGAAAAGCAGCTAATTTTATAAGCACTAAGGCCGAGCTGGCCGACTTCTTTTACTCTGCTGGTTCGACTCCAGAGCACACACTTTTCATTCGAGGAATGGAAGTAAAAACGGGCTCTAAAAATCCGAAATAACGCATTCTGATGTAAATTTAAGAATCTTAAATTTTATGTTGTATGAAGTACTAAAGTTTTTCTAGGCTACGTTCATGGCAGCAACGTATTCATCATTCATGACAACTAAGTATTACAGCCCGGTCTTCAACACGGCTCTATTTGATGGTCCGTTTAGAATATATTTCTCGCAAAGCTACGAATCATCGGCTTTGAAGATTTATCATTTGATGCAGACTCAGTACAAAGATCTTTGTGCCCAGCTTAAGGCTTGGACGCAGACATCTCGTGAGCATGTTTTTTTGCTTATTTACCCAGAGGCGAAAGATCTACAAATTGTTTTTGCTGAAACCACAAGAAATTCGAGTGCGACGGTGCAGATGCAATCGTGGGCAGAAGGTTTAGTGATTGGTATTTCTCAGCCGGCAAATGATTTAGATTTGGCAATCCAAATTGAGCAAATTGGGTCAATGCTGCAAGCCTGGATAGAAAAACAAAAAAACTATGAAGCGACTATTTAAGCTGTTACAGAAGAATTCTTCGATTTCAAGAAAACGATTTGTTAATCAGCGCGGACAAATTCTTGTCGAATATCTATTGTTAATGGTTATTGCCGTGGCCTGTGCCACTTTACTAACAAAAGGCTTAGTAGGGCGTGGCGACGATTCTAATCGTGGAATTGTCATAAAACAATGGGACCGTATCATTCATATTATAGGAAATGATTTACCAGACTGCGCAAAACAAACGTCTTTTACGAATGCGAACTGCCCACCTTAAAGGTATCCTGAACCACGCTTTTTAACTTCTTTATTTAGCTTTTTTTGCATCGATTCTTGAATCTCTGTAGCCAGATCTACGCACAATTCGCGGTCACCAATTTTATCGGGCCCAAAAGGTAAATCAATGGGCTTTTCGAAGATAATTTTCCATTTTGCGGGTAGCGGGATCACATTTAATGGAAGCGGTAAAACCAAACCACGTAGAAATTTTGAAAATTTTAATTGTTGAAGATTAATATGGGTTTCTTCGGCCCCCAGAATAAGCGTCGGTACAATGACGGCATCTGTTGCTAAAGCCATCCGAATAAAGCCCCGTTTAAACTCTTGAAGCTGGTATTTTTTAGACGTGGGTTTAAAATTACCTTGTTCTCCTTCAGGAAAGAGCACAATCAGGTTGTTCTTTTTTAACAAAGAAACCGCATTGTCGTACGTGGCTTCAATAAAACCCATTTTTTGCGCGGGTAAAGCCGTCTTTTCGGTTAAAAACCATAAGTGGTGAGTCATCACGCGCGGTATGCGTTTGGTATTTTGTTGAAGCACGTACGCTAATATCAAAGCGTCAAATCCTGAAAAACCCGAATGGTTCGGCGCAATGATCACGGGGCCTTTTGTCGGTAAATTTTCAAGGCCAATCACTTCGAGGCGAAAATATTTTTTCATCAACTCCATGAAAAATCTGGGAAATACTTTATATAACAAGGCGTCAGCATCAAGCTTCGCTAAGTTAAATATTTTTTCATTGGGTTTTTTAAAAAAATTGATCATGATAGTTCTATGAGTAAATATATCATGTCGATAGATCAAGGAACAACCAGTTCACGAGTGGTTTTAATGAACCAAGCCGGAAGTCTCGTGTCTTTAGCGACTACGAACTTTAAACAGATTTTTCCTAAGCCGGGTTGGGTTGAGCATGATCCAAATGAAATCTGGAGCTCGGTCGAAGCCGCTGCCGACGGCGCGCTTAAAAAAATTAACGCGAAACCCAGTGAAATTTTAACGATCGGTATTACCAACCAGCGCGAAACGGTTGTGGCGTTTCGTAGATCAACGGGTGAAGTTTTGCATAACGCCATCGTCTGGCAATGTCGAAGAACCACTAAAATGTGTGATCAGCTGAAAAAAAAGTGGGCCGTCAAAATTAAAAATAAAACAGGTTTAGTTTTAGACCCCTATTTTTCGGCAAGTAAAATGCGTTGGTTAATTGAAAATGTTTCGGCAGTGAAGAAAGCTCTAGATGAAAATGATTTGTGTTTTGGTAACATCGATACTTTTTTAATGTCGAAGCTTTCGGGCGGTAAAATATTTGCAACCGACGTCAGTAATGCGTCTCGTACTATGTTAATGAATTTAAAAACCGGCCAGTGGGATAAAGAACTACTAAAATTATTTAAAGTTCCCATTGAGGCCTTGCCTGAAATCAAATCTTCAGCGGGCTTGTTTGGTCGCGTTTCAGCTTTCAGCAGCGCAGCAGATGAAACCCCTATTACCGGTGTAGCCGGTGACCAGCAGGCCGCACTATTCGGTCAGACTTGCTTCGATGTGGGCGATAGTAAATGCACCTTCGGTACAGGAAGTTTTATCTTGATGAATACCGGTACAAAACTGCTTAAATCGAAATCGGGTTGTTTAACAACAGTTGCATGGAAAATCGAAAATCAAAAAATGCAGTACGCTTTAGAGGGCGGGGCCTTTATTTGTGGCGCAGCCGTCAGCTGGCTGCGTGATGGTCTGGAACTATTTGAAAAAAGTTCTGAGGTCGAAGAGCTCGCTCACCAAGTCAGTGATACGGGTGGGGTTGAGTTTGTGCCAGCATTAACCGGGCTGGGTGCACCTCACTGGAACCCTCACGCGCGCGGTGAAATTACGGGACTTACTCGTGGTTCTACAAAAGCGCATCTTGCGCGGGCGACTTTAGAATCAATGGCTTTGCAAAACGCAGATATACTTTTAGCCATGCAAAAAGATCTCAAAAAAAAGATGAAGCTATTGCGCGTCGATGGCGGAGCTTCGGCAAATAATTTATTGATGCAGATGCAAGCCGATTATTTACAGACGGGCGTGGATCGCCCCCAGCAAATTGAAACGACCGTGATCGGCGTCGCTTATTTGGCTGGGCTTGGCATTGGTCTATGGAAGAACTTAGATGAAATACGCTCTATTTGGAAAGTTGATCGGAAGTTTAAACCTGAAATTTCAGCTAAAGCCCTGCGCGAGCGTCGAAAAAGCTGGATGTTTGCAATTAAAAAAGTCTGTTTAAAGTAATCATTAATAGTTTTTGAAACTTAATGTGAAGCCTAAAAAAAACTCTGAACTTTTACCGTCGTAAAATTTTAAGTTATTTTCGTAGGTCTCTGGATTATAAAGACCGTTCGAATTAGCATGCCCCGCATAGATTGTAACATAATCATTAGTGCGGTAATCGAATTGTTGATAATGCAAAAATGCATTCGTAACAAAATTATCTTTTGCGTAGGCTGAATCGAATTGAAAACGAGTTTTAAAAGAAAATGTTTCGGTAAAAGAATAGCCGAAGTTAAAACGCTGCCTTAAGCGATAATCAACGTTAGGTTCTTTTTTAGAATTTAAGTCAGATGATGTGAACATTTTAGTGTAATTAAAACTGTAGTTTAAGATAAGTTGTGGCAAACCCAGGTTAGCGGTATTTAATCCGACGTTCACGCTGGTGCCGGCGGTTGATGTTATAAATGACTTTTCTCGAGAACTTTTAGAAAGAGGCGCTCCGTAAATTAAATAAGGGACCAGTAAAACATAGTCACCGGCGTTCCAGGCGCTGCGGGTGAAGGTTAAAGTTGAATCTTGCCACTCGTCGTACTGAGGGCTCTGTAGATTTTGGTAATAGTAAATCGCTCCCACTAACGAATAAATACCATACTGAACTTTCGGATTCGCCTCGTAGTAAAGCGATTGAGACTGAGTTCCGTCGCTTTGTTTTTCTGACTGCAGACCATAGGTCGTTGAAAGGTCTAGACCAAGTTTAAATAAAGGCTCTACTTTTTTTGGTGAAGTACTAAGGCTTGGGGTTAGCGCTGAGTTTACTTTTTTAATCTCAACCTGTTTCGCGGGCGGGTTGAGCGCCGAGTTTGATAAAACTTTTTTAAATTTAGTATTGGGTAAGCCGAAGCCATTATATTTTTCTGGTATCGGTTGCGTCGACGTCTCATTTTGAGCCACCGCACAGACGACTAAAGTTAGAATCACGCTTGTAAGAATAGATTGTTTTAACATACTCAAAGCAATTTCAAATTCTGTGCCCGACGTTATCGTTAGATAATCGTGGGGCCTGATTTGATTGCTAAGCAAATCGCAGATCATTGCATAAGTTCAAACCGATGTAATGACTTGCCAATTTTTGTTAAACGCTTGTTATTTTGTCTTGGCGGCGTTGGTTTCTTTGAGGGTTGCATTCATCTGCTTCAATCGGGTCGAAAATGAAGTCAGCATTGATGAGGCCCACAAGGGCAGGTCGTTAAGCATTAATTCATAGCCTTCGGCCGATATTTTCATTACTTTGACGTCGGTTACGGCTTGTGCAGAAGCCGATCGAGCACCCTTATCGATCAGAGCGAATTCACCGAAAGTTTCTCCGGGTAGTAATTTTGCAACTTCAAATTTTACACCTTTTTTATCTTTCATAAAGATCGATACTTCGCCGGATTCAATAATAAAAAAGTGCGCTTCGATATCACCTTCAAAAAAGATATAATCTCCGGCCTTAAAAATTTCTTTAGTAATTGAGCTCATGAATGGCACTCCTCGAAAAAAAGACGACAAAATCGTCGTCTTCTGAATAACAGCGTATTTAAAGCATGCCTAGATTTTAATTAATTCACACGGATAATTTTTAAACGCTCAAAAGAGGCTAAGGTATTAAAGCCTACAGGTGCAAGTATTTAGACCAAGGTCTAGCGGAGGCTGGTGCTAGTTTATATTAGTTTAATGTTTCGAGCCACTAAGAGAGGGAATTTGAATCTTTCAGTTTCGCTGGCAAGACTACTTCTCTTTTTGGAATAAAGCGGGTTATTATATTTTACATCCAAAGCAAGGTGATATGATTAAATTTGACCGTAACAAAAGATTCTTTTTCTACTCTGTTTTGGCAACCATGCTAGGCCTCAGCACGATCATTTCATCAACGGCGCATGCAAAAAAACTTAAGAAATCAGCCCTTAAAATAGAGCTTAAGCCGTCTTCGGCAAAAAGTGCTTTACAGCCTGAGTCTGAACAACTACTGAATGAATTTTTTAAACAGAAAGCAGCCGGAGAAAAAGACAAAGCATTGGCCACTTTGGCGGGGTGGAAGCCCGTTACACCTGAAGAAGGCTACTACAAAAAATACTTTGAAGCGCAGTTGATCGAGTCGCAAGATAATTTTTGGCAGCTATATCACGGCCTAAAAAAAGATAAAAAACTAATGCGTGTTCAGCTCGAGTCTTTAAAAGAAATTTTAGAGCTCCGTTTAACTAAAGAAAAACAATTCACGTTCCCAGTTGAAGAATTTAAAAAAGAAGCCCGTCTTATTTTAAAGAAGATGCGCGGGCTACCCGAGGGATTGCAATTTGAACTTCAGTATTTGACATGGATTCAAAAAAACGGCGTAACCGAAGAACTTTGTGGCACTGAACGGCAGCGCTGGTTATCGCAAACTTCAGTTTCTTTGACTGAAATAGTGACTTCATTAAAAACTTGCCCGGTTGATTTTAAAGATTTTACGTATCGAACACGTTTACTTATTTTTTCAGGCGAAGAAAAAAAGGCACAAGCCGAAGTAAACGAGTTCATCGCTTCGCAACCGCTACAAGATTGGGAAAAAGCATACTTGCAAGCTATTTTCTTTTCAAATATCGGCGATCCCACTGCGGCTTTTAATATCGTAAAAAAACATGAGGCCGACTTGCTGCAGTCGAAAGATTACAAAGACAATTTTTTCTATATTGCACAAAGGGCGGGTGAGCTAGAAAAGGCTGAAGAGATCATCAACAAGATTATTATTTCTGCCCCTACTGAAAAGCAAAAACGCGATCTAACTTTTCAAAAAGCCTTCCTATTTTATCAAACCAAAAAATACAAAGAAGCTGTCAGTTTACTGGATGGTTTAATCAAAGCGCATCCTTCCAATAAAAGAAAAGTAAAACGCAGTGATTACGATGATCTAACCTGGTTACGTGCATGGTGCCATTACTTAGATAAAAATTATGAAGCGGCCCAAGCCGCTTTTATTGCCAACAAAGCCTGGGCTCGCGACAAAACTCGCAATATTTATTGGTTAGCCCAAACCGAGTGGGCATTGCAAAATCAAATGAAAGCTCTTGATTATTTTAAGCAGCTAGCGCAGCCATTATTAGATGGTAAGTTTTATAACTACTATAATTTTTTAGCCTGGATCAGATATGAAAGTCTGAAGGGCGAAGTGAATAACGAAAACTTACGTAACCAGTTGGCTAAAATGAAATTCGGTCGTGGCCAGTACGTTTTACCCGACGATTCGGCTAACCCGCTTAGAATCATTCAAGAGTATAAAACATATTTTGAAGAAATCAGCACCACTGACGAAGGCGACATTCAAATTGCCAACCAAGACGCAGTTATCGCCGGTCAGTCTGACGTGAAAGCCATCGAGGTCGGTACCTCGGCTGAACTAAAAAAAGAAATCAACTGGGCCGAGCACTTGATCTTGTGGGGCTATACCGATTTCGCAAAATGGCATTTATTCGAAGTAGAAAAAGCATTGGGTACCCGCACTAAGGCCGACCCATTGATTCAATATTATTTAGATAAAAAATTCTACTACCGGGCATTATCTCTGGCACAGAAAGTGACTTCACCGCAGCAAAAAAAGCTAAGTCTAAAAGACGACGAGCTGCTATGGAAGTCTTTATATCCGAAGGCCTATGATTTAAATGTGCAATCCGAATCAGGCTTAAGAAAAATTAACCCATACCTAATCTGGTCAATTATGAAAGCCGAAACGCAATTTAAGGCCGACGCAATCTCGCCAGTAGGTGCTGTGGGCCTGATGCAATTCATGCCTTACACGTCGATCAAGGTGGCGCAGCTTTTAAAAGAAGATCATGAAGTGAAAGAACTATTTGAGCCGCCACAAGCCGTTAAATACGGGGCGATGTACTTAAAAAAGCTGTCGCTCGAATTTGATAGCCAATTGCCACTCATCGCATCGGCCTATAACGGCGGCCCACACAGAGTTAAATTATGGCTTAGAAACTTTGGCGATATCGACTTCGACGTTTACATCGAACATATACCCTTTGCCGAAACTAGAACCTACGTGAAACGAGTACTTAGCTTTCATACGACTTACCAAAAAATCTACGATGAAAAATTAGATTACAAAAAATTTCAATGGTTGATCGAAAAAAATCCGTACAAGCTTGTACAGCCGATATCACTAAAAGAAGAATGGGATTTCCCGGTTAGATAGGATGAGTCTACCAAACTCAAATTGAACTGAACCTCGGGGATTTTAAGTCCTAGGTTTGTACACGTTGAAAACGTACCTCTCTTCTAAGGGATCAGTTCTAAAATCTTCTCAATCACCCTAAGCGCTAGCAAAACTAGACTTAAGATATATTTAGACCATTTTAAAATACGCCGAATAAGTAAGTAGCCGGGAAAGCTGCTATGGTTCGACATTCGAACCTCCTTTGATGAAGAGGAGGTTCAGATCAAATAAAAAGCGAGTTTGGTAGACCCAACCTCGCTTTTGCATTTTGTAAGCCTATTTAAGCCAGGTGAAAATCCATTTTGAGATAACTTTTAAATTCTTAGTGCTTTGCTCGGCATTGAACTGTCCGTCCGGATTGTTAATTCCGAAGCTGTGAGTTCCCTTAACAACTAAGGGAACAAAATTATTTCCTTTGTTAGAAATATAAGACTGAAAATGATTCGTTTCGCAATATGGGTCGGCGTTACCCTGAACTAATAATATGTTGCGAGATTCTGAATCTAATCCAGGATAGTTTTCAGAAAAAATATTTTTATGATTACTAGGTTCTGTTTCAGAATCCGTGCAAATAGGCGTTAGCATGACAAATTGATTCAAATATTTTTGTAACGCGAACACTTCCCAAGTTATTCCTGTGCCCATTGATTTTCCACCAATAGAGATATTTGTATCGTTAAACTTTAATTCGTCACGCACATAATTTAATACCGTTATAAAGTCTTCTTTTTCATTCGAAAAATCATTTGAAGGAATTCCGCCTTGAGGGTCGGCAACACAATAGGCCCAATATAAGCGGACTACGGTAAAGCCTGCAGTTTTACCCTCGCCAGCAATAGAATCATACATATCTAATCGCGCGTTACATCCCTGGCCTGGAGCCAACACAAGTAGCGAAGCTAAGCCAGGGTTATAAATATCTATTTTAATCAAGCTACCACGTTGCGTATTTAAATCGATTTGTAAATCAGAAGCCTGCGCGAAGAATGAGGTTGCAAAGGCGGTCGTTAAAAATAAAATCAAATTTTTCATCTAAATCCTCCTTAAACTACACGTTGAACTTAAAAAATAAAATATCGCCGTCTTTAACAAGATACTCTTTACCCTCTGAACGGTACTTACCAGCTTCTTTAACCGCGGCTTCACTTTTTAACGTGAATAAATCTTCACAGTGATAAGCTTCGGCTCTGATGAAGCCTTTCTCGAAATCGGTATGGATCACGCCGGCCGCTTGCGGAGCCTTGAACCCTTTTTTAATCGTCCACGCGCGCACTTCTTGTTCGCCTGCCGTGAAGTAGGTGTACAGACCTAAAAGTAAGTAAGCTTCGCGGATCAGACGATTTAAGCCAGGTTCGGTGGCGCCCAAGCTTTGTAAAAATTCGACGCGTTCTTCGGGTGGAAGTTGCGCGATGTCTGCTTCCATGGCCGAGCAGATCAAGATCGATTTATTATTTTCTTCGGCCGCACGTTTTTCGACCGAACGTGACCAGTCGTTTCCGCAGGCAGCAAAGTCGACATCTGATACGTTACAAACGTACAGAACGGGTTTGCTAGTTAACAAATGCATATCTAATGCGTACGGAGCTTCCAAGTCGTTAAGATTTACCGAGCGTGCGGGTTTTCCTTCTTGTAAAGCTTTAAAAATTCTGGCCGTTACATCGGCTTCCATTTTAACTTTTACGTCGGTAGAAGTTTTGGCTAATTTTTCAACGCGCTTTAATTTTTTTTCAGCGGTGTCATAGTCAGCTAATAATAATTCAGTGTTGATGACGTCGATATCTCGGATAGGATCTACGCTACCTGAAACGTGAATAACATTTTCATCATCGAAACAGCGTACGACGTGGATGATCGCGTCCGTTTGTTTGATGTTACCTAAAAATTGATTTCCTAACCCTTCGCCTTTGCTGGCGCCTTTTACGATGCCCGCGATGTCGACGAATTCCATCGTGGTTGGAATTATTGATTTTGGTTTAACGAAACCGGTAATTTTATCTAAACGAATATCCGGTACGGTAACGATTCCCACGTTTGGATCGATGGTACAAAATGGGTAGTTAGCCGCATCCGCTTTACCCGAAGTTAAGGCGTTGAATAAAGTTGATTTGCCTACGTTTGGTAATCCGACGATTCCGACTTGTAATGCCATTAGGTAGCTCCTTTTAAGAGTCCGTTAAAATCTGTTGAGGCCTGATCTAAGCCTTTAAAAATAAAACATTCAATCCCGTCGATGGCTTTTTCAACGATGGGTTTTAAAACTTTATCTTCTTCTTTCGAAAAAGCACTTAATACGTAATCAGCGATATCAAAACCCGGGTGTTCGGGGCGACCTACGCCGATTTTTAATCTGCAATAATCCATGCCGATCAATTGGCTGATATTCTTAACGCCATTTTGACCGCCGTGACCGCGATTTTTTTGAAACTTCATCGAACCAAGTGGTTGATCGATGTCATCATGAACAACTAACAAATGAGTTAATGGAATTTTGTAGAACGCCATCAATGCTTGTACAGACTCGCCAGATAAATTCATAAACGTCTGCGGCTTTACCACCAGAATTTCTTCTGACTTACCATCGACTTCTAATTTAAACTTTTTGGTTTCGGCTTTGTGTTCATCGCGGTAGTTACCGGCGTTAAGGGAATTCATCCAGGCGTCCATAACCATAAAGCCCACGTTATGGCGGGTCAGCACGTACTTACAACCAGGATTTCCAAGACCAACAACTAACCACATAACTTAAATGAACCTTTTAACTTGATGACACTTTTAAAAAGCAATGGCGACCCAGTTGGAGTCGCCATTACCTAAATTAATCTTTAAAGAAAAATTACTTTTTAGCAGCTGGTTTAGCAGCGGCTGGCTTAGCAGCAGCTGGAGCTTTCGCGCCTGCAGCTGGAGCTTTCGCGCCTGCAGCAGCAGCTGGAGCAGCAGCACCTTTAGCGCCGGCAGCAGGAGCCGCAACAGCAGCGTCAGCAACCGGAGCAACAACTTCATCTTCTTGTACAACAACGGCCGCAATTGTTAACTCTGGACGAGAAATCAATTTAACGCCTTCAGGAATTGTTAATTCAGAAGCATGGATTGAATCGCCTACGCCTAAGTTAGTTACGTCTACGATGATTGCGTCTGGAATTTCAGTTGGTAAACATTCGATCTCAACCTGACGAGCGGCAATATTTAATAGACCACCTTCAGAGATACCGATTGGTTTACCTTCAACACGGATCTCGACAGATACGCGTACGGCTTTTTTAAGATCTAATGCAAATAGGTCAACGTGTTCAGGGATGCGAGTTAATGGGTGAACAACAACTTCTTTAAGTAAGGCTACTTTGCCGTGTAAAGATTTGTCTTCAGACTTGATATTTAATAAAGCATTCTCGTACGCACGAGAGTTATATTTTAAAATGTCGTTTACGTGTAACGAGATAGAAATATTTTCAGTTGCTCCGTAGATAATTCCTGGAACCATTTTTTCTATGCGAAGACCACGTGCTGTTGCGCGACCTGCTTGACGGTTAACTACTGTTAATTCGATTCTTTGTTTCATTTTTTCTCCTGACTACTTCCTCCAAACTTTCACCCTATGTGAAGCCTGAGGCCATTGTCGTTTTGTTTTACATTCTAATAACTAATCAATCAAATAATGAGCTCACGCTGTCATGGTCGTGAATTCGTTTAATCGCTTCTGATAAAACTGGGGCGACCGAGATCACCTGAATTTTTCCGGATGCGATGGCTGCTTCACTTAAAGGGATTGTGTCAGACACAAAAACTTTCTCAAGTTTGCTTTCTAAAATCCGCATAACTGCGGGGCCCGAAAGTACTGGATGCGTTGCAACGGCGAACACTCTTTTTGCACCATTTCGAAGTAAACTGTCAACCCCTTGCGTAAGGGTCCCGGCCGTATCAATCATGTCGTCAACGATGACCGCGGTTTTACCCGCAACATCTCCGATAACGTGCATGGCTTTGGCCTCATTTGGCCCCGATCGACGCTTGTCGATAATGGCTAAGCTAGAATCAATTCGTTTTGCGAAGGCCCTAGCTCGTTCAACCCCGCCAGCGTCGGGACTGACAGTGACGAATTCTTCTCCGGCACCCATATGTTCTTTCCAGGCACGTGCTAAAGTTGGAGTCGCAAATAAGTGGTCGAAAGGACAGTTGAAAAAGCCTTGAATTTGGGCAGCGTGCAGATCAACCGCCACAACGCGATCCGCACCAGCAGTCGTCAAAAGGTCGGCCATACATTTTGCCGATATCGGGGCACGAGGAGCAACTTTACGATCTTGTCGTGCGTATCCGTAATAGGGGATTACCGCAGTGACATGGGCAGAGGAAGCGCGTTTGAACGCATCCAACATTATAAATAGTTCCATGTAATGTTGATTTACAGGCGGGCAGGTACTAGCGATGACGAAAACATTCTTACCGCGTACGCTTTCTTTAATTTCAACTTGAATTTCTCCGTCTGAAAATGCATTCACTTGGCTGTTTCCAAGCGGAACTTTCAACAGACGAGAGACTTCTTGAGCTAAATGAATTGAAGAGTTTCCGGCAAAGATTTTAAGGTTCGGTAAAGGACTTACAGACGACATGAAACCCCTTTTTATTCGTAATCATTGTGGTTACAGAAACTTAACAGCTCGCTTTATTACTGTCATGCCAAACTTTTACGACACGATGTTAGCTTCTTTCAGTTTGGCTAAAAATTGTGCCAGAGCTAAAGCTCTATGTGATTTTTGAATTTTATAGCCCGGGCCAAGCTCAGCTAAGGTTTTACTTTCACCTTCAGGTAAAAAAACAGGGTCGTAGCCAAAGCCCATTAAGCCAGAAACTTTGGCGTTAATAGTACCTTTCATGATGCCTTCGAAAACCCATTCTTCACCCTGGGGAGTAATGACTACGGTCGCACATTTAAATTGTGCTTGGCGATTGGGACCAGAGCGAATTTGCATCATTTTTAAAAGCTTCGCTACGTTTTCAGAATCGCGCGCGTGAGGCCCCGCGTAGCGAGCCGAGTGAACTCCAGGTAAATTTCCCAGACTATCAACTTCAAGGCCTGAATCTTCACCCAGTACCCAATGATCCGACTTTAAGGCTTTAACTGATTTGGCTTTAATGCGCGCATTATCTAAAAAGCTTGCGCCATTTTCTGGCTTTGGGGTGAAATGCGGAAGATCAGCTTGTGAGAAAACTTTAAACTCGGGCACTTTAGCCAAAGTGAGCTTGTATTCTTCTAGTTTGCCTTTATTTCCGGTTGCTATCCAAAGTTCTTGCATATAATTACCGTTTCAAAGGGAAAAAAGTTCCGATGATTTTTGCCTGTTCTAAAAATAGCTGCTGGCAACCACTTTCGGCCAGTGCCATCATATCTAAAAGTTGCAGTTTTGAAAATGTGCCATCTTCAGCGGTGCCCTGAATTTCGATAAAATCATTTCTATCGTTCATGACAAAATTCATGTCTGTTCCGATATCAGAATCTTCGTCGTAATTTAAGTCTAGCAGTGAAGTCACAATCGACTTGTCTTCAAATAAACCAACTGAAACAGCAGATACATAATGTTTTAGCGGGATGGTTTTAATCTCAGATAAATCATTTAATTTTTTTAAACATAGAGCTAAGGCAACAAAACCACCCGTTACGGCAGCTGTCCGAGTGCCACCATCGGCGTTGATGACGTCGCAATCAATCGTGATTTGTTTTTCGCCCAATGATTTTAAATCAACGCAGGCACGAAGTGATCGACCGACTAATCTAGATATTTCTTGAGTTCGTCCGCCATTTGCGGTTTTTTCTCGTTTCATGCGGGTGTGGGTCGAGCGTGGTAACATACCGTATTCGGCGGTGACCCATCCAGAACCCGAGCCCATCAGAAATGAAGGTGATTTTGGTTCATAACTAGCCGAGCATAAAACGCGGGTGTTACCAAATTCGACCATCACTGACCCTTCGGCGTAATCGAGAATGTTTGGAGTTAATTTAATTGGACGAAGTTGATTGGTTTGGCGCTGATCTGATCTTTTCATAGAGCTATTCTTCGTTCACACCCGAAATTTTGTCACTATTTTCTTTATACTTGGCTTCATATTTTAGAATGGCGCTCACTAGTAAATTTGCAATTTCTGCCTGATATTCAGGAGTCGCAAGTTTACGAGCTTCGCGCCGGTTCGAAATAAAGCCTACTTCGACTAGAACAGCTGGCATTGACGTATTTTCGATCACGTAAAATGGAGCCCGGCGAATAACACTTTTTTGATCTGTCGTTTTTTGAATATCTTTTGAGAAATCTAAGCTTGATTTTATTTTTCCGAATTGGATGAGGTCAGTTTTTATTTTTTCAATGAGTTCTTCGGTTGAATGTTCGGCGCCAAGATTTTTTTTTGCTGCCGAGGTCACGGCAGGTTTCCGCGTCGATCCGAAATAAAACTCCATTCCGCTAACTTGTTGTGATTGCGAAGAATTTGCGTGCAAACTTAAAAACAGATCCGCGTTCAATCGGTTAGCTAAGTCGACCCGGGTCGAAAGTGAAGCGCCTTGGTTCTGGTTACGGGTCAAAGTGGCCGTGATGTTTTCATTTTTAATAAGTTCTTTTTTTACCAGCTCGGCAATTTGATAAACGATTTTAGCTTCAATGAAAAAATCGCGGCTGGTACCCAAATCCACACCGCCGTGGCCAGGGTCGATGACGACGTGAAAAGCCATCGCTTGCAAGTTAATTAAGAAACTAAGTAGCAACGCCAACCAAAGGCGTCGTGATAAAATTAAAACCATTAGCTTTACTGTATCGGTAATTTCTTTGAAGGGGAAAAAAAACGACGGCCAGGTATGGGGGGGGAGTCCCTAGCCGCCATGGGGGGTACCTTCTCATAAAGCAAAGGTCGAACCAAACCCAAAAGCCATAAAACCCAGCTGAGGCGTTAACAAAGTTGACAGTGACGAAACTCGACCGCCGTTTTTGGTCTGTTCTGCTAAACGATCAGGGGGTCAGGGCTGCTGCTCAACCTCGACAGAGGTTGAGTCTGCTCGTTAGGACCTACTTTTCGAAAAAGAATCCGAATAGAATAAAATAATTAAATATCTCAAATCGATAACTCTTCAAGTTAAGGAAGTATAGATGACGACATCCAAGAAAATGACGGCCGCAGTATTCAGTTTATTACTTATTAAAATGGCTCCGGCATTTGCTGTCGACGTTGAAAACGCGCAAATTGAGGCTGAAGAAGCGATCGCTGATGCTGAATCGTCGAAGGCCGAAGCAAACGAAACTAAAAAGCGCTTAGAAGAAGATCGTAAAAGGCGTGATCAAGCTAATTCTGAAGCAAGAAAACAAATCGATAAAGCCCGCGGTATCGAGGCCGACGCAAAAAAAGAACTTGCACAAGCTGACAAAGACATCGCGCAAATGAAGTTAGAGGTCGCCGAAGCGGCTCGTAGTCAGCAGCAGGCTGAAAAACAATCGGCTGAGGGTGAATCTAGAATTAAAGCACTAAAAGAAAAAGTAGCTGCGCAAGACAAAGATAAAGGGCAAGCCATCGAGCGACGAAAAAAAGCTGAAAACATTACGCAAGAAACAATTTCTCAGGTGAAGAATTTTGAGAAAGACGCGGTTCGCGCCGCCGAAGAATCGGTTCGTTCACAGAAAGAAGCTGTTGAGGCGCAAAATGAGCAAAAACTAGCGCAGCAAAGTTTAGTCAGAGCACAGGCGCAAACTCAAAAAGCCTTAGCCGAAGCAAAAGTGTCAGAAGCCCGAATGAATCAAGAAAAAGCGCGTGCTGAAGCTGAAAAAAAGAAATCTGAAGCCGAAGTCGCTAAATTACGGGCACAGTCCGATGCAGCGCAGGCTGGGGTGAATAAAATTGCCGAAGAAACTAAGAAAGTTCAGGAACAAAGTCAGCAAACAATGAAGTCCTTAGACGAAGAAAAAAAGAAATTTGCGATAATCAAAAAAGACGAAGAAAAATTTCGCGAACAATCAGCGCGTGCTCGCGGGGACTACGAGAAGGCACGCATTCAATTTCAAAAAGATACAGCGCAAATGAATCTTGAAATCGCTCAGTTAAAGCGTTCGCAAGCGGCGGCCGACGTTGAGCTTAAAAAAATCGAAGCCGAAACAAATCGTATGAAAGCTGAAGGCGATAAATTTAAGGTAGAGCGCGAACAACTTGGGGGTTCGGTCGAAAAAGCAAGGTCGCAAGTTGAAGAGAATAAAATTAAATTAGACACGGCTCGCGCTGAAGCTGAAACTGAAAAAATGCGATTAGAGACTCAAAAAATTCAGGCAGAAACCGCGGGTATCCAAGGTCTTAAGCAGGCTGGTGGCACCGCTACAGCTATGGCGGCCAAAGCTCAAGCGAGCTCAAAGTTAGCTAAAGTTGTGACGATGAAAAATGATTGCGCAATTAAAAACAAGGCTGATGTATCCGGAAAAAATTTGTTCATAGTTAAAAAAGGCGGACGGATAGGTGTCTTTGAAAATACAACGAAGTGGTCGCAGGTCGTTAAAGGTAAATTAGTTCCGGATGGTTACATCGAAAAATCTTGTTATCAGTAGTTTGCACTTAAATTCTTTAAGCAAATCGAGGGTTCATTGAGCGATTCACTAAGTTGGGCACTGCATAATACGCTAAAGGGTTGGACGCTATACGATTTAAGTAATCGCGAGATCCAATTGCTAGTTAAAAGTATGTCGGTCAATGAGATCAAACTTGCTCGGATTTGCGAACCCGGCGATCAAACATGGATACCCTTCGACGATAAAACCCATCCTGATTTTTTTGAAAAATTAAATTCAGATCCGACCAGCTACCCAGCAATTGAGCAGCTATCGCAGGCAAGTACAGATACCGAATATTTCGTGGTTAGACCCGCAAGAGTTAAGTTTCCCCGTTTACATACCCGTTATGAGATTGCAGCCAATTGTACGATTTATTCGACAACGCGGCAATTTCAAGCTACCACCATCGATTTATCGGAAGGTGGTTTGCATTTTAAAGACGTTATACCAGAATGGATTGCGGGCTATTTTATTGTGGGTGTGCAAGCACCAGATGGCATTATTCAGCTTATGTGCAGCTTAGTCGAAGACCAGAAAGAAAAACGACGAGTACAAATCGTGTCGGAAGAAAGCGATCCGCAATTTTTAATCTACAAAGCTTGGCTAGCTAGTTCAAAGGCCGCGAACTAGTTTCTGGCTGCGATTTATTTTGTACAATCATCGTTTGCGTCGGAAATGCGAAATCTAATTTCAGCTGCTGCGTAACCGCATAAATCATCTCAAGATAAATTTGGATCTGTTCATTCTCGTTTTCATTTTCGTTCTCGTTTAAATGAAAATGAAAATTTACTAATACATTTAAGCTTGAATCGCCGAAGCTGTTGAAGGCCACGGTAATTCTTTCGCGGTCAACTTTTGGATCTTGTAAGAGCAAATACCTTAGATGGTCGCCGAATTGTCTTAGTTGATCGGCATTTGCGTCATAAGTCAGGCCGATAGTGTGCCGAAAACGAATCCAGCCATTACGATCGGTTAAGTTATCGATACGTTCTTTTGCTACAACTGAATTTGGAATGGTCACAATTGAATTATACAAGGTTCTTATGCGCGTTGAGCGAAAACCCACTTCATCGATTGTACCTTCAGTTTCGCCAATTTTGATTCGATCTCCCATCCTAAATGGTTTATCTAAAAGTATTGTGATCGTGCCGAAGACGTTCGCAACCGTGTCTTGGGCCGCGAAAGCTAGCGCGATACCGCCAATACCTAAACCGGCCAATAAAGCAGTCACATTCACATTAAAATTTTGTAAAATAATCAGAACACCTACAATGATAACCAATACTTTTAAAGTCTTTGTAGCCAGCGGAGCTAGTTGGTCATCCATTTGCGTGTCGGTTTTCTTCGCCCACTCTTGAATAAGTAAGCCAAAAGCTTCAACGGCATAATAGCAAAGTCGAATAATGTTAAAAGATAATAATAGCTGAAGCAAAATCCCCAAGTAGCGACCCAGATTGGCAGTAAGTTCTAAAGATTCTGTTAAAACTATTCCGCCGATGGCTACAACAATCCAGCTGATTGGTTTCTCGATTTCAAGTTCTAGAAGAAAGTGCATAAATGAAGGTTTTTTGAAGTACGCTTGGCCGCGTTTTATTTTACCAAAAAGACCTAGTAAAATAAGCCTCAAAAAATAAAGTAAAGCGATACCTGCCGCCAGCGTAATCCACTTCCAGTTAGGAACAAGAAATACAACCCGATCTGCTAATTCTTGCATCTCGTTAGAAATAAAGCGGCCACCGGCTTGAATCGTAAGGTCTAAATTGCTCATAAAGCTCCTGCATAAATCAAAAATAGAACTATCACGCCCACGATGATGCGGTAAATTCCAAAGTATCGAAATCCATAACGATTCAAGATGGCAATAAAAAATTTAATCGCGAAGATAGAAAAAATAAAAGATAAGACGACGCCTGTAATTAAGTGAGTTGCCTGGGAAGATTCTAATAGATGACGTATTTTCCATAGCTTATAAGCAGAAGCAGCTCCCATGGTCGGGATCGCAAGTAAAAAAGAAAACTCAGCCGCTTTTTCGCGCGACAAACCGACAACTTGGCCACCGATAATGGTTGCTGCCGATCTTGATACTCCCGGGATCATCGCAATACACTGCATGAAGCCGATAAGCAGCGCAGAGCGTTCGGTCACATGTGTTTTTGTTTGATGTTTAAATAGTGAATCGATGAAAACTAAAATCACGCCGCCGATAATCAGCGCCCATGCCACTACCATTGTACTTTCTAATAGCTGATTGATCTTTTCTTTGAAAATAAATCCGATAACCATTGTGGGAACAAAAGCGATAAATATTTTTTTATAGAAATCAAAATCCCATTTCAATCTTTTGCGATACAAAAAAACGACTGCTAAAATAGCACCAAACTGAATAATCACATCAAATGCTTTGGTAAATTCAGTTGCAGAGATATTTAAAAATGAGCTCGCTAGAATTAAATGACCGGTCGAAGAGACCGGAATAAATTCAGTCAGGCCTTCGATCAGCGATAATAAGAAAACATCTAGCCATGTCATATATATAGTATGGTTTGGCGATACTGGTTTGTACTCAACCAATGTCTAGCTGCGTAAAAGAAATTATTTACTGTTTTTTTTCAATTTAGTCGGGATACGATCTTTGCATGCAAAAAGGTTCCATTACGGAACCACTATATTTGTAAATAAAATAAACAAAGTTTTTTCACGGAGGGAAGACTATGAAAATGTTCACTATGGGATGGATCCTATCGTTGCTGTTAACAGCATCGATTTCAAATGCCGGCGAATTTTTAGTAAAGTACAAAAATTCAACAGCTCTTAACAAAATGGCAGCAATGCAAACTGAATCTATGGGCTTAGAGATGAAAGACATTCATCGGCCAGCACGTTTAGTTATGGTAAAAATTGCGCAAAAAAGTGAAGCGCGTGCAATCGCTGCTTTGTATGCTGATAAAAACGTTGAATACGTTGTGCCGAATTTCAAAATTCGCGCATTCTCTGCTCCTGTTGATACAAGTGCCTTAAAAGAACAATACGCTTTAGCAAAAGTGAACGCAGAAGCGGCCTGGAAGCGTGCGGGCAACAAAGGTAATCGTAGCGTTATTCTAGCCGTAATCGATACGGGTGTAGATTACACTCATCCGAATTTAGCTCCTAATATGGTGCCCGGTTTTGACTTTAAAGATAACGATGCAGATCCAATGGATGCGACGGGTTCTGCGAACCCAGGTCACGGAACACACTGTGCGGGTATCGTTGGTGCGACTGGTTTAGTTGACGGCGGGATTCAAGGAATGAGCCCTGAAGTTTCAATTATGCCTTTACGTTTTTTAGGTGCAGATGGTGGCGGCGATCTTAACAATGCAATCAAAGCAATTGATTACGCGATTGAAAAGAAAGTTTCAGTTATTTCTGCTTCTTGGGGAGCTACGGTTCCTGAAGCAACGGCTAAGCCACTTATCGAAGCTGTTCAGCGCGCTGATGCTGCGGGAATTATTTTCGTAACAGCAGCAGCTAATGACGGAAAAAATAATGATAAAGTAACGGTTTACCCAGCAAATTCAGGCACAGCTAACATGATGACGGTTGCGGCTTCGAATTCGACTGACACTAAGCCGTCTTGGTCAAATTACGGTAAAGCTAAAGTAGCTTTAGCGGCTCCGGGCGATGCAATTATCTCTACCTTACCGAGTGGCAAATACGACAGCTTATCTGGTACTTCAATGGCGACTCCGCTTGTTGCTGGTTTAGTTGCTTTCTTAAAGGCACAAGATCCTACTCTTACGGGCGCTGAAGTGCGTTCATTGATGCAGGTAACGGGCGCAAAAGTACAAATCGAAACGGCATGTAACTGCCGCGTTGATGCATTAGCGGCTGTTGATTTTTTATTGTCGAAGCAAGCCTGGGTTGTACCTGCGGCTGCAACAATTGCAGAAAAAGCAACTTTGCAATTCACAATGAAAAACGCTAACGGTGCAGTTCGTTTTGAAACTTCGAACCCAACGATTGCATCAGTTGATGTAAACGGTTTGTTGACGGGTTTAACTCAAGGTACTGTAACTGTTAAAGCAGTAGATGCTGCCGGTCGTTCGGCGCAGTCTCTTGATATTAACGTAGGTGCTGTTGCATCAACGCAGCCACAGCCTCCGGGCGGTGGAACACCGGGCCAACCAGTGGAATGTCCATTGGGTGACCCACAACTTTGCGAATTATTTTGCCAAATAATGCCGACGGCTCCTTGGTGTACGCCCTAATTTAAGTTTAGAAAATTGAATTAAGTTAAAAGAGAGTTCGTAAGAACTCTCTTTTTTTTTATAACACTCGGTTAGTCATATCAGGCAGAAGCAAGCTTTCAAGTTCTGTCGGTATAGGTAAATTGAAAATCATGTAAAGACTTTTAATAACTTGCTCGCTAACCATTTTACTTTGAAAAGATGAAAGCTGATTAAGTGCCGCTTGTGCATTCGATTTGTCCGGCTGTAAAAGTAAAGCATCGACAAACTCGTTTACTCCTTGAACTAATTTAGAAAAAGAATGAATTTTAGTTCGCGGTAATTTGTTCGGAAAGCCATTGTTTGAAATATTTTCGTGATGCTGTAAAGCGATCAATAAAATCTCTTCTGGAATTCCGACAATGTGACTTAGCATTTTATGGCTTTCAACCGGATGTTGTTCATAAGCGATTACGTCTTCGGGCATGTACTGAATTCTTTTTTTATTCATCAACTGAGGGCTTTTAGTCAAGCCGATATCGCAAAGTAAGCTTCCTAGAACTAATCGACTTTGAATGCGAGGTGAATTCCATTTCCACAGATCAGCGATACTTGATGTTAAGATTGCAATGAGTGCACTTTTGGTTGCTAAATGTGGAGATTCTTGAACGTAAGAAGTATAAATTTCGCTGAGTTGATGTTGATTAAAGATTGCCTGAGAGTAATTATGTAAAGCGCTAACGCTGTTAACGATATGCCTTTGATCTAATACTTTAAGAACCGGATGTTTAGCAGCAAAGTTCGTCAGTGAGTTATACGCTATCACTTTTTTAGCATTATCAAGCGGGCGTATATTTTTATTATCGTTCGACAAAAAATGAAGATCTGCGTACTTAGAGTAATCTTTCGAATTAAGATAAACAAATTTAATACCTTTGTTGGCTAGATTTTGAAGCCGCTGCATTGTAAAATCTTGGCCGGTCTTTGTTACGCACATGAACTTATAATTCAGCTTTAAAAAAATACTATATTCGTTTTGAGATTTAGCAACCAGGTCATCTATCGGAACTGCAAAATACCGAACGTCTTCGGAACCGAAAGCCTCTTTGGTCTGTAGTAAGTAGTCGACAACTAATTTTAGAATATCTAAATCAAAAGGCTTCGCTATAATCTCGTCGATTCCGATGCGATAGGCATTCTGCACATCCATTAAATCTGAGTAGCCAGTCATTAAAACGAAACGCGCCGTTGAGTTATTAAGAGTTTTATATTCTTGATAAAGCTCGACGCCGCTCATGCGTGGCATTTTGATATCAGATATAATAAGCTGGCATTCAGTCGTGCGAAGAGAGCTTAATGCATCTTCTGCATTGGTGCAGGTTGATGCTTGGTGACCACAATTGATCAAATACTCCATTAAAATTTCTGCTATTTTAGGTTCGTCTTCCACGATTAGAATATTTGACATGTTTAATCTTATCTTGTTTTTAACAAAATATTAAACAGTATTCCAAACTTTATTTCTAGTCTCAAAATTAGACAACTAAGCCATTTAAATGAAGCGTATTAGGTATTAAACTCAGAGCTTTAATTTCGATCAATTAAGTTACTAGTTGATGTTAACTTAATTGCTTAATTAAGTATTAAACAAGACTTTAGCTATTTTTAATTGTGCCGAACAGAATAAGTCAGTTTACTATAAGGAAGAATATGAACCCCAAAAGTTTGCGCTTTTATGTGTTTTCGGGCCGCGGCACTCAGCCGATCGAACATGTGCTTTACAACAAGTGCTACAGAACTTGGAAGACTCTTTGGCAAGAGACTTTTTTTGAGCTTGAGGGTACGCGCGATATCTTCTCTGATGCTTTCACTCGGCAAGATAAAATCTGCGGAATTTTTTACGAAGATCAGTGCATTGCGGTTGCAGCATTGCGTGAATATGATTTTTCTATTGAAACAACCAAGGATGATTCGATTTTTTCATCATGGGATCCGACATCATTTGCATTGCTGACAAAAGATGGTCCGAAGGTCATGGTTTGCAGCAATCTGGCGGTGGATTCAAATTTTCGAGGAGATGCTTTACCCCATTTCAGTCTAAAAAGTTTGGCCATTTATTTGTGTACGCAGCTGATGCTTGATTCAGATTGCCATTCAATGGCCGGAACCACGCGTAGTAATCGCGGGGTGAATAAAGCAGCGTTTAATAACGGGGCTCATTTTATTAAGCGTTCAGAAATGCACGGAGTCGCAGTTGACTTAGTCGCCTTTTATAAATCCGAACTTGCGATTTCGACCTTCTATCAAGAGAGGTCACTCAGTCGAAGTATTTGGGATCAGCGAACTGACTTTACCGGAGAACGTCCGATTATACAGTTAAAAGTAGCTTAATCAAACCAGCATAAAATTTAAGTAGAGCAAAAATTGGTGAACAATAAAAACAGGAGATAACATGACGTTAGAACAACTATCAGAAATTGAAACAGAAAAAACCCGCGAAGCTATCTTGGGTTTTCCGTGGGAAGACCCGAAAGCCTATGCGATGTGGCTTGCGCAGCAGTACTACCTTGTATGCCACTCGACGCGGTTGGTGGCTATGGCCGGCGCCGTGGTGCCTATTGGTAACGAAAGTTTGCATGCTCGCTTCGTAGATCATTCAAAAGAAGAACGTGGTCATCAAGCCGTTTGTATTGCTGATATGAAAGCCTTGGGCTATCAGCTAAGCGACTTTCCTATGACGATGCAGTCGCAAGCTATGTATCAAGTGCAGTACTACTGGATTCAGTTTCGTGGTGCGGCTTCATTCTTTGGTTATACTTTAGCTTTAGAATGCTTGGCTGAAAAGTATGGGCCTGAGCTTGCGGGGCGAGTATTGAAAGCCCATGGTCCCAAGGCTTCGATGTTTTTAAAATTACATAGTGAGGATGATCAAGAGCATACGCAGTCAGCTTTTTCACAGATTAACAAATTATCAGATCATGATGCGCAGGCGGCTAAAGAAAATTTAGTACTGTCGAGCGAAATTTATCGTTCAATGTTGTTAGAAATTAGATCTAAAGTAGCGAGCGTTCTTCAGAAGAAAAAATCGGCTTAGTAAACTGCAAAACATTATTTAAAACTTCAAGATTTGCAGGCGGCGAGGCATCGTCTGCGATCTTCGCTTGCGATTCAATGCGTGCGCTTTCAATACAAAGCGTAGCAACCGGATCATTTCCGCCGCTCGATGAAAACAGAGGCGCTAGATAATGAATATCGTCCGATATTTTTAATTTTTTAGTCGAAAGCAATTCGGTTATAGTATGAGTCTTTAAGTCAGTTTTGATAACAGAAGTATGTCCACCGTAAATCTGGTGAACGTAGGTCATTAGGCCATTTTCAAATTCAAGATCACGCGTGTAAAGCTGTTGCAGATTATAACAATAAAGTTCTTCTAGCGAATAAGAACAAAAATTAAAAAAAATTAAATTTCTAAAAACTTGTACTAAGCGTTTATCGTGAATTTCAATCACGTTGCCCGGTTGAATAAAAGAAAATAAATCCGATGTAGGGCGAAACCCTAGCAGCGTAAGCGCGTTCCAAACGACTCGAACTGAGTCTAGCAAAGAAGAGCCTTCGGCTTGAACCGCCCTGTAGACATTAAGATAAACAAGTAAAGAATTTAGAACAGCTCTCTTTTGTTCGGTTTCGAGCTTTGAGAAGTGTTCTAAGGACTTCTTATGAAAAGGGGTGATTTTAATATTAACCGAAGCGCCAAGTTCTGCAATTTGATTTGAGGCCTCACGAAACAGAGAGCAATACTCTGAATTAAGGTCTAAACAAACATTGCTATTTGGTTGGGCGCTTACAGGCTTCATCATTATTGATTTGCAGCTTTTTTTGCGGCCAGTTGAAATCTGTTCGCGAGCTTCTTTTTTATAGGTTTCTAAAAGAATATCTAAAACCATTTTTTCAGGAATTTTAAGAAAGCTAATAAGCTCGCCTAAAATGTTTAATGGAATTTTTGAATGGCCGTTTTCCATTAAAGAAATAAATTGTGGTATGCTGTAGCCTAGCTTTTCAGCTAAATCTTTTTGAGTTAGATCAGCCTTTACGCGAAACTCTTTAATAACTTGTCCAAGGTGCTTGTAAGATTTTTTCATAAGGATAGCCTAGCAGTAATCTGTGGGGCTGACAATAAAAAGTAATCAAATTCTGAAACAAAATGTAATTTATTTACTTAACACGACAGGTTTCGGCGCCGCGTATGATTTTAGCAGCAGGGTGTGCATATTTTACCATAGTGTATAGAGCATTTGTGTTCACAGTGTTTAGTGCGAACGGTTCATTTTGTAGCGTGCCCAAACTATTTCAATAACCATATAAACGATCATGCTTAAAGTTAACCCGATTCCTTTTAGAATAGCCCAGGATTCGGTCGTCCAATATAAGGCAGCCCAGGTAGCTAAAATAGCATGAGCTAAAAAGAAAAAACTCATACGGAAGGTCATTCCGCTTAAGCTCGCTTTTAAAAATTCATGGGCGTTGGGGTTCTGTTTCTCGATCACCATAACTAAAAAAGGTTTACGCATAAACCAGCTGCCTAACAAAAAGACGAAGAATCCAAATTCGAAAATAGCGGGTTGCAATTTAAACCAAATCCCGTCGCTCGAAATTAGCGAAACGCCACCCAGAATAAGCAGCATGCCATTTCCGACCCAAGTTAATGTGCTAACTTTTTTATACTTAAATAGTTCATAGCAGATTTCGGCGAAACCAAAAATCATTCCGGCAATTAAGCCGCTCATGACGCCGTATTTTTCTTCGATGACCGTAAAAGCAATAACGGGAAGTAAACCGCCAAAAAACAAAGAAAGAAACTGCGCCTTAGGCGTGGGCTTCGAAGTCAATGGGCTCTCCCTGGTGGGCTTTAATAACCGAATCATCTTGCATAACGACTTGGCCCTTTAAAATTGTGTGTGTTGGCCAGCCAGTCACTTTCATTCCATCAAACGGAGTGTAACCACACTTCGATGCGATCCAACTGTTCTTAATTGTTTGTTCTTTTTTTAAATCGACGATCGTAAAATCAGCGTCGTAGCCCAATTGAATGCGGCCCTTATTGCGTACGCCGAATAATCGACGAGGGTTTTCTGAAACCATCTCGGTAAAACGCTCTAAAGAAAAATTTCCTTGGTGAACGTGATTCAGCATAATCGGCACTAAGGTTTGTACTCCCGGAAACCCAGAAGGAGACTGTGGATAGGGCCTATTTTTTTCTTCTAGGGTGTGAGGTGCGTGATCAGAACCAATGATATCGACCGTGCCATTTTGTACGGCTTTCCAAAGGTGTTCTAAATGACGAATATCGCGAATGGGTGGATTTTGCTGTGCGAGTGTACCCAGGCGTTCATAACATTCTGGCGCCGATAAAGTTAAAAATTGCGGAAGAATCTCGACGGATGCTACGTCCTTATTTTCTTTCAGAAACGCCATCTCTTCAGACGAAGAAACGTGCAAGACGTGAATTGAGCGCTTATATTTTCGAGCTAACATAACCGCTTTGCGTGTCGAAATCATGGCGCTTTCTTCGTCGCGCCAAATGTGATGCGCGCGTGGGTGACCGGCCTCGATCGCGATATGTTTTCGTTCACGCATGCGTGCTTCGTCTTCTGAATGAATTGTTAAGCGGCGTTTGCCATGTTTCATTACTTGTTCAAAAGTAACGTCGTCATCAACTAGTAATGAGCCAAAGGAAGCGCCTAGAAAAATTTTAATGCCGGGCGAATGCGGAAGCTTTTCTAAATTCGCTAGCTCAGAGATGTTTTCGCTAGAGGCACCTAAAAAAAACGAGTAATGGCAGTTCGCCCGACCTTTAGATAAATTCATTTTTTGTTGAAATGCTTCAACCGTCGTCGTTGATGGATTTGTATTTGGCATTTCGAAAACACTTGTAATTCCGCCCAAGATAGCTGCGCGGGTTCCTGTTTGAATATCTTCTTTGTGCGTTAGCCCCGGTTCGCGAAAATGAACTTGTGAATCGATCAAGCCCGGTAAAATTGTAAGCCCCGTTAGATCTAAAATATTGTTCGAAGTCGATTGAAGCGAAGACGAGATTTCAGAAATTCTCTGATTCTTAACTGCTATATCGACCCGCTGCTTTACTATTTTATTCAAGTTCGAATCAAAAATCATGGCGTCAGCATTCTTTAGAATAAGATCAGCGTTTTTTTCGACATTTTTCATTGCTAAAGTGTAGCTGGTTTCTGGCTTTAAGTCTAGAAGCTGACCTAGGTTGTTTGAGACTTGCCACATTAAGAAGAAAGTTGAGATAATTGGGCCATGAATGAGCTTATAAACTGGGTATCGCTCAACAATACGTTGATGATCCAAATTTGTTTTACGGTTGTGCTGGTGCTGCTAGTCGTTTACGTCTACCGGTTATTTTTTGTTGTAAGCAGTGGGCCGGCTGAGACCTCTAGCGGAAACTTTGAGGTTAGCCAATTAAATCAGAAAATCGAGCAATTACTTCAACAAAAAATAGACGGGCAAAGTAACGCCAATAGTAACCCGGGAAATGTAAGCTCGGGTCAGGTTGCTAGTGCTGCAAGTTCGTCCGATAGAGCAGAAGTTCAACAGTTGCGTGCAGAGGTTTCTACGTTAAGAAATGCTTTAAACGAATCTGAGAAAAAAGTTTTCGACATGAGCCCTTCGGCTACCAGCGATGCCGCAGGATTGGTCGAAAATAAAATCGGTGAAGAAAAAGCGGCCGAGTTATCAGCCAAGGTTGAACAACTAGAAGCTCGTTTAGCCGAGTACGACGTTATAGCAGAAGATATCGCTGAACTGAGCCAATTAAGAAGCGAAAACTCTGAATTGAAGAAACGTTTAAATCTTTCGGATGACACCATGATGATGGATTCAGTTTCAGAAAATCCTGCCGAAGTAAACATTGATAGTCATTCTTCAGAGCAACCTCTTTCGCAAAACACGATTGATGAACTACTTGGCGAATCAGTCGATCTACCCAAGGAATTTTCGGCGGTTGAAAGCCAAGAAGACACGCAAGTGCCAGATATTATCCCTGAAGCGAAGTCTACATCTAAGCCAGAAGGGCCCGCAAAAGTTGAACCGTTTATTAGCGAACTTAATTCTGAAATTTTAGATGTTGAGAAAAGTGTTTTAAATGAATTTGAAAAGTTAATGCAGAAGGGTTCCACGTGAAAATTTATTTAATTTTGGGCGTACTTGCTTTATCGGTATACACACAAGCGGCAGTTACATCAAAAGTAGCAGAAACCGAGCCAGGCAACTACGCGGCGCAATTAAGCTTAGCTAAAAACGCAGCGTTACCGATGGGTACGCGTTGGTCTGCATTGCTTAAGGCGTCAGACCTAGCATCCGGCGATCAGGTTGATGATATCAGAGCTTTCACAAAAAACTCTGATTGGTACATGCGTAATGCGGCCATGATGGCGTTAGCAAAAATGGGCGGGGACAATGGTATCAACGAGGCTAAGCAACTTATCAAAGATAAAGCCTTAGTGGTTCGTTCGGCTGCGGTTGATTTAATTGCGGCTAAATTTACTTCAGAAAATCGTAAAATTTTAGCCGAAGAACTTGGTCAGTCTTATAACTTTAAGGGAACGCAAAGTTTATGGATTCGGCCACAAATTATGAGATTACTTTCGGCTCGAGCCAGTCGCGAAGATCGTACATTTTTTGTTAGATATTTATTTGATAAAGATGCAAAAATTGCCGAAATGGCAGCTGAAACGCTAGAGAAAATCACCGATGTTAGCTTTGCCGGTAACAATCAGTTAGCTCAGTGGAAAGCATTTGTGAAAGAAAAAAAGTGGCTTTAGGTTTTACTAATTTTCAGTATTTGCAGCTTTTTTTAAGGCCTGCGCGATGATAATCTCACGTTCGATTCGGTAAAAAAGTGACATCTCCTCTAAACCATCTGACTGGATGGTTTGGGTCTCAGAAATAAAGTCTTTAAAGACCTCAATTTTCTTTTCAATCGTAACACGCGTCGATTCTCGGCCGTCGGTTTTACCTTTGGCAAAGCTGAAAATTAATTTGTAACGTGCACTTTTAAACTGCGGACGACTTTGATTAGGGGGTAGCCATCCGTCAACTGCCTTTACGAAATCAGTTTCTATGACGCCAAAGTCTTGGTTCTCAGACGCGATCGTGTACTTAATAACGCTGTGGGCGGCTTTCCATACAGCATCATAAGAAGCAAAAAATATTTTTTGCTTCGATGC
>JANPPC010000024.1:0-2000 GCA_031428275.1 Bdellovibrio sp.
TTCATGATGATCGATTGATTCCAAGCAAAGATCTGGTAGTCCTAAAACGGGGGGCATTATTGAATCCTTTTGTTAAAATGTCTTGTCGTAAAAACATGTTAACTTAATTCTTTAATTCCCCCTATTTTGTTGTAGAGCCAATTTTGCTCGCGCTCATCGGCCAGCTTAAATTTTGCACATTGATGATGCTGGGGCTTGCCAGTGAAAAATCACAAAAAGGCATTATGTCGTATTCAAAATATACGAAGCAGTTAACGGGTCGATAAGTTTTTATCACTTAGTCCCCGTCTATCAATAATCTTAAGCCCGAAGCTAAACCCTTCGGGCTTTTTATATTTAAAAACTCTCACATAAGGACGTAAAATATGTCGAAAAAAACTTTTTTATACATCAGGGTATCAACTTTAGATCAGGTCAACGGTGCTGAATCCCAGGCCCGGGCACTTTTAGAATGGTGTACCCGAAATAATATCACAGAATACGAAACCTTTACCGATCAAGGCATCTCGGGAGCTAAAGAGAGTCGTCCGGCAATCGATAAAATGATGGATCGTGTGAAACGCCTTGAAGCCGATCAAGTCATCGTATTTGCGTTTAGCCGTTTTGCCCGAAGTACAATGCACTTATTAAAAGGTTTACAGATTTTCAAAGACTGTCAAACCCGCTTCGTAAGCATCACTGAAAATATTGATACAGAATCCAGTATGGGCGTGGCCATGTTCATCATCCTCGGAAGTTTGGCGCAACTAGAAAGATCGATGATCCAAGAAAGAGTTAAGACTGGAATGAAAAACGCTAAAGCCAAGGGTAAATTGATTGGCCGGGTCCGTAAAAGAAATTCAGCTTTGATCGAATCGCTTTTAGAAGCTGGCTTATCGTATAGGGAAATTGCTAGGATTTCTAAGTGCTCACATGGATCGGTTCACGCGCAAAAACGGGCTATTTTATTAAGAGGCGAAGATCCAGCTAAGTGGGGTTTTGATAAACCAAAATTTAATAAAAAATCTACTTCTCAAGCTTTAAAAGAACAGAAAACTCATGACGAAGTGAATTCAGTCGATATAAAAGTCGTTTCAAATTTAAAGGATTAGTATCACCGTGCTCACGGACATATTTTTTCACGGCCCGTTGAACATCATAAAAAGATTTATTTACTGAAGACTGTAAATCTGGTGATTTTAGTGGAAAGCTTGCTGTTTCGTATTTGTCTCTGATCTGCGTAAGGGCTTTAAAATAATCATGCCTCACAGTTTCATTGGTGACCGCAGCATATCCAAGTGTCATTCGAATATCGCTGTGGCCCAGAAGTTTTTTTAATGTCGTAATACTGATCCCGGCTGATAGAAGCGAGGTTGCGAAGGTATGTCTTAATCGGTGTGTAACGATTGGACCCGGGACCGCCAAGTCTTTCATTGTATCACGTAGTACCGCAGCCATATGTACAGAACTGCGCATACGCCCGGTTGGATGCGAAATCAAATGATGTGAATCAAAGTCTTCCTTTTTAACAAATTGTTTTAAGTTATATATTTTGTGAACAGTTGCTAACGTGTCGACGTCGAGTGGCATGAGGCGCTCAGATTTAAATTTTGGCATAAATATTCTTAAATATGAATTTTCAAAATTATCGGTTTCTAAGCAAGTCATTTTAAGATGCAACAGTTCCCCAATTCGCATACCACATCGGCGCATCAGATAAAGTCCTAGTTTATCAATGTCATCACTTTCTCGAAGGCGCTTTTGCAAAATAATATCAATTTCAGGTGGAAATGGCCGTGGCAAAGTTTGGATTCGTTTCGGAAAATCCTCTGACTTTATTAGCGTGCTAGGATTTTCTTTTAGTTTTTTATGTTGTGATAACCAATCAAGATATGGAGTGCGGTGAAGATTTCGTAGGTTGTCTTCCAAAGTTCACGACTTAACCCGATTATTTTTGATACACTTAGCTTCGAACTCTTCTGGCGTCAAATAATTTAATGAGGAGTGTAACCTCTTTTTAT
>JANPPC010000025.1:0-53635 GCA_031428275.1 Bdellovibrio sp.
TGTCGGTCAAGCGCGCATCATTACCCGCGGCTACTGAACCTGCCCCTGTTCCGACGTTCAGAACAGCTGAATTACCCAGACCTAAATTTGTGCGTGTCGCACTTGAATTCGATAAACTTAATACACCTAGATTTGAAATCGTTGCATCGCCTGATAATACGCGGCCTTCTGCGAAGCCAGATCCGTTACCTACAAAAATATTTGCTGAAACTAGCGCGTTCATTCCGTTCGAAGGCGTGTAGCCTAGCGCTGTTGTTACATCCGCTGAAGTCATGGCGATCGTATAGCCCGCAAGAGTTGTTGGTCTTCCCGTAATTTTACTAAACGCGACATCACTGATCTTCGCGTTGTTAACAGCACCCGGTGCTATTGTTGGGTTCGGAAGTGCTCCGGTTAAATCTCCGCTTAAGGCTGTTGCTGTTTGAAATGCTCCGGTAATGCGCGCATCATTACCCGCTGCTACGGTTCCGGCGCCCGTACCAACATTAAGCGTTAAAGTCGGCGTTGAACTTGAATTTGCCACAGTTAAATATGAATTCGATGAAGTCACCGCAGTAACAGTTCCCCCTGCGCCCGCATCATCAGCCGAAGCCACCCAGTTTGCGCCGTCAAACTTTAATACCTGCCCGGGGCTTGCACCACCCGCAGTAATAATAGATGGTGCAATCGAAGTTGGTGCAGGCGAAATACAAGAAAATGTTGTTCCATTATAGGTCAGTACGTTCGCACCCGAACACGTCGGCAAAGCAGAACCTAAAACAAAATCAGCCGCCGTATTATTTCCTAACTTTTCTGCGCTTTCAGCAAATAAAGCATAAGGAACACTATTAATATCTAAAGGCGGTAAAGTTTGCCAGCCCGTAGCCGAGCCATCGTTAAACTGCATCACTAAACGACGAAGGTCTGCAAAAGTCGGAGAATAAGTACCCGTCGACTGACACGTATAACTTGTGGTCGCGTTGTCAAATGCATCAAACCATTCCATCGTGCCCGCAGTCGGGTAACTACGCGCCCCTGAACCCAAAGCAAGCACCACACTACCCGATGAACTTGAAAGATCGATGCTAGTAAAACTCTCAGAATAAATAACACACGTACTCATTGGATTTAATAACGAAAAACGAAATTGAACGTTGGTGGCCTCAAGCGGCTTGCCATCTGGCTTGAAGATACGCGACTGGAACGAAATATTACGCGGAGCTGCTTCAGCAACCAAGCTTATATTCAGTATGCTCAGTAAAATTATAAAAAATTTAACTGAAAAAGAATATCTAATATTCGTTAGCAAACGGCCACCTTCTAGTTAAACTTACAAGAACTCGTCTAACTTATCGGCACGACCTGTCAAAAAATGAAGCTAAAGCGCCTAAAAACTGAAGCCCTTTACACTTTCGTACTCTTCTGAGACGCTTCTGCTCTTCTACAGCTAATGCTACGGTCAAGGCTTCAGTTTTTTTGTTAAGTCTCCGATAAGATGGCATGGGGAAGTTTCGCTATATATTCTTACTATATGCAGTAATGACCTTTCATTTAAAGTCGCACGCGGCTCAATCTGAAATTTATCCTGCGGGTTTTGTACTAACGCAAGGTCAATCAAAAACTGTCGGTCAAGCCATGTTAGTGATGCAGTCCGATTGTAACCTTGTCGTTTACAAACAAGGTGTTGCCGTTTGGAATGCCGGAATCAGCATAAACCCTGCCACGCATGATTTAGGTAATACCTCCGCGAATCAATGTAAAGTGACTTTGCAAACTGATACAAATTTATCAATTACGAACGATAAGTACCCCGTCGCAACTCCGGGTGGTAAATGGTATTTATGGGGCTCTACAAATAGAGCTGAATCGGCCACATCTCAGCTTATATTTTCTGATGAAGAACCTTATTTAACAATCACAAGTGTTGATACAGGTTCTATTTTTTGGTCTACCACTAATATTTTTAAGAATTTAATTTTAACTCAAAACAATAAAGTACGCGTCGGCAATATTGACCTTGTCATGCAAAGCGACTGTAACCTTGTCGTTTACAAAATTGACCCGACTCAACTTCCACAAATTGCTAAAACTCCCGTTTGGAATAGTCGTACTGCTAATACAGCAACAAACAACAACTGCCGCGCTGTTTTCAACGACGGCGGAGGTTTACTTGTTATGAACAACGATACTTCTGTATGGCGTTCCGAGAACAGCACGACAGAAAGGCCGGGCTCGAAATTACAAATAGCCGATACACCACCCTATTTAAAAATTTTAGCCGCAGATAACACCATCTTATGGACCGATCTTTTTTCAAGTACATCAGATCTAGTTGATTCCGCGACAACAGACTCTACAAAAGATCAGAAACTATCTGAATTGTCTTTATTTAGGCGCTGTTACGCACAGCTAACAGGTCGCCCGGTACCTCTCAAGCACCCTAGCTACTTGGCCTTAAAAAATAAATCAGTCGGCGGCCTAACCGCATGCCAAAACTTAGTTGATATGGTTAAGTTAGACCCGCAATCAGGCCTTCTTACGAATCCGAACAGTCAAGACGCCCAAGCGATTCTTAATCAATTGCATGCTTTTCATCGCACTTGGTTTAGCGCGAATACGGTCGAACAAATTCAAGGTTTTGGAACTGAAATTGGAATGGGAACAATCGATCTTTACGATTCAACTGAACCTTCGTTAGCCCTTACTAAATCAGTATTTACCGATCGAGCAAATTTTTCTGACGTTGTTACTGCGCCAACCGGAGTGCAAGCTGTCCGCGAAGACGATCAAAAAATACGATCACGCCGAGGCGGAGGTTTCAAAAACCCCGGTAGACGTTACCGAAATGACATTCAGTCTGAAAATAATATTATCGAATTTCGTGGCACGGCGAATGGTGATTACGATGCAGCTAGAAATAGTATAAATACTTTTTTAGTGCCGTTTCCGTACATTCAAGCCGGTGATTTGCGCGGAATTCGCTCGACAACAGCTTCTGTGCAGGTTCCTAATTTTTCATACCGCCCGCTAAGTGGCGATCCAGGTACCGACAGTGCCCATCACGTACCTGATCTAAACTACTCTTTTGATTTATACAAGACCCTGGGCGGAGGAGTTCTAGGAACTCCGATCTACTTGATGATGAATTATGGCCGAGAATTAGGAACACCTTCGAATGGGACCACGAGACTTCCTAGACGCTGGTCACAGGCTAACTTGAATTCATTTTTGTGTGCGACATTACCTGCGCTCAGAGAGAGCGATATCCGAAATTTAGTCGTCAACACTTCAGATACGCCATTTCGTAAAGCCAGCAGCTGCGTCTCTTGCCATGCCACACTTGATCCGATGGCCTATACTGCGCGAAATGTGGTTATCGGTGGATCGAACTACAATCAAACAAATGACCCAGCTAATTTTACAAAAGCAACTTTACTTATGTCTACTTTCAAACAAAAAAGCCCATCCGTCGCCGGCTGGCCCGACATACCAGTTGAAGGATTTCACACTCAAACTCCAACGGGCAGACTATTCTTTAGATCAGCAACCGGAAAATTAGTCGATCGTAATCTAAACTCAATTGCCGACCTGGGCACGGCTATATCCGAAACAGAAGATTATTACATGTGCGCAGCTAAAAGATATTATGCTTTTTTTACCGGAAAAGAGATTTCACTTTATGACCGAACGAACCCGGCAAACGCAGAGCTAAATAAAGCCCTAACAAAGTCAGCAATAAAAGATCGATTATTTATCGAAAATTTGGCTAAGAATTTAAAAAATGACCAGTCCATTAAGAATATGATCAAGGCCATATTTTCATCTGACGAGTACGCGAAGAAAGATTTTGGATTATGAGCAAAAAAAACAAACTGGCTAACATGACCCGAAGAAATTTTCTGAAGACTTCAAGTCAAGTAAGTGCTTTTGCATTTTCAGGGTTACCTATACACTCATTGATGGACTTAGTTACAAAAAATCTAATTCAACAAGCTCGTGCCGAAAGCACCGGACAAACTGGTGGACGTAATTACGTAAATCTTTTACTTTTCGGAGCACCTGCGCGTTACGCCTTTGATCACTGGCAAAAGACAAATGTATCAGACCCTGATATGATTTATAATCCTATGGTTTCGACTGCTTTTAAGTCGTCTCAAGGAAAAGTAACAGATACTGAGTATCGATCATTTTTACACAATAATACTTTAGTACCCCACTTTTTTGCTAATAGTGTTCAGACAAGTGCCGGGCAAGTTGCATTGACAAACTTACTAGAAAACATGCTCGTTATACGTGGCTACGGAACCGGCGTTGATGGCCACCCACTGAACGTTATCAGACAACTTTCACCACTAGGAGGAGCTTCTTCTATTTCTGGCCTTGCCGCAGATTATTCATCGAAATATTTTCAAGCTATTCAGTGGCCTGATCGCGGCGACACCAGTTTATTTAATTCAACAGCTGGCTACGGTGTAAATAAGATATTTACTTCCGATCAGCGGCCTTTAAATTCATTACTAGAAAGTTTCATAAAGCCTACTGGCAGCGCGACTTCAAAATTGACCGATAACAATTCGTCGGCTTTCGATTTAGCCAAGGCACGGCTTAAAAACTACATCGGTTCAAATTCCGCCGGATCAAAAATTTTAGCATCTAACTATTCGAATGCTGAAAAATTAATGAAGGCAGGAGTCAATAATATCGACGGCTACTGGGCTGAGGCCGTAAGTCGGTACCGAAACTTAATTGAGTCTTCGATGCGGGCCCGAAATATTTCAGGGCTTAGCGATGCTACACTGATTTCAACTGGTGAAAATTCAGGACTAAAATTTGAATCGGCCGGACCACGTGTTTTAGCTGCAGGCTTCAACGCAATTGATATGACTTCGACTATGAGCGCTGGAAATTTAGCTGCCTCTTTTGCCTTAACCGAATATGTACTTAAAGAAAAACTGTGCACGTCGGTTGAAATTTGCGAATTAGATCGTTTTTATAGCTTAACATATCAAGCGGTCGGCGATGTCGCCTCTTCGATCATGGATTTTTCTTACGACATTCACGAGAACGCAAGTAAGATCACGTTGCTAAAAACAGCCGCTCTATTTCGTGGAGTAGCCGCTGCTATTTTAGAACTTTCTACGCAACTTAAAGCGGTTGCGACGACAAATGGCAGCGACTTGTGGTCAGACACAGTTTTTCAAATTACGTCTGATTTTAATCGATCGGCACGTACCGATGGCTTAGGGTCTGATCATGGATTTAATCAAATGGTAACAAGCGTTTACTCGGGCGCAATTAAAAATGGCCCCTATGTTGTCGGTAATATTAAAAAAACGGGCTTAGACGCTAACTTTGCCGGAACTCAGGGCGTCTCATCATCTATCAATGGCTATACACAAAACGGAATGCCGAACCCACTGATGGCAGCTTCGACTGTCGCTGAGCTTTTAGCGGTCCCTCACAACCCTTACGCAAATTCAGCGGCACCATTAATTAAAGTTTCTAGCTCAGGGTTAATTCTTCCTTTTGGCAAGGGAGTTTTAAAAGATGAATAAATTTAGAAAACAGATTGTTGCAACAATACTTGCAATAGGATTAAGAAAGAATCATGTCTCCTTAATTATTGGCTTTTTTATTATATCATTCGGATTTCAAAATTGTACTAAACTCGATTCGATCAGCAGTGCTGACTTTTCATCCGTTAATTTACCTATCGAACACCCGACGTTAGAGCAGAAGACTCTACCTTCTTCGCAAAAATTAATGCTCGCGCACAGAAACTACATCGTGACACTTTTTAAAGATATTTTTGAGTCTGAGAATTATACAATACGAAATAGCTCTAAAGGATCACTCGATGATATTTTAGAGCACTGGATTGGTCATAAAGGTACCCAATTCGGACTGGCCTGCGACCCCTACAGTAGTCAATCGACGGCCGACTGTGCTGGAGATATTTCAAACGCAAATGGCGCTATCATCAAAGACGACGGTACTTTGCGCGAATCTTATCGCTTGAAGGCTTGCCGTGATATTTTAGACTCAGAAAACGCAGTCGAAGCGGCACTTGAAAAAATAAATCGATCAAGTCAAATTCCAAATAAATCATCTGTTATTCAAATTTATGAATTGTTTTACCGCGATACCAATGCAGGAGAATTAACTGTTAATTCATTACTTGAACTAGATCGTGAACTTTCAAAGGCCAATGAATCGGTCTACGAAAGATGGCGTGCTTTACTTCTGGTCGTCTGCGAATCGCCCGGCTGGCAGATGCTGTGAAGCCTAAAAAGAAAGGAGTGCTCATGGTAAAAAATATTTATAAAAAGATATTCACTTTCACGGGTGCCGCTTGTCTTGTTATAGGTTTTCAAAATTGCGGAACAGATTTACGCCCTATGCAAAATGCGATCGAAAGCCAGAGCCTTTTTGATGCCGCACTAAGCTCTACAAAAAGCAGGCTGCCTAGCTTGTTGTCTGACGAAAATTTTATTCTACATAAAAAACAAACTTTTACGCAGGTCGAAAACAGTACCAAGTTCTCTGAAGCCTCTTCAGTGATTTTAAAAGTAGATAAAAACGCGGCGGGCCTTATCTATTCTTTTCAGGCCGAAGCTGAACTAGACCAATCCGAGCTTTTTATTTCTAACGGAAAAATTCGTGCGATTCATAAGACAGATGTAAACAATTACACCTACATCGAAGCGACTTTACCGTCCCTACCCGAACCTTTTGAGCAAACGATTATTGCAGCAGCCTTTGGAACAGAGCCCGAAGAAATTAGCCTACAAATTAATGGTATTATTCAAAATGGCAGTATTCAAAAAGTTGGCACTCCGTACGCTTCAAGCTTTTTATTAAAACAGGTTTATACAGCAAGCGCTCTTGATACCGACGGCGAGGTCATTGTTTTTTCAAAAGTTCTTACACCACTCGATCTTAATGTGATGTCTAGATACATAGCCCTAAACTCAAAAGTAGCCTATGCAGCATTTGATCCGGCCTTGATTCGCTCGACTGGAGGCAACCAAGGCGGTGGCGGCAGCGCAACTCCACAATTTTTGGCCGCTAAAAATATAATCGATTCGAAGTGCCTGGCTTGCCATAGCAGTAGCAACAATGGAGATTTCAGAAATCTTAACCAAAATCAATTTCTGCAAAAAAACCTGGTCTCAGCACGAAACCCGGCGGGCTCTAAAATTTACTACCGGCTGAGCGGCGCAACTTCAGGTCCGGGCCCGGCAAACATGCCGCAAGGCTCAGATCTAACCTCTACAGAGGTTCAAATAATTGCCGACTGGATTAATAGTATTTAGATTATTATAGCCGGTAACCAAGCCCTATTTGCCATAGTGTCGAGCCTTCCGATGCACTGTAAAAACCGATGGCTTGAGTGAAGTCAAATTCTGCATTTAACCGAAAAGTCGATTCGAAAAGCACGCCCGCAGAAATTGTCTTACCGCTACTAACAGATAAGCTTGAATCGCTGACGGGCCAACCGATGTTTTTATATCGCACCGGCATACGTAACCCAACATAAAACCGAGGGCTTATTTTTGAATAAATTTGCGCACTAAGACCCAGCGAGCTCCATCGAGTATTGCCTTTTTGAAAAATAATATTAGCAGCGTTTCCGCCACCAGAAGCCTTTCCAAAACCCAAGCTTGCGGCCAGTCCCCATCCCCATTTTTGATCTGAAAAACTTTTTTCAAACTCAATTTGTTGACCCGTGAAATTGGCGATGTCTTCTTCGACTGTTAGATTGTCTTGAATCAGCATTTTCTCGGTCCAAGAAATTTGTTTGAAGGATAAAATATCGATTTCTCGAAACTTTGCTGCAATACGAGATACTTGTGCATAAGAAAACTCACTCAAAAGAAATATAAAGCTACACATAACTAATTTTGAAAACTTCTTTTTCAAACTAAAAACCTTTCCGCTTCGTTACCAAGAAAAGTGCAATTGTGATTGAAGCTGCCAGCTGTCTTTCGAACCCGTCGACTCATCGTAATTCTGTCCATTTATCGCGCTCAACCTAAATTCTGTACGCTGCATCGGAAACATGAGGGCTCCAACAGTAAAGCTTGTCTTTTCAGTCACTGGCTTATCAATATCTGCTTTCGAATATTGTAAAGTTGTTAATAAATTATACCCACGCTGTATATGAGCTAAAGTTTGCACAACCGCATAAACACCAGTTGGTGGCTTTGACGAAGCCGTTAAACTTTGGTTCTCAAAAAATCCTAATTCGGTTAAAATTGCGCTGCCCTTGCTTAAGCCAACTCGAGAATGTGTTGCTAATCTTGTCCAGCCGACTATGTCATTTTTAGATTTTAGAATTGATAGCCCTATTCTGTTTTTTTCGCGCAATTCATATTCGCCCGTAATAGAAAATCCTTTCTGCTTGAATCTATTTTCTTCTAGGCTGTTACCCATGAATCCGCTAAAGGCCACATCCCATTCGTTGTAAGTTGCGTGTAAAATAAGGCTTTGCGACTGATCAAATTGACCCAAGCCTATGCCAGAACGACTTACAAGAGTATGATCAATATGACGAATTCCGAAAGGTTTATCTAACTGGCCCGCGTACAACCAAAAGTTTCGACTTATTTGGTAACGAAAATAAAATTCTTTTGCAAACCAAAATGGTGCGCTATTCTTACCGGTCGAAGTTGCAAATCGAATGGGGTAAGTCGTGTAAGTGGCCGTGCTGATAAAAGAGAACTTTTGCTCTTTATCTAAAAAGAAGTTTACGTTGATATCATTCTGCATATTCAAAAATTTTTGTATACTATCTGTTCTTGAACCCGGACTGTTCTGAAACCACAAACCACGATATTTTATACCGGGCCGAATCCACCAAGGTAGTTCGGTCTGTACTAAAAATTGCGATTGGCGAGCAATTTCTTCTTCGTCAGTTTTTGCTGAATACAAACTCCGTGATGCAATCTCAGTCGCAAATAAAGCACGCCCGTAATCATTTAAAGCGCCCCCGCCATGCCCACTGTAATGACAAGTTAAGCACGAAGTATAACCGTAGCCTATAAAATCAGGATACGCCCTAGCTGACTTTCCCGCGATGAAAAATAAAATACTGAATATAATTCGAATCACTTGATACGATAATCTGAATAAACGATAAAATCTGTCAAGGCTTAAAGCCCAAAACCAAATCCTAGTTTAAATCTTAGTTGGTTAATCTGAGTAATTTGGCTATTTAAAAAAATCGAATACTCAAGCTCGACCGGAACGAAATAGTTGTTACTAAGATTATAGGCAGCACCCAAACCTAAAAAGAATTTTTGAGTCGTATTAATATCTGCGGTGGTCAAAATATTAGAGTCTTTTTGAATAGGTAATAAAAAACCCAACCCAAGATCTGACCATAGTTCGAATTTCGTGTATGATTTTGTGTATTTTAAAGCCAAAGATGAATCAAGGTAATCCATGCTTACAAAGCACGATTGAGCATTACAAATGCCTCCGTTGGCGGTTGCACCGGTCGCACTAAGCCTATTTAAACCAAGCCTTGCTGAGACCTCGAATTGGCTTAACAACGCATAGTCAAAAAAAAGTTCGCCAGAATAGCTGCTTCCGTTCATTGAGACTGCCGTTGCACTCGTTAGATTCGTTACGACGCTATTTTGTGTAGGTATGACTGAGCCGCCGAACTTGAAAACCGATTTAGTTTTTTTATCGGGCTTATTATCAGCCCTCTCAAGTTTTTTACTTTTGATTAACTGATCGTTTTTTCGCCATTCAACAAGCGAGCCTTTTGAAATTTGCGCAAGCGCACGTTTTTTTTTAATTTGAGTAATTTTTAAAACCGCGATGGTTTCATTTTTTTTATTTTTTACGTCGATTAAATCGTTCTGTTCAAAGATATTTTCTTCAATACTTAAAAGAACTGATGTTTTGTTAAATCGTAAGATTTCAGCACAAAAAGATCTAGAATGAAAAGAAAAAACTAGAAATAAAAAAATAAAATATTTAGATCTTTTTTTATTCACTGTTTAAGTTAACTAAAAATACGCAGCTTAAGCCACCGCTAACCGCTGCGTTAAAAACTATTTTTTTTAATTTAGAGTAAACTACTTTTTCTTTAACGGAACTGTCACGTGAAGATTTACGCTGTCGGTAACGCCAACACCCATATACTTTACTCCGGTGATTCCGTAGTCTGACAATTTAATCGGAAAATGAGCCGTCACTTCACTGCCTTGAACTTCATAAGTGCCTTCAACTGGCTTTTGGATGCCACGAATTTTTAAAATTCCTGAACCTTTACCGCCTGCACCGGTCGCCGATACTAAAACAGCATCCGGAAACTTTCCTACTTCAAGGTATTTTTCAGTCGCATGCTTATCACGCATAGATATTCCGGTTTTTAAATTTTTAAGACCTACGATTACATTCTCGGCTTTAATCGTATCGCCAACCATAACAGCCTCGCCTTTAACATCATCTGTTTTACCTTTAAAACTTCCGGCCGGAGATAATTCAATATCTACGGTTGCACCTGGTTTTGACCAAGCTGATAGACTGATTAGCGATACAAGAAGGCCGGCGATTACTTTGTTCATGGTGATTTCCCTTTTCTTAGTTGTTGACTGCTCCGCTATCAATCCAAGTTTTAATAGCGTTCAGTTGAATTGTTGTTAATTTGGCTGAGCCTTCCGGCATACTGCCATTTAATACTCGCTGATAAAATACACTGCCCGCTGCATTCGAAACCACAACACGTGTTTTTACACCAGCATATGTCGACATATTGTAACCACCCTTAGGATTACTTCCGTGACACGACAAACATTTACCCGCAATGACATTTGTATTAATCCATGCAAAGGTTCCGAATGTCGTCGCCGAACCAGTCGTTGTATATCCCGAATTGCCCCCGACATTGTAAGCATAAACACGGTAATAATAAGTAACAACAGGCGATAGACCAGTATTTGAATAACTGGTCGTATTCGCAGGTAAGGTAGCAATCAAAGTAAACGGCCCGCTTACAGACGCCGCTTGCTCAACCTTAAATCCAGTTTCATTGCTAGATAAGTCTGCCCAGGTTAAATTGATCTGTGAACTTGATGTTGCTGCTGCGGCTAAAGTTGTTGGTGCCACAGGCACGCCCGCCTGAGTTGTTGCATTGACTATGCTTGTGAAAGCAGAGTTACCGGCTGAATTAAAAGAATAAACGCGGTAGAAATAATTCGTCGCTGAAGTTAAGCCTGTATCTGAATAGGTTGTTGCTGCGGCCGGCGAAGTAAATACTAAAGCAAACGGTCCCGCAGCGTTAGACGCTCTTTCAATTTTAAATCCGCTCTCATTTGTTGAAGCGTCCACCCAACTTAAGTTAATTTGTGAAGTCGAAGCCGATACCGCCGCCAAAGTAGTCGGAGCCGCCGGTGCCGTAACTGCGGCCGCCTGAGTCGTCGCATTCACAATCGCGGTATAGACCGAATTTCCAATTCCGTTGAATGAAGCTATTCGGTAATAATAAGCCGTCGAAGCCGTAAGCCCTGTATCTGAGTAGCTATTAATATTCGCCGCCGTCGAAAAGATTAAAGTAAAAGGTCCGACTGCGCTGGCGCTACGTTCAATTCTAAAACCGTTCTCAGTACTTGAGGTGTCTGTCCAGGTTAGGTTAATTTGATTTGATGATGCTGAGGTTGCCACAAGACCCGTCGGAATCGATGGTGCTGCTGTAACCGCTGCTTGAGTTACAGCACTGGCCACATTTGAGTCCGTCGAATTTCCACCTGTATTCGCGGCGCGAACGCGATAGTAAAAAGTTGTAGCCGCTGTCAAAGCTGTATTTGAATACGTTACTGTGTTCGGTGCTAAGGTAGCCACGCTAGCAAAAGGGCCAGCCGCCGCATTGGCTCGCTCAAGTATAAAACTTGTTTCATCGGCAGAATTATCAACCCAAGTTAAATTGATTTGGCTTGATGAAATGACCGAAGCTACGAGCGATGTCGGAGCCGAAGGAGCATACCCTGGTGTTGTTACGGTTAACACTTGCGAAAACGGCGAAGCTCCCGTTAGATTACTGACCGACACGCGGTAATAATAAGTCGTCGCCGGAGCTAAACTTGAATCCGAAAATGAAGAAGCCGCATTGGGTAAATCAGCCACGACCGTGAACGGGCCAACCAGGCTGTCCGAACGCTGAATTTGCGTACTTGTTACGACCTGCGAAGGCATCGTCCACGCTATTAAAACGTTTGTTGCTGATAGTGACATATTTGATAATGATATCGGTGCGTCTGGCGCGGGCGATGGGGCTGAACCTGAAAGCGCACCCGCCGTGATCCATTCAGAGATCGCACTTACATCCGCCGCTGAAAGTGGCGTCCCATTCTTGGGCATAAGTCCCGAAGCGATTTGCGTGTAAAGCTTACTAGCTGCAGGGTTACCCGGAACCACCGATCCGCCCGCTATCAACGTATCGTAGGAAGAAAAATTAATTGCCCCCGAAGTATGGCAACTCATGCATTTTCCTTGAAAAACATTCTTAGAAAGTTCTGTGTAACTAGGCAAATCAGAATAGGCTGCCTGCGACGACATAAATCGTTCCGGTTCTGAAGGCCCTGCATAACCACAATTTTGAAATGCAGTTATTGTTAGTAAACCCGATAGCAAATAGAACGCGATTTTATTTTTTTTTGATTTCCCCATAAGTATACAATCGGGTTAAAACAAAAATACCTTTAGCATTTGTTAAGCCTTATTATGAGAAAAAGTGGTGATTTTTTTTAAGCCAAAATATTCAAAACAAATACAACTGCTCAGGCCTCTTCTTGACTGCTTTTTGATCACTTATTGATCTTTTTTTAAAGCGAAAACTGTGCTGACCATGTCCACATTGTTGAATCTTTGAAATTGAGCAAAGTATAACTTTGTAAAATCGCCAGGCGATCTAGAATTTGCCAGCGCATAATAATTTGTCCGGCGATCTGGGTGGCGCTTTGAGGTTTCACCGTAAGAGTTTGGTCTTTAGGCTGCCAATCAGCATCACGCTGACGAGCAAATAGCCCGGGCCCCGCACTGAATGTCGAATTAAAACGGTAAAAACTAAAAACAGATAACTGAGTCGCTTGCCAAGAACGGTTAATTCCGTCGGCAAATGCAGGTGTGGAATCAAATCCACCACTTGAAGTTTTACCAAAAGAATAACCCAACGCAACTCCGCGAAACCATCGGCCCGTCGCCCAATTCTGCTCTAGATTAAAACCAAATCCAGCGTAATTGGCAAAACCTTCAGCCTCATTTGTACCATTTGATATATTAATACCCTCGTTCCACATGTAGTAACTGCTACCGACTTCGAATCGAGAAAAAGTTTTAATTACTGGCGCGGGAGGTGTTATCGCAGATGACTGAACTTGCTGAACTTGTTTTGGCTTCGCAACTGGCTTCGCAACTGGCTTCGAAACTGGCTTCGAAACTGGCTTCGCGACTGGCTTCTTTGCCGACCTCGTTTGCGCAGGCGAAATACTTACAAAAAGAGAAACAAAGACTATGTAGAATATTTTAGTAAGAGACATGAACCTGCCCGTGTAACTGCCATTGATCTTTAGATACAACCTCTGGCGAGAAATTTTTGAATTGAACTGCGGTTAATCTTACTTCTGTACGTTGTAGCGGAAACATTAAAAATCCGAAGCTCAGACGCTCAAGTTCAGTCGAAGAAAATTTAGCTTCTTTCTGAGTGCGTTCAATGGTCGTTAAAAAATTATATCCACGTACCAGGTGAACCATCGATTGAACCAACGCATAGGCACCCAAGGTTCCTGTGCTGCCCACCGCCTGATCTTGCTTTAGCCCAGCTTCGGCTAAAATACTTGAACCCTGCGCTTTAGGAAAACCCCAACGCGAGTGCACCGCAAAGCGGCTCGAGTTCATGAGATCATTTTTTTCAGTCAACGCGGATGCGCCGACTCGTGTTTTTTCACCTAGTGAATATTCAAACTGTAGCGCTGCGCCCGCTTTTCGCGTAGCTGCCGGACGAAATAGATTACCCGCAAATAGGTGTAAGCTAGCATCCCAATCTTCTTCGATCCATTGCAAGTGTGTACCGTGAACCTGATCGTCTTGCCCGAGACCCAACGAGGCTCGGCTATACTGGGTATGATTTGAAGTACGAAGCCCGTAGACTTTGTCCATCAAGCCTGTCGCCATCAAAAGCTTATTCATCGGATAAAATCTAAAGTAGTGCTCACGTGAAATAGCATCGACTTTATTTCCGTCACCGTAATAGTCCGTTTGGGGAAGCGCAGTTAGACCGTAGTTCAGCACGAGAACATTTTGTGAAGCCTGATCAAAACTGAAAACGAGATTCAAATCACGCTGCATGTGAATCCAACGACTTGTCGAACCTGTACCACCGGGATTAGTTTGAAAAAAAAGCCCGCGGTACTTAATAGACGGACGAATCCACCAAGGAAGTTCTGTACCCGGAATAAATCCCGAATATTTTTCTGCAACTTCTTCATCAGTCATTTCACGCGGAGTCGAAAAGTTACGTGCAGCAATCTCTTGCGAAAACAGAGCACGGCCGTAGTCTGTTAGAGGGCCATTGCCTTGACTATTAAAGTGGCACATTACACAAGTTTTATATCCGTAACCAATAAAATCAGGGTAACACCAAGCAAGGCTTGGAAGAAAAAAAATAGCAGTCCAAATTAAGAACATTTTCATGTTTTTACGATAAACCTCAGCCGCCAAAAAGTTCAAGCGCTTTCGTCAAAATGGTCGAGAACCTTGGCCTGAAGCCCGGTTAAAAAACTGTTAAACTGGGCGCTTTTTATTAAGTAAACTACTATATTTATTTGGTAAAAAATCTACTTTTGCATATTTATTTTGAATTATTCAAATCACTTTTTTCTACCGTGGAAAGAAAATAATTAATCACCTCTACAAATTTGAACGCTTGCTGAGCATGGATATTATGACCACTTCCGACCATCTTTACGATTTGCGCTTTCGGTCTGATTTTTAAAATCTGCTGAATCCCCATAGGGGTCATCGCACTTAACTCAGGATCTGCTTGTAAAAATAAAAGCGGTCCACGATAAGATTGCAATGCTAGCCCTAAGTCGACCTCATTCGCATAAGAACCCCATAAATAAACCTGATGCGCAGTCGTAAGAAGTTGAACCGAGTTATCTGGTAAGTTCTCAATAATACTTTTCGATAGAACTTCTGATAAAAACGTCTGGTCGTTTCCGTAAACTAATTTAATTGCCTCAACTACTTTTTCGATCGACGGATATACTTTATTTAAGCTAAGAACTTTTTGTCCCCATTCAGCGACCGCAGCCTCGCCACCGGACTGCTTAGAAATAAAATCCATATCTTCTACGACAACCGACTTCACATTTTTAGAAAATTTAGCAGCATAGGCTATGGCAATACGGCCACCGAAAGAGTGCCCAACTAAGTGGATATCTTTTAAATCAAGTTTTTTAACTAAAAGCTCTAGGTCACGAACCATTGTATCTAATTTAAAATCAATTCCGGCATAAGTACTTTCACCCTGCCCGCGCTGTTCGTAACGTAAGAAATTATAATGAGTACCCAATAGCGCTTGCACGTCTTTGAAACTATCGATCGATTCACCATTACCGTTAATAAAAATAATCGTTTGCGTCTGCTTGTTATCAAAGAATTTATAGTCGACTAAATCTATGCCTTTCACTTCTTTCGTGAAAGAAGATACTTCATTCTTATTTTGCAGTGCAATTTGAGGCATATAAGACCTAACAGACTCAATTGCTACGAATAAACCCTTGCGTTGAACCGGATTATACATTGAAGCCAGGCCAACCAGATTTCCGTTTTTATCAAATACGGGGCTACCGCTAAAACCGCCACGTAAATCTATATTATCAATCAAAAACATATCACCTAACGAAGAACCAAATGTACCAACCGAAATCTTACCTTTAGCGTTACCCGCCGGAATGCCTAACACCCACAAAGGTTCCCCTTTTTGTATCTCGTTAGAATTGCGAAAGCCCTGGACCGATTTTTTATTCATCAAATCAGAATCATGTACAACGGCCCAATCCTGGTGCTTCGCCAATGTAGTCCAGTCAGAAAATGAAAAAACCATCGCTCCGGGTTTAATATTCATTGCCTTCGTATCTTCAACTGTCGGGCTGGGCAACTTCACTAGATTTAAATTTTTGTGTGCGGGTATGGGAATGGGTTCAAAACCGTCGAACATCGTTTTCTTTGCTTTAAGCCCCAGCATGGCATGATAAACGTGGCGGTTCGTTAGGATGTAACCTTGGCCAATATGCACGCCCGTACCCGCTTCTCCACTTTCAGACAGAAAAGAGAAAACAATATCAAAAAAATTAAAATCAGGACTCAGAAACGACGGCAAACCTAACTTTTGAATTTCAACTCTACTTTCATTAAATACGCTGACGTTCACGGGTAATTTCTCATCCCCCGCGCTGACATTGGCAGATGCATTTTGCAAAGTAAGAAAACAAATTAGAAGAACTGCTTTTGCAGTTCTTCTAATCTTAAATTTATACTTAATCATCTAATCAGCCTGTTGCCCGCAGTCGTAATAAACAACCGACTTTACGGGCTGTCCATTGAACACAAGTGAATTGGCGCGTAAAACTTTAAAAGGCATTTTATTGTTTTGATCAAGTTCGACATACGGAATCGAAAACAATGTGCTTACACCCGCTTTTATAATTATTGTATCCAAGCTAGCTGCAAGCTGAGTTTTAATTTTTGCATTCTGATCCGGAAATAATACCTGCTGCATTTGCTCGATATTTTCAGTCATAAAGTCTTCAAACCCCGTGACTCGCTGAGGTGATCCGAAGCGACGCGATACAAAAGACTTTTCTAAATCATTCGGAATCGCAGGTACTGCACCTTGCACTAAGCTGTATGTAAAAGCACTTTGAATGGGCGAAACACTACGAGTACCACGTTTTGCATCATAAGTGCGTGTTAGGTCAGTGTATACAAACACTGTTTTAGCATCCGAGGGTGTCGTTACACAGTATCGATGATAGCGAGTATCAGCCTGTGAAACAGCCTGATACGAAAAAGCGATAAATGTTAAAAAGCTAAGTACTACGTTTTTTTTCATAAAAAGACCTCTTAGGCAAGGTCTAGCGAAATTCGTTCCAGTTTTGAATGGCTAGGGCACTCCGGCAGCAAAAAAACTGTCACATTTTTTTACATGAAGCCATTGCTCGTCACCGGCAATACATTTGACAATTTTTTGTCGGTGCTACAAGGCCACCTGTATACCAACCTCTACGACTCGATTTTTTGGCAGTTGAAAATAATCAGTGGCCGAAATTTCATTTTTTGCTATCAGAGAAAAAAGCTTCTCGCGCCAAATCGCCATCCCAGGGAAATGGGTTGCGTAAAGGCTTTCTCTTCCGATAATAAAACTGACATTCTGAACATCTATTTTACCGAACGGAAGCTGTAATCCGGCAATATCTTCTGCAATATTCAGCTGATCTAAATAACCATATCTCAAAATAATTTGAAAATGTCCGTCGGCAATTTCATACATACTTCTTCTTTCAGCAGCCGGCACACATGAAATATTCTCTTTAGTAACATTTAAAAAAATAAGATGGCGGTGCACAACCTTAAAATGTTCGAAAGTATGAATCAATGAATACGGTGCATCTTTTAAGCTTTGGTTCAGGTAAATTGCAATGCCTTCGATACGGCTTGTATTGTCAGCAGTTATTTTTTCTAAAAAATCTTTCACTGAAATATTCTTATCATTTAATTGAGACCTTAGAAGTTTTTTACCGGTTTTCCATGTTGTCATAAAAGTAAAGCCCAGTAGACCTATCAAAACCGGAAACCAACCACCATCAACTATTTTTAAAAGGTTAGATCCCCAAAAACCCAGATCAATCACTAAAAATGCACCACAAATAAGTCCGGCAGTTAGACGGCTCCACTTCCAACTTTCTCGAACGTAAAAATAGAATAGAATTGTCGTGATCACCATGGTTGTCGTAACGGCTAAACCGTACGCGGCCGCCAAATTACTTGAAGTTTTAAACATCACCACTAAACCCATGCTACCAATCATCAGTAAACGATTCATATTTTTTACGTAGATTTGCCCGACTTCATCTTTCGAAGTATGTGCAATGTGAAGTCGAGGCGCAAAACCGCTTTGCACGGCTTGCAACGTAAGCGAAAATACTCCGGTAATCAGCGCCTGCGAAGCGATTGTCGTCGCTAAAGCAGCAAGCACCACTAGCGGGTAAAGTGCCCACGACGGGGCCAATAAATAAAACGGATTGCTTATGGCTTCCGGCTGACGAAGTAGCAATGCACCTTGACCAAAATAATTTAAAACTAAAGCAGGTAAAGCTACAAAGAACCACGCCTGTCGTATCGGCGTACGCCCAAAGTGACCCAAATCTGAATAAAGGGCCTCACCGCCGGTCACAACAAGAAAAACAGAACCCAAAACCACAAAGCCATGCCAAGCATTGTTCTGGAAGAAACTAATAATATAAATCGGATTTAATGCCTTAAGTACCTCAGGAGATTCTAAGATATTTGTAACTCCTAATATGGCTAAAACGATAAACCAAACTAAAGTGACAGGGCCAAAAATTTGACCCACGGCGCCCGTACCTTTTTTTTGAAGCGAAAACAGCCCAATTAAAATACCTAAGGTGATAGGTATGATGTAGGGCTCAAAGACCGGGGTGATTAACTTAAGCCCTTCAACCGCACTCAAAATTGAAATCGCGGGCGTAATCATACCATCCCCAAATAAAAGTGCCGCGCCAAAAAGGCCCATTAAGATCAGAACATTCTTCGAACGACTAACGACAACTTCAGGGTTTTCCGAGTAAGGCGCGATCATCGACGTTAAGGCTAAAATTCCACCTTCACCCTTGTTATCTGCACGCAAAATAAATACTAAATATTTGATCGAAATAACAATGGTCAGCGACCAGAAAATTAACGAAAGTAAACTTAAAATATTTTCAGGAACAACCGACACATTATGTGCCGGATTAAAAGCTTCTTTCAAAGCGTAGAGCGGACTGGTTCCAATATCTCCATAAACAACTCCAAGAGCTCCTAGGGCTAATAATGACTTATAACTAAATGACTGCTTTGCTGATTTACTAGATTGTGACATAGCATTTTTTTAACATAGTTCTATCGACCCGAAAATCTTTTTGTCGAAATCTTCTATTTTAGATCTTAAATTATTTAAACATTTGACTAATTAAATAGGTTTCGGCAAGCGCCGTGGTATTAACCTCGACGCTTGCCAGTATTATTTTTTGAATATTTAGGTTTATAAGCTTTGCTAATCTTTAATAACTAAAATTTTATTCAAATCCATCAGAGGAAATATAGGCACAGCTGTGAACACCGAATCATATTGAAAGGCAAATTTTCCGCCTAGCTTCCAAAGAGCAAATTCGGCAATAATAGTACCTTGGAACTTTCCATTATAACGACTTTGAACATCCGGCGCATTTAATAAAAGTCTACGGTACGCCGTATCTGATGTATTATTGAACGGATTATTTGCATCAAGCAACTTCACGCCGCCTTCTTTAAATTTAGCCGCATAGTACTCGGCTTTATTAACACCTTCAGCCGGTTTCGCGATTTGACTTTCGTTTGAAACTTTTAAAAAATCTTCCTGAATTTCGCTTGCGTAATTAGTTAAATCTAATTGATTTCGCAAGCTTCCCAGCCAGAATGCCAAATTTCCGGCTCTTGCCACCAAGAAGTTATAATTATCACGAACCGCTCCATCATTATGGCAATCAAAACACATTCCCGAGCCCATATAGATCGCTTTCGCAGACATAATTTGTAGGTTACTTAATGCGTACTCATCTAAGTACTCAATAGGCCCCTGAATAAAGACTGTTTTTGTTGCGTGAATTCGGCAGCCAAACTCTGTACGTAAATTCAAATTATTTAAAAAAACAACGCCATCTACAAAAAGATCGCCGTTACACTCAACGATGCCGGTGTTAGTATAGTAATCTTTGCCGTCTGCTGTGACTCGCTCAAAGCCACTAAGCCCTGGCTTATCATTATCGTTTTTAATAAAATTTAATGCCTTCGCCGACGTTAAGTGACCCGAAGACCGAATCTCATCTGCTGTAGGCGCACCGATATAAATACTTTTTCTTTCTTGAATTTCCGTAACACGCGTCTTGTCTACAAACATAATTTTATCTAAATACTCGAAAAGACTTTTAGCCGTTTTTGTGACGCTATTTTCGGTGTAGTCTGGTGAAATTGAATATTTTCTGCCAACCGGATCCGAAGCTAAAGGAAGAATTGCGCTCGGAATAATTAATTTGCCAGCGACCTTAACTGTGCCCCACCCTGTTTGTGAAACCACTCCGGCGCCGTGATCCGTTGAATAACCAGTACCTAAGTGGGCACCGTTCGGGTTTGTTCGAAAAAACAAATCTGGTCCCTTGGGGTCAAGAATTCCCTTAAAGCCAAAGTCGGAAATCAAATCACCTTTAATGTTTGCGTGGCAAAGCATACATTCCGCGGCGCGAGCGACCAGCGAAGGCTTAAAATCACGCAAAGGATTTTGCACTTGAAATGTAAGCTTAATAACCTCAACTTTAAAATCGTTATATTTTATATAAACAGGCAAGGTCAGACTTCCTCGGTAACCAAAAACAGGCTCAAAGGTAATTTGGCTTAATTTATTTTCGTTTAACGTAACCGTGCCTTGCTTATCAAATATTTTTGTCGCCAATAATGATGAATCATTTAATGAAACAATCCCGGCAAATTTCTTGTCTTCGATTAAGTCAATGACTTTGGTTTGATTTACGTCAACTGGTATTAATATATCTTTAAATTGAACGTCAGTTTGCCGATCTTGCGCAGAAAGATCTGACACAAGCGAAGAAGCATCTTCCGTCATTCGAACTTTTCCGCAGTTTTGAAAACTGACGGTTGTGATCAACAAAGCCGTTAAAACGCCGGCTCCCTTTAAAATTTTTATCTTTTTAAATAACGTTAAACGAAACGCACCATAGATAAACGATTTTATTCCCATAGAACTTTATCGGAAGAATTCGATCTTACTTTAGCTCTTTATTGAGTTATTGGTTGCGTTATCAAATCGGGACATGAAACCCAATTTCAAAATAGCTAACAATTTAAAAAACTAAAACTGAAACAGTATTCCAAAATTGATCCACTGACTGCTCAGTTCTATTGTTTTAGTCGAGGCTTTTACAACTGTGCTAGTTATATCAAAACGCACATTCTTATTGAAAAACATTTGGTCTTGATAATAGACACCCATATTGGTTTCTGAAAATTTTCCCGACGTTGATGTTTGGCCCATTTGATATGAAAGACCCACAGCTCGGTGATTTGTATTCAAATGATGTACAAATTCACCGCGATATCTAGTGACCTCAAATGTTGAGGTCACTAGAACGCCTGCAGCATCTAGGTTGCGATTAAGGTAACCTATGTCGCCACGAAGAGCAGCCGAACCTAACTTGTACTCGGCGCCCGCCCAAAGCTGTAGCACAGAGGTCGAATTCGTCGTGTCGTTCACTTTTTTCGTCGCATAGCCAAAAAAATCATAGCCTGTACCCATGTACCACCAAGCCTGCTGCTGCTTGTACTCAAAGCGTAATGGAATAACTAAACCGGCAATAGGAGACGATACATTTCCTTTTTCGATTGTTCCACTTAAGTAGCTCGTACCTACCCAGAAAAATAATGGAGAAGCCGGAGTGGGTGGTGTTTTTTTACTGGGTAACGGAAATCTGATTTGCACGCTATTTTTGTTAACGCTACTGCCCCAGGTCAGCGCCCACATGGCATCAGGTGAGGCCAACACATCCTTGGCCGCAAAAACCTTCCAGCGTTCACCCTTACCTCTGGTTTCAAAAATACCGGCACCGTACCATTCGGCGCTGTCTAGGGTTGAAAATACTATTTCTAAAGGTTGATTGCCTTTGAAGGTACACGTTATTATTCCGGGCAAACTGGGCTCATCTTGTGAAATAAATTGAATTTTAAAATTTAATTTATCGCATGTATTAGAAATTTTAAAAACGGGTTCATTCGACAGAAATGAAAATTCATACTCAGAAACAAGTCCCGTATCTGAAATAAGCTGCAGCACACCTTTGCTATCTGGTATTAATAGGTAACCAGAACTGCCACTCATTCTAATTTGCACCGGTGACCAAGATTCTGAACTTTTAATTTGCGCCTTTGTTATGTCAGCAGAAGGCAGCTTAACGGCTAAAAAAATAAGTCTCTGGTCTTGATCTCGTATTTCAATAGGTTTCGAAGTCCATTCGCCGGCCTCACCAGTTGTTTTCTTCCAACCTATTTTTGAATAAGCAGATGGTGAATTTGCCTGAGCAAAAGCAAATTCTGCCGAGAGCGAAACTATAAAAAATATAATTCTTAAATAATATTTCATCTTGCTACTTTTGAAAAATCACAGTGCCTTCGGCATCTATATTAAAAGGAATATCTAAAAAATCACCTGAACTCTTAAGTTCAACATTTGGCGACTTAAAAGTCGACAGATTCGTAATCACGGTCAAATGAAGTTTGACCGGCTTCTCATTACCATTTTTACTGTAAAATAAGGCTCTGACCTCATAGGTGCCAGCGTTGAAATTTTCAGCCTTCCACATTTCAATACCAGGTCCGAAACGATTATCTAATTCAAAGTGCCCCGGCTCGCCCGCAAATTGACGCCGCTTAAAATTAAATACTTTTTTCGTCGGGCTTACAATCTGCAGATCTAGATCATGCTTTTCAGTTTCCCAGGTCAGCAAAACCATCATGTAATTTTGCATCGGTGGCTGTTTCTTACTTAACTCTTCTTTTAACTTTTGATTTTCTATTTTTTGTTCGGCCAGTTCTTGTTCTAAAGATTCAACTTGCGTATCAACCTTTTTTGATTGTTCATCTTCAACACTAGCTACTTTTCTTTGCAGTGTTTTCTTCTCTTTTTCAGTCGATTCAGATTTCGAACTTAGTTTTTCGTTCTCAGACTTCAAACTCTCTATTTGCTTCAGTAGGTCAGCAAGAGCCTGTTCATTTTTATCAGACTGCTCGTCCGCACTTTGCTCACCCGCGACCGCCGCCGCTGACTGTTTTATAGATTCTACAGGTGGCTCAACAGGAACCTGGGGGTTTTGCGGTGGACTATTTTGACTGAAGTATTTCTGTGAAACTTGCTTCATAACGTCATCCATGTCTTTAGTTTTGTCAGTTGCCAAGCTAAAAAGAATAACGAATAAGCCAAATAGCAATGTCATTAAGTCGGCGTAACTGACCAGCCAACCCATTTCAGCTCCGCCGTGACCGCTCCCATGCACTTCTTCATGAATAGATTGGTGATGAGTCAGTTTCTCTTCTTCGAAAGGCTCTTTTGAATCAATTAAAGAATCGGGTTTTTTACGCGACATCTTTTTTTATCTCTTTTTTAATCAGCGGCTTGTATTCTTTGCGCACTAAGTACCGATCGTTTAAACTTAATCTGTCCATACAAGCTTGTATGACTCTTTCGCTTGATTCGTTTTTTTTGATTAGTAAACAACATTCGATTATAATATCGCGCAAATAAATTTCGTCTTCAGCCACCTTCATCGAATTATCAGATAGCGGTAAAAAAACAAAATTATTTAAGCCGACTCCCCACAATGTAGCCGTTAATGCGATCGCCATTGAAGCACCAATCATATCCGTGCCACTTTTACCAAGGCCTGACATCATTTCTATCATGCCCGATGCGGCCCCCAATAAACCTAAATGGGGTGGGTACTTCGCTATATTTCCTAAAATTTTCGCATCTTCGACGTAACGACGTTTTACCGAATTACGACGATCCATTAAGGTCGTCTGCAGCTCCTGCAACGAAATGTCGTTTTTTTGTAGAACGTGAAAAGCTTCTATCATGAACGGATGCGAGTCTTTTTTAGTTACAAGTGGGAAATTATTGTAGTAGCAATCTATATACTGAATTAATTCTAAAGCCACATTCTTTTCTGTTTTTTTAATTCTAAATAAAAAACCATAAACGATGTAGTCAATAACTCCAATAATTCTATCAAGCGGATATGTTAGAAAAGTAATAGCTAAAGTACCGCCTAGAACTAAAATTAAAGCATGCGAATTAAGTAAAACAGCCGGATTCGACATTGAATGAACAAGGCCAAAATAGATAACAACGGCGCATAAAATAAGACCAGTCCAAGTTGCTTTCATAAAGCCTCCGCTTCGCTCTTCGGTCTTTTCAGAGACAGATTTGAATGAATGTGTCGGTAAAGCTTGAAAACAAGACCTAGACTAGGTTAACTTAACCACTTAACCCAACCACTTAACATATGCACATAACCTATGAATCTCAGATTTAGAAACTAGGTTGTTTATTCTAAAATAATCTGCGGTTTGCTTTATTTGTTGAAACTAACGATACCTGTTTATTCTATCGACGGTAAATGCTTTCCGCGGCCACCAAGATGAATTTAACGTTGGAACCAAAATCGCAAGCACTAACAGAGTGCTACGACGCGATTCTTTTAAACGTCACAAAATGGGGCAATCTATGAGACTGAAAAGCATAATCAAAACTGTTTGCGTTTCAAGTCTTTTATTGGGTAGTACTGCGATGGCAAAAAATTACGTTTACGCCCTTCAAGGCTTTCTTATACAGGGTGAACAGCCCGAATGGAATAGTCTGGTCGCTGATGTGCAAGATTCAATTGATAAAAAGAAAGACCAAGACATTGTGTTCAAGTCTGCTCACAATACAAGTTGGAAAGATATTTGTGAAGAGATACGCCAGCGGCCGCCCGCGACCAGTGGCGATAAAATTATATTAGTGGGCCATAGCTACGGCGCCAGCTCGGCTGTCGAAATAGCTAAATGTGTAGGGCCTGATATTAAAATTGATTTAATCGTAACGATAGATTCGGTTAAAAAGTTTAGTTTTAAAAACTCGAATTTGATTCCAGAGAACGTTGAAAAAAATATAAATATTTATCAAACCCAAGATCTTCTTTTAACGGGTGAACGAAATAACCATCGTTCGGATGGCCTATACAAAAAAATTGAAAACATTGAAATGAAGGTCAGTATGCCAACACTCACCCCGCACAATATGATTTTACAAGAATTAGCCAATCGAAAAAGTATGTCGAAAATTTTAAATAGTGAATTAAAATCACGATCGGTTGACCCTTCGCCGTCAGCAACCGAACAAGCTTCGCACAATACAAAGCCATCTGATACGGGTGCTATTCGTTAACGAGCCTTTTTCAGGTTTCTCTGTTGCAACTGTATAGTCGACTTTTAATGGCCTTCTGTACAACTTTAAAACACCTGTGCTTGATTCAGGTCGAAATAAATCAAATTCAAACCCTGGTACAAATATTGTAAAGCTTCTAACGAGCAAGTTGAAAATTGTTATGATCACTTTTAAAATTGCTAATTCAAAGAATGAAAGCAATTCAGGAGCTTTATGAAAATGCTATTAGCTGGTTTACTTTGCCTCTTATCTTACAAAGTAAGCGCCAATGAACATACCATCTATTTTAAAAAACTGGTCGACTCAACCGCCAAGTCAGTCATGATACTGGGCTGTCAAACGCCTCGAATGAATTCTTGCCGGGTTCTTGGTGGCGGATCTATCTCTCAAAAAGAAGTTATCGAAATGCATAGAAAATTACTTTCTACACATCGCCTAGAGGGCGCTGGTATAATTGCTTTATCTACCCTTTCAACTGTTATTAATCCGATGATCATAGCTAGTTTCATGACAGTACCTGCGACCGCCATTACACTTGTGGGATCTTCGGCCTATGTCTATTTTAAACATGAAGATTTTGAAAGTTATAAAAAAATGCAACTTTTCTCTGGAAATCAGAATTTTGTTCTGACTAGTAGCCAAACGATTGAGGCTATGGATCAAACGATTCTTGAACTAAGAAATTAACATCAACTTCAGATCTGTATTAACTGTAGACAGTGGAAATACTGCAGCGAAAAGCTATAAAAAAAGCCCATTTTTTCAAATGAGCTTTTCGCGAAAACATTCAGCTAAGTTCTATGATCTAAACCAAGTATAATAATTACTTAATTTCGATCGTTTCGAAATCAACGCTTAATCCAGCCAAAGGCCCTTGAGGGATAAACTTAATTCCGGCAGCTAAGATGATTGAATTTGTCGAAGCTTCGTAAACCCAACCATCGACTGGGCTATTAGCGATCACTTGAGTTCCGTAGGTGACTGAAATAGTTTTTGCATTCGGTATACGCTGTAAACGAATTGTTCCTGCAGAGCGTTTCACGATATCGGCCGCGAACTGCGCTAACTTAACACCATAGCTGGGTTCACATAGGCTAAGAACGTTATTTTGATTTTTATCTGCGTTGATAACTGAAGCTAAGAATACTTCAAGCTTGTTATCAAGTGATTCCTCACCCTTACAAATGTTTTCTTCGGCCAATTTACGAATAACTCCGTAAGATAAAACCTTTGCGGCATCACCTTTTCTATTTACTAAAAATTTTAGTAAATCAGCGGGCGATAAATTACTTTGATCGTTCGCATCTGTAATAAAAATAACGGCCAAGAATGCATCCGGACGGTAGAAACCCGCATTGTTTAAATTCAACGCGGCTACAACCGGCGTAAACATCTCTTCGACGCCAGATCCAGCAATACCCAGCAACATGTTTTTAGCTAAAACCCCTGCCGCATTCGGAGTATTTTTATCAACGAATAGCGGGCTTCCCAGTAGGTTACCGCAACCAATACGACAGCTTCCCATATCAGTGCTCGTTACTCCGATGTGATAATCAAGAATTGAGTTATTTACGATCGCACGAGCAAATTCAGCCGCATTACGACTTAAATTGTTTTGCGCGTCGCTCATACTACCTGAGTTATCGATTACAAATAAAATGTCGACCTTCGGATCAAACATCACCAGACCAGTTGGTTTTTCAGACACGTTCTCTTTGATAACCGCTGGCAATCCCGTCAACTGCGGAGATTTATTACCACAACCGACGCTGGCGAAAACAGCAGTAAGTCCTAAGCATACGAATCGTTTTGTTAAAAATTTCATATCGAGCTCCCTATTTACTTGTGCGACTATTCAGTACGTTTTGCGCAACCGTTTTTCATATCAACTTTAAAATTCGCTAGCTCATCGAACCAAATTTCTTTGTCGTTTGCGAAGCTCATCGCGTACTTCGCGGTTGTTCCGGTTGAACCCATTTTTGGCTCTACGGTGCCCAATTTTTTGCTTAATTTGTCAGACGAATCAACTTGTTGAATCATTTCAACTTCAACGATGTGAAGTCTTTGAATCACTTGTTTAGAGTCAGCTAATTCAGCTTTCGCCAATTCTTGAACCCGCTGATAAAAAGCACCCTTCGTCATTTCAGCACGAGACTTAATTTGATTTTTCAAAGTCTCAAATTGGCCCTGCAAATTTCCGAATGTTAACGAATGAGAATAAAGCGTTTCAGCCACTACAGATTCAGCCTCTAATGCTTTTTGTGAACGAACAAGTAGTGATAAAACTTCATCTTTTGAAGCCATCATTGGTAGGCTGTGCGAAACGGGGCCTAATTTTTCAACCGATACAGCACCTTTTTGCAAAGCAGCCGCTAGTTGTTCGACCGCTGGCTGGTGACCGTCGACCGCTAACTTTTCTAAAGCTAACAGGTGCTCGGCAAACTGCGGCTTGATTGCAGCCATCGTTTTTAAAACGCCCGTATAATCACAAACTTTTAACCGGCTGAAAGAATCTAATAAGTAAGATTCAATCCCGACTAAACCTTTGAAATGGGGGTAAGTTAAGGTTTTAGTAAGTGCAATTGCATTTTGCGGCTCGCCCTTACGCATGTATGTCCAAGCCATCTCTTCTTGTACTTGAAACCAGAAGTCAGATTTTTTAGAAACTTTTTCGTAATACTTTAAAGCCGCATCTAAAAAACCACCCTGGTATAATAAACGAGCTGCCGTCATTGTTACAAGATCTTCATTAACCGGCGAATTTTTTATTTTTGCTAAGTGAGCTAAAACTTGACCGGCTTTTTTAGTGTCTCCGCGCATTCCTAGGTTCAGGGCTAACTGCCACTCTAAAACTGCGCGTTGGCTTGATTCAGGAGCCGTCTTTTTAATGAGTTCAGTTAAAGTTGCTACGTCTGTCGTTGTGTAGTTTTTCTTTAAAAGAAATGCCATTTCAGCATCGTCACCGAAAACTTTTGTCCAGTAAGGGTTCCACGAAGCCTGAACCAATCCCCACACCGGGTCTTGTCCGTTTAAGCTCTCTTTCCATAGACTAATCAACGTTGGGTCAATCGCCTGTGGATTGCTAATCGCTAACAAGGCTTCAACACCAGTTACTTTTAAGCCATTTTTATATTTCAACAGGGCTTCTAAACCGCGACCCGTCGCCGAAGTTTTGAAAGCACCCGAAGAATAAGCCGTGTTCCATTGAAATAGAGCTTTTTCGTATTTCTTTTCAGCTAAGAATTGAAAAAAGATATTTTGTTCGGCCCCTTTAGGGTTCACTACTTTTCTTAATTTCGAAATTTCTTCACCTTCAACAAATGCCGTTTCTGAAGTGGCTGCTTTACCATCCAAAATTTGCGCTAGATCATCTTCAGCTATCGCCGAAAATGGTGCTGTAACAGAAGATAATAGCGCAATCGAGATTAATAATTTATTTAACTTCACAGTAACCATCCTACCTGAATCGACGCCGTATTAACCGACATACTGCGACTCTCATCGTAGTACTTAGCCGTGTAATTCTGCGCACGGTATTCTAAACGAGTTGTCATATGCGGAGTCACCCAAAAGCCAAAACCGCCACCTAAAGCTGTTTGAGCGCTTGAGCTCTTGTTTAATTCAACTGTTCCGTAACCTGCTAATACATACGTATCAAAGTGCGCAACGCCCCAGCTACCGAAAGATAATTTACCAACAATCGGGTACCAACTCACTGAAGCCATCGTTTCTGATTTAGGAAAGACAACTTGCGGATATAAAAATGAAGGGTTACCCGGGTTATTGATTGCGTCTTGTGAAGCACGGTCAATCATCGCTTGGCCTTCAGGAGTCAACTTGTTCGTATAATAATTGTACTTCAGACCAAATGCCCATTTTGGAGTTAAATGATAGTAAGCATTCATACCAAAAGCATTTGATTGATTGTATGCATCGCCGCCGAAGACGCTGCCAATTTCAGGAGCTAACTCAAAACGGTTTGAACGCTCAACAAAGCGATTTTGGATCGCTTGTGTACGAATTTCTGGATTTAAAGCGGAAGCTTTGTCGTAAAGAGCTTCGTTACCACCAAAAGAATCCATCTCTTGGTCTATGGACGTTGTTGCGACAGACTGTTTTTGAGCAAAAGAGACCGAGCTTACTAAAGCCAGTGTTGCAATTACTAATTTAATCATAAAGTCTCCTTCACATTGACTGTGATGACCGAAACGGCTTGCACATCATCTTGCGGGTAAAGCGTGTTTAATGTTTTGAATTGAAGATCAAACTTAGCTGGAAACACAACTGAAGTTGCATTAACAAATAACTTACAATCAACGATGGTTTGGTAACCAAAGTTATTATCACAAGTGATTGTAGACCCCGGTAAAACCGACAAGTCTGGCATTTGCGTAACTTTGATCGCGCCCACTTGGCCTGGATCAAAGAATGAAATATTGTATTCGCCTGCAGTACCCGTTTTGATATCGATCGCCATACGAGTTGCGCGTGCGGCCTGTAACGGATTCTTCACAACAACATTAACTTGGTAAGGGTCAGATGAAATCGCGTACTTCGAAACAACTGTTGCCGTGAAGCAAAAGTTGCGGTTATCAAAAGGCAAGCGATAGTTAGATAGATTTAAAGTTACATAGCCCTTAAATTTACCCGCTTGCGTATCTTTGATGAAACCACTGGGAGTGTAGCTTACAGCCTGAGAGATTTTACCAACGTTTGATGTCGCACAGTCTTTAAAGAATAAAGAAAAATCTTGCGCTGTTGCAGAATCAAAATCTTCTAATTGAACGGCTAGATCGTAGCGACCGCCAACGATCATATTTTGCGAATTAACCGTTACTGAATTAATCACTGGTTTAGAATAATTTCTAAGAATATTCAAAGTGATTGTCTTTTTTTCAACCGAAACAGGGTAGCCTGTAGAGCCCGGTTGCGTGATTAAAAGAATTTCTAAATTAAATTGGCCATCAACGCCGTTTGCGATCGCGTCTTTTGTCGGTGTCCATTTAAATACGCCTGATACCGCATCAAAAGTTGCACCGGGAAACTGCGCCATATTTTCGATTTGTAATTTAAAGCCAACTCCCGGGATCAGCACGCGTCCCTGAATTTTAATTTCAGTTATGCTACCCACGCGGCCATTAACAACCGAAGGTGCATCGATCTGTAAAGCCACTTTTGATAAAGGCTCTTCAGATTGGCCTGGCTTATTCGTTGGTGGAACACCATTTTTTATCGCGTCTGGCGCATTGGTTAACGGATCTTGATTCGTATTACACGCATTCAAAATCATGCACATTGAAACCAAAGCGATCATTTTCATCGTATTCATATTCTACCCCTGCCCTTGTCTTCTTAAGACGAATGGATAACTAACTTTAACATCAACCCCACCTTGTGGAATTGGGAACTTCCAAGTTTTAAGTCTCATAGCAATGCACTCTTCCACTAATTTGTCGCCCATTGATGAGCTATCAACTTGTGAAGATTTCACCGCGCCCGTAGCACCGACGACGAAACCAACCGCCACGCGCCCGTTAAGACCCGCATTTTTTTGTAAACCTTGTTCGTAACAAAAACGCACTTGGCCTAAGTTACGACGAATCACTTCGTCGATTTGTGAACGATCTAAACCAGACGCTACTTCTGCTTCGGCACCCAGTTGAACCGGAGTTCCACCCGCTGCACCCACCAATGATAAGCTTCCGTAACCAGCTTGCCCGCCGCCTTTGCCTTTGGTTCCGTAACCGCCGGCGCCCGCCACGTTATTACCACCGCCCAGAGGCGCCGATGTAATACCTTTTGCGTAAAGTGATTTTTGCACGCCGCCCGAACCTTCAGTGCCGCCTAAACCTGGGCCCGCAGTTGTATTAACCGCACCAAGATTTAAGCCGCCCTTGTTCGAACCCGTTTTTAAAGAACCAAGTACTGATAAAGCACCGGTACGTTTAATGGCTTCAAGCTTTTTAGCCACCGGCGTTTTAGTCACCGTTGGATCATTCATTTGCATTTGCTTTGGAGTCACAACTTTAGCTTGTTGAGTTTTAATAATTTTCACAACTTGCTGTTTTAAATCTTCGGCCGTCTTCACACTCGTACGCGGCGCCATGTAGTAAACACCTAAAACTAATAAAAATAGTAAAGCCGCAAGTAAAGCTGCGACCTTCATATCTTTTTTGTCTTCTTCTTTATCGACAAAAGCATCCGTTGGAACGGCACCGATTTGTTCAACCAAGCGAAGTTGACCGAAGCCACCAATCGCGTACGGCTTAGATTTCATTTCGTCGAAATCAAGATCAGCAATGCTAGAAAATTTAATATTATTTTCAGTGAAATAGGCCGTGCTAGTCACAACTTCTAAACGCTTGTTATCCATTCGATGGATCACGTGCGCTTTTTTAGCCGTCACCGGAATTTGGCGAGTGATATTACCCTGATTGTCTTCAAGAATTAACTTTAGACTCATTTTGTTTTTACCTCACCTAATGTTGAAGATTGCTTCATGCGATCTTTAAAATCTGTTCTGATACCAATTAAGCTATTTAAAACTTTATCTTCTTCAACCGTCGTTACCGCCTCATCAGAGAAGTGGTATTGACCGTTAACAAGTAAGTCTTCGAAATTCATATTGGTTTGCGAATCTTTCTTCGCTGCCGCTGCAGGGGCTGCACCCGTTGCCGCCGGTTTTGAAGCCGCCGTTTTAGCCGCGGGAGCCGCCGAGGCTGGAGCCTCCAAGGCAGATAACGCCATCATCACTAAAGGTAAAATCACCAGTTGTTTTTTCATTAGTTAATCTCCTTTTTTGAATCTGCGCCCTTGGTTGCCAAGCCAGATAATCTTGATTCTAAATATTCAACCATCGCCGTGCGATCAGCTTTCTTCTCAAGCTCAAGTACATTTTTAACTGCACTTTCTGCAAACGGGTTTTGTTTTAAATTTAAACGTGCTTTTTCAAGCTCCGCAAAACTTGGCTGATTTGCCGGAATACGCTTCGCCGTCGCCATCGTTTGAATTTCAGCAAATGCAGGCTTTTGGTCTACCGGCGCAATCGCCGCAACCATCGCCACTTCTTCAGCTACGAACTGCGCCCATTCAGGGTTTGCTGCCAAAGACGCTTTGTACTTTTCGTAAACCGATTTATCAGCCCAAAATTCTTTAAGTTTTGTTTCAGCCATTTCAGACTTCGATTGGTTCGGAGCCACCTGCTGAGACAATAAACCTAAATACTGCTGTTCATCTTCGCCCGTCAAACCTTCCGGAGTCGGTAACGATAAAACTTCCGTGTAGAAGCGTTTATTTTCTTTCGCCACTGTATCTAAGCTCAATAACTGCGAAGACCAATCAGCCGAAGCAATCGCCGCGTTTGTTACTGTATCTAATTGCTCTAAAAGCTTTACGCGCTCTTTTAAAGTCGCCGATAAAGTTTTAGTCGTTTTAGGGATGATCTCGTGCGCCGCTACTTTTTTGCTGATCGCTTTGAAATCTTCTAAGAAAATAATTCTTGAAGCCAATGCGAAAGCCGCTGTTTTAGAAGCCGCTTTATTTTTAACTAAGCCTTCTAGTAATTTACGGTTTTTTGTAGCCGCGTAAGCCGTCATCGTTGCCTGTGCTAAAAGCTCAGGTTGCGCTTCTAGATAAGGGCGCATCGCCGCTAATTCTTTTTCAGGCGTTTTCGACGCTTTCACCAAACGTAAAGCTATCAAACCTTTTTTCTCGGCGTCTTTAGATTGTTTTAAGTATTGAGTGTAATAAGCTTGCGGGTTTTTCTCAGCCAATTCAGAAAATAGCGCTAACTTTAAAACTTTTTGGTCGTTCGACACTGTTTTATTGTTCGTCATCTCTAAAGTCTTAAGAGCCGTTGTGAAATCTAATTCTAGTTCGGCAAACCAAACTTTACGTTCTAACGCAAATTCGGTTTCTTCGCCCGTTAAGCCCGGTAAACGTAAGTAGTCTTCAACCGCTACACGCGCTTCAGGGATTCTATTTAGCTTTTCATTCAATAGAATTTTATTCTTTAAATAAACTTTTTTGTCTTCAGCTTTAGCTCCTGCCATGCTGAACTGGTTCAGCACCACTAAGGCTTGCGCCGAATCTGTTTTAGCTAATGTAGCCGACTGATTTAAGATCGTCTTTTGGTAGATCGAAGTAAAATCAGCTTTCTTTTCTGGAAATTTCGCCGCGAATTCGCCAGACCAAGTCTGTAGTTTCGCGTCGTCTTTCATCAGAACCGCAGAATCCATCGCTAGTTCAGCTGCCTGTAATTTAATTTTTGCATCTTTACCATTACCTAAAGCAATCGCGCGCATAGCTTCAGAGGCTTTTACGTAATCTTCTTTTTGGTAAATCGCGTAAGCGCGTTGGTATTCAACGTCTTGTGCTTTTTGCTTCGTAATAGATTTAGCTAGGTAATCATCCTGCGCCGCCATTAACAATTTCTCGTCTTTAGCTTTTTCTGCGTTCTCGATACCTAATAATAAGTTCTTCTCTAATTTTTCTTTATCTGTTTGCGTAACCAGCACAGCGCTGGTTTGCATGTTTAATTCAGCCGCCGCTTTAAACTGGCCATTTAAAGCCATCGCTTGCGCAGTCCAGATTTGCATATCAACGTCAGTCGGAAATACTTTTAGGTATTCTTGGTAGGCCGTGATGAGTTCAGCCGATGGTTTTTGAATTTCCATACGGTTCCAGCCGATAACGAATTGACGAATTCCTTTATAGATTTCATCACATGAATCAGGCGTACAAGCGGCTGCCGTCCAAAGACCTAGTGCTCCTGCGTACATGCCTTGTGCTTGATCCATCTTTTTAAGATCGAATAATAATTGCGCTTGACGAACCTTCGCCTCTAAACGAATTTTTGGGTCAGAATGCTTTTCAGCGACAAATTCCCAAACTTTAAGGTCAGCTTCTTTTTGGCCTAAACGTAAACCTTCACGCGCAAGTAATACAACTTGCTGTAAACGAAAACTTTCTGGAGTTAATGAATAAACCGTTTCAGCATCGCCCGATTTAATTCCACGCGCGCCCATGAAAGTCACTAGGTCTCGTGAAACTTCTTCTAAGAATTGGTTGTCAGCTACGCCTCTGGATACAGCCATACGCGATTGCAACTTCGGGTCTTTTAAAATCACTTTTAATTGTTCGATCGCTTGCTCTTGTTGGCCCATTTTAAATAAGCACCAAGATTTACGGTAAGCCGCTAAACCTTGCGAGCTTGCGCCCTCGGTCGCTAAAACTTTTTCGTAGTGCCCAATCGCTTTTTTGAAATCATTCTTGCGAAATGCGGTTTCAGCTAAAGATAAATTAGCTTCCGCTAATTCCATCGGGTTTGTCGATACCGACAAAATCTGATTGTAGTTTTGATCAGCCTTCGCCGTGTTACCTTGCATTTCGTAAAGGTGACCTAACTGAAGATAAACTTTAGATTTAACACTGTCCGGAGCTTTCGTTAATGCTTCGTTATAATAAGTTAGTGATTTTGCGCGATCAGGCTCGCCCGCTTTACATACCGTGCAGCCGTCGTTGATTTCTTTCATTGAAAGTAAACGTGCGCGCTCAGCATGTAGGTCAGCTAAACGCAAAACCACCGAATTACGGCTAGCGTCTGACGGAGCTAAATTAAGCTGAATTTGCGTTAACTTTTTGATTAATAAATCTTGAGACGATGTATCGGTTTTCTGTGCAAATGCAGCAGAACCTAATAGAACTAACGAGACTGTGATTAAAGAAATCTTATTTTTCATCAGCTTGGTTTCCCCTTCAAACGGCGGCCGTTGTTAAATGTCGCCACCGCCGAAGCAGTGGCCTGTGTAAGTTACTTTGAAGTAACTGCGAATTTAATATCGCTATAGCCCGCCTGATTCATTCCTAAAATAATTTGGTTTAATAAGTCATACTTAACACGGCGATCGGCTTGGATCGTCGCAATACCTGGGAAAGCTTCGCCCGGGTGCAATTCAGTGTACTTCGTACGAAGGTCTAATAAAGACTCTGTGATTGTAGCTGCACTTACTTCTTTATCTTCGACGTAAATTTTACCTTCGTCGATTTTGATAACTGGATTACGCTCTAGCGCATCCGCCAACTGAGCCTTCGGTAATTCCATGTTCTTGCTAATAAAAAGAATATCACCCGTAGATGAAAAGCTCATTAGTAGAAAGATCACCAGAATCGAAAACGCATCGATCAGCGCGGTTAAAAGTAAATCTAAAGCTAGATTACGTTTATGCTGCTTACCCTGCGGATTTAAAACAGAGTGATTTTGAATCACTCCACCCAATAATGATTGATTTAATACACCTTCAGAAATCATAAACCCCTCCTTGAAAAAGAAGACCTATAGTGGAGAAACTCCAAGATCGGTCATTCCATTCTTTTTCAACTTGTCCATTACCGCGATGATATCTTCATACGCCGTCGTCGCTACCGGAAGAATAAGACCCGTGTTTAAAGCGGGTTCTAGTACTCTTAATGATGCAACCGTGGTTTCAAGTTGTTCCCAATTAACCGTATTGTTCACTTGATCTAAGTGGATCTTACGTTGCGCAACCGGAACGTTATTAGTCTCTTGAACTTCAAGATTAACGTCACCGTTTGCCGCCATACGAATCCAAACCAGCGGAGACTTCACGGTATCAACCGCAGCTTGTCCGCCTATGGCTTGCTTTACATTCATAGAACCCACGTTCAGCCAAACAGCTGTTAACAAAAGAAAGCAAATACATACCGAAAGTAAATCGATACATGGGATGAGGTTGACCTCGAAATCCAGATGTTTTTTCTTGTTTCTCATGACGAGTCCCGACTACTAAACAGTTGTTTCAGGTTTACGGTCTACCGATTTTTTAATTTGGTAAGACGTCATAGGCTCGTATGTGTAGCTCAACCAGTTGAATACTTTCAATCCACCCTGGTTAAGATCTTCAGCTAAACGATTCGATCTATTTTGCAAGATACCGTAAGCAACTAGTGCCGGAATCGCTGCAATAAGTCCGTAAGCTGTCGCATTCATTGCCTCTGCGATACCCGCAGCAAGTAAGGAAGCTTTTTCAGCTGGGTTCGCGTAAGCAACCGCAGCGAATGATTTGATCATACCTGTGATTGTACCTAATAGACCGGTTAAGGTCGCAACGTTACCTAACATTGATAAGAAGCCCGTACGGCGATCTAACAATGAGTTTTCTTCGATTAAGACTTCGTCCATTTTGCTTTGGATCTCTTCTTTGCCGCCCATGTTTCGAGCTGCTAAAGCACCCGCCGCAATCGCACGCGCTACTGGATTTGTCGCTTGAGCCGCTTGAGCTTTCGTTACAACTGCATCCATTTCACCGCGACGAATAGACTCTTCGAAACTGACTGCCATTGCAGTCTGAGTCATCTTTCGACGCACGAATAAGGCATAACCTCGTTCGATCATAATCGCAAAAGATGCTAACTGGATTAACAAAATAGGCCACATCCAGAAACCACCGTGTTCAAAAGCCAAAGCTACCTTCGTGAAAAATTCCATTTTAAAACTCCCCTGTTTTATAAAATGTTAATAAAAAAGCTAGACTAAAGAATTAAATTTTATTTCCTAGACCATGTCACAACAAATAAACTGATGACACACAGAGCATATAAGATTAGCAGCGATTAAACCGCAATCCAGGGAAAAAATCCCCCGATGTTAAAGACTTTTAACTGATTGGTTCGAAATCGTGACGATGTCGCCGAAAGACCGACGACATCAATTCATGCGAAATCCGTGGATAGGTTATATATAAAGACGCACCAACGGTTAAAGCTGGTGCTCTATTAAGGGCAAAATAAAACTGATCGATTTTAATAAAATACTATTTTTCAAAGTTAATACCTCTTTTAGCTCTTCTTCTTCGACTAATTTACGTCCGCCCCGAGCTACCAGTCTGGCTTTCTGTGCTAATTCTTTTTCGATCTTTAACAATTCCCTTGCGACGGGGTTCGAGCCCAGCTCCTCAATGATAATTATACCCACTTCACGGTTTAAGTAAGCCGAACGAGGGTCTAAATTGTAACTGCCAACCACGGTTACTTTTTCGTCAACCACCAAGCCTTTGACGTGCATCGTATTCGGGCCCGTGTATTCATAAAGTTCGACACCCATGCGAATCAAAACTTCACGATATTTGCGGTAGCCTGCCTGCGCGAATAAATTATCCGTCGACACCACTGAATTAGTTAGAAATTTGACATTCACTCCGCGAGCCATGGCCTTCGCTAACGAAATAAATAAATCTTCGGTCGGTATAATATAAGGCGACAAAATAACGATATCTCTTTTTGCTTTATTTAAAATATCTAGTACAGCGACAGTCATGTGGGCTGACTCTTTGCTGGCTAGCTTTGTTGGTTCGTGCGAAACAAAAGTTACGTTACTGCCGAGCTGCGATCCTTCGAACCAGTCAAAATTTCTTACGTTTAACTCGTTACGACCTTTCAGATCAAGAATCCGCTCGAGTTTATCTTCTAGACGTACTTCTTCTTTTTTCAGATTGAGTAAAGCTCCGCGACGGTTATTTTCGCAATTCTGGTGATTTTCTTCATTGGCGCAAGAAACTTCGTCTAACTTTTCAATCTCGTATTCAAAAAGTCTTGGAGTTCTTACGATCTTTGCATTCCAAACCGCCATGAAATCATTCGTCGCCGCCAGAGCAACATGTTTTTCGGTTAGAACATCTAGATCATCGTAGTTACGCTTATCAGACAGGCCAAAATATTTATCGCCTATGTTGCGCCCGCCCGTTAAGACGCGATCCGAATCTGTAATCAGTAATTTCGCGTGCGTACGTTTAACGACATTTTTTAAATTTGCAGAAATGGGATTATATACTTTAACTTCTAGGTTATTGTTTCCGTTTCCATCCACTCCGTGCCGCATCATCGTCGACAAAACTGCATTGGGCACACTATTAGATAACGCATCTAATAGCATTTTAACTTTTACCCCGCGCTTAGCCGCATCTATTAATAAGGCCATAATGCCAACAGACTGATCGTCGTTCCAAACCGAAAAGTACTCGACCAAAATTTCTTTCTTTGCGTGACGAATCATATCGATTCGAACCTGTAAAGCTTCGGCGTCGTCTTTAATAAAACGTAGGCGCACGGGCTCGGCCCAAGCGCTTGAAGAAAGACAGGCAACAGCCAATAGAATCGTTAGCAGTTTTTTCATAAAACCTCTATCTTGATTCTAAAAGCAACGAATGTGCCTCAAAACAAGATTCGGGATCGAACTGAAAAAGCTTCAAATCTTTTCAGATGCGGTTAGGCTCGTGGATTGGCCTGTTATAGCAATGGTAACTAAGTAGACCTGATCAACTGTTTTACAATGAGACACTTTTAGTCTGACATTCTTGGCCACTATTTTAAATCGGGTACTCTCGCTGCATATAAAAAAGAAACATTTACGAAGGCTTCAAACCACTGATACCTTATCCGTGGTGGTCACTAAATTATTCGTTTTATTATTTATTTTGTATTCAACGGCTTGTGCAACTCGAAGTGATCTGCACGACGATTACAAAAGTAAATTAGGCGAAAGTAAACAACGGCGGTCGTTCAAGCCTAAGAAAACGGCGGTTTTATTCTTAGTCGACGGATTGTCTTACGAAGTTTTAAAATCTAAACTAAACGATGGAAGTTTACCGAATTTAAGGGCTTTTTTTTTAAGTCAGGGCCAATCGCTTCGCCGAGCACACTCAGTCTTTCCTAGTCTTACGTTTCCAAATATCGCAAGCCTACTTAAAGAAAAACCCGTTGATCAAACAAATGCACTGGGTAATTCCCTTATCTATAATAATAAGCGTATTAACTTTGATAACTTGGGTGACCGGGGTGAATTTAGCCGCTTTATGGTGGGTGATAACATCTTTCAACGTTTGGCGCAGAAAAATTATTTTACCGTAAGTCTTGATTACGGCCTGGGACCCGATGCAAGTGTTGCTTCTGAGTTCGATTTTCAGTCGGCATACGCTGTTAGCCAAACTGACTACCGCTATATTGATCTCAAAAAAATTGATGCACTCAAAATTTTGTTAACCGAAACTAAAGCAGCCGCTTGGCCCGACTTTGTTTTTGTTCATTTAGTGGGTTTAGATTTTTTAAGTCACAAATTAGGCCCGCTTGCCAAAAGTTCTCTCGATTACTTAAAAATGCTAGATCGTGATTTAGGCCCTGTTTTGTCGATTTTAAAAACTGCCGAAAAAGATCACGAAGTCGTCACACTATTAACCGCAGATCATGGATTCGCGCTGACTGCTAAAAAGTTCTTTCCGCTAGAAAGCACCTTACAAAAAATAGAACCTACCATTAAAGTTATCAATGAAAGTCGCATGGCTGCTTTATATTTTTTAGCTCAGCCCAATGCCGACCAGCTCGATAACCTGGCTAAAAAACTTTTGGCCTTCTCTGGCATCGAGATCTTAGCTTACAAAATTAAGGGCCAAATCGTGATTAAATCGCGTACTGAAATTAATTATCCCTACTTTGACAAAAACATCGAGTCTTACTTTCGTAGCGCTTACGCAGCCGATGCCGTGGTTATTCCGAACGCTGAAACCTTCTTTAGCAATCATGGCCGCGGTTTTCATGGTGGACCAACCGAAAACGAAACAATTACGCCACTTCTCATCAGAAATGCGCTGATTCAAGCTGATCAAGTGCCACCTATCTGGGAACTACTTAAGTTTATCGAATAATATGAAAACACACCAACTTAAGATCTTTATCGACGCTGATGCCTGCCCCGTCAAAGACGAAACATACAAAGTGGCCGATCGCTATCAGCTAAAAGTCATTTTGGTCGCAAATCAGTCATTAAGAATTCCGTCTGATTTACGTTACGAAATGAAAGTCGTGAAAGGCAACTTCGATGCCGCCGACGACTGGATCGTCGAAAACGTGCAAACAAAAGATATAGTCATCACCAGTGATATTTTACTAGCCGATCGCTGCATAAAAAAACAGGCTCGAGTACTGGGCCCCAAAGGTGAAGAATTCAACGAAGACAATATCGGCTCGGCCATTGCGATGCGCGAATTAATGAGTAACGTGCGCAGCTTCGGCGAAGTCAAAGGCGGCCCCGCTGCCATGAATAAAAATCACCGCTCAAATTTTTTATCTACGCTCGACCGACTGATTCAGCAGTCAAAGAAAGTTTAATAGTGTTAGTGCTTCAAGAAATCTTTTAAATTCTTACGAATGACGGCAATCGCATGCTTAGCTTCGATGATTTCAATTTTTGAATTTCCGTCAGCAGATATTTTTTCAACCGCAATCTTATCGGGCGGAACAAAGTTTGTTGGGGTGTTACTTGAGGTGCTTGCGGTCAAGCGGCTACTTTGCATGATCGCTTCGCCCGGTAAAGCAATGACTCGTCCGAAGTGATCGTCATCGCGTATAATGTAAACGGCGTCGCCTTTTTTGATACGGTACTTACAATTCAAACAGTTGTATCGAATATCCATTACATAAGACTGCCCTGCTTTAACATTCAATAACAAAATATCGGCCGAAGCCGTTTTTGAAAGGTATGAAAATAAGTTAAGTCGATTGCACGTAAACGAAAATAACATACTAACCAGTAGAAAACTTGCGTAGGCCAGGGCATAAGCTTTCTTCTCAGATTTATAATCTACAAAATGAATTACTTTAAGACTATTTTTAATTCGAAAATAGGCCTTATAATTAATGACCGCCTCACTCACTAAATATAAAATGCAGCCAATGGCGAAAAAGTAAAAATAAGCCGTTGTAGCGATACCAAATACCAATAAATTTTTAATACTCGAATCAGGCGCAAATAAGTTGACCTGTTTGATAAATAGCGGAATCGAAAACACCGCCGGCACAGCCACTAATAAAATAGTTAAAGCATAGATGCGAAAAAAAGATCGATCGGCTAAAAAGTCAGCAAAACGCTGTTTGTTGTAATCAATAAAACAAATACGACGGTATAGCTTTTCGAAGTCCATTTTAGTTATGAGGGAACTATTGAATTCACGTAACGCGATTAAAATTTCGTAGGTCTGCTTGCAACCGGTGTCTGAAGTCCATACCCGACCGTCTTTTAGTTTTAAAGAAAAAGTTCCGTTAAAAAAGTGGGGTGTCACTTTAGTAATTTCTGCATAAAGTATTTCTAAACTGCGATGGCCGTTTGAAATAATAAGTTGTTCGTTAAAAATATGTACTGCGGGCTGAACGTGGGTGTATTGAAAAAGCATACGCGTGATGAGCCATAGAAAAATTAAAACTAAGTCGGCCAGCAGAATACCGCGCAAATTTTCAGGCGTGACTAAAAAGTGATAAGACGTATAAAGTGCAGCAATCCATAAAAACAAATAACTAAATGATCTAAATGTCTTGCTGATTATTCGCTTAAAATAATGCGACTCAAGCACTAAAGGTTCGTTCTTAATCAAGTTGATCCCCCGATTAACTATCGGATCTAGGTCTAGCTAACTGAAGAATCTTTAGTTTATTTACCGCCCTGACTAAACAAATAGCGCTTAGCAAGGCAACTTAAATGACTTTCTAAGGCCTTATCAGCCCTGAGACATCCACGCCGATTGACTTACATATAATTTACACATATTTCTATATTAATCGGGGGTCTTATTTATGTCAGCGCAGAAGTCTGAAAGACTACAAAAACTTAAGCTATTGATTGGCCAAGTAGCTCAGTCGCACCCTCGCGATTATATTACCGCCCCTAACGTGCCCAATGGCATAGCCCGCGGCATTGTCGTCGAGTTACTGGGTCCATGCCGTACCGAATGGCTGATCCAAGTTTTAAAATTACATCCTGAGCACAGAACCTTCTGGGCCGAAACCGAACAAAGAATTTTACCAACTAGTTTACACCAACGTGGTTTAGATTTATCGAAAATTACCTTCGGAGTTTTGGATAAAAACCAGGCCACTACTTTACGCCGCATTATTCAAAGTCAGCTCTACCAATTCGTCATTGCGCCTAATACTTTTGATGAGATTAAAATTTTTCAAGCTTTTCAACTTTTTACTGAAAAATCAAATGCCATTCTTTTTTTAATGGGAGGCAAAAATCCCACAAATGCATGGCCTATATCGACCCAATTAGAAATTTCAAAAGGCCGCGGAGTATTTTTAACGAATGAATTCAATGTCGAAGTCATCAAGCAAAAACACAGCACTCAAGATTCTGGCTTTGGTGAAATATGAAAGTGGCTTGTCTGTGGTTTAGCCGTCCAGTACCAATGCAGCAACTAGCTGAAAATTGTTTGCGATTAAGCCCGCAAATTTGTTTTCGCGGCGAAGAAGCTTTATTTATCGAGTACGAAAAATGTAAGAAAATATATTCTGAAGAGGGCTTTTTTGTACGGCTACAGGTTATTTTACGTCGCATGAAATTGTCAGGTCGCGTGGCTGTTGGCAGTGACGTTCCCGATTCTTTAGTTTTAGCTAAGTACATGGGCCACTCGGTCGACCAACTTCCGCTTGAGGCCCTTCTTGACTTAGCCGACCCATTCAATAAAGACCCCATCGCCCGCGGGTATATTCATAAAATGAATTCAGCTTTTTGCGATTTAGGAATTAAAGATATAGCCGGTTTTAAAAAAGTGCCCCTATCTGATTTAATTTCTAGATTTGGCGCTATTGCGGTGCTTTGCCACCAGCGTGCGCGCGGTGAATTTACTGTAGCCTGGCCCCGCTGGAAGCCAGAAGAAATTATATTCGAACGAACCGACTTTCCGTACTTTGAGTTCTACGGTGAACTATCACCTATTTTATTTGAACTGAAAAAACAATTAGACCTCATCTTTCAACGTTTGTGGGCGCGAGAATTAAAAGCTCAAACTTTGCAGGTACGCATTTATTGCGAAACCAATTCACTCAACCCCGAACCTTTCAAAAATTTTGATTTTGATTTTCTATTCGCGCAAAATACGACTAAAGGAGCACTCAACATAATTAAAGAGCGTCTAGCTAAAGATTTCGAGAAAAGCCCTATACTGACTCCGATCGAAGCTCTATCGACACAAGTGATCGCTACGGCGCCACACATCACCGGGCAAAAAAACTTCTTTCACAACCAAGAAGAAACAGCCGAAAAAATTCATATTTTGCTAAGCCAACTAAATGAAGTACACGGTAAAGAAAAAATATTTCACGCAGCTTTGACAGAAGATCGTCGACCAGAACGTTCGTGGCAGAAAATCATCCACCAGACTGATAACAAATTAAAAACCATCCAGATAAATGAAAAAATTCCGCCGCGGCCAACTTACCTGATACGACCCGAAAAAATTGAAGTTCGCGCGGGCTTTATTTTTATTCGTAGAAAACCTTTTCGCATTAGTAAATGGTCAGAAAATTTCGAACGTATAACCGGTGGCTGGGCTGAAGAAAGCAATTTAAATCTAGAGAATCAGCATTTACAGAATTCATTTGATCGTAATTATTACCAAGTCGAATTAGAAACCGGCACCGTGTTAACGATCTTTCAAACTCCGGCACAAAGCTATTACTTACACGGTTATTTTGGGTAATACATGTACGTCGAATTAAATTGTAAATCTAATTTTTCTTTTCTACGCGGTGCTAGTGACTCCCGCGAATACATTACCCAGGCCGCAGCTCTTGGCATGACGGCCGTTGGCATATGCGATATCAATGGTGTCTATGCCTTACCCCGTGCTTTTGAAGCCATTCGCGATCGTGCCCCGCGCATTAAGCTTATCAGCGGTAGCCAAATCACCCTAGCCGATCACCCTCCGATTAGCTTAATCGCCAAAACACGTTTGGCTTATGGGCTCATGTGCAGAATCATTACCCAAGTGCACGCCGGAAAAGAAAAAGGCGAAGGCTTTATTACACTGAGCGAGCTTAGTTTTTTGTTAGAAAAATTTCCGGGTGGTCAGGAATTGATTTGTATTCCGAAAGTCACTGATCAAGTTAATCTTTTATTATTAAAAGAATTATTTCCACAGAATATCTATTTACCTTTATGCCGCTACTTAGATGGCTTTGATGAAGCTAGAACGGCTCAAGTTAAGCAACTGGCTAACAAATTTGAACTACCGATCGTGGCAACCAACGATGTTCATTATCACGTAAATGAGCGTCGCGCTTTACAAGATTGCCTAACCTGCATTCGTGAAAAAGTTAGTATTGATACCGCCGGATTCCATTTATTCGGAAATGAAGAACGTTATTTAAAATCTGCGGTGCAAATGATTAGCCTATTTAAAGATTTACCTGAAGCCATTCGCGCCACCGTACAGATCGCGGATAGCTGCACTTTTAGCTTAAGTGAATTGAAATACACTTATCCGAATGAATTTATTCCTGAAGGACATACAGCTAATAGCTATTTACGACAGGTCGTGTATCAAGGGGCACTTGATACTTACGGCGGTGATATACCGCTAAAAGCCGAAAAGCAAATCGAGACTGAATTAGCTTTTTTTGAAAAACGAGGCAACGAACATTATTTTTTAACCGTATTCGATATTGTGAACTTTGCTAAAAGAAATAATATCATCTGTCAGGGGCGCGGATCCGCGGCTAATTCAATTGTTTGTTACGTGCTGGGTATAACAAGCGTTGACCCCGTTAAGATGCAGCTTCTATTTGACCGCTTTATGAATGAAGGTCGCAATGAACCGCCCGATATCGATGTTGATTTTGAACACGACCGCCGCGAAGAAGTTATTCAGTATATCTACAAACGTTTCGGCCGGGAACGAGCCGCTATGGTCGCCGCCGTTCGCACTTACCGAAGTAAAAGTTCACTACTTGAGTTAAGTAAAGCCTTGGGCATACCCGTGGGTACAATGTCGGCTGGCGAATTGGCGAATCACTTTGAAGAACTTGCGAAAGAAAAAAACTATCGACGTTTTTTCATTGATGAATTAACTCAAGATTTAAAAAGCTTTCCGCGACATTTATCTATTCATTCGGGAGGTTTTGTTTTGTCAAACGATCCGCTTGTTGAAATGGTACCGATCGAACCAGCCCGTAAAGAAGATCGTACAATTATTCAATGGGATAAAGAAGATCTAGAAACTCTTGGCCTGATGAAGGTCGATATTTTATCGATTGGTTTTTTAAGTGCGCTTCATAAGGCCACCGATCTGGCAAAGTTAAACTGGCGCGAAATTCCTGAAGATGATCCAAAAACTTACGCGATGATTCGGCTAGCAGAAACTCACGGCACTTTTCAGCTTGAATCGCGCGCACAGATGAATATGTTACCGCAAACCTTACCTGAAAATTATTATGATCTAGTGATTGAAGTAGCCTTGGTTAGACCCAGCCCAACAAAAGGAGGCATGGTACAGCCTTTTTTAAAAGGGCGCTCAGCACAACGCCAGGGTAAATTTTTTAATATTGGCGTGCCTGCTCTAGAAAATATTTTAGTCCGCACGTGCGGTATTCCTATTTTTCAAGAACAAATCATGCAGATCTCAATCGATATCGGAGGATTCACTGCTACCGAGGCCGATCAACTTCGTCGCTCGCTAGGCAAACAACGCTCGGCCGAATCGGTCGATGCCATGGGAAAAAAGCTTTATCAAGCCTTACTTGATAAAGGTATTCCTAAACAATTTGCCGATGATTTATTTAGCTACATTCAAGGTTATGCACACTACGGATTTCCGGAATCGCATGCGGCTTCGTACGCCACTATAGCTTACAAGTCGGCCTATATGAAATGCCACCACCCCGCAGAGCTTTTAATAGGCCTGATTAATTCTCAGCCTATGGGTTTTTACCCGATTGATACTTTGATCAACGAAGCAAAACGAAACGGCGTTAAAATATTACCTATTGATCCAAACAAATCATTTTGGGATGCCGCTCTAGAGGCGCCTCGAACTGTTCGCATGGGTTTTCGTAATTTAAAAAAAATTCGTAAAGAGAATGTCGTCGAAATGGTATCTGCTCGAAAATTAAAATCCTTCACCGGTATCGAAGATTTCATTGCACGTACTCATTTTTCCAAAGATGTTTTAGAAAATTTATCAATCGCAAACGTTTTTGAATGTTTTGGTTTAGATCGTCGGCACACTTTCTGGAAATCAATCGAGTTCGGATGTTTAATTAGCAACCCCTCAGAAAATCAACTTTCGCTATTCGACGAAAATACTCACACCGAGCCATGCAGCGATTTATTTTCAAATATGAGCTTAATTGAAAAAATCACGATCGATTATCGAAAGCTCGGCTATTCAAGCGAAGGTAATTTAATGAAAGGTCTTCGCTTAGAGCACCCGCATCTACCTTCGCTAACGGCGGCTGCCATTCGTAGAATTCCGGCCGGCAAGTACCTAAGATACGCCGGGATTCTAACGGTTTTACAACGACCACCTCCGGCCAAGGGTACTGCCTTCATCACTTTCGAAGATGAAACAGGCAGCATTGATACGATCGTGAAAAATGAAATATTTGAAAAATATGAAAAGATCATTCGCTCATCTAGGTTTTTAATTATTGAAGGTAAAGTACAAAAAAAGGGTACAGGCACTAGCATTCTGATTTCTAGCTTAGAAACTTTTTCACCACACAAATCAAAAAGACAAATTGCTCCGCAGGCTCATCCGCGCGATCTAGGTAAATTAGAATTTTAAAACTATAAATAAGAACTAATAGTCGAGATCAATAAATTTTTATCAATAGGTTTTGTTAAGTGAGCATTACAACCGGCGGCAATACTTTGATCGCGTTCAGCTTTAAGCGCGTGCGCCGTTAAAGCGATGATCGGACCTATGTAATGATTAGCACGCAATTTTTTACTAACCAAATGACCATCCATCAACGGAAGTTGAATATCCATTAAGATAATATCGAACTGCTTTTTTTGCGCTTTTTCAAAGGCCTCAATTCCGTCGCTGGCAATTTCAACAAGGGCTCCCGCTTTCGTCAAAATCATATCTATGATCATCTGATTATCGACCGAGTCTTCAGCCAGTAAAATTCGACAACCCTTTAAAGAAATACTTGGCTCGCTAGCTCTGGTCATTTTCTTTTTTGGTTCTTTTTTCCAAATAGTATTCGTTAACGGGACATCTTCTAAATGGCCGCTGCCGATCGTGACTAAAAAACTAGTGCCGCTTCCTAGAACCGAATCTACTAAAGTGATTTCGCCGCACATATGCTGTGCAAACTTTCTAGATAAGGTTAGCCCTAAACCCGTCCCACCGAACCGCTTTGTATGCGACACATCCCCCTGCATAAAGGGTTTAAAAATACGTGCTTTCTGTTCAGCAGTAAGACCTATACCTGAATCTTGAATGACAAAGTTTATTCGCGCCTCGGCCGCCGAATAACTAACTGCCACCGTTACCGAACCTATTTCGGTAAACTTAATTGCGTTACCCACCATATTGATTAAAATCTGCTTTAGACGTGTCGGGTCGGCCAATATAAAAACTGGCACCGGACTATCTAATTTAAAATGAAGACGTATACCCTTCTTCTGAGCCTGTAAAATCAAAGTGCTATGAACGTCTCTAAGTAGTTCGCCTAGATTCAATTTTTCAGAAAATATTTCGATTTTTCCTGATTCAATTTTTGATAAATCAAGTATCTGATCAATCAGCCGTAGCAAATGAGCACCATTAGCCCGAACACGCTCGCCCAAATCGAGTGATTGCATGCTAGGGTTTTCTTGGCTCGTCAAAATTAGATCTAAAAATCCTAAAATCGCGGTTAATGGAGTGCGAATTTCGTGACTCATATTGGCTAAGAACATTGATTTAGTCTTACTTGCCGAATCGGCGACATCGCGCATATTTTGCAAATGTTCTTCAGCGGTCTTCAGTTCTTTATAAACGCGAGAATGCTCTAACACCATGGCTGCGCGATGAGCTAGCTCTTGCGCGATAACTAAATCTACTTCTTGAAAATCTTTTTTAAAGTTAATTAAAACAATAGCACCGTTCAGTTCATTTTTAAATCGCATCGGAACAGTTAACAAATAACAACTATTAGCAGAAGCGGCTTTAATTCTTGAACTTGAGTTTTCGGTCACCCATTTGATTTCGATCTCGATCAAATCAGAGATTTCGGAATGGGCATCCGCCCGCTTTTGTTCGATCAATTGACCGTTCGGCTGCATTGTCCAAATCGAACAATACTCAGACAATGCCGGCGAAAAAATACTGCATAATTGGTGTAGAGTTACGTTCCAATCTAATGAAGTTCCCAGCTCAGAGGCTGCACGCGAAAAAAAATGTAGAAGTTTCTCGGAAGTTTTATCCAAAAATCTTGCATCATATGAAGAAGAGTTGTTTTCAGTATTTTGTTTCATCAAGATGAACACAATAATCAAAATAATTTAGTAAGTTCAAGGAATATTTATACAATTTAAGTTTAAAACTTAAGTACGAGTGATAAAAACTTAACAAATACTCAAATCGGTAAAGATCTAAACAAAGATCAGCAAAAAGTATTTTAAAAATAAGTCTTAATTCCGGGCGAAAATACTTAAATTATTTAGGAAACAGGCAATTATCCACAGTTATTATTATTTCTTAACAATATAATTGAAGATAAGTTAGATCAATTGAATGAGCTTAGAATCTTATTTTAAAAATTTAATCGATAAAGTTGAAGCCTCAGAAGAAATTACAAACCAAGGTAAAGATGCCGACGGATTTTATAAACCGACCCGCACTATCTTGTTACGACACCTTCATATATTAAAAGATCTGCATACGAAGCTCTTAGCTAAACCAATGCTTAAAACAGCATGGAAATACGTAACTGAATATATTCCGTCTGATTGGTTAATCTTGAATGAAGATGATAAAAAAGATTTAAAAGAAATTTAAAAATAAGTTCAGATGTAACTATTTTTAGTGGCGACTTTTTGCAACTGAACAATTTCTTTAGCTACACGCGAAGAATCCAATACCGGGTCGACGTCTTTCATCATATTTTTTATTCTTAAATCGGGTCCGATAATAAACGTCCAACGTTTTGAGTACTTACCGATCATCATCTTGGTGCCGTAAAGATTAACTACTGTAGCATCTGAATCCGATAACAAAGTAAAATTTAAGTTATGCTCATCATGAAATAGCGCTTGCCGATCAGCCGTATCCGCACTGATGCCGTAAACGTCTGCGCCCAGGTCGCGAATCTTAGCTAAACTATCGCGAAATGAACAAGCTTGATCTGTGCAGCCTGGCGTACCCGCTTTAGGATAGAAATAAAGAATGGTCCATTTATTTTTACGACTTTCAAGATCAAAAATTTGCTTGTCGTGGGTCATGGCCTTAAATAATGGCGTCGCATCGCCGACCTTTAATTCGGTTGCAGCAAAAAGACTTGATCCGACTATCATTGTTACAGCAAAGATCAATTTTTTCACAGAATCTCCGAAAAGTTTATTTGCGTAATTTAAGCGTCAGACCTTTTAGAAAGTATCGCACAACCTGATCACCGCAATCACGATAATTCGAAGAACCCTTCGCCCGCTGGATAGCCGTTAGTTCAGCCCGACCTATCTTAAACCCAGCTAGTTCAAAAATCTCATGCATATCTGATTCTTTCAGACTAAAGGCCACCCGCAACTTCTTGATCATATTATTATTAGTCATCGGAAGTTCAAATGGGATTTTGGGTTTTGATTCATCTTTGCCACGTTTAAAATAGATGAGGCCGTCCAAAAAGTACGCCATGCTTTCATCATCGACACGTAAGTAATTAGGCTCATCTTCAGGTAATAAAGCATCTTTTACATCTAATAGTGGTACTTCGAGTTCAGCCAATTTGAAAATATCGACCACCTTTTGTTCGCTGATATTTAAGATGTAGCGTACGCTGCGTATAACGTCGTTATTAGTCACAATAGTTCACCTTGAGGCCTCGTTTCAGGTTTAGTTTTACTAAAGCTTTCGTTTAAAGTACAGTACGTACTCTATGAAAAATCTAACGGCAAAACCAATCGAAGAAATCAAAGACGCCCAATCAATCGAGCTTTTAAAAGAACTGCATATTTTAACCCGTGACGGGAAAATAAACCAAGACAGCCGCCGCAAGCTGAAGCAAGTTTATCATCTTTTTAATTTTATTGAACCCTTACTTGAAGACCTTGAAAAATCGAACGCCGAAATGACCTTAGTTGATCACGGTGCCGGTAAGTCTTACCTTGGCTTTATTATCTACGATCTGTTTTATAAAGCTCGTTCTGGCAAGGGCCACGTTTACGGCATTGAAACGCGCGAGCCGCTGATTCAAAAATCGCTCGAGCTACAAAAAAAGTTAGCCTTCAAGAATATGTCTTTTCTCAATTTATCTGTCGCAGATTCGATCAACTCAAAAGATATTCCTGATAACGTTGGCTTAGTGACCGCTCTGCACGCCTGCGATACCGCGACTGACGACGCGATTAAATTTGCAATTCTAAAGAAAGCTAAACACATCGTGCTTGTGCCGTGTTGCCAAGCTGAAGTGGCTAGCGTTCTGAAAAAAAATAAGCCTGGGCAGCTAGCGAACCCCATGACTGAAATTTGGCGTCACCCCATTCACACACGCGAATTCGGCAGCCACATGACTAATGTGTTACGTTGCCTTCTACTTGAATCGTACGGATACCAAGTAACCGTAACAGAGCTTGTAGGCTTAGAACACTCAATGAAGAATGAGCTCATCGTTGCGACCAAAAAAGAGGGGCCTCGCAAGCGCGCAGCTGATCGTCTGTTAAGTATTTTGCATGACCTAGGCTTAGAAGAATTAACACAACGCTTCGACACCCAACTTTTCCACCAGACCTAAATCTAGCCCTATTTGCTACTGAACTCGCTGTTTTTAGCAAAGTTAGGGAATTACGCCCTACCTCTATCCAAAAAAAGTAAAATCATTTGTACTTAAACGACGGTTTGGTAATTTTAATACTCCAACTGCTAACCACTAACCAAAGGAAAACAAATGTTCAAGAACCTATTAAAAGTAGTGACGATCTCACTATTTATTTTTAGCTGCGGATCAAGCGTAAAAAAAGTATCTCTTCCAGCAGATACAAATACAAAAAATTCGATCGCTGAAGGCGACGTTGCCATTCAAAAAGCGTACTCGGGCCAATGGGATGTTTTGGCTCAAGATGAATTAAATAAAAGCACCTCTTACTTAAAAAAAGCTAAGCAAGCTGACCGTGACGGTAAATCTCAAGCTAAAGTTGTTGAGAACTTAGAAATGTACCAAGCTTATTACAATGAAGCACAATCAATTGGCGGCGCGCGCGCGGCAAAAGTACCTGCGTTGTTAGCGGCTCGTGAAACAGCTTTAACTTCTGGTATTCACCAAGATTCTAAAGAAAATAAAGAATTCGCAAAATTAGACAGCGATTTCCGTGATCTTGCTGAAGAAAGTAAAATTGATCCAAAAGATTATGCTGAACTACAAAAGAAATATTTAAACTTAGCGGCTGCCGTTAAGAAAAATACAGCTTTAGCAACAGCTCGTAAGCAAATTGAAGAAGCTCGCAACAATCGCGCTAGCGAAAATGCACCAAGTAGCTTAAACATGGCTGAACTTGATGTTAAAAGTGCCGAGAACATGATTGATGCAAATCAAGGTAATGTTGAAGCTTACCAACCATCAATTGATAAAGCCAATCGCTCGGCCGCTTTGCTAGCTGCAGTCGTGGCTGAACAAAAGCGTGCGAACTTCAACTTAGATGAAGGTTCTGCAAAACGCTTAGTTCAACAAAAAGGTATGTTAGCTAAAATGGATGCTGACTTAGCTGCTCAAAAAGCTTTGTTAAGTAATTCACGCGCTGACTATATTTCGGCTCAGATCGCTTTAGAGAATTCTAAAATGGAAGGCGACGAGAAAGAAAAACAATTATCTGAGCGTGAAAAAGCATTAGCCGCGCAAGGTAAATTATTAAACCAAGCCGAAGCTGACAAAAAGTTTCAAACAGCTTTAGAATCAGCACGTAAACAGTTTTCTACAAGTGAAGCTGATGTTTATCGCCAAGGTGATAAGCTTTTAATTCGTTTGAAAACAGTTGGTTTTGCAAGCGGCGCAGCTGCCCTACCGGCTACTTCTAAAACAATTTTAGATAAAGTAACTAACGTTGCAAAAGAATTGTCTCCAAAAGAAATCGTAGTTGAAGGCCACACCGATTCAGTGGGCGCAGCAACGGTTAATGACGAATTATCTAAAAAACGTGCTGATACAGTTGCTACATACTTAAAAGAACAAGGTATGCCACAAACTGAAATTCAAGCGGTTGGCTTCGGTTTCCAAAAACCGTTAGCTTCAAACAAATCTAAAGAAGGTCGCGCACAAAATCGCCGCGTCGATATTTGGATCACTCCAGAAGGTATTGCTCAGCAGGCTCCGGCAGCTGATACTTCTAAAACTGAGTAATTCAGTTTTTAATCTTTGCTATTTTTAATCTTTGCTATTTTAGTAGCTTAGAAAAAAGCCCTTCTGGAAACAGGAGGGCTTTTTTTATATTTCTTAGCGAGCTATTCTTTTACAGTAACCGGAACTAACCGCCCGATCTGGCCATCGTCGGTTGATAAATAAAGGTAGCCATCCAACCCTGCACGAACATTACGGATGCGAACTCCTAAATCTTTAAGCAGCTCTTCTTGCTTTACAACTTTGTGCCCATCTAAAACTAAACGCCGCAAGTGCATCCCACTGAGCGTTCCAATAAATAGATTACCTTTCCATTTTGCGAACTGATCGCCCTTATAAATAGTTGTACCCGACGGAGAAATCGACGGAACCCAATAGACAGCTGGCTGCTGAAGGCCCGCTTTAGTTTTAATGCCTTTTCCAACTTTTAATCCTGAATACTCGACCCCGTAAGAAATAATGGGCCAGCCGTAATTGTTACCCGGCTTGATATGATTAAGCTCATCTCCACCGCGCGGCCCCATTTCTGCAGACCATAGATCACCCGTCTCGGCATTTAAAACTAAACCCTGCGGGTTACGGTGACCGTAACTCCAAACTTCAGGAAGCGCATTTTTGTTTTTAATAAAAGGGTTATCGTTCGGAATACCACCATCCGAAGTGTAGCGAAGAATTTTACCTAAGTGCGATTTTAAATCTTGCGGGGGCGGTCGTAGGTCACGGTCACCTACTGTTACAAACACGTTACCATGAGTATCAAATTCAATTCTTGAACCAAAATTTATTCCGCCATCATCAACAGGCTCGGCCGATAAAATTTTTTTAAAATTTGTCAGCTTATCTGCTTCAAGTGTTCCGTAGCCCATCGCCGCTGCGGATTTTTTATCAATTGCTTCAGCGTATGTTAAATAAATACGATTCTTTTTGTTTGGGTAAACGCGAATATCCCAAAGACCT
>JANPPC010000026.1:0-7950 GCA_031428275.1 Bdellovibrio sp.
GAAGAAGTTTACAATAAAAAGAGGTTACACTCCTCATTAAATTATTTGACGCCAGAAGAGTTCGAAGCTAAGTGTATCAAAAATAATCGGGTTAAGTCGTGAACTTTGGAAGACAACCTACGAAATCTTCACCGCACTCCACTAGCTGAATCGGTCCAAACTTGGTGTGCTATCAGCAATTTTGATTTTACTAGAACGTTTACTGAACCACTTAAACTATTTAAGGTGCTCGTACCGACTAAATATTGATAGGTTCCACCAATACGGCTTGCATCAATATTAGAAACCCAGGTTCCGGCCCCGGCCGTTGTTAAAATATCTGAATCGACTAAAGTTTTATTATAGGTAATCGCAGCTTGCGTTAATCGGATTGTTTGAGCGGGTAAAGTAAAATTAAGTCCGGGACTTAAGTATGATAAAAGTTGTGATACCATTCCACTACAAGCCACCAATCCGATGCAAAGCAAAAATAGAAAAGTAAATTTATTTCTTATTTTATTACGAAATGAAAAAATAACTACCTCCTGAAACGTGCTACAGAATATTTTAGACAAGATACATAAAAATCTAGAATTAAAAAAGATAGATAACCTTATCAAAATAATTTAAAAACCTGGCTCGTAATAGGATTGCTGGTAACAATTAACGAAGCAACTTTAAAATAATAACGTCTGGTCTTTGCAGATTTTAAACGCCTGTGATCGCCCTCATAAGATTTTGTTCTCTTTTGAAGAAAATTAAAAGTCAGTTTAAACGATAAAATAGATTTTTTTTATTGAAAACGGTGTTTTGTTAGCTTCTTAACACTGTGTCGGAATTTTTTGCGACTTACTAACAGAATCTTAAATTTTAACTACGCTCAGTTTGGTTGATTATATAAGTAGAATATAAATCTACTAACTCCAAAGCCAATCGCTACCCAGGTATCTCATTCGTAACTTTAATCTTCGATCACTTAGTGAATGACGGTGGGACTCTCACACTAAATCGAAAATTTAATTCGGAATCCAATCCGATGCCTACTCGAAAGAACAAGCTACGTTTGAATTTTTCATACTCGAACTGTAGTGAGTAAATTTTGAATTAATTATTTCTTGATCTAAAACTTTAAATGAGAGCTTTGTGTTACCTTCACCCGCACTTTCGCGGTACTCAACCTGCTCGCCTTCTTTATAAAGAGCAAGGTGGCCAATTGAATTTACCTGAGTAGTGCCTCTGTAAGGCCCTTCGATTTGTTCATAACGAATCGTGCTGAATTTATTGGTGCGAATTTCAATCTGCACTTTTGTTCTTGGAGAGGTTTCAGCTATTCCGGTACAAAATACTTGAGACAAACCCAATTCGGTCGGCTTATCTTTTTCAATTGTAATCACAGCTAATTCGCCATTGATTTCTGCGGCCGAAAAAAGAACTTTATCGCCTATGGCTAAACCCGAAAGACTTGCCGGATCTTCCACCAAAAACGTCATAGTCATTCCGGGCATTTCTAAATTTGGAATTGTCTCGTGTTTAATTGAAACTAGCCCGTTAACCATATCAATTTTTCGAACAATCCCTTTAACAAGAGGTAGTTTCGACGAAACCGCTTTTGCGATCCAAAGTACTGTCAGTTCGCCGCCAACTTCATCTGCGACAAAATTGATTTTATCTTCTGCTTTCAGACCCGCAACTGAAACTTGGTCAGCCAATGCAAACGACATTGTCATGCCCGGCATATCGAGATTAGGTATAGTTTCGTGCTTGATCGATACTCTTTTGGTTGCCTGATCAACTTTACGAATGATTCCTTTTACAACCGGATAGTTTGCAGGTGGTTCACTTGCAAACGCGATTTGGCCAGCGGCGATGATTAAAAGTAAGAGATATTTCATAATTATTCCCCTTTGATTTTCTGAAAAGTGTTTCGTATTTTTGTGTTTTATTATCCTTGCCCTTTTACGAGCATAAGAATTTCTTGAATTTTTTCTTGCACCACAGCAGGATCTTTACTTTTTATGGCGTCACGTACGCAGTGACTCATATGACCCTCGATAATATTTGCTTCTAAGCTTCGAAGCGCCGAGCGAATCGCTTTTATTTGTGTGATGATATCTAGACAATATCTTTTCTGTAGAATCATACGTTCGACGCCTTCAACTTGCCCCTTGATTCTGCTCAGTCGACGTAATTCTGAACTATGATCGTGCGCTGGTTTTGCACCGCTTGAAACTGACTTCGATTTTTTTATACTCTTTTTTGTAGCCATGCGCCCCCATCAAAGAAAAGAAATAATACCCCTTGTGGGTATTTGTCAAATTGAGTTATTTTTATCGCTCATCTCTCATTTAAACGCCTGCTAAACACACATCTTGCTAACGCCATGTGATTTGCTCAGCTTAAAATACCTAGGTAGAGTATTCCTCGAGCCAGATCATGATTTGAAGATTTACATCGTGATAACCGCTAAGGGGTCTGTTTAACATATATATAGAAAGAGAATTATCGTGAAAAATTATAAAGCTTTTACGGTTACTTTTGTTTTACTCAGTCCACTTTTTGCTTTCCCCCACGGCGAAGATAAAGCAGGGCCCCACGGTGGCTTTATTCGCATGCCCGGTGCTTACCATACAGAAATTGTTTTAGATGGAAAAAATAAATTAAAAGTCTATTTACTTAATATGCAGTGGAAGACTCCATCGATTGTTAACTCTAAACTTCAAATTTCGTATGTGGGAAAAGACACCTTGTCAGCAACTTGCAAAACTGAAAAAAATTTTTATCTTTGCACATTTTCTGCAGCAGTCGATTTGACGAAAGAAGGCAGCTTGAAGGTCGCTTCGCAGCGCGAGGGTCAAGAAGGCATGGAAGTCACCTACCCGCTTCCCTTAAAATTAGAAATCCCTGCAGCAAGTAAAAAAAATCACGAAAGCCACCATTAATTAACCACTATTAATTAAACAGCTAGTCACAGTTGTAATCGAAATGGATCATCATGCTTGACCGAATTATCAGATTTTCACTTTCTCATCGATTAGTCGTTTTAGCATTCGCAGGGCTTATGACGATCTACGGTGGCTGGATAGCTGCAAATTTGCCAGTCGATGTTTTTCCGGATCTGAACCGCCCCACGGTGACGATCATGACCGAGGCCGAAGGCCTTGCCCCGGAAGAGGTCGAAACCCTTGTGACCTTTCCGCTTGAAACCTCGCTGAATGGTCTTTCTGGTGTTGAACGTGTTAGGTCAAGCTCTGGCGTCGGGCTTAGCATTGTTTATGTTGAGTTTGAATGGGGCACCGATATTTTCAGAAATCGGCAGCTCGTTCAAGAAAAGTTAACCTTAGCCAAAGAAAATTTACCAAAAAACACAACGCCCATAATGGGGCCTATTTCTTCAATCATGGGTGAAATCCAATTAGTGGGTTTGACTTCGAAAGACCCCGATATCAATCCAATGGATCTTCGCACATTAGCCGATTGGACGATTCGGCCGCGACTTTTAAGTATTCCGGGCGTAGCACAAGTGATTTCAATCGGCGGCGGAGTCAGACAATTTCAAATTTTACTGTCTGCTGAAAAAATTCAAAAACGGCAGCTGACCATTGAAACGATTGAAAGCAACTTATCAAAGATCAGCTTAAATTCGACCGGCGGGTTTATTAACATCGACCGCAATGAATCTTTAATTCGCGTACTTGGAGCCATTCGCGACAAAGATGAAATTTCAAATTCCGTTGTCGGTATGTATTTGGGAAACCCTGTTTTAGTTAAAGATATTGCCGAAGTGAAAGAAGCCCCTCAGGCTATGCGCGGCGATGCCAGTATCAATGCAAAATCAGGCGTCATCATGAGCATTCAAAAACAGCCCGGTGCAAGCACGATCGACTTAACCGCAGAGCTTGAAAAAGCCCTCGAAGAATTAAAAAGATCCCTACCCGCTTACGTTGAACTGAACCCTGACTTATTTAAGCAGGCTGATTTTATCGAATCTGCCATTTATAATGTTAAAGAAGCCCTCAGAGACGGAGTGATTTTAGTCTTAATCATTTTATTTATTTTTCTGTTAAACTTTCGTACAACATTGATCACCGTTACAGCTATTCCTTTGTCTTTTATTTTAACTGCCATTGTATTTAAAATTTTTGGGCTTTCAGTCAATACAATGACATTGGGCGGTCTAGCGATTGCCACGGGTGAATTAGTTGATGATGCCATCATCGACGTTGAAAATGTTTTCAGACGGCTACGAGAAAATAAACAAAGTAAGAACCCTAGAAATTCTTTACTAGTTATCTACGAAGCCTCGAGCGAGGTTAGAAATTCAATTGTTATTGCAACAATTATCGTTTGTTTAGTTTTTTTACCGCTCTTTAGCATGGGTGGAATTGAAGGAAAGCTTTTTATACCGCTGGGCATTTCGTACATCGTATCTTTACTAGCATCTATGCTCATTTCATTAACGGTCACACCCGCTTTATGTTCCTACTTACTGACAAAAGGTAAATTACTTGAACACAATGACGGACCGCTTGTTCGATTTTTAAAACACATCGATACGAAAATTCTTCATAAGTCATTAGCTCATCCGAAGATTGTAATCGGAGTGACGTTAGCTTTATTTTTAGGTGCCGTAGCACTTTCATTTACCTTGGGTCGTGATTTTCTACCGAAGTTCAATGAAGGCACTGCGACCATTTCAATGATGGCGCAGCCAGGGATTTCTTTAGAAGAATCAAATAAATTAGGGCTTCAAGCTGAGAATTTGATTTTAAAATCGGCCGAAGTGAAATCGGTATCTAGACGCACAGGCCGAGCCGAGCAAGACGAGCACGCTGAAGGTGTTCACTCATCTGAAATTGATGTCGACTTCAAAGAAGAAGGCCGTGACCGCGCCATAGTGCTTAATGAAATTAGAACTCAGTTAGCAACGATCGAAGGCGTCGTCACAAATATTGGTCAACCGATATCTCACCGTTTGGATCATCTGCTTTCTGGGGTTCGCGCAGAAATTGCCGTCAAAGTATTCGGTCCAGATCTTTCTGTTTTGCGGGCGACCGCTGCAAATATAGAAAAATCTTTAGAGGGAACCGAAGGCCTAGTTGATCTTCAGGTTGAACAACAGGTTCTTATTCCGCAGGTAAAAATTCAGCTTATGCGTGATCAGGCGGCTCAATACGGTATCGTTGTTGGCGAATTAGCTCAGCTGATGGAAAAAGCACTTCAAGGCGAAGTCGTCGGGCAAATTCTTGAGGGTCAAAAAAATATCGATGTTTTTATGCGGTTTGATGAAAAGTCTAGAACGGATATAGAACTTATAAAGAAGACCCCGGTCAAATTATTGCAAGATGGAACAAGAATTACTGTTGAACAGGTGGCAGATGTTTTTGAATCGACAGGTCCAAATATCGTTAACCGAGAAAACGCCCAACGCCGAATCGTTGTATTGGCCAATTCTTCGGGACGCGATCTTTATGGGCTGTTGTCAGAAATTCAATCGAAGATAAATCAGAACGTAAAATTAAAAGAGGGCTACTTTATCTCTTATGGTGGGCAGTTTGAAAGCCAGCAACAAGCGGCCAGATTAATGACGTTTTTAGCACTTTTAGCAATAATGGGAGTGTTTATAGTTCTTTATATGCACTTCAAATCGACGTTCATTTCAATTCAAGTGATGCTTAATATTCCGATGGCATTTATCGGTGGTGTTATTGCTATTTACCTAACTGATAAAGTGATCTCGGTCGCAAGCTTAGTTGCGTTTGTTACTTTATGTGGAATCGCTTCGCGAAATGGAATTATGATGATCTCGCATTACTTACACCTGATGAAGCACGAGGGCGAAACTTTTTCTGAGCACATGGTGATTCGGGGCTCACTTGAGCGACTTGTACCCGTGCTTATGACAGCCTTAACAGCTGTTTTAGCCTTAACACCGTTAGTGCTTGCGGGTAGCGACCCCGGCAAAGAAATTCTTCACCCTGTGGCCGTCGTCATTGTCGGTGGTTTAATTAGTTCGACACTTCTAGATATGTTCGTAACCCCAGCTGTCTTCTACCATTTCGGTCGAAAGTCAGCTGAAAAAAATGTGCAAGCAAAAACCGATGAAGACCTTTTCGATCCATCAAAAACTTTATAACAAGGAGATTTTTTATGTTAAAAAAAATAATTATGCTATCGTTGGTATTAGGCACTTTCGCAGCCTTTGCTCATGAGGGCCACGACCAAGCGCCTGGTACAATCAAGGCGAATCATGGCGGAACAGTCAAGTCAGGTAAGCAGCTAAACCTTGAGTACGTTGTATCGGGAACTGAAGTAAAACTGTTTCTTGCTTCGCACGCAGGCGAAGATTTAGCGACTGACAGCGCGAAAATCACGGCAACTTCTAAATTGCCTAAGGGAAAGGCTGAGCCAATTAAAGTCGAATTTAAAGAGGGCTCATTTGTGGCCCTGGTTGATTTTAAAAATGCCTACCGAGTTGAACTGAACGTTGAGGTCGATCTGAACGGAAAAAAGAGTCAGTTCAAGTTACAAATTGAAAAATAATTCGTTCTCGAGGTTGTCGAAATGCATAAAACTTTTTACATTTTAATATCATTCGTTCTGTTAGGCATAAGTACAGTAGCTTATTCGCTTGAAGGCCTTAGTACGCTTGAAAAATATTTATTCGAACAGAACCAAGATATTCAATCTATGCAATTGCAGGTCGAAGCAAAAGAATCATTGGCTTCGGCTGCAACGTCTAGCTATTACCCAACACTTCATCTGGTTGGCGGCTGGGGGCAGAATAAGACAGATGATCTTCGCAGCGAAGAAAAAGGATACCTAGGATATGCTGAGGGCCGATTGAACTTATTTCGTGGTTTCAAGGACCAGTCTGTGCGGAACCTGAAGCGTAATGAGCTTACGCGCATACAAAATGAATTTGAGCTAAAAAAGATAGAGCTTCGGGTACAACTTGTCGAAGTTGCCAGTGATATTATTTTTTTACATAAGCTTGAAGATATTTTGAAGGAAGAATACAAAATTACCCAGACACAAAAGCAAATGGCCGCAAAGAAAGTTTCAGCGGGCCTTAGTAGCACCGTTGATAATATTGAATTTGAACTTCGTGAAAGTGAACTTCAAATTGAGCAGCGACAAATAGCACAGAAGCACCTTGAAGCCCATCAGCGAATTTACACTCTTTTTGGACGCGATATACCTGATCAAGAATTTGAAGCTTTAGATTTTACGCCAGCAGATACTTTAGTAAAAGAGCTACGTTCAATAAATTTTGAGCAAACTCTTGATTTTAAAAATGCAAGTTTACTTCAATCGCAAGCTGAGCTGCAAAAGGCCGAAATAAAATCAGAATTTTTACCCGGTCTCGATTTCACTTATTCTTTTGGGCGACTGACGCCATCAGAAAACACTTCGGCCAAATTTGATGAATCACGATATGCGCTACTTCTGACCATTCCACTTTTCTCGGGATTTGAAACCTATTACAACTCAAAAGCTGCATCTAAGCTTTCGCATTCAGCCGAGCGCCTAAAAAATCAAAGACGCAATGAAATCACATCTGCAGTTAATACGGCTCAAACTAAATTGTCTGAGCTGTCCGCTTTGCTGAAGATCAATGAAAAAAAACTGGCTAACTCACAAAAATATTTTGATCTCACACTTTCTGAGTATAAGCGCGGAGTAAAAAATTCACCCGACTTAGTTACAGCGACTGAAAGATGGTTCTCAGCAAAAAAACAGAAGTATGAACTTTTGAAAGAATTAGAATTACTAAAAGTGCGGTTCGAAAGATTTAACTGATTAATTACCTGGACGGAGTCATTCATGCCTACAATAACGCACACGAATAAATTTTCAATTAAAGGAATGACTTGCCAATCTTGCGTGAAAAACGTGACAGAAGCTTTAAAAAAAATCTCCCATGTGAACGCGGCTAGCGTTGATCTTACAGAAGGTTCCGCGACTTTAAAG
>JANPPC010000027.1:0-109305 GCA_031428275.1 Bdellovibrio sp.
GTAGGGGTAGGCTTTAGATTGCGGATATTTTTCGATCGCTTTAAATTTTTCTAAAGCGGTCGTAAAGTTCTGTTGAAAGTAGTAGATTTCACCAACCTCAAGTAAAGCGTCGGGAATTAAATTTGATTTTGGAAACTGGGCAATAAGCTGGTCGTACAATTTCTTTGCACGCTCTGTTTGTTTGGTTTGAAGGTGGGCTATTGCATTGTTAAAGTAAACAGCGTCTAAATTTTTAAATTTAGGAAAGTCTTTTTCGATACGGTTATAGACTGTTATTGCGCTTTTTAAAGCGTCAAGTGATTTTTGATTTGCAACACCGACTTTTGAAAGCTGCAGGGCGGTCGTTTGCGAAAGGTCAAAGAAGCGGCCCGATTTTGCTCGGCGCATATACAGTTCAGCTAAACGAAATAAAAGATCGCCCTCTTCGGCTGTACCTTTTTTTTTCGCAATGATACGCGTTAAAGCTTCTATCGCTTTATTTTCAGATTTAGTAATTAGAACTTCTGACTGGAAGGCCTTCTCTTGATTTTTATCCTCGTTATTTGAGTCAAGACGAACTTCTGGCAGTAAACCCTTCGTATTTTCTTGCATCGCGTGGGCCGAAAAGCCTAACGACAAAGTCAAAAGCGCGGGTAATGTTCTAAATACTAATAATGATTTCATATTAATTTCCGACAACTGTAATAAGTTTCAAATTAGGAAACCCAGCCATTGAGGCCGTGTACATAATTTTTCTTAGCGTTCCGTAGGGAACGTCTTGGTCAGCCTGAAACAAAACTTTACCGATTTTAATGTCCGGAGTTAGCTTATGGGCTTCGTTAATTTTTTGTAATTCATCGAATAACGGTTTAATGAATTCTGAATCGTTAGGGTCAATGGCCGCTTGATCAATAGTGTTGTTTTGCACAGATGCAATTGTTCTTTTATCGAATTTTAATTCAGTCGGCGAAATAGATATTTTAATTCCATCAACCGGATTTTTTTCGGTATTCGAAGTAGGTAGACGTAAACCTTGTACGGGGTCAATTTCTACAACACTTGATGAATAGGTCTGAAGTAAGAAAACTAATAAGATCGTAAACATATCCGTCATTGACGTTACGTTTAAAGTAAAAGTTTGATTACGTTTAACTTCGGGTTTATAGCGTGTTCTTTTTCTCATCTTATTATCCGTCCATCATGTTAGCGAATACGATTTCTGGGAACATGTACTCAGTCGAAGTATCTTGTCCTGTTTTTTCATTTTTCACCGGAAAGCGCACGTCAGCCGAACGCGATTTACGAGCTTCATCCATCACACGTACGATCTCTTTGTAAGGAACGTCTGCATCTGGGTTCATTTCGATTTTGAAAACCTCAGGATGGCTTTTTTTAACCTCTTGAAATTTCGCATGTAGGGTCGGCATATCAACTTGTTGGTTGGCATTCAACCCGACGATTTCAACTCTTTGTTGACCGTCTTGAGTTACGATAATACGAACGCCATCTTTTTTATTAATCTCGACCGCTACTTGCGCAGCTTTTGGGTTGGTCTCTTGTTTTTCGATCGCTTGCTGAACGACTTGTGGTAATTCAGTTTCGATTATCATCATTTGCACGAATGCCGATGATACAAGAAGCACCGGTACCAGCTTAACCATCACGGCTAAGAGTGGAGCTAGATCAAGCTCGAACTCTGAGTTGTGATTAATTTTTGGTTTGTATCTGCCAGCCATGGATTATCTCCGTTTATGTTCTGTAAATTTAACAACTATTATCTAATGTTAGGGCTAAGATGCTTTCGTACTTGCAGATGGTGGAGTCGGCTTATTTGTCTTTAAACCGTTTGCTTCTGGAAATACATGGTCTTTACCAAATCCCGGGATTTGGCTGCTGGTTAAAACTTCGGTTAACTTCGAGCACTTCTCAGTTAATTGCTCGAGCAATTCGTTTTGACGAGAAGTTAAGAATGAGAACGCCACCATTGCGGGAATTGCTACGGCAAGACCTAGCGCCGTTGCGTACATTGAAACCGCAATACCGCTTGCTAACATGGCTTGCTTTTGCGCAGGGTCAGCTTGTGAAACGGCTTGGAACGATAAGATAAGGCCATGTATCGTACCTAAGAGGCCCAGTAGGGTAGCAACGTTTGCGATCATTGATAAGTAATGTAAACGCTTTGTGTACAAGGGAACGGCTTCAGCCATTGCAATGTCTTGTGCTTGAAAAATTGTTTCGTCATCGCGATCTGACTTTTCTAAAATTAATTTAAACGCTCTAGCAAGAGGTTTATGTTCTAGCTGCGCGCAGGCAACAATCGCTTCTTCAGTTCGTTTCCCAAGAACGAGAGTCTGAATTTTATTAGTAAACTCATCTACATTCATACCGTAAGCGAAATAAAGTGTGCGTGCTCTTTCTACGACAAGTGCCACGCCGATGACTCCGGTTAAAATGATTGTCCAACCAGCAACACCTGACTGTAGAATGAAACTTAGAAATGATGACATGTATCCTCCTGGATAATTAATTTGTTAAAAAAGTATTAAGCAGCGACCAGGCGCTTAATTTGCGCTAAGCCCACTGACTGTATATCGTTAAAGCGCACCGCGTAGTGGAGACCAGATTTTGAATTAATCCGCTGTTTTGAAAAATTTTTACGAATAACCTCTGCTTCGATGTTAAAAGCGACTTCAGCCTGGTCATTGGCCTTGATGTGAAGTTTCAACATATCTCCGACTTGGACTAAAGGCGTATTCAGCAAACAAAGCGCACCAACTTCTGAAACCGATAATAACTCACCATCAAAAAAGCGAATCGTGTTGTGACCCAGTAACGGAATTTTCACATCGGTGCGATTATTCTTGCGATTGATAAAAGAATGTAAATAGGCTGACTCTTTTTCTAATAGAAGTTGAAAGCGGTCTTTGCTGAACTCTTCTAACTGGTGAATGGGCGTCCAGCTTTCTAGGTGCTCGGCCCAAACGTAGTTGTAGTCCATTAATTGATTCGACTGCATCATGTGAATCATTGTTTTGTAATCGTATGGTCCGTATTTTTGATCGCCGAGCAGCACGTACCAACCATTTTCCTGGTGTAACATAATTCTTCGTCTCCGTTTAGTTTAATGACTCAGGGTCAAAGTTGATCGTAATACTTGCTCCAGCTTGTGGCTGGTAAGTCGTGCCGTTAATGCGAATTGAATTCGATGCGCTCTCGTAAGACCAACCATCGGTCGTGCTATTCGGTAATAAAACGCCGTCGATAATAACGCGGATTGAAGACTGTACTGGCACTCGGTTCAGTGTAAACTGCGCCTGTGTTTGCGCCGTGATTGTTGCACTGATGTTGTTTAATACAGTTGTAAACGAAGCGCATAATGAATTTTTACTTCCACCGGTCAAGTCTGCTAACTGCATATAGCGAGTCGCAATTTTACGACCCGAACCAAGGCTTGCACGACAAGTTTCATCTAAGATAGAAATCGTAGACACTGAAAAGTCGGTTGTTGCTTGCGCTTGGGTAAAATTTTCTAGAAAAGTTTTATATGAAGCCACCGAATGAAGAGTTGGTTGCGTGTAAGATTCATTTAAGTTCATATCGTCGTGTGAGAAATCTTCTTCGTCAGATACGATAATTACCGAAAGATAAGCATCTTGGCGGTGAAAATTTGCATTTAATGAACTGCCAAGCGCCGCTTTCATACTAGAGAATGCGCGTTCATCGCCGCTACCAGTTGTGCCAACCTGCACGTTAGAACTGAATGTTTGGTCTAAATTCGCAGTGTTGTTATCGATTACGTAAACCGCAGGATTTGTATTAGAGCGAAAACGCGTTTGGTTTACATTACAAAGTGAACAACCCGAGTTAACGAACTGCTCGCCGTAGAAAGCATCAGTCGTAGTTATTGCGATTTTAAAATCGTAACCTTTAGTTTTGAAGTAGTTAATAAACGCCGGAAAATTAGCCGCCAGTGCAGACTGCGATGAACTCATCGAGCCTGAGTTGTCGACAACGAATAAGACATCTAGCTTACGGGGAACGTAAGTAGCAGCTTGTTGAAACTGAGATGAATCAGACAAGATAGAGAATGTGCTTCCGCCTTTATCACAACCAACCATCATGGTTAAAGTTGAAAGGCAAAATGCGGCAAGTAATTTTCTGTTCATTTAAATCCTCCGGGATTTTTCAGATCTCATTCCCCTTATCGTCGTAGACGAGCATAAGAGTAGAGTCCTGAATGAAAGATTATATTTTCTTTTTTTTTCATGTGCGATTTAGGTATGTGATTGAAATAACTCTGCTATTTGCAGGGTTGATTTAAAACGAGACAAGCTAACTAGCGGAAACAATTCAGAATTAAAAAATAAAGCACAAAATAAAAAAAATCATTTGAACAACTAATCGACAAATTATGAAAGTTTCTAAGTCTAATTTTTTAAAAGTTTGTCGAACAAATGAACGATTTCATTTTTTACACGAAGTTGTGTTTTGACATCACAAGATAAAATCACTAAGACCAGCGTCTGGAAAGGCTTTCCGGCTGAAAAGATACGCTGTCAGATGTGATTGCACATTGTCGAAAATAAAAAATCTCGTACTTAAACTCGCAATGCCAACTTAGATTTTTGCCAGAGTTCTTCTTTTGTCTGCGGTGGTAGATTTGTAAAGCCGACTTTATCAATTTTACCAATTTCTAACATCTTTTCGAAACGAGAAAGAAAGCGCCGGTTCGCCTCGCGCAAGCTGCTTTCGGGCTCGACGTCTAAGTGCCGCGCGACTTGAGCCGCGCTAAAAAGCACATCACCCATTTCTTCAATCAAATGTTGATCGCGCGTGACTGATTTTTCTTCGGCCATAGCGGCTTCAAGTTCAGCAATTTCTGATTTTAGCTGCGCTAAGACTTCGTGGGTTTCGTTCCAATCGAAACGAAGCTTCCTGGTTTTAGCTCCGATTTTAGATGCGCGCTGCAGGGCTGGCATCGATACGGGAACATCGATTGCCGAAAGGATCTTCATGGGTCTTGATGCTTTTTCGGCGGCTTTGATCTGATCCCAGTTTTCGAAAATCTGGTCAATACCACTGACGCTTACGCCCGCAAAAACATGCGGGTGACGTCTAATAATTTTCGACGTAATTGATTCGATCACGTCTTCGATGCCGAAAGAGCCGCGGTCTTTTGCCAGTTGCGCATGAAGTACAACTTGAAATAAAACGTCACCCAGCTCTTCACAAATGTGGTCATCATCACCAGATTCAATGGCTTCAACCATTTCGTGAGTTTCTTCAATAGCATAACGAGTTAACGTCAGGTGAGTCTGCTCTTTGTCCCAAGCGCAGCCTTCGGGGCCACGTAGGTCGGCGATCACTTGAACTAAAGACGCAAATAAGTTGAGTGTTTTCGGAGGTAATGGCATAACTGAAGTCTTAAGTATGAATGTAATTGTTGTCAACGAAACCCAAACTAAAATCAATACTAAGCGCCTCGCTAGCGTTGCAGCAAAAGTTATTGAATTTTTACTAAGTAAGAATATTCGAAATAAAAAATTACTGACTGAAAAAAACGAAGTAACCTTTGTCTTTCTGGGCGCGGCCCACATGCAAAAAATCAACAAGCAGTTTCGCCAGAAAAATAGACCGACAGACGTACTCAGCTTTTCTTCGGATGATCCAGAATCAATTGGAGAGCTGCTGTTCTGCATTGGCGTGCTGAAAAAACAAGCTAAGCAGCAGCAACATTCTTTAGACCGCGAATTACTTTACATGATGGTGCACGGTTTTTTACATTTGTTGGGTTATGATCACGAGTTATCTAAGTCAGAAGAAAGCCGAATGTTTTCATTGCAAGATCAGGCTTTTGAGCACTTGAGCTATATTAAAACTATTCTTTAGAAAATATTGACCAAAGCATGCATTTTTTTAAAGATATCGATATGTCTTTAGTCGCAGAATTATCCGAAGTTAAAAAAGAAATCCAAAGCCTCGAAAAATTTTCGGCAGAGCTTCGGGGGTATCTTTGACCTTGATATTAAGAAAAAACGCCTTTCAGAATTAGCGCTTGCAGCCGAGAATCCGGCTATTTGGACTAAGCCCCAAGAGATGCAAAAGCTTAATAAAGAGAAATCGATTCTAGAAAAATCAATTGGCGAATGGTCATCATTTAATGCAAAATTAGAAGATTCAAAGGTTCTTTTGGAAATGGCCGTCGAGGCTAGCGATGAAGATTCATTCAAAGAAGTAAAATCTGAAATCAAAGAGATTCAAAAATTAGGGGAAGCCCTCGAGCTTAAGCGTGTTTTAAGCGGCGAACTTGATAGTAATAGCACCTATCTTTCAATTAATTCTGGTGCGGGTGGTACAGAAAGCTGTGACTGGGCAGCCATGCTTTATCGCATGTACAACCGTTACGCCGATAAACATGGTTACCGTTGTGAAGTTCTAGATATGAACGAAGGCGATGAGGCCGGAATTAAATCTTGCACATTACTTATATCTGGAGAGTACGCTTACGGTTACTTAAAGTCTGAAGCCGGAGTGCATAGATTAGTACGTATTTCGCCTTTTGATTCAAATGCTCGTCGGCACACTTCGTTTGCTTCAGTTTCAGTTTGGGCAGAAGTTGACGACGACATTAATATTGAAGTTCGCACAGATGATATCGAAGTGGAAACTTACCGTTCAAGCGGGGCGGGCGGTCAGCACGTAAATAAAACCGATTCGGCCGTTCGAATGCGCCATCTCCCATCGGGTATCGTCGTTTCTTGTCAGACGCCACCTTCGCAAATTAAAAATCGTGAAAAAGCGATGAAGATGCTAAAGGCCGCGCTTTATGAAAAAGAAGTCGAAAAACGAAATGAAGAAAAAGATAAATTAAACGCGCAAAAGAAAGCGAACGAATGGGGATCGCAAATTCGTTCCTACGTGATGCACCCGTATCAAATGGTCAAAGATCACCGCACTGGTTTTCAAACTAGCCAAGTTTACGATATCATGGACGGCCAGCTTGATGAATTTACGATGTCGTACTTGAAGGCGCAGTTAACCGGAACACTGGGTGCCGAAGTCGGCGCCGGAGATGATCTTTAGATGAGATTTAGCTTATGAAATTTAAACTATGGATCGCCTATAGGCTTTTGTTTTCTCGACAAATTCTTTTTGGTGGCTCTGCGCCGCTGGCTTTTGCAGGTCTTGTGATGGGTGTCGCCGCTTTAGTTGCTTCAATGGCGGTCATGAGCGGTTATGTTGAAACTTTAAAAAATGCGATGACCGATGTAACGGGTGATATTCAAGTTGTTAGACGCGGGCGTCTGGTTGATGACTGGCCGGCGTTTTCGAAAAAACTAAAGCAAATCGAACCTCGCATTCAAGCTGCAGCTCGGTTTGGATATGCCGAATCAGTGCTGGCTCGCAAGGGTCAAGTTTCGGGCGTGCTTTTTCAGGGTGTCGAGTTAAAAGATTTAAATAAGGTTCTTAACCTAGAGAAGCGTGTAAAATCAGGAGCGCTTTCTTTAAGTACAGATACCATCGCTATCGGTCTAGGCTTGGCTAAAAAATTTAATATTCAAGTGGGTGAAAAAATCTACGTTGTTGTCCCGCTAGCGACTCCGTTTGATTCTTCGGGTTTTCGTCGTCAATCGAAAGAATTTCAAGTCACCGGTATTTTAGATTTTGGTAAAAATGACTGGAACGAGCGTCTTATTTTAGGAGATCTAAAGGCGCTGCAAGCTTTAACCGAAATTGGAGATCGCTACACAGGGGCATTTATCAAATTAGATGATCGCAACTATTCGACCGAAGCCTCATTCAAATTGCTTGATAAGTTAGGTACCGGTTTCTCTGTCATGGATTGGTACGAAGTTAATCGTAATTTATTTGAAGCCGTTACCATCGAGCGCGCGGTGATTTTTATCGTTGTATTATTAATTGTGATTGTGGCCGCTTTTAATATTTCGAGCACACTGTATATTTTTATTCGACAGAAATATTCAGATATTGCGATTTTAAAAGCTTTGGGAATGAGCCGTAAAAAAATTCGCTCTATTTTTCTAGGGCAGGGTTTAATTGTCGGCGGTTTAGGTACGGCAATGGGTTTTTTATTGGGCTATTTGCTATGTTTAGGTTTTATGTTTTTGCAGAATCACTATGCTCTTATTTCGGGGTCGGTTTACAAAATTGATAAGATTCAAACGCAAATTCGCTGGATCGATCTTTCGTTTATCGGAATCGCTACGTTAGCAATCTGTTTAATCGCAACTTATTCTCCGGCCGTAAAGGGTAGCGAATTAGAAGTTGTCGAAGGGCTAAAAAATGCTTAATGAACAAAATTTAATTGAAGTTCAAGACGTTCAAAAAACTTATCAGACCGGGGCTTCGCAGCTGTCAGTTTTAAAAGGTATTACGTTTCAAATTAAACCTGGTGAGGCCGTTTGTTTATTAGGAACTTCGGGTGCTGGCAAGTCTACTTTGTTGCAAATTCTGGGCACCTTGGACCGTCCAACAGCGGGGCAAGTACTGTATCGCGGCAAAAATCTTTTTGAATTAAATGATGAAGATTTAGCGCAATTTCGTAACGAAAAAATGGGCTTTGTTTTTCAATTTCATCATCTGATACAAGAAATGACGGCGTTAGAAAACGTCATGTTGCCCGCACTTATAGCAAACGAAAGCAGAGTCGAGGCCAAAGAAAAGGCAATGAACTGGTTGCAGTTTTTGGGATTGAGTGAAAGATCTGAGCACTATCCAAACCAATTAAGCGGTGGAGAGCTGCAAAGAGTCGCAATTGCTAGGGCTTTGATTAAAAATCCGGAAGTTTTATTTGCCGATGAGCCAACCGGAAATTTGGATTCTGAAAATTCACAGAAAATTCAGGAGCTATTTTTTGAGCTTAGAAAGAAGCTAGGTTTAACTCTGATTGTCGTGACTCATGATATGAATTTTGCGGCCCTTTTTCCTCGTGTCTTTAAAGTCAAAGATGGACGGTTCGCGTAATCTTTGACAAGTTCGCCGAGTCTGGTAGCCTTCTAGAGTTGTGTATAATAAGTATTTAAAAAAATTAGGTTTTTCGTTGTTTTTATTGGTTTTAAGCGCAGGCTTTTTAGCCCAGGCGCAGGTGAATGCTCCGCCCAAGGCTCCAGGCCGCGCGCCAGTTGAACCAGCAAGGTCAGTACCGACAGGAAGATCTTTAGAGCAATCAGAAGCTTTAACTCCGGCAGCATTAACCACGGCGCCTCCGATTAATTTTAAAGGCCAAAGAATTTCTGCAATTGAAGTTACGGGTCAAAAGAAAATCGAAAAAGAAGCCATCCTAGCAAAATTAATTTCTCAGTTGGGCGGCGCTTATTCTGACAAGCAAGTTTCGCAAGATATCGAAGCTTTGTATAAAATGGGTTTTTTCGTTCAGATCGAAGTCTCTAAAGATGTTCAAGGTAATTCAGTTAAACTTGAATATCGTATCATTGAAAAGCCGACGGTGTCTGAAATTGTATTTGAAGGCAACAGCGATCAAAAAACTGAAGATCTTGAAGGTCAGGCTACTTTAAGAGCTTTTGAGATCTTAAATAATGCCAAAATCAAAGAGACCGTTACGAAATTAGAGAAATTTTATGAAGAAAAGGGTTTTTACTTAGTTAAAATCCAAATCCAAATAGAAGATGTTAAAAAAGATGAAACAGTTCGTGTTAAATTTATCATCACTGAAAATGAAAAAGTAAAAGTTAAAAAAATTACCTTCTTAGGAAATATTAAATTAAAAGACTCATTTCTTAAGGGGCGCATGTTTACCCAAGAGGCTGGCTACTTTTCAGGTATCAGCAGTTCTGGATCTTTTAAGCAAGATGCTTTTGAGCGTGATATTCAAGTTTTAAAGTACATGTACTGGAACTTAGGTTACGTGCAAGTTAAGATCGACCGCCCGATCGTGACGGTGACTCCTGACAAGAAATCCATCTATATTACGTATCATATTGAAGAGGGCGAGCAGTATTCTGTCGGAGAAATTGATTTCTCGGGCGATTTATTATTTCCGAAATCTGAACTGATGGCCGCAGTAAAAATCAAAGATAATGGCATCTTTGCAGTTGATGTTATGCAAAGAGATATTGCTGACCTTCAAGCTAAGTACGGAGATTTAGGTTACGCGTTTGCCAACGTGATCCCGCGCTATGCGTTTCATGAAGGCGAGAAAAAAGTTGACTTAGTATTCGAATTTGAAAAAGGCCAAAAAGTTTACTTTGGCGTTATCAACGTAGTTGGTAATACCAAAACTCGCGATAAGGTACTACGTCGTGAATTGAAGATTAGTGAAGGCGAGCTTTATAATGAAACTCGTAAGCGTTTATCACAAGAAAACATACAGCGTTTAGGTTATTTTGACGAAGTGAACTTTAAAACAAGCACCCCACCTGAAAAGCCGAATCAGCTGAACATCGAAATCGTGGTTAAAGAGCGTAACACAGGGCAATTGCAGTTAACGGCCGGTTATGGAAGCGTTCAGGGTTTAAGTCTTGGGGGATCGATTCAGCAGCAAAACTTTCGTGGTTTAGGGCAAACTTTAGGAGCGCGTATTGATGCGACTAGAAATCGCCAAGATTACTCTTTGAGTTTAACTGAGCCTTATGTAAATGATTCGCTTTGGTCGGCAGGCTTTGATTTATTTTATATCGAAAATAAAGAACGTATTAACTACGACAACCGTAAAACGGGTGCAGCTTTGCGTTTTGGTCACCCGGTTTGGGGCGATAGATTGCGCGCGTTCTTGCGTTACAAAATCGATAAAACAGATTTGTACTCAAATGATAATACCGACCCGTTCTTATTTCCGCTGGATACTGCTCGAGGCATTACAAGTTCTGGAACAATTACTTTAGAATACGATACTCGTAACGATCGGTTTACCCCATCCAAGGGTATTTACGCTGATGTTTCGTATGAGCGCACGGGCATTGGCGGCGGTTTGAAGTACCAAGAGTTTGGTTCGAAGCTCAGATATTTTCAAAATATTTTTTGGGACGTGGTTTGGCGTAATAATTTAAGCTATTCGAATTTACAGCAATTAGGTGAAGACGACGTTCCGTTTACTGAGCGCTATCAGTTGGGCGGCGCATACAATCTTCGTGGTTACGGTGCTAGCACGGTCGGCCGTCGTTTATTTTCAAATTTTCGTTATAATAAAATCGGCACAAATGATGGTAACCCATTTTACTCGCCAGGAATTTCAGATGAAGAGCGACGTAAGCGTTCAAATTTAATCTTTGGTGGTACGACTGAAGTTTTATTTCAGACTGAGTTGCAGTTTCCGTTAATTAAAGAAGCTGGTCTTACGGGAGTGTTCTTCTATGATATTGGTCAAGCCGACGACATCGTTACTGATAAAAATTTCTTAAGTGATTTTGGTATTGGTTTCAGATGGCAGTCGCCGTTAGGTTTGCTACGCTTCGAATGGGGCTGGCCACTTAATCGCGATGACATTGACCGCGATGCGGTTAACTTCGAATTTTCGATCGGTCCGCCGTTCTAATTGGTATGAATAAGATTTATTGTATTTAAAGCAAAATTTAAAAGGAGAGTTTATGAAAAAGTTATTAACCCTGATCTCTGTTCTTGCAATCACTTCGGTAGCTACTGCCGACTTTAAAATGGCGTACGTCGATGTACAAAAAGCGATCGAGAAATCGAACGCTGGTAAAAAAGCTAAAGATGAAATGAAAAAAGAAGCCGATAAGCGCAATAAGGAATTAGAAAAGAAGAAAGCTGATATCGATAAAGTTCGTGAAGATATCGAAAAGAAACGTTCTGTTTTAGCTGAAGAAGCTTTTGCTAAGCGTGCTCAAGAACTTCAGGAAGAAATGCAGAAGTTCAATCAGCAAGCGGCGAAGGCTCAATCTGACCTTCAGAAAAAAGAAGGTGAATTATTAGCACCCATCGTAGAAAAAATGAAGAAAGTAATCGAGAAAATTTCTAAAGAAAAAGGTTTAAGCATGGTTATTCAATCTAACCAAAATGCACAAATCGTTCTTTACGCAACACCTGAATCTGATATTACTGAAGATGTAATTAAGTCTTTCGACAAAGAAAAATAATTCCAATGAAGATTCACCCATCGAGTGTTATTTCATCAGACGTTATTTTAGATGATGACGTCGAAATCGGGCCCTACTGCAATATTCAAGGTCAGGTTCGCATTGGCCAAGGAACTTTCGTCGAAGGTCACGTGACGATCGGTTCGCGGTATGGCGTTGTTGAGATTGGTAAAAATAATCACATTGCTCCCGGAGCCGTTATCGGCGGCCCGCCGCAAGATATTAGCTACAAAGCTGAGCCGACTAAATTAATTATCGGTGATAATAATGTGATTCGCGAATTTTCGACTTTGAATATTGCAACTAGCAAAGGCGACGGCGCGACGGTTATAGGTAACAACTGTTACTTTATGGCGTATTCGCACGTGGGCCACGATTGTAAAATTGGCAGTAATGTCGTTGTGGCGAATAATTCGCACTTCGGTGGTCACTGTTACGTCGAAGATAATGTTGTGATCGGCGGAGTTTGTGCATTTAACCAGTTTTCTAAAATTGGTAAAAACTCTTTCGTTGCAGGTTCAAGCATCGTTAACAAAGATATTCTACCGTTTTCGCGCGCACAGGGTAATTACGCAATTGTTCGTGCAACGAACAAGGTGGGGTTGTTGCGCAAGGGTTTTAGCAAGGATGAAGTTTCGAATATTCATAAAGCGATTCGGATCGTGATTTTGGGTTCGGCGACTTTAGAAGAGGCTTACCAGCGTATCGAAGCTGAATGTAGTCCTTCAGAAAATATCGATTACTTAGTTAACTTTATAAAAACTTCCAAGCGTGGCATTGCTATCTCCCGCGGAGCGACAAGCCCGGCGGACGAGTAATGAAGCTGCGAGGTGCCGTTATTGGAGTCGGATATTTAGGCCGATTTCATGCGCAAAAAATTAATTCTCATGCTGAAGCCGATTTGGTTGGTGTGTGTGATTACTCTTTTGCTCAAGCACAAACCGTAGCAGACGAACTAAGAACAACGGCGTTTCAGAAACCTGAAGAGTTATTTGGTAAAGTCGATTTCGTGCATATTGCGGCGTCGACACAGGCCCATTACGATTTGGCGGCGATGTTCTTGACTCAAAAAATTCCCGTTTTAGTTGAAAAGCCGATTGCGGCAAGCGTTGAGCAAGCTCGTAAACTGTGTGAATTAGCCATCAAAAACGACACAATTTTAACGGCCGGGCACATCGAAAGATTTAACCCCGCTTTTCAATTCTTAAAAAATCGAAAAGCAGGCGCCAGTTATCTAGAGATTAATCGATTGGCTCCTTTTAGGAGTCGCGGTGCAGATGTCAGCGTTCTGCATGATCTTATGATTCACGACATCGATTTAGTGAATTGGTTGTTTGGCGAAAAGATTGCTAGCTTTGAAATAGCGGGCCGTAAGTTAATTAAGCCGACTTACGACGATGTTTCGGTTCGTATAAAATTAGTCAGTGGTCTTCAAGTAACTATTAACAATTCGCGCGTAACTCCGCAGATTGTAAGGAACTTTCGTCTAGTCAATGGTCATGAAACTATTTTTGTAAATACAGCAACATTAGAGGCTGAGATTTTAAGACCAACTTCAGCCGAGCCGTTTTACGAAGTCGAAAAGTTACAGATACCTAAAGCTGATTCACTGGCTTTAGAAGTAGATCACTTTATTCAAGTGCTGTTGGGCCGCAAAAAAGTGGCGATCACCCCCGAAGAAGCCACTTTCGCTTTAGAGATGATCGAGACTTTTGTGGAGAGGTTAGATTCGACCAGCTTACCAGCGAGGTTAGATTCGACCAGCTTTTTATCTAAGGACAAAGCTTGAAACCCCAAATCATGATCGTTGCAGCCGAAGCTTCAAGTGCACACTACGCGCTGAAGTTGATGCAGCATTGGAAAGCTGAGGGCAAAGATTACAGCTATTTCGGCGTCGGATCTGATGCCATGGCAGCCGAAGGATTTGAACGTTTTGGTAAATCCGAAGAAATGGCCGTGGTTGGAGCTGCTGAAATATTTGCGCATTTTTCGCATTTAAAAGGCGTTTTTAACTCGTTAGTCGAGCAAGCCCGTGTTCGTAGACCTAACGTGGTTGTGGTCATGGATTATCCTGAATTTAATCTTTATCTATCTCGCAAGCTGCATGCGATGGGTATAAAAGTTTACTATTACATCTCTCCGCAGGTTTGGGCTTGGCGAAAAAGTCGGGTCGAAACGATTAAACGTTTTTGTGAAAAAGCATTCTTATTATTTCCGTTTGAAGTTGAATTTTATAAATCGCGCGGGGTTCCGTATGAATTCGTCGGTCACCCGCTGTTAGATGAGATGGACCCTGATCTGATTAATCCGGTTAAAGTGGGCTACCAAAAAGAGAAGTACGGCATCAAAAAAAACGAAAAGCTTTTGGCTCTGATGCCAGGCTCAAGACGGGGCGAATTAGATCAACACCTTGATATTCAGCTTGAAGTCGCGCGTCGTTTGTTAACCAAGCATAGTCATTTGCGTTTAGCCATCTTTGTTGCACCTACGATTCGCAAAGAAGAAATGATTGCTCGCCTAGAAAATTTTAAATCTGCTTATATTTTATTACAGGATGATCCGAATAAAATGATCAGCTTGGCTGACTTTGTTTTGGTGGCTTCGGGAACCGCTACATTAATGGTGGGTTTACTGCAAAAACCGATGGTCATCATGTACCGGGTCAAATGGCTAACGGGTGTATTTGGTCGTATGCTAGTGAAGGTTAAATTTTTCGGTTTAGTAAATTTGATTTTAGATCGTGAAGTTGTACCCGAAAGAAAACTAGCAGAAGCAAATCCAGACGAGTTAACTCGTTTAATGGACCGTTTTATTTCTGACCCCGAATACACTTCTCAAACGATTGAATCACTAAAGCAACTACCATTGTTTCTAGGAGAAAAAGGGGCCACGGCCAGGGTAGCGGCCGCTTTAGAAAAGCATTTATGATGCTGAAACCCTTTGAAGCCTTTTACCAATTGGCCTCAGCGGCCAAAAATTATCTTTACGAAAAAGAAATTTTTAAATCTGTAAAGGTAACCCCGGCAGTTATTTCAATTGGTAATTTATCGTTTGGCGGTACGGGTAAAACCCCATGTATTCAGTTTTTAGCTAATGAACTATCATCAGAATTTAAAGTTGCGATTGTATGTCGCAGTTATAAAGCCCGGTTAAAACTTCCGGCCAGAGTAGATCTAAAGAACCCGAAGCGTGCAGAAATATTCGGTGATGAGGCCTGCCTTCTGCAAGCGACGCTACCGCAGTGTCAGGTCTGGTCGGGTCCGCAGAAATACTTAACCGCAAAAGCTGCTGAAGCTGATAAGCCCGATCTCATTTTGGTCGATGATGGTTTTAGCCACCGACAGTTGCGCCGAGAATTTGACTTAGTCTTATTTGATACTTCGTATTTAAATCAGGATTACTTTCGTGAAAGCTTAGAAAGTTTGAAGCGCGCCCACGCCGTGTTATTGACGAAAACTCAAAGCGCTTCGACCGATGTGATCGAGGGTATTCGGTCACGTATTTTGAAATTTGCACCTCATTTAGAGCGCGCCATTTTTTTAGCTAAAACCGAAACAGCGGTCGAGCTACCTACCAGCAAAAAATTATTTGTTTTTTGTGGTTTAGCAAAGCCTATGTCTTTTCGTTCTGCAATACTTGATTTAGGATTCACTATTGCTAAATTTAAACAGTTTGCTGATCATTTTGAATATAGTGAAGTGGCTCAAGCTGAAATTTTACAAGAGTATCTGCAGCTTAAAAAAATCGACGAAAATTTAAGTTTAGTCACCACCGAGAAAGATTTTGTTAAGTTATCAAACCCTGAATTAATCAAAAATATATACGTAGCTACCCATAAAATGATCGTAGACGAAAAACAAAAAGTAGGATTGCTTGAGAACATTCGGTCGAGTCTGTAGTCGAATTGCGGCTTTTATTTGGCGCTTTTTGCCGTGGAGGGTAAATGAATACCTTGGGCGATTTTTAGCATTCCTATGGATTGATCTATTCGGCATTAGACGCAGTGTAATCGATTCTAATTTAGAACTTGCGTTTCCTGGAATGAATCAAGAGAAAAAAACCAGCATCGCACGGGCATCGATGGTTTCGATGTGCCGCAGTTTTTTTGACGTTATTAAGATTCCGTCTTTAAGCGCCGAATGGGTTCATAAGAATGTGATATTTGAAGGTCTGGAAGAATTCGAAAAAATAAAACCGAATAGCCAAGGTGTACTTTTTTTAACTTTGCATCTAGGTAGCGGAGATTTAGGGGCGGCGGTCATTAGCGAAGTTATTCTTCCGACTACATTAATAACGAAACGGTTTAAGAATCAATTTTTAGACTCATTTTGGTTTGGTCTACGTGGTCGATCTAAAACCGAATTCATTGATGCTCACGGTAAAAAAAATGCTTTTGAAATATTAGGGGCGTTGAAGAAAAATCGGGGAGTTATCTTTGTTTTAGATCAATTCATGGGAAAACCATACGGAGTCGAGACTGATTTCTTCGGCGTAAAAACGGGTACAGCTTACGGACTGGCGCTTTTTGCTAAAAAGACACGTTTGCCGGTTGTGCCAATCTACACTTTTTGGGATGACACCCAAAAACTGCATATATGCTTTGGACCCACGGTTGATTTGAACGCCGAATTCAGCGAAGCTGTAATTGACAGCAATGCAGCTGTTACGAACCGTTTTAATCAAGAACTTGAACGGATAATCACTGCACATCCAAAACATTGGATGTGGGTACACAGAAGATGGAAGACATTTGAATGATTAAATTAAAATACGCATTGGTTTTAAGTTTATTGATGTTCAGTTGTTCATCAAAATTTTTAAAATACGAGCGAGAGTCAGAATTAGCTAAAAACATTGAATTTGAAAAGCAAGTTCAAATCAAAGAAGTATCTGAAGATGTTAGTGTAGTGAAAAAAGATACTGAGCCCAAGGCAGATAACGATTCAAAGACAGTATTGAGTGTCGAAGCTTCAAATAAAAAAATGCCGACCCAATCAACGGCAAATTCAAACTTGAAGCCACCTACAAAATCAGCAAAAAAGCTTACGGTGAAAGCTGAGACTAAAACCGCACTGGCGGGTAAGGGTAAAGTAACTACCGCAATGGCAAATGCTGCCCCCGAAGTTCAGTCACGACAGCCTGATCTTGAAGATAAAGAAGGTTTCGGCACGGCAAGACGACCTCTTGCTGACCCGTTTCGCGTGGGTGAAAAAGTAACTCACGCGGTTAGTTATTTCGGTGCCGAAGCCGGTCGACTTAGTTTTGCGGTTAAACCCTTTGTCGAGGTTAACGGAAAAAAGTCTTACAACTTTCAGTTAGAAATAAAATCAAGTTCGATATTTTCAAGTTTCTATTCGGTAGATGATCAGGTCGAAACCTACGTTGATTACGAAGAGCTTGTGCCCCACGTATTCAAGTTGAAGATTAAAGAGTCAGGCCAACTGAAAGAAGCCAGATCTTACTTTGATCAAAAAACTTTACGCGCTAATTACTGGGAAAATAAATACACTGAAAAAAACGGTCACGAGGAAAAAAAGCTCAACTGGGAATTAATGCCGTATTCACAGAATGCGTTTAGTTCAATTTTTTACATGCGTTTATTTAAATGGAACGTTGGCCAAGAGTATGCCTTTCGTGTCTCAGATGATGAAAAAAACGTGGTTTTTAAGGGTAAAGCACTAGAAAAAGTGAAGTTAAGCACGAATGCCGGTCAATTCGACGCCATTAAAATTAAAGCTGAAATTGTATCGCGGGGAGCCCTTAGCCAGACAGGTGACCTATTTATTTGGATATCGGATGACGAACACAAATATGTTTTACGTATTGAAGCTAAAATTAAGATTGGCACAATCGTATCTGAAGTTGAAACTATTAAGCCTTGATTAAACAAAAAGCGCACGTCGTAATTCAAACTGCGTTCTTAGGGGATTTGATTCTATCAATACCCTTATTTAAAAGATTAAAAAATTTATTTCCAGACACCGCCCTTATTGTTGTCTGCAAAAAAGGTTTAGGTGACTTTTTATTAAAAGAAAAGTTAGTTGATCACTATTTTGAGGTTACCAAGGGTGATAAAAAAAGTTACAAAAAAGTATTAGCTGAACTTAAAAATTTTTTAGTCAAAAATGTTTACTGTGTGCACCGTTCAATACGTAGTTTATTTTTTGCTTCGCAGATCCATGCTGAAAAGAAAATTGGTTTCTCTTCGCTTTTAGGTTTTTGGATCTTTGACGATCAAATCGATTTTGCGCAAAACTGGCCAGAACCGCTACGAATATTAAAAGTCCTTGAAACAACTGATACCTGCTGCAACCAGTTGTTGAGTTCCGAGAACTGGGAAAAATTAAATAAAACAAATGGCGAAGGTTTCTTGCCGCCCGTACCAGCGCAGTTTTCATTTAATCACAATCTACAGTTAACAACTCGTGATCGAAAAATTGCATTATTTCCGGGAAGTGTGTGGGCCACAAAAAAATGGACAAAGGAAGGCTTTGCAGAAGTAGCCCGTTTTTTCTTAGCCGATGGTTACACCGTTGATCTCATGGGTGGACCCGACGAAATGGTACTATGCGAAGAAATAGCTTTGAAGGCTCCAGGAGCCAATGTGCTTGCGGGACAACTGTCGGTGGCTGAATCCTTACGTAAAGTTCGTGAACATGTCTTAGTCATTTGTAACGATAGCGCATCGACGCACATGGCAGCTTATCAAAATACGCCCGTTTTAAGTATCTTTGGGCCAACAACTTTAGAGCTTGGATTTAGACCTTGGAGTGATGATGCGGTCATCGTCGAAAATAAAAATTTAGATTGCAGACCGTGCGGAAAGCACGGTCACCAAAAATGTCCGCTTGGTCATCATCATTGTATGAATCAGATTTCTGCGGTCTCAGTCATCGATTCGGCGTTCAAGCTACTGCGTTCTGCTTATTCGGCGTAATCTTTTACATTAATTGAATATTTGCGTATTTTTCTAAGTAAAGTATTTTTCGGAATATTTGCCTGGGCAACTGTTTGATTAATTTTACCTTTATTGGCTTTCAGTGCGCTGATAATAAAATCTTTCTCGGCTTGCTCTTTGTATACTTCAAAATCAAGTGTTCCGGTCAAACCTTTCGGGCCTTGTTGGGCCGTAGTCGCCGGTTTTACGGCCTCTAACTTAATCTGATCGGGTAGGCTAGAAGTTGTCATGATCGAAGATGATTCGACGATGAAAGCCCGCTCGATCACATTTTCTAATTCGCGAATATTTCCCGGCCAGCGGTACTTTTTCATTAGCTCTAAGCACTCGGGTTCAAGACTTAAGATTGTTTTATTGTGCTCTTTAGAAAACTTTTGTAAAAATGTGGCGGCAAGCACAGGAATATCATCTGGGCGATCTCGTAATGGTGGAATAAAGATTGGCATTACGTTCAAGCGATAGAATAAATCTTCGCGAAAATCTTGCGTATCCATCATTTTTTCTAAGTTACTGTTTGTGGCGGCAATGATGCGCGCATTCGTTTTAACTTCCCGGTTACTGCCTACTGGCGTGAATTTTTTTTCTTGTAGTGCACGAAGTAGTTTAACCTGCATCTCGGGCCTTAATTCGCCGATTTCATCTAAGAAAAGTGTACCGTTATTTGCTAGTTGAAACTTTCCGATCTTACGTTCGATCGCTCCGGTGAAGGCACCTTTTTCGTGACCGAAAAATTCACTCTCCATTAAATTTTCTGGGATTGCGCCGCAATTAACAGCTACAAACGAGCCGCTTTTTCGTGGCGAGTTGAAGTGAATCGCCTTGGCAACAAGTTCTTTACCCGTTCCGTTTTCGCCGCGCACGAGAACCGTGGTTTCAACTTTACAAAGTTTGTAGATCAAGTTGAAAACTTCTTTCATCTTTGTATTATTGCCGACGATTTCGCTGTCTATATCGTCGTCAAAAATCGGATTAGACGCCGTTAGATTTGAAACCATTTCGTGCGCTTCTAAACTTTTTTTAACGATATCGGTTAGTTTATCGGGGCTAACTGGCTTTTCTAGGTAATCGTAGGCGCCTTCTTTGATTGCGGTCACAGCGTCGTTTAAGTTTGAATGGGCTGTCATAATAACCACGAAGGTGCGCGGATCATGTTCTTTAATCTGTGTTAAAGCTTGCAGTCCGTCCATTTCGGGCATTCGAACGTCCATCAAAATCAGATCGAAAAATTTTTCCTGCACTTTATCCAGAGCTTCGCGGCCATTGCTGGCTTCTTCGATTTCGAAGTTCACCTGCATATTCGTATTTTTCAAGATTGATACGACTGATTTTCTAAGTTCTAATTCGTCGTCTACGATCAATGTTCTTAAATTTGTCATAGGGTGCTCCGGTTGTGCGCGTAAGTTAAAGATTTAAGTTTCGTTATTTTCTAAAGGTAAACGTACAAAAATTGTTGTTCCCTTGCCTAGTTCAGATTTTAAAGAAATTTTACCGCCGTGAAGCTCGATAAAGTATTTCACCAAATACAGGCCCAGTCCAGTGCCCTTTGTCTTATGATCTTGTGCCTTGCCGCGCACAAACTTTTTCCATACCTGATCTTGATCTTCTTCACGAATTCCTTCGCCGTTATCCGTGATCTCAATAAAAACCTCAGTTTCAGACTCGAAAGATTTTACTTTCACAACGCCATTTTCAGATGTGTACTTAATCGCATTTTCAATGATGTTTAAAAAGACTTCGGTCATAAGGGTCACATCAAGTTCAATTAAAAACATGGGTTCTAAATTAATCTCTAAGCTAATTTTTTTAGCGATTGCGATCGGTCGTAAACGTTCTACAACGTTTTCGATAATACCGTTAATATCGGCGGTTTCTTTCATAATTTTAAACTCGCGTGATTCAACTCGCAAAACTTTTAGAATAGATTGAATATAACGATTTAGCTCTTCTGAGTAATCTTTAAGGCTCGTCAAGTCTGAATGTGCTTCAGGAGTTAACCCGTTCGGCTGGGCCAGCATTCGGTCCAAAACCGCCTGAATTTTTGCAATTGGAGTCTTTAGATCATGGCTAATTAAGCTTACAAAATTATTTTTCAATTGTTCTAGTTCAGCAAAGTAGCTTTGTTCTTGTTGGAGTTTCGCGTGCGCTTGTTCTATTTTTAAAGCTTGGTAGCCAATAAACAAAACCCATATCAAAATAAACAGACTGATCGGGCTGACGATCGGAACCCAAATCGAAAACGTATCAAACACCCACGCAGAAAATGCGGCTGAAATAGCGGTCATCCAAACAAAAAAGAAAAGGGCTACGGTTTGAGGGTAGTTAGTGATAATTAAAATAGCAATTACCGTTAGTATCAGCAGAAAAAAAGCATAAACATAACCTGAGCCACGGTGAATAAAGCTATGACTTAAAATATTATCCGTCACCTGGCCCCAGAATTCGTGTCTAGACATCTGACCCAGCGGAGTTTGTAATTGTGAATTCAAAGATTTCTCAGAGCCGATGATAACAATTTTATTTTTAAAATAATCAGTTGGAAAATTAGCCTGCATCACGTCGGATAAAGAAACTTCGCTAAATAAATTTGTACCTTTAAAGTTGATAATAGGAAGTGCAGTTTTTAGATTCTTATTGTTCACTCCGGCTAAGCGCTGCGCCATATTTGGCAAGCTGTCCGGGTTTAAATAAAGTCGGCGCGTTACGCCATCATCATCTTTTAAAACGTCGACATGGCCCAAGTTAGAGCGGTCGGGGCGGGTTGCCAGCGGTAAAGATAACTTTTCAGGTTCGCTTGAATTAGTTGCCCAGAAAACGCGTTTGTCTTTAAACGTTATAATTTCTTCGGAGGTCAAGTAAACCTGCCCGATATTGTCGCCAAGATAAAGTGTTACACCGACGTTACGCGGGTTTTGTGACAAGATTTTTTTAAGAAGATCTAGCCAAGCCCGGCGATCCCAGTAAAAGCTGTCGCTAAGATCTGAAAGTTCATTGGTGTTGATAAGATTGCTTGTTTTTAGATCGTAAATTTTATTGAAGTCAGAAGTCTTTAAGGTAACTAAAACAATCTGCTGAGTGCCTTCCTGGTGGCCGCGCAGGCGGTAGCGAATGTCATAAGTGCCGTTTTCGTCAAATTTTAAAAAAAACAGTGCGAAAACCCAACAAATTAGGGCTCGCAACCAGAATCCGCGCTTTAGGTATATCCAGCGGAGCCAAACCGAAATTCGAGTTAATGATCTTTTCACGCAATGCAAAATAGCGAATTTCTGTCGTTATTTCAACTGCTTAATAGGTAAAATAGGGCATGGAATGGATTCGCTCGCAAGATCAAGCTTTACCTCACTTCAAGTCAACCGTGCTAACGATTGGTAATTTTGACGGACTTCATTTAGGTCACCAAAAATTGATGTCTGAACTTATTTCTCAGTCGAAGCGCTTGGGTGTACCTAGTGTAGTTTGTACATTTCGCCCACACCCCCGAACGATCTTAAAACCGGGTGAGCCACATCCCCGCTTGTTTGATTATCGTGATCAAGCTGAAATGATGGAAGGGCTTGGTATTGATTACTTAATTGAAGAGAAATTTAGTAAAGATTTTTCTTTAATGTCGGCTGAGCAATTTTTAGAAGATTACATTGAAAAAATATTTCATCCGGCACATTTAGTCGTTGGCTATGATTTTAACTTTGGAAAATCACGCGTTGGTAATACCGAGTTTTTAAAAGAATTTTGCGCGCGTAAAAAATGGGGATTGACGATCGTCGGTGCTTACGAGCAAGAAGGGCAAATTGTTTCGTCCTCGCAAATTAGAAAATTATTAGAGCACGGCGATTTAAAAAAAGCCGAAGAATTTTTAGGTAGGCCCTACTACTTACGTGGGCCTGTTCGATTAGGTTACCAGCGAGGTCGAACTCTTGGCGTACCGACGGCTAATTTAAGCCCCGAAATTGATTTTGTTCCGCGTAAGGGCGTTTACTTCACCTGGGCTTTTTTGCACGATCGTAAAATTGAATCAATTACTAATATTGGATATAATCCAACATTTGAAGAAGCTGACTCATACTTGAAAGTTGAAACGCACCTTTTCAACTTTGACGAAGATATCTACGGCGAACATTTAAAAGTGCAGCTGTGCGAGTTTCACCGTGATGAGATGAAGTTTGGATCTTTTGATCTATTAAAAGCGCAGATCTTTAAAGATCTTGAGCTTGCTAAAAAATACTTTGGAGTCAGATGAAGAAAAAACTTTACAGTTTTTCAGGATCAGCAGATTTAGAAACTTATGCTGCGCTTAACTCTTACCTGAATAATATCGAAATTGTTCCGAATGAGAATTTAGATGCGAAGCAGACCTTAGATAAAAACTTCGATTTAATCGAGCTGCGTGGCTTCGAATACGATCAGTTCAAGCCTTTGATTTCTGCTGTTAGCTGGAAAGTTAACCAACTAAATACTGCCGATGTATTGGTCCGCGATCAAAGAATTTACCGACCTGTTAATATTATTGCCGATTGTATTCTACATCTGATTCAACAAAGGCAGCCTTCAATTAGCACTTCGGCTTCTGTCATGGTTATCGGCGAATACAATTTTGTGTTGAGCGTGACGGCTAAGCTTGCTTTGGCTGGTTTTAAGAAATTTATTATTTCTTTTGAAGACGAAACATTATTTGCAATTTTGAAAAAAAGATTAAACGAGTTTATTTTCAACTTGAGTTTGACGTTTGTAAGCTTAAACGAAATCAACCAGGTTTCTAAAACGAGTTCGATGTTGATTTCGAATGTAAATGAGACCATCAATCCCGGGGCTCATGAATCGCTTGCTTACTTTAATTACCTGTCACATGGCGGGGTTTTTGTCGACGCAAACTCGGAAAGAAATGGTTCTTTGATCGAAGAAGCCAGACGTGCTGAGCTAACGGTGATCCAAGAGATCGAAATTTTAACCCTAAAATATAAAACTCTATTAGAATTATCTAAAATCTCACCCTAGGTCTAGTTACAAAAAACGTCACAGTCATTAAAATGTCTGTATGTTACCGAATAAACTGGGAGAAATTTTAATTAAGCAGGGTTTGCTTCGCGCTGATCAGCTGCAAGCCGCAATCAATGAATCTGAGCGTTCAAAAAATCGTTTAGGTCCTACGATAATTCAATTAGGATTTTTAAAAGACACTCAAATTTTACGCGCACTTGAAAAACAATACGGCATGCCCGGTGTTGACGTTGCACAATTTGAAATTGAAGCAGGTTTATCTTTAATTGTTAATCGTGATTTTTGTGAAAAGCACTGCGTGATTCCGCTTTCCAGAGCGGGGACCACTCTTGTGGTGGCCTTCTCCGACCCAAGTAATTTGCAGGTTCGTGATGATTTACGTTATATAACAAAATGTAAAATTCAACCAGTGGTGGCAACCGAGTCTACAATTTTAGCGGCTATTTCAAAGTACTATGCGGTGGCAACCGGTGACTTAGTCGGTAACGATGACGACGACGAAGTTGAAACGAAAATGACTAATACGGCTTCGGCGGTAGAAGTCGGCGATGGCACAGACGACGACGCTCCAGTGGTGAAATTTGTAAACGGTATTTTAGTTGAAGCGATTCGTAGACGTGCTTCAGACATTCATTTCGAGCCCTACGAAAAGAAGTTTCGCGTTAGATTTCGCGTAGATGGTGGATTAGTCGAAGCCTCTTCTCCGCCGCTGAATTCGGGCCCGTCGATCTGTGCCCGTATTAAAATTATGTCGCGAATGGATATCGCTGAAAAAAGACGACCGCAAGATGGGCGTTTAAAGATTCACCTTAATAAACAAAATCGCGAAATGGATTTTCGTGTAAATTCAATTCCGACCATGTGGGGCGAAAAAATTGTTATGCGTTTACTTGATAAATCAAGTTTACAGTTAGACATGACGAAGCTTGGTTTTGAAGTCGAAGATTTAAAAATATTTAAAAGTGCCATCCAATTACCGCAGGGAATGGTTATCATTACGGGACCGACCGGTTCAGGTAAAACTTCGACTATCTACTCGGCACTTTCTGCACTTAATCAGCCCGATACGAATATTAGTACGGCCGAAGATCCGATCGAATTTAATTTGGAAGGTATAAACCAAGTTCAAATGAATAGCGAGATCGATTTAAATTTTTCGACGGCATTACGTGCTTTTTTACGTCAAGACCCTGACATTATCATGGTGGGTGAGATTCGTGACTTAGAAACTGCTGAAATTTCGTTTAAGGCTGCGTCAACGGGCCATATGGTCGTAAGTACTCTTCATACCAATGATGCGGCCGCCACGATCATTCGTTTAACCGAGATGGGCGTACCACCCTATTTAATTACTTCGACGCTGAACTTAGTCGTTGCTCAGCGTTTGGTTGGAAGAATCTGCGCATCTTGTAAAGAGCCGCAACAAGTGCCCGAGCAAACGTTACTAGATTTGGGAATTCCGAAAGTCGATATTCCGCGTTTTCAGATTTTCAAGGGCAAGGGTTGCGCGACTTGCAATCATACGGGTATCCGCGGTCGACTTGCTATTTTTGAATTAATGCCCATGACCGGAAAAATTAAAGACGCAATCTTGCGCGGCGCCAGTGGTAGCGAACTTAGAATTATTTGTCGTGAAATGGGTGCGAGCACGCTACGACGAAGTGGTCTGCTAAAATTAGCCCGCGGTGAAACTACAATCGAAGAAGTAATCAATTCTTCTGTAAGGGATGATATATGATCGAGAACATTTTAGATCAATCGCTGCTTCGTGAGGGGCACGAGATTTCTTTTATTCTTGGCCATAAAGTACTAGCAAAAACTAATCAAGATTGGTTCGAATTACAAGGCGAACCGTTAAATGTATCTGAATGGGAAGACTTGAAAGATTTTTGCTTACAGTCTAACGAGAAAATTCAGTTAGAAACAAAAGGTTTTGTAACCGGAGTTTATCAATCAGAAAAATTCGCATGGAAATTTTCTTTCGTAGAGAAAAAAGATTGCTTCAGGGCATATCTTTCGGCGATGAAAGACTTAAATCAAATTAGGTCGGGCATCGATTATCCATTATTTTGGGATACAATTAAGAAAGATAAGGGAATTTTTATTATTGCGGGCGAACGGCGCCAGGGTAAAAGTAATCTACTTGCCGAAATCATCATCAATGATCAGAACAATCGTTTATCTTTGACGGGCGTGCACGCCTCGAATCAGCAACAAAAATGGCCGCAGGTCGACTCGCTAGTGCATTTAGGTTCTGATTCAATTGATTGGGAAAGCGGTCATGTCATTTACGAAGGGATCGAGCGAATTATCGTTGATTTTAATAATATTAAAAATTGGAAAAAATGGATAGAATTCGCCGAGCAAGGCCAATCCGTTTACTTAACACTTAATTTGAATTCATTAAGTACTTTGTTTTACCGCTTAGCTGCAGAACTAGACGCGTCAATGATGAGCCGTTTTCTACAAGTGTTTAACGGCGCTATCTTGCAAAAACTGGCGGGTGCGCAGCTTGTAGCTCTACACGAAATTTTAATTGTTCGTGAAAAAGAAAAAAGTGTGTTGATGAGTTTTTATAATCAAAAGCAAAACTTTCAGTTGTTGAAATTAAGCGAAATGAGTTTTGAGTCTTATCAAACTTTAAACCAGTCCATCATGCAGAAGTTGATTCGCCGCAAATTAGATGTGCAGTCGGCTTTCGCTGTTTCAAATTCACCAGATGATCTAGATATTCAACTAAAGAAAATGGGTTTATAGTTGGCAATTTATACCTATCAAGCTCGTTCAATTAATGGCCAGATTTCACAGGGTAAAATTGAAGCCCGTGATGAGGCCGAGGCACGTATCAAGCTACGGGCCAAACAATTAATACCGGTTAAGTTAACTGTGCTTACGCAAAGTAAGAATGATAGTGAACTTGAAATTGCGATTAAAAGCTTATTTGAGGCAAAGATTAAAAGTAAAGACCTACAAATTTTTACCCGGCAATTTGCAACCTTGATTAATGCCGGTATTCCAATTTCTGATTCGCTTCGAATTTTGTCGGATGGTTCGTTAAATAAACTTTTAAAAGAAACCCTTATTCAAATTCGTGCTTCGATTGAGGTAGGTCGAAAATTATCTGATTCAATGTTCCAGCACCCACGAGTATTTGACCGTCTCTATTGTAATATGGTTCAAGCGGGCGAAGAAGCCGGCATCATAGACACGATTTTACTTCGACTTTCAATTTATCTAGAAAAAAACGAAAAAACGAAGAATCAAGTTCGCAGCGCTTTAATTATGCCCGCTGTTATTACGGTTGTGGCTTTCCTAGTCGTGACGGGAATTATCGTTTTCATCATTCCGAAGTTTCAGGGCTTCTATGCAAGTTCGGGTAAAGCTTTACCCGCGCTGACGCAAATTCTGGTCGATTTGTCTGCGCTACTTCGCAATCACTGGTTTATACTAGTTGTGATTTTAGTCGGCAGCATAAGTTCTTTGATTTATTACATTAATACACCAGACGGTAAGAAGCAGTTTGATATCGTACTGATCAATGCTCCGATCATTGGTGACGTGGTTCAAAAATCAAGCGTTGCTAGGATGAGCCGTACATTATCAACGTTACTTTCTTCGGGGATTGGTTTAATCGACGCTATCGAAATTGCTTCGCGAACCGCCGGTAATTATGTAATCGAGAAAGCTTTATCCGCCTGCAAAGAGGCCGTAATGGTTGGAAAGCCCTTCAATGTTCCGCTTTCGAAACAGAAAGAAATTCCACTTATGGTTTCGCAGATGGTAGCCGTCGGCGAGCAGTCGGGGGCTATTGATACGATGCTAGCTAAAGTCGCCGATTTTTATGAAGACGAAGTTGAAAATGCAGTGAAAGCGATGACATCGTTAATCGAGCCACTGATGATGGTTGTTCTTGGCGGAATTATCGCATTCGTACTGATTGCGATGTACTTACCTATTTTCGGTCTTGGCGACACAATGGGTTAGCGATGGCACAAGCACAAAGTTTACAATTTTTATTAAATGCAGAAACTAGAAAAAGCTTAAGAACTTTAATCTTAGTGGCTTACTTTGCCATATTTCAAACTTTGATTTTGGTGCAGAAGCCTTTTTTACAGTTAGATTTTGTATTAATATTTTATACGTCTTTTAGTTTTCTATTCGTACACCATTTCATTCTATATTTTAGCACCGTGTTCGACAAATCACCTTTACACAAGTTCTGTTCTTATTTTTTTGATTTTATAATCATGATCTATTTCATGAAATCGTTTCCTCAGCTTTCTAGCTTTTTATTAGTGCTTCAACTGTTTATGCTGTTTCTGGCAAGTTTCGAGCTGAGTTTTATTGGTTTGTGCGGTTTAGGTTTCTTGGCCTCGGTAGGTACGTCACTTACGACCCTGTCTTCCCAGCAATTGGGTTCAGTTCAAAACTTACTTTCTTTAACGCTGTTCAACCTTTCTTATTTGGCCGTGATTGTTATAGCTGGGCAGCTTCGAAACGATATCTTCAACCTGCAGGTTGACCTTACGCAGACTCGAAAAAAATGGAAATCGCAGGCCGACTTTGCCAAAACTTTAGTTGAAAAAATGCCTTTGGGCTTGTTGGTCACCCAGGGTAACGATGAAATTGTTTTACAAAACTCTTACTTAACTGATTCTATAAAAGTTGAATTTCCAAAAATAAGATCGATGCTAGATTCTAAAGAGCTGAACAGCCCAGACATTACGTACTTAGACCATCAGTCAAACATGCGGCGTATTTTGCAGATTGACCGAGCAAAGTATTATGACGAAGACATCGCCGCCGAGTTATCTATTTATCTTTTAAAAGATGTGACCGAGTTACGTGAACTTGAAAATGAATTTAAGCAGAAAGATAAATTAGCCACAATCGGCCAGCTTGCTGCCGGAATTGCGCATGAAATTAGAAACCCTTTGGCCGGAATTAGCGGCAGTATTCAACTACTTTCACAAGACGAAGAAAAGATAGATCCCGATCAAAAAAAGTTGATGAAAATTGTTCTAAAAGAGATCGATCGACTAAACAATTTAATAACTGAATTTCTGGATTACGCAAAACCTGAAAAAAAACCTGATCAGGCGGTAAATCTTAAAGATTTAATGACCGAAATAGCGCATGTTTTGAAAGCGCATCCAGATGCTAAAGCGAGTTTAAACTGGGAACTTCACTTAGAATCGGTAAGAATACTAGGTTTTTCAGAAAAATTAAAACAGGCTTTTTTGAATATATTAATAAATTCGATTCAAGCATTGAAAGAAGGCACTGATCCAGTTATTTCCATTTCGCTAACAAATGACGAAAAAAATGCTATTCTTTGTATTAAAGATAACGGGTCGGGGATTTCTCCCGAAACTCAAAAACGAATGTTTGATCCTTTTCATACGACGAAACCAAAGGGCACGGGCCTAGGTTTGGCAATTACTCACAAGATTCTAGATGCGCATGCCGCACAAATTTCTGTAGTAAGTGATACGGGTAAAGGTACTGAATTTAAAATTAAATTCCCACTGACTGGGGCTACGAAAGAGGAGACGAAATGAAATCTCGAATTTTAGTTGTTGATGATGAAGAATCAATACGTGAATTTTTAGAAATTATGTTGAAAAAAGAAGGTTATGAAGTGACGACCGCTGAAGATGGTCTACGAGCTAAAGATATCTTAAGTAAAAAATCTTTCGACATGGTTATTTCAGACATGCAAATGCCAAATGTAACGGGCATCGAGCTATTAAAGCATGTAAAAGAAAGCTACCCAGACGTGGTATTTATGATGATTACCGCTTTTGGTACAACCGAAACGGCTGTAGACGCGATGAAGATGGGAGCTTACGACTACGTAACAAAACCATTTAAAATCGATGAAGTTCGTTTGAATATTTCGAACGCCTTACGTTCAAAGAATTTAGAAACTGAAGTTAGAGTACTCAAAAAAGAACTAGTTAAAGAGTATTCATTTCAGAATATGATCGGAAATTCTGCTGCTATGCATACGATTTTCGATTTGGTTAAGCGCGTATCACAAGCGCCGACGAATGTGCTGGTTACGGGCGAGTCCGGCACCGGTAAAGAAGTGGTCGCAAAGGCCATTCATTATAATGGACCGCTAAAAGATAAGCCATTTGTAACAATTAACTGCGGAGCCATCCCTGAGAATTTGATGGAATCGGAAATGTTTGGTCATAAAAAAGGATCTTTCACTGGCGCCATCGCCGATAAAGTTGGTCTATTTGAGGTGGCAGACAGCGGGACTTTATTTTTAGATGAGGTCGGCGAGTTGCCACTGTCAATTCAGGTTAAACTTTTAAGAGCGATTCAAGAGCGTATTATTCGTCGAGTCGGTGCAACCGACGATATGAAAGTTGAAGTTCGTATTATCGCTGCCACTAATCGCAATTTAGAAGATATGGTTTCTAAGGGTTCATTCAGACAAGATTTATTCTATCGTTTGAATGTTATCAATATTCGTACTCCGGCCCTTCGCGAGCGGTCGGACGACATACCTTTATTAGCTAATTTCTTTTTACGTAAGTACAATGAAAAATTGAATAAAGCCATTTCAACGATTTCTACCGAAGCTATGGATATACTAAAAAAGTATAATTACCCAGGTAACGTGCGTGAGCTAGAAAATATGATTGAAAGAACCGTCGCTCTCGAGGCAGGTTCAACTATTCTGCCAGAGTCTTTGCCGCCAATGGTTAATACGACTTCGGGGCGTAAAATGGCCTCTAGCAACGAAATTGAAATCGGTGACGAGGGTCTTGATCTAGACAAGGTCATGGGTCAAATCGAAAAAGAGCTTTTAGTAAAAGCGATTCATTCAGCCGGTGGAATAAAGAAAAAAGCAGCGAAGCTTTTACATATCTCATTCAGATCCATGAGATATCGTATCGAAAAGTATAATTTAGGTGTTGTAGGTGACGACGAACTAGATGATGAATAAGCATTTTGTGCAGATTTATTAAAACAGCAATTGATCAATGCTAGCTGTTAGAATCGTTTGAACCAGAATCGTAATCGACCTGAATATTGTTAAAGTATTCAGGTAAGCTATCGATTAAAACTTTAAGTTTATCTTTATTCTTATCAGTGGCTAATTCTTCAAACTGTTGGCCGACTTCTCCCAAATAATGAAAACCGTAACTAGAGCATGCACCTTTCCAGTTATGACCGATTTTTTTAATTTGATTATAGTCCTGATCTATAATCGCCTGATTCAAAATTTTAAGATCATTTGTTTTATTGCGTAAAAAACCCGGAATTAAGTCAGCCAGCATTTGTTCAACCATAATTCGGTCCGAGTATTTTTCAACGAAATTCTGATTTTGCATAAAACCTCCGGTAATGTATTTGTATCATCTTAATCACAATAGCAAGCTATGTGCCTAAGTGGGTGGCGGCGAAATAACCTCCTAATCTTTTTGAAGTGTAGATATTTTTCTTAGCCTTTCAAATTTTACCCGTTGCTGCAGTATTTAGCTGTCTGAAGGCAAGCGTATTAGTTCTAAAGTGAAGGTCTAGGTGGTCTCAGTTTTGCCTCTTACCTATATAAGTACAGTATAAGTACAGTTGAAAAGGGAGGGGTATGGATGCGCTATCTTTTGTAAAAAACGCTAAGTCAAATACAGAAACACAAATTGTATCTGGAGTGATGCCAAAGAAAATTTTGGTTGTTGAAGATGACACGAGCATGACTGTTCTTCTAGGAAAAGCGATACTTGATGTATTTTCAGATGCCGAGATTCAATGGGCATCTAGTCTCGAGCAAGCAGTTACGCATTTGATTCAGAATGCTGATATTTCTGAGAAAGCACCGTATGACCTGATAATCACCGATATTTTTTTAGAAGGCAACGGCACTGGGTTAGATTTTTGGACAGTTTTAACTGGCACATACCCTGGAATACCATTTTTAGTGATCTCGTCAATTACGAAAGAAAATGTATTAAATGCAGTTTCTGATGAGCAAAAAAAGTCTTTGGTGTATTTGAAGAAACCATTTTTATTTGCGCAATGTAAGCAAAGTATTCAAGAAATTTTATTGAGTAAGTAAGAGCGAATAAAAATACAAGAATTTTATAAGTCTTTTAATATCGACTTTATAATTCCATGGAAAGGAACATTTATGGACAACAATCTAGATAAGAATACTCTGTTGAACTGCGATGAGAAACAACGTCAAATGGCACGTTTAATTATTCTTCGTCTGGCCGCCGCTTGGTTAGAAAAGCAAAACTGGGTTTCTTCACCTTATGGCGGGCAGAACCCAGTGCAAGATTTGCTTTTTCAGGCGCAGCTTGCGGCAAATCGAGTCTGGGAAGATTTCTTTGCCAAAGATCAAGAATCTTTCAATTACGATGTAAGCGGGATTAAATCACAAATTTTACAAATGAGTGAGCTAACCCCTGAACTTAAAGAATTCTTCGAGAAGCGACTAGCTGCCGAAGATAATTCTTTAATAGGCAATACGTAAAGATTAATTGCGCGTGTCTGGATTATATCCATTTTGTGAAGATTTGAAGCTGGCATCGCTAGGCTTGTCTGTTTCAGGTTCAGGTTCAGGTTTGTTTTTGTCTTTAACATACTTAACCACTTCATTCAGTAACATAGCTAATGTATCTTCTAGCGGGCTGTTGGGGCGAGCTGAGGGCTGGGACTGAAATGCCGCTGCTGGTATGATTGGTTTAGAGCGTGGCCATAAGATAAATGTAAGAACGGCCAACGAAATTGCAGACAAAATGCTCGCACTGGTCAGCAAAGCAGAAAAGTAGATAACGCCTCGGGTATCATATTGCGCAGAGGCTTCGAGTACCATAATAATCACTCCGGCAGCAAGCAGGGCCGCAAAAACAAACGAAGAAATGACGATTAAAAGCGCCTTCCGACTTTTTGCAATTAATTGTTGAACAACAGTCAGCATCGACACACTAATTAAGCCTTCCAGCTTTCGGGTGAAAGAGCCAAAAAGTAAATTTAAAATTCCTAACACAGAGATCCCCTTTTTCAAAAAAAAGGCGATCTCGAATGAGATCGCCTTAAGTGCATTTTGTATATTTAGTCGCGGCCCATTCTTCTAATTAAAGTTGCCGCTACTGCGCCAACTGCTGCAGCACCCAGTAACGAGTAAAGCGGATACCTTTTAACGATGGCTATTGTAGAGTCGAGGCCTGATTCTGCCTGGGACTTTAAATCGTTATACGTTGATTCTAATTCTGAAGAGTCAAAGTTTTTGACTTTTTTGTCGATTACTTTCGCCCCTTGTTTGAATTTGTCAGACACAGAATCGGCAGCTTGGTTGATATTTTGACTGGCTTGTTTCACATTTTTTTGTAAATCGGTATCCATGTTAAATCTCCGTTAGTTTTATTTAGGTTAAATTCTTTTTTTTAGTTAGGTCAGCTTGTGCTCTGGAGGCAGTTGCTCTTCGTAAAGTTCATTAGGTAAATCGGGCTTAACTTCATTTGGATTCGCGGGTTGCTCAGTGGGTATATTTGAACCGACTTCGTTTCGCTTCTTTTCAGGCGCTACATTCGCTCGAGGCTTCAACTTACTTTCGCCTGGTTGTGAAATATCTATTACTTGGTTAGCCATAAATCCTCCGATTTTTTGTATGGTTGTTTATACAAGCTAGTAATGCAACGTAAATGCCACATTTGAATCGACCTATGGGGAATGAGGGAGGCTACGCTTCCAGCGTGTGCAAAAATACCCTAAACGCACCGTATTTGGGGCTTTTTTGGCCTACCATTTTTCCCTAGTCGTATTAACGAGCGTCCCATATTGGCACTTATGTTGCTGATTCTTGCCTTGTGCCCACACGGAGGATTTAATGGAGCTAATCAGTTACATGCAAACTGATCAAAAAAATATTCGTAAATTGCTAAAATCTTTTGAAAGATTAGAAGACCTAGATTTTAAACGCCGTCAATTTGAAGAGCTTTCTGATTTGATTAACGTCTTTTTTAGGGCGGAAGAAACCGCTATTTATGCGTCTAGTATTGTAAATAGCTCAAACGTTCTGAGGTCGTTCGCGCTTAAAGGTTTCAATGAGCACAAGCGAATTGATAAAATGATCGGGCGGGTTGAGAGCGCGATTGAAGCGAACGAATGGACCGAGCAATTTAATTTATTTAGCCAGGCCCTCAGTGATTATTTGCTTGAAGAAGAGACCTATTACTTTCCACTGCTATTAAAAATTTATGAATCGGTCGAACTTGATCGCGCGGCAGTTGATTACTTGAAACTAAAAAAGTCTGAGCAAGCGCGTATAAAGCAAAATAGAAAAGTTAAAAAAGAAAAAGAAGTTCAACTCGGTTGTTAAAAGCTTGACTGAGAATTAATACCGTAAAAAAAAGTTTATAGAGTGACGCGAGACCTGGAATCGACTAGCTTGGGGCAATAAGCAACAATTTTATTAGGGAAAAAATCTACAAAAGTTAAAGGGGAGTTATGTTGAAAAAAGCTAAAATTCTAATTATCGATGACGACCGCGACGTGCAAGAGCTTATTACGGGGTTCTTCAAAGTGCGTAATTATGAAGTGTTGCCTTATGACGATGCTCAAAAGGCATTAGAAGATCTGAGTCAGCACAAAATAAGCTGTGATGTTATTATCACGGATTTAATGCTACCGGGTATTTCGGGTATTGAGTTCACTCAGCGGATGAAGGCTTTAGGTAATATGACGCCAATCATTTTAATTACCGCGAACAAAAAAGTTGAAGTTGCAGTTGAGGCAATTGCTTCAGGGGCTTACGACTTCGTTGTTAAGCCACTTCATTTCCCGCAACTTTTAGTCTCAGTAGAGCGCGCACTTTACCTTACTCGAGTTCAAGAAGAAAATTCGACTCTGAAAACTGTTGTGCAGCTGCAAGAGGGCCCAACAAGCCTTGAAGGAATTGTTGGAAAAAGTCAGGGCATTAAGAATGCTTTGGATCTGGCTCGCCGAGTTTCTAAATCGACGGCTAATATTTTAATCACTGGAGAATCTGGAACCGGTAAAGAAGTTATAGCAAAGGCTATTCATGCGATGGGCTCGCGCAAGAAGGCACCGTTTATCGCAATTAACTGTTCGGCAATTCCTGAAAATTTACTAGAGTCTGAATTATTTGGACATGCAAAGGGTTCATTTACCGGGGCATCCGATAAAAAAGTCGGCCTTTTTGAAGAAGCTGAGGGTGGAACTTTATTTTTAGATGAAATTGGTGATTTGAATTTGCCTCTGCAGGCTAAATTATTGCGCGTTTTGCAGGAACGTAAAATTAAGCGTATCGGTGAAAATCAGTATCGTCCGGTGAATGCACGTATTCTTTCTGCAACTCATAAAAACTTACGCCAAGAGATCATCGCCAAAAAGTTTCGCGAAGATTTGTTCTTTCGCTTAAACGTAATCCCGATATGGATTCCGCCTTTGCGCGAACGCAAGGAAGACGTCTTGCCATTAGCTGAATTTTTCTTACGTAAGTTTTCAGCTTTAAATAATACGCGCCTTAAGCAGTTTTCTAAAGATGCGCTTGAGCATCTGATGAATAATTCTTGGCCTGGTAACGTTCGTGAGCTGGAGAATACGATTGAGCGCGCTGTTGTTCTTGCGGCGAGCGATGTTATTCGTTTAGAAGACGTCGTTTCGATCGGGCAAGAAAGCTTAGGCGAAAAGACTGAAGGTGGCTTTAACTTTGTGAATGCAGCCGGCTCGAAGATTTTGACGGTTGAAGAGTTGGTAAATAAGTACGTACAGCATGTGCTGCAACTTAATCATGGAGTTAAAGAGAAGACTGCGCGTGACCTACAGATTGATCGCAAGACTTTGTACAGAAGGCTGCGTGAGATCGAGAATGAAGAATCGGCCAGTGTCGCTAATGGAGGAGCTTCAGGGGCTAGCAGCGGCGGCGGGCTAGGTTCCAGTCGCACTTCTTTGAACTAGAAGCTTTCCCACTAAATGAGTTATTGAAGCCTTAGGTGATCTGCCTAGGGCTTTTTTTTAACCTGTTTCATGGGTTATGTAAGGTATTCTGGTGTAGAGTTTGTCGGTATAGAAAAACAGAAAAATTCCCAGGAGGGAGCCTTTCTGTTTTTGCTTTAGGATTTTTTTCTAGATTTAAGGGAGAGGCTTTGAGATTTTGACTTTTCTTTTGGGAGAGTTCGTCTGCGTTTTTGTTTAGAATCTTAAACGTTTCCAGTCTAAAATTTTTGCTAGAACTGTGTTTTTTGCGGTTTTAATTGATGCTAAAGAAGTGATCTCTTTCGCCTCAGAATAAAATTTTCCGCATAATGCTTTGATTTCGATAATTGTATGGAAGGTTCCGTCAGCCATTTTGTTTACGATCATACTTACAGTGGAGTCAGCCGGCGCTAAATCTTGAATCATTGAGAAATGATTTGTGAAAGTCTGCTGGTCTGCATAGCTAGGGCTGAAATGTTTGAATAATAGTTGATTCTGCATCAGTACTCCTGTCTTTCTGTTGTGATTTTATTTTTTGTATTTTGGCGCGAGAGCAGCCCCTGAAAGCTAAAGTAGAGACCCGGGTTTAATTGGGGATTGAGCCCAGGTCTCTTTAACTAAAAAACTTTTAACTAATTATGCAGTACCGTAACGGTAAGTCGTTTCATCTTCCATGTAGCTACCGAACGACTCTAAAATAGAGCTCAACGGCTGCGCTTTCGATACAAAACCTACGTAATTAAAATGCTTTGTTCTTCTTGGTGGGCATTCATTCTTTTTTGAAGAAGAAAAAATCACTACGGGAACTCGTTGACGGTCCCACTGAATCGGCAACGAAGGCTCGAGTCTTAAACCTTTTTCTGCTTGTACTAAAGTCTCAGCGCCGTTCAGAGCTGGCAATTGCCAGTCTAGAATAATCATGTCGTAAAAATTTTCTGTCATAAGATTCATAGCCTCGAAAGGATCCTGTGCAATATCTATAATGCATGAATATTTTTGCTTGAGTGATTTTGCTATGAGCGAGCTCATGTCAGGATCATCTTCGATCATTAAAATCTTTTTAGGTTTTTTATAAATTTTGAATGCCTTCTTTATTGAATTTAAAATCGGGCTGTTGAATCGGCTCATGGGTAAAATTGTAATGTTGTCTGCGGCAGCGTTCATGCTATCCTCCTATTAAATTTTTTGTGAAATTTAGATTATGTATTCACCTTTGCTTATATTAGATTGCAACCGCGGTGCCAATACTGAGAGTGTTCTATTTTGCTTATAAGGGGCAAAAGTGGATATTTGCCCCGCAGATAGAAAAAGCGCTACGCGCTTGTTTTCGAATTACTAAGGCTTTAAATTTTTTAAATAGGATTCGAAGCGGCCTAGCGTTGTTTTTAACTTATCAAGGTCTTTTTTTAGCGCTTGATTTTCTATTTCGATAGCGATGGTCGACAGTTCGTCGAAACCGAATGTTGTCGCATTACCTTTAATTTGGTGGCCGACTCGCTCTAGAATTTTGAAGTCTAGTTTTAAAATAGCTGCGTGGCAATCGACGAGGTCTTGCTTACGACGTTCAACATACTTAATTCGCGCGTCTAGCGGGATATCAATTTTCTCAGACATTTTTATTTTCCTCCATGATGAATAATATTTGTTTAATCAGTGTTTCTTGCGTAACTGGTTTTGTGATGAGGTCAACGCAACCGGCTTTTAGACAGCTGCTTTTTTCTTCGGGAGATGAATGGGCCGTTAGGGCGATAATTGGTTTTTTATAGCCTAGTGATCGAATGCGCCGGGTGGCCTCTAAGCCGTCCATTTTAGGCAGTTGTATATCCATTAAAATCAAATCATACATAGAGTGATCGGCCTTCTGAACCGCATCTTCGCCGTTATCAATCACATCTGACGTAGCGCCGGCTGATTTTAAAAAATATTTAAAGATCTCTTGATTGTCTTCAGAGTCTTCTACAATGAGTACATTTTTATTTTTTAGGTTGGTCGTGACTTCGATGACCGTATGCTCGGCTGGATTCTGAACGTTCTCAAACAAATTAGTTGTCAAGTTAAGACTAGTTAGGTTACCGCAAGGAATTTTAAACTGAAAAATTGAACCGCTACCAAGTCGGCTGTTGATGAGTACGACATCACCACCAAATTGCTGCGCTAATCTTTTTGCGAGTGCTAGCCCTAGACCCATTCCGCCGAAACGCCGAGTGCTTGATACATCAGCCTGAGAAAACGATTGAAACAGATCAAGCTGGGCCTTCGGTGAAATACCAATTCCGCTGTCAATGATCGTGAACAAAACCTGATATTCATCTGAATGGGGTACGACGGGCTCACATTTAATCTGTAGTTTGACCAATCCAGCTTCTGTAAACTTAATCGCATTACCGACAAGGTTAAGCAAAATTTGCTTCACGCGCGATTCGTCGGTTTCTATAAATGCGGGCAGTTGGCCCAAGCCTTCAATTTGAAACACAATGCCCTTCGCCTTGGCGCGCATTTCCATAACCCATTTTAAATCTTCAGCAATCGCCAACAAAGAAATTTTCTCTTTGTTGATATAAATTCGGCCGAATTCAACTTTCGAAATATCAAGAATATTGTCGATGATGCTAGTTAACTGCGAGCTATTCTTTTTAATACTATCCATCAACGCCATTTTTTCTTTTGGCTCTATTGTTTTACCCAATATTTCAGAGTAGCCCGTAATTGCATTAAGTGGCGTGCGGATTTCATGACTCATATTTGATAGAAAGGCGGTTTTTACGCGGTTTGAGTCTTCGACTTTTTTAAATAGCCGCGAATTATCAATACCGATTCCGACCTGCGAAACCATACTTTCAATAATTTCTAAATCATTTTCTGAATATTTTTCACCACTCGCTCTAGCTAGAAACAAAAGCCCGCACTGGCGAAATTCACGAGAGGGAATTTTTATTAGAATCCAGTCTGCGAAAAAATCCGAACCATGTATAAATTTTGAAAAGTATTGCAAAAGACCATGCTCGGACTTTTTAAGCAAATCTTGATCAAGTAGTGAATTAACTTCAGTCAACGTTAGCGAATCTTGTATAAGGTCTTTCTTGCTGAAGCCGTGCAAGTCATGAAATTCGATAATCTCAGGGTTGTCTGGGGTTGAGCTGCAGTAAAGAAATGCATGTGACGACTGGCTTATTTGCAGACTGGCTTGAAAAAAGTCTTCAATCAGAATTTTTAAGTCGAGCTCAAGCGCTGTGTGTTTATTGATTTCATTCAAGCGCTTAAGCTGCTCGGTCTGTGCGCGGCTCTTCTTTATAGTTTCTTGCATAATCTCTTTTGATTTTTTTTCGTTTAGTAAAAGATTTTGCGTTTGTTTGAAAATACTAAAAAGTAAAACGATAAAAATAATAGAAGCAAAAGCAACAGTGTTCGCCAGATATAAATCACCAAAATTGAAGAATAAAGGAAATGGCGCGACTGAAATTTTCCATTTTTGACCGTAAAGATCGATAACTTTACTTCGATATAGTTTTTTGCTATGATTTTTGTCAGCGAAACGCTCGTAGGCTGTCATTATTTTACCATCGTCGGCGGCAATGGCCTCGACTTGGAAGTTTATACGCTCATCAGCTTTATTCGGCTTCCCGAAAGCTCGCTCGAAAAAATCTTTAATGCGCACCGGAACATAGATTAAACCTTTAGCATTTCTAACCCGATCTTCGCTACTTACCGGAACTTCAAGTTGATTATAAAGAGGAGATATCAGAATTACGTTCAGCTGAGGATCGGGATCATTTTTTAATATAGGCCGCATGATTGGTGTCATATTAATGCTTGCTGATTTGATTGCGTCGACGATTACCCTTTCACGCTGAGGAGTGCTCATCATATCGTAGCCTAGCATTTCGCTGCGGCGCCAGTTCATAGGCTCAACCATGGTAAGCGGTGCATACATTTCTTTACCGGGCTTCAGCCATTCAATTTTGAAAAAAGGTCGATTGCGATTCTGACTAATATATTTCTTTAGCTGGTTCTTTTTTACGATCGTAGCGTAACCAATACCTTGCAAACCATGATTTACGCGTTGTATTTCAATGCTTTCAGAAAGTTTTCTGAATTGGTATTGGTTTGGGGTGCCTTCGGTTCGGAAGTAGGCGTGCACGTAAGCCAAAGTTCCGGCGTAATTATTGAAATTCTCAGTCACGACAGAGGCCACTCGCTCTAGCTCTTTATCTAATCGGTAATTGATGTTCGCGTTAATCGCGGCAGATAGATATATCCAACTGCCAAGAGCAATAATAGCAAAACCCGTAATTAAAACGCCGAATATTTTTTTACTATATAAATAATTAAAAATGTTTTTTACTGTTTTTTGATTCATGCGTCTTTTCTTGTGTTTTACTTAATAACTACCCTTATTTTTAGCATAGCTGCCAAGAGGTACCAAAAAATTTATTTATATTTGGTCTCGGTGGGGCAAAAAGCATCATTTTGAGGGCCAGTGCGCCGTCAGATTATTCAAGTCGCATTTCGAATGGCAATGACGAGAACTTTTTAAAATTAGAAATATGCCCCAAGTCTAGCCGTTTTTTTCCATTTTTAGCTGAAGCTTGAGCCTTATCTTAAATCTAAACCTCAAAAAAGAACTTTGGTCAGCTTCTTGCTTAGAGGTCTTGATATAACGGTTTAAGTGATTAAGGAGACATCATGATTATTGACGCTACAAAAATTGATTATTTTTCTTATCTTTTTAAAAGTATTGCAAAGCAAAACGTAATTAACGTTAGAAAAAAAGTCGTAAAGAAAGAATTAAATACGAAGTCAGACGTGAAAATTAAAACAAACTAAAGGAAGAGTTAATCATGAAAATTGTAATTATTTATTTGTTGTTATCTACGACCTCTGCGGTTGTTGTAGGCCAAGAAGTGGTTAAACCGGATAACTCACAAAAGAACGATCGTGATAAATATTTGCACGAATACACGGCTCAAGAGCAGGGAAAGTCGAAAGAAGACAATGATCTAACTCGACGAATTCGGCTTGAAATCGTTAAAGACAAAAATTTGTCTATTTACGCGAAAAATATCAAAGTAATTACGATGAATGGCCAGGTCACCTTGAAGGGTCCCGTTCGTTCTTCAGAAGAAGTACGCACAATTATGCTTAAGGCCCAAACGATTGCGGGAACCTCGAGTGTATTAAATCAAATGGAAATCGCGCCAAAAATTAAGAAATAACAATGCAATTTAAGGAGCTCATTATGGAAAAAAATAATAAAGTCATTTTCGGAATATACAAAACTCGTGGTGCCGCAGAAAGCGCGGTTACGACTTTGAAAACGAATGGTTTTCGAACAAGTGATATTTCTGTTTTGCTTCCGCAAACTGATGGGGCACAGGACTTCATTCATTTGAAAGGAACAAAGGCGCCGGAAGGGGCTGCTACAGGCGCCGGAACAGGAGCTGTCATTGGAGGGGCTCTTGGTTTACTGGTGGGTCTTGGTGCGCTTGCTATACCGGGCGTCGGTCCGTTTATTGCGGCCGGGCCTATAATGGCTTCCCTTGCCGGGCTTGGTGTTGGCGGAGCTGTGGGCGGAATCAGTGGTGCATTGATCGGCTATGGAATTCCTGAATACGAAGCGAAGCGCTACGAAGGGTTTGTTCGCGACGGAGGAATTTTACTATCTGTTCACGTCGACGATACTAAATGGGCTGAAAAAGCTCAAAGCATTCTTGAAACCACGGGTGCTAAAGATATCTCGACATCGACAGAGCTAGAAAGTGATTGGTCTGCGCTGAGTTCAAGTCGAACTAGTGAAGTTAAAGATAGCGATCGAAAACAGATTCTTTAATCAAATAAACTAATTAACTTAAAAAAGAGGAAAAAAATGAAAAAAATATTAGCAGCAGTGGGTTTTTGTATCGCATCAACGTCGTTCGCACAAAGTCCGTCTACAACCACAACAAGTGAACAAACAACAACCACAGATGGAGCACTCGTGCAAGATAGCAGCAGCACTTCAACGACTGAGTATCAACAAGAAAAGTCGCGAACTTCGGCCGGTGGTTTATTTATCGAGCCGATGCTTTCGGTGATTCGTGAAGATTCATCAATCAGAAGTTCACAGCTGCCAATTATTCGAAGCGACACTTCAGGTAACGCCGAAGGCTACGGGGTCGGTTTGCGTTTCGGTGGTCACTTATCCGAAATATTTTTTATTGGCGTAGACGGGCGTTATGCAAAAATGAGTTTGTCTGATTCATTTTATAATGATGCCGATTCTGACGTCTACAATATTGCGCCAATGGTTGGTCTGCAGACACCGTTGTTTGGTATTCGCTTAATGGCGGCCTATGTGGTGGCGGGTGAAAATAATCCAGCAGCAAGTTCGAACGGTATTAATCTTAAATTCACAGAGCCACAAGGTCTTAGACTAGGAGCAGGCGTGCATGCGGGGCCAGTTGCGATCAATTTAGAATACCAAAAATTAACTTATAATGCGACAGAGATTCAATCTTTTGGTTCGGTAGCCGCAAACACTTCAACCTCGGTTGATGCTGAAACCGAGGGGTATGCGTTGAGCCTAGGGTTTCCAATTGAACTTTAATGAGTGATTAGTACTAGTTCTATCAAAAAGGCCTTGCAGAGATGTGAGGCCTTTTTTTATTGGGTACTTAATTTCCATACTTTGCCGATAGTTGCCTCATAAAAAGTGCTGATTTGTTCTACGCTAGCTTTTATTACTGGTCTTCAAGTTGCAATTAATTTGAGTCAATTAGATGTAGCCACAAAAAATATTTTTTGAAGGAGAACACATGAAAAAACGACATTTAAATCTGCAGACTAAAGATGTTGTGCCCGAGACTCTACGCTTTACGTCGCGCCCAGAGCGTGACTACGATTACCAAGACTCTGAATCTTACGAGCCACCTTACCGAAATCCACAGCGCGGTTATGCACCAATTGATTCAGATCGTGCGCCAAGCGACCTCGTTCGCAAAGTAAAGCAAGAGTCGAAAATTCGTTTGAACGTTTCTAAAGTGACAAGAAGGATCAAATGATACTTGCCGAGACGCAGAAGTATTCGAAGTCGACCGATGTCTTGTTGTTGCTTGAGGCGCAGTATGCAGTCTTAAATAAACTTATTGCCGGACTACAACATCAAAAGACGGATACTTTAATGAAGCGAACTCATTTTTGCGATTTTATTTCAATTTTAAAAGCACATTCAGCCGCTAAAGCACATACGTTATACGATATTTTAAAGGATATTGATGATGCCAAAGTCATTACTTACGACGTGATCGAAGAGCAAGCAGCCGCGAATATTTTGATCGAGCAACTTGAAGAGCTTGATTATAAAAACCAGTGGAGCCCAAAGATCGAGGCTAAAGCGATGATTTTAACTGAGATTGTTCGACAGTTACTGGAGGCAGAACAAGGCGATTTTTTTTCACAGGCTAAAACCTTACTATGCCAAGAAGAACGGTGCATCATTGGAGATCAGTTCGCAGAAGAGTTTGAGCAAGCTTAAGAAAGAACCACTACAAATAACGACTAGTTACTTGTAGTGGTCCAATAATATGCTGGACCGAAAGCAATTTTTCTATGAATTAGGTTGCTGTTCACTTTGATGAGTTAGAAAACGCATGTGAAACTGTATTCTAACTAAACGCCAATATTTACTAAAGTAGGCCGATATTCTTTCAGTGAATGTGCAGCAAATGCGTCCATTAATGATCGTAAAACTATTATCATTTACGTCAATATTTCCGCCGTCATTCTCCCAAGTATGAATTTGAACTTCTGTCGGTTTTTTAGCACGACGTTGTAAAAAACGAGAAAATAAAGCATCTGGCGATGCAAACTTTTTTGGTTTGTTTATTCTATTTTTTTGGTTGTTTAAGTCATTCGAAGTGTTATTCATATTTCCTCCCCTTTAGAAACTGATTGTGCCGAACTTCAACTGTGATTAAGCAATCGTAATGCCAGGCCAACGCAAATATAGAAATGCTCGCGTTTCAAAAAGTGGATTATATGAATTTCATAGGGAAAACTTCCCCAAACGGGGAGTATTGAACGAATAAAGTTAAAATAAATTTAAACGTAGTTTAAAAATAGAGTCTTTACGGAGTCATAAAATGCAACAAGTTGATTCGAATTCGTTCAAACGTTTGCTTATAAGTAATATTCTGCTTCCGCTGATTATCGGTTTAGTGACGTGCGTGGTCTTTGTCGTGATGATAAATGCACTTATTAAGCAAGGCCAAGATGTGGCTAAGTCAGCTCAAATTATAAGTATGGCTAACGAAAGCCAAAAAGCGGTTGTTGACGGTGAAACAGGTCTGCGTGGTTACGTTATAACCGGTAAAGCAGACTTTCTTGAGCCTTACATTAACGCTAGAAACACGGCACCCGAGCGCTTAGAAAAATTAAGAATGTTAGTCGAAGGGAACCCTAGACAAGTTGCCCGCGCTGAAACCTTGGTGAAGCAATTCGAATCTTGGATAGTTTACGCAGAAAAAGTTCGTGGATTGAAAGCCAGCGGGCGCGATGCCTTCGCGACCGTATCGCAGGGCGAAGGTAAAATGATTATGGACAGGGCTCGCCAGAATTTCGATCTTATCATTCGTAATGAAGAATTAGAACGTGAAGAGCAGTCTAATGCGATGGCTTGGTTAACGGATATAGTACTTTTTTTAACTATCGTCCTATCGTTAATCGGATCGGCGGCTATTGCTTTGTTCGGTCGAAAGCAAATGCTAGGTCTGTCGACATCTTACCAGACAATTTTAGACGCTAGCAATGAACGCAATTTTATCTTGCAGCAACAACAGTGGCTGAAACAGGGGCAAAGCGAATTAAGCGATAAAATGGCGGTCGCGACTTCAATAAAAAGCTTAAGCGAGTCTATTTCGTCACATTTTGCAAATTATTTGAATGCCCAAGTTGGAGCTTTATTTATTTCTGTTAATGACACAAGCCTTGAACGTCAGGCGACATTTGCGTTTACGGCTACAGATGAACAAAGCGATGTAATTAAAGTTGGCGAAGGTCTGTTGGGTCAAGTAGCTGCTGAAAAAAAACCTTTGCAGTTATCTCAACTGCCAGCAAATTTTTTGAAAATATCTTCTTCGCTCGGAAACATGAATGCTTCTAACGTATTGATCATGCCGTTTTTTTCTGACGATGCTTTACTGGGAGTTTTAGAGCTTGGTTTCGCAGATATTATTCAGCCCAAATACTTAGAATATTATGAACAAGTTGCAGACAGTGTCGCAACGGCTATTCGCGGCATGCAGTTGCGCGAACAGCGCGAGCGCTTAATGAGAGAGATTCAAAACCAAGCGGAAGAGCTGCAAACACAACAAGAAGAATTGCGAGTAACGAACGAAGAGCTATCCGAGCAAGCTCGAATGTTGAAGGATGCGCAAACGCGCCTTGAAGGCCAACACGCTGAGATGGAGCAAACCAATGCGCAACTCGAAGAACAAGCTCAAGTTTTAGAAAATCAAAAAGATCTACTTGATCGTCGCAATGAAGTTTTAGTTGATACTAAGCTTGCGCTGGAGCAAAAGGCGACCGAGTTGCAACGAGCAAGCCAATACAAGTCAGAATTTTTAGCTAACATGTCGCATGAATTAAGGACGCCGCTGAATAGCTCTTTGATTCTAGCGAAACTTTTGGCGGACAATAAAGACAGTAATTTAACGGGGCAACAAATTGAGTTCGCAAAACAGATTCAAAGTTCTGGAAACGATTTATTACATTTAATAAATGATATTTTAGATTTGGCTAAAGTTGAATCTGGTAAATTAGATATTAATGCCGAAAATGTTTCGATTGATGGCCTATTCAATTCCTTACGCAAATCGTTCGACCCTTTAGCCAACGAAAAAAGTTTAAAATTAAGTTTTGTAATTGAGCCTAAAACTCCGAAGACTATTTTCACAGATCAACAAAGAATCGAGCAAGTATTAAAGAATTTAATTTCGAACTCAATTAAATTTACGGCGAAAGGTTCGGTAACGATTTTGGCCAAGCTTGATAAAAAGCTTCAATTTCGCTTTGAAGTTTCAGATACAGGAATCGGTATCGCTCAAGAGCAGCAGCAAATTATCTTTGAAGCTTTTCGCCAGGCAGATGGCACGACGAACCGAAAGTTCGGAGGGACAGGTCTAGGGCTTTCGATATCTAAAGATTTAGCTCGTTTACTTGGAGGCAGCATTCAAGTGAGCAGTATGGTCGGGACTGGAAGCACCTTTACGCTGACGCTTCCGCAGCAGTATTTGCCAATTGATGAAAGCATCACGGATGTGAATTTGCCTGTTGAGCAGCCGGTATTCAAGCTGCCAATCGTAGAAAAAAGCGAAAAAGTAGAACCTCAAAAAGATGCAGCTAGCGAAATTTTGTCTTCTGGTTTCTTTGAAGATGATCGCTCTTCAATAAAAGCGGGTGAAAATCGAGTCATCTTGGTTGTAGAAGATGATCATAAATTTGCTTCGATTCTTTTTACTTTAGCGAACGAGCAAAAATATAAATGTTTAGTTACAGATTCAGCAACGGAAGCGATTGAGTTAGCTAAAAAATATCAACCCAGTGCAGTACTTTTAGATATGAAGTTATCAGATCACAGTGGTTTGTACGTTTTGGATCAGCTGAAGCAAAATTCTAAAACGAGACATATCCCCGTGCATGTTATCTCGGCTGGAGATTTTTCTCGTCAGGCCATGCACTTGGGGGCCATCGGCTATATGCTGAAGCCGGTCAAGCGCGACCAGTTAGTCGATGCATTTAAACGAATTGAAGAAAAAATGCGACAATCTATTCGCAAGGTGTTGATTGTCGAAGACAATGAAATACAGCGCGGTGCTATTCAGAAACTAATTGAAGATAGATTTCTTGAGACTGTAGCCGTCGAAAATGGTATCATGGCTTTAAAAATCTTAGAAGAGCAATCTTTTGATTGCATGATTATGGATTTAAATTTACCGGGAATATCGGGATTTGATCTGTTAGAAAAAATGAATGAAACTGCCAATCAAACTTATCCACCCATCATCGTTTACACGGGAAGATCTTTGTCGAAAGAAGAAGAAGATAAACTAAACCGTTATTCAAGATCGGTGATTATTAAGGGTGCTAAGTCGCCCGAGCGCCTAATGGACGAAGTTATGCTATTCTTACACAAAGTCGAATCAAGTATGGATATCAGCCAAAAGGACATGCTTGAAAATGTTCGTAACCGCGAGAAGGTTTTTGAAAATAAGACGATTATGATAGTCGACGACGACATGAGAAACACTTTTGCTTTGACTGCGGCTTTGGAGCAAAAAGGTGCTAAGATCGTAATTGCTAAAAATGGTGAAGAGTCGCTTAGAAAGCTTGATTCAGATCGCTCGATCGATATTGTATTAATGGATATAATGATGCCGATTATGGATGGCTATGAAGCGATTCGACGCATTCGTAAAGATGTCGTATTTAAAAAGCTTCCGATTATCGCGCTAACAGCGAAGGCCACCAAAGATGATAAGCTGCTTTGTTTGCAGGCTGGCGCTAACGATTACCTTTCAAAGCCCGTCGACTTAGATAAACTTTTATCGCTTATTCGCATTTGGCTTTCGGCGGGGTGGAAATAAATGTCGAATGCAGATGAAAACTTTGAAATTCAGCTTCTGCTAGAGGCTATCTATCAAAAGTACAGTTACGACTTTCGTGGTTATTCGATGCCATCGGTTAAACGAAGGGTCAATAGCGCACTTTCGCAATTCGGTTTAAAAACCATTACAAGTTTGCAAGAACGGGTATTGCACGATGCCTCATTTTTTACTGAACTTATTCAGTATTTAACAATTCCGACTAGTGAAATGTTTCGAGACCCAAGTTTTTTTAAAAAATTTCGCGAAGAAGTTGTACCGATTCTAGAAACATATCCTTCGCTGAAAATTTGGATTGCAGGCTGTAGTACTGGTGAAGAAATTTATTCTTACGCCATCATCTTGCAAGAGGCGGATTTACTTAAACGTACCACTATTTACGCGACGGATATAAATCCGAAAAGTTTAAAAAAAGCTGAACAAGGTTTTTTTCCGATAGATAAAATTAAAGAGTATACCGTGAATTATCGTAAAAGTGGCGGGCAGCGAGAGCTTTCAGATTATATGATAACCGATTCAAATTCAGCGCTGTTTGATCGTCGCTTAAAAGAAAATGTTGTGTTTGCCGATCACAGCCTTGCGACCGACAGTGTGTTCTCAGAGATGCAGATGGTGTCTTGTCGAAATGTTTTAATTTATTTCGACCGTGAGTTGCAGAATCGAGCACTGTGTTTATTTAAAGACAGCTTGGTACGTCGTGGGTTTTTAGGATTAGGTTCTAAAGAAAGTTTAAGGTTTTCGGACAGTGATTTGTATTTTGATACCTTTTCGCCTGAAGAAAAAATTTACCGGAAGAAATAATGAAATCAATAGAAGTAACGCTTTCTGAAACTAGTTTAGCTATCAAGGGCTTGAAGGCAGATGCCGGCATTTTTGATTTAATTGCGATTGGTTGTTCTGCCGGCGGTGTCGAATCGTTACGAACTTTGCTTCCGATTGTTAAAGAGCAGTTCCCGGCATCAGTGGTCGTCATTCAGCATCGAAGCGCTGATTCTCCGCAAATCCTACAAAACTATTTTTCATTAATTTGCAATACACAAGTCCAAGAACCGGATGACAAACAACCGATTCAGAAGGGTGTTATTTATTTTGCTCCTACGAATTATCATCTTTTAATTGATGATCACCGCAACTTTAATTTAAGTATTGATCCACTTGTGAATTATTCTCGGCCGTCGATAGATGTCTTTTTTGAATCCGCCGCACAAGTTTTTGGGCCTCGAATGCTGGGAATTATTTTATCGGGCGCTAATCAAGACGGAGCCCTCGGTTTAAAGGCTGTTGCCGATCATGGCGGCTCGGTGCTCGTGCAAGATCCACAGACAGCAGAATACAAAGAAATGCCAAAAGCCGCAGTCGCACACGTGACTGAACAGTCTATTGTAACGGTCGAGCAAATCAGAAATTATTTTTCTGAGCTAGGAAGTGCTGTATGCAAAAAGTAAGAATGATTTTAGTCGATGATCGTAAAGAGAATTTATTTTCTCTTGGATCACTTTTAGAAAATTTGAATGTTGAAATTTATAAAGCGCAGTCGGGTGCGGATGCGCTTGCGATGATGGTTGATTATGATTTTGCCTTAGCCATATTAGATGTACAAATGCCCGACATGGATGGCTTTGAGCTGGCTGAACTTATGCGTGGTGCAGAAAAGACGCAAAATATTCCGATCATGTTCGTCACTGCTGCGTCACCTGCATCGGGCTTTGCTTTCAAAGGGTATGAGCTAGGTGCCGTCGATTTTTTATATAAGCCAATCGACCCGCTTATTTTAAAAAGTAAGGTTAAAGTATTTATCGAGCTTGAAGTTCAAAAAATTCAGCTGCGTCTGGCGAAAGAGGTAGCTGAAAACGCAAACCAACTTAAGTCGTCTTTTTTAGCAAACATGAGTCACGAAATACGAACTCCTTTGGGCGCATTGATGGGTTTTGCTGAATTACTGGAAGATGAGGCTTTGCCTGCGGCCGAGCGCGCAGGCTTTATTAAAACAATTAAGCGTAACGGACAAGCGCTCGTTGATTTAATCAATGATATTTTAGATTTATCGAAAGTAGAAGCGGGTCACCTCACGATTGAAAAAGAAGACGTATGTGCGAAGGCAGTAGTCGATGAAGTTGTACACTTACTTCGTAACACGGCAGAACAAAAAGGTTTACAGATTACGCTAAGTAATCAAGGATCTATTCCGGGCAAAATTGTTTCAGACTCAAAACGCGTTCGTCAGGTTTTGATGAATACAATTGGGAACGCAATTAAATTTACCGAGCAAGGTGAAGTTAATGTTCTGCTGATCGGGGAAAAGGCTAGCGATAACCAGTCTAAAATTATTTTTAAAATTCAAGACAGCGGTATCGGCATCAGCGAAGAGCAAGCACAAAAATTATTTAAACCTTTTGTACAAGCTGATAACTCGGTTACTCGCCGCTTCGGCGGAACGGGACTTGGCTTAGCTTTATCAAAAAAAATATCGCAGCTTTTGGGCGGAGATTTAATTTTAGAAAAAAGTTCGCTCGGCAAGGGCAGTACTTTCGTTGTCACCATCAATGCGCCGCATGCTGAATCACAGGTAATCGCTGTTTCCAAGCCTACCTTTTTAGACAGCGACGCCGCTAATAATAAAATGTCGCTTGAAGGAGTTAAACTTTTGATTGTCGAAGACTCACCCGATAACCAGGCGCTGATGGAAATTATTTTGAAGCGCAAAGGAGCGCTGATCGAATTTGCTAACAACGGAGTCGAAGGTTTAAAAAAAGCACTCGCTAAAAAATATGATGTTGTGTTAATGGATATTCAAATGCCCGTGCAAGACGGCTATGTTACGGTAGAAAAACTACGCGCCTCAAACTATCGTGGTCCGATTATAGCACTAACGGCCCACGCGATGGCCGAAGAGCGCGAAAAGTGTATTCGCATCGGATGTGATGATTTCTTGTCAAAGCCAATAGATCAGCAGCAACTCATTGAGAAAATCTACCGGTACTCAAGATGAGCAAGTTAACATTTTTGCTTACGTTCTTTTATTTTTTCGGTTTCAGCTCGCACGCAGCTGATAAAAATAGCCGGGCGTTTGGATTTTATATCGAGAATGACTCGCGCGATTTAGGCGGGCCTGGTTCAGATAATGCTTATTCGAATGGATTTCGATTTTCATACGTGATCGCTAGTAAAGATACGCCCGACTGGGCGGGAAGTTTTGTTAAAGCTCCGGAGATCTTTGGTTCATCCTTTAAGTCCGATTATTCGAACTTCGGTATTTCGCTGGGGCAGCAGATCTACACCCCGAATGATATTCGTGATTCGGCGCTTATTAAAAGTGACAGGCCATACGCGGCTTGGCTTTATTTAGGCTTGATGGCGCATTTTAAAAATGAAAACCGCAGTCACGTATTTGAATTAGATTTAGGGATTGTCGGCCCCGAAGCTATGGGCGAAAAATTTCAAAATGAGTATCATCGTATTATTGCAAAATACTTTGCGGATGGTTGGCAGAATCAAATTGCGACCGAGCCCACTGTTCAACTTTACTATCAACAGCGCATGAAGTTTATTGAGCTGAGGTCCAATGGCAAGAATCGTTATTTGGATGCGATCCCCTATTACGGGGCGGGTCTCGGGAATGTTTCGATCGATGCGCACATCGGAGGCGTGGTTCGGCTGGGTTCAAATATACCTGATGATTTTGGCCCTAAAAGGGCATCGAACTCTGAGGGGGATAGTTTTATCGAACCCAACACAAATAAAAGTTTAAGCTTATATGGTTTCTTTGGAGCGCGTGGAGTAGGGGTTGGTCGCAATATTTTCTTGGACGGAAATAACTTTAAACAAAGCCATCGGGTAACAAAAGTTCCGTTTATGCTAGAAACTGAAATTGGCTATGCAGCCGGATGGCAAGGGTGGAGTTTCGCATGGCGATTTGTGACCCGCAGCCCAGAGTTCACCGAGCGAAACGTAATTAATAGTTTCGGCTCGATTTCTATTTCTAAAATACTTTAAACAATTATTTTACGCCGTTTTTTTCAATCCAAAGTTTGAACGCGGCCATGTACTGAGCGATGATTTTCTCGACCGTAACATCAATTAGGTCGCCGGAATTATCGAAAGCTTTTGAAGCGTTCAAGTAAAACTCAGGCTGATTCATGGTGGTCATATTCAGGTACGATAAAACTTGACGCAAGTGATGTTGGGCTCCGAAAGTTCCCAAATTGCCAACCGAGGCTCCCACAACGCCGGCGGTTTTTTTATCCCATGAATTTTGCCCGTACGGGCGCGAGCCCCAATCGATTGCATTTTTTAAAACCGCCGGAAACGAGCGATTGTATTCGGGTGTAATAAATAAAACTGCGTCGGCCGCCTTGATCTGTTTTCTTAATTCTAAAACAGAAGCGGGTGGGTCTGCTTCTAAATCTTGGCTAAAAAATGGTAAACTTTTAATATCAAAATCAGAAAATAAAAAGTCCGTAGAATGTTTCTGTTTGATCGACTTAAAAAGTTTTTCATTCAAAGATTGTTTACTAATTCCTCCGACTAAGACTAAAATTTTTGCTTGCGCCATTCCGTATCCTGTCTGTGATAGATATTAATTTTTTTTAATATTATCCAATTTATGGGGGTTTTGTTAGGGTTTTCGTTTTATTCGGCATCCGCCTGATTCAATTGTTTGCAGATTTGAATAATTCTTCGGGTTGAATAACTTTTTTGTTGCCACAGATTTTTAGTGCGTGCGAATCTTCCGTTGTTACCTAATGTATATGCTGAAGATTTGGTTCAGTGTTTCTACCGGGCTCCTAAGGCCTGACTACTAAAAGGGGATTCAGATGAAAAACACGTTTATTTTCATTGGTGTGTTAGCCGTTCATGTACTAGGTTTTGCGCTGCAAAGTGTGACGCTCGTACAGCAAAATTACTACGGAGCCGGGTTTTCTACGATCGTTCTGGCTGCTAAAGATGCCCAATTAAAAGACGGGTTAAAGAAGATTTTACGATCTTCACATTTGAAGAATGCATCAGGTCCAGATCAAATCGTAGACAACTGCGAAGGTAAATCGGGCTGTTACAAGCAAACCTCACTAGGTTACGACGGCGCGCGAACGTTTTTATTCGGCAAATTCTATTTAGTGAAGCTAGATGCGGCAAACTACGGAATTACTGAAATGTATTGCAACCGTATTTACCAAGCGAATGATTTCAAAGATGGCGTCGTGCCAGGTCCCGGAATAACCCCATCAGCTAGCGTTATCAATACCGAACATACTTGGCCCCAGTCGCGGTTTTCGGGAAATTTCTCAACCCAATTACAAAAAGCTGATCTTCATCACTTATTTCCCACCGACTCAGCTATGAACTCAAAGCGTGGAAACACAATTTTCGGCGAAGTAACTAAAGATGTCGGCAGCACGAATTGCTCGGCTTCACGTTTTGGAATCGGAACGGGTGGTCATCGTCAAATTTTTGAACCCGCTCATGATCATAAAGGCCGCGTAGCCCGCGCCTTGTTTTATTTCTCGGTTAGATATGACTTACCTATTTCAACAGAAGAAGAAGTTATTTTGAAGAAATGGAATCACGAGCACCCCGTTGATGAGACTGAAAAAATTCGCAATGATGAAATTTTTAGACAGCAAAACAACCGTAACCCATTCGTAGATTTTCCGCAGTTAGCTGATCAAATCTCCGACTTTTAAACTCGATTCTTTAACTTTGGTTTTTTACTTAGGCTTGATTTTAGTTGCTTGATCGAAACTAATTCGGTCAGCTTCATTCGACGTTTTAAGATTAAATCAAAATCAATGATCTCAAGGCGCACGATGGCGCCTTTTTTTATTTCAAAATGAGCTTGGCTGCTGCGGGCTACCGCCCATGCGACAAAGCGTGATAGATGTGGTTCGTGACCGATGGCAATCACTTTTTCGAGATCATCGGCGTGAACTTGCAACCATTTTGCAAATTCGATCGCTTTGGCTTCGTGTTTAAGTGATGCAGTCGTCATGATGTTCCACCTAGCTTTTTTCGCGATCGTTAATTGCAAAGTTTGTTCGGCCCGCTTGATACCCGAGTGCACGAACAAATCAACTTGCGGAATTTCTGCGTTTAAAACCCTTGATAGATAGTTGGCTTGTTTATGACCTTTTTTAGTCAAGCGTCTTGCAGCGTCGGTGGTTTTTAGCTCTTCAGCTTCAGCGTGTCGGATTAAAATAAGTTCGGCCATGTTCACCTCGTAGTCATAGTTTAGCAAATGCAGTGCCATTTGACTGGATTTGCTTGTTTAAGCTAGTCCTTTCTTTAATAATTGAGCAATGGAAATTAAATACGTCGCAACGGTTTTCTTTGTGCTGGCTTTGGTGCATACGTTTTGTGTTTCATTTATCGCTCGCTGGGCAAAAAAATTCGAGATCGAATCGTCGACTCATAAAATTCTGCATATTCTAGCTGAAGTCGAAGTTGTATTCGGATTTTGGGCCTTTTGGTTTCTATTAACTTGGTTGGTGAAAGAAGGTCCGGCACCAGTAACAGCCTACGCACTTAATTTGAACATGACTGAGCCACTATTCATTTTTTGTATTATGGTTTTAGCCGCAACGAAGCCAGTCATGAGTTTTGCGAAGCAGCTTGTTTTAGGCTTCAGCGTCGGTTTAGAGCGACTGATTAAAATAAACCGATGTATTTGCCAAGTATTCATATTATTAACTGTGGGGCCTTTGTTAGGCAGTTTAATCACCGAACCCGCAGCTATTACGATCGTTGCGATGTTGCTGTACCAAATGATTGATCGAAATCGTGTTGGTCAAAAGCTTCTTTACGGTCTTTTGGCGGTGCTTTTTGTTAATATATCAGTCGGTGGAGCATTAACGCACTTCGCAGCACCACCGATTTTAGTCGTCGCCCGAACCTGGGGTTGGACACTTCCCGAGGTGTTTAAGAATTTAGGTTACGCAGGCATTTCAACCGTCGTACTAAACGCGCTTCTTTTTGTAATCATTATGCGAGAGCAAATCAGTGAAAAATTAAACCCGGTCGTCAGTGACCGCTTGCATGTTCCGGTGGGTATTATCGGCGCACACCTGATTTTTTTAGCAGCCTTGGTGATGACGGCTCATTACCCGCTAAGATTTTTGATTATTTTTATGGTTTTTATTATCTTCACTTTAATGACCAAAAATTTTCAAGAGCGGCTAAAATTCAAACAATCTTTTTTAGTTGGATTTTTCTTGGCGGGTTTAATTATTTTCGGAGCTTTTCAAAGCTGGTGGGTAGAACCCGTTATTATAGCTTTAAGCGAAACGGCTTTGTATGTAAGCGCGATCGGGCTAACGGCCATCACTGATAATGCGGCACTAACATACTTAGGCTCGCAGGTCGAAAGTATCTCTGAGCTATCGAAATGGGCACTGGTGTCGGGAGCTCTGGCAGGGGGTGGCTTAACGATTTTAGCAAATGCACCAAACCCAGCTGGTTTTTCAATTTTGAGTTCGAAATTTCCGGACTCTTCGTTGAATGCAGCTAAGCTTTTTTTGGCTGCCTTGGCACCTACTTTTGTTGCCGGACTTTGCTTTTATTTTCTGTAGTTTTTTTCTGAAGATAGCTGATTCTATGTAATAGAATTTACAATTAAAAAAACCCACATCATTGATATGGGTTTTTTAGAATCAACAAAATGATCTAAGTCATTAGTTCGTTAAAAACTACTTAACTTCTTTTTTGTGTTTTTTCTTAGCGTGCTTAGCTTCTTTAGCCATAGGCGCTTTGTCTTCTTTTTTCATTTCAACAGCTGCTGGAGCTGCAGGAGCTGCTGTTGCTGCAGCAGGCTCATTTGCGTTAGCTACGAAAGCAAATGCAAGAGTAACGATGATTGATGCTAATTTCATATAGTCTCCTAATAATAGTAAAAACTTAATTGTTTTTACTGTTTAACTTGAAATAAGAATATCAAAGAGCGATTGAACCTGAATGAATAGCGAATTAATTTTTTTTAATAGGGACGCTGGTCTAGTTTAAAAGCGTATATAAGTTAGACATTACGCATTTTTATTTGAAATAGAGCGCCGATTTTTTCAGGCTGTTGAATAATTTTTATTTGAATACCGTGTAAAGTCGCAATTTTTTTGGCGATAGCCAGGCCTAACCCAAACCCTGAAGTTTTCCCACTAGGATTAACTCGGCTAAAGCGTTCGAAAATTGTGTCTTTTTGATCAGCCGGAATACCCGGCCCGTCATCTGAAATCTCGACGATGGTATTTTCTTCTTCCCAAATGATTCGAACATCAACATGACCCTTTTCAGGAGAATACTTTATTGCATTTTCTATGATATTAAAAAATAAATTCGAAAGTAGGTCATGGTCTCCGTAAACTTGCGTTCGTTCGGCATCTTGTTGTATGCCGAACTTAATATGGATCTGCTTTTTGGCGGCTATTTTTTGGGTGCGGCTGATAACATCAATTAGTATTTCGTCAACTTCGAGCGCAGTAAAATTAGGTAAGTCACTGCCCGCATCGATGCGGGCTAGTATTAGCATATCTTTAACGATTTTAGAGAGTTTATCGACCTCTTGAAGTGCGCTATCAAAAAAATAAGGGTCTTTCGCGGTTGTTTTTTGTTGAATTTCGATTTCGCCGCGTAAGATTGTTAGCGGAGTTAAAAGCTGGTGCGAGGCATCTGCAACGAAGCGCTCTTGCGATTGAAATGATTTTTCGATTCGATCAAGCATTTGATTTTGAGTTTCAGCTAGTTGTCGAATTTGATCTTTCGCGAGCGGTATCGGAACACGCTCGGCCAAGTTCGAGGCATCGATCCGGTTTGCTTTATCTATAATTTCTTGTACTGGAAGTAGTGCGCGCGAAGACAAATAAAGCCCGGCTATGATGGCTACTAAAAGTACCGCTGGTAAACCGAAAGCAATGATAATTTGTAAGCGATCAAGCTGAGTTTCAAAAGTCGACATCGGCACGGCTATCTGCAAAAACAATGAAGGAGTATTGACGCTATCTAATGGAAAAGTAACTAGCCGGTACGAGAACGCTTCGGCCTGGGGCAACTCGTCAGTATTGTTTAAAGTGCGGTATGACGAGTCTGAACCTTTTTTAATTTTTTCGATGTCAGTTTTATAAGGAAATTTGAATCCGCCGAAGTCTCCGCTGCGAATAAGGACTTCGCCCGAGATGTGACGAACTTGAATGAGTGCGGTGCCAGAAGGGAACGGAAAAATCTTTCCTTCATCGACCTTCAGCGGCGGAAATAGCAAATCGTTTTTAGGTCCAATATCAATATTTCGTGATACATCGACCGCATAATTGTAAAGCGCGTTGTCGAAATCTTGTAAAAGCGAGTCATTTAAAGAGTAATATAAAAAGCCCGAAAACAAAATTGTTGTTGTTCCGAAAATTAAAACAAAAAGACCCGTTAGGCGGGTTCGTATACTAAGTTTCTTTAAGAACGTAACCAACGCCGACCACCGTTTGAATTAGTTTTTTAGCAAAGGGTGCGTCTACTTTTTTACGAAGTAAATTAACGTACACGTCAATTACATTACTTTCTGAATCAAAGTGTACATCCCAAACATGTTCGGCAATAGAAACGCGGCCAAGCGGCCGTTCGGGGTTGCGCAAAAAATACTCTAGTAGTGAAAATTCTTTCGCGGTCAAAGTGATTTCTTGGGTACCGCGTTTGACCTTCCGATGAACTAAGTCAACTTCAAGGTCCGAGTACTTTAGAATTGAATTAACTCCAGATTTTGAGCTATTGCGGCGAAGTAATGCTCGAACGCGCGCCAGTAACTCATCGAATGAAAAGGGCTTCGTTAAATAATCGTCGGCACCGGCATCTAAACCATGCACTTTATCTTTAGTCGTTGAAAGCGCCGTTAGCATAATGATTGGGCCCAGAAAGCCATCTTGGCGAATGTGTCGGGCGGTATCGATGCCGCTTTGATCAGGCAGCATAACATCTAAAATGACTAAATCGTATTCGCTACTGGCTAAATAAGATTCGGCGGCGGAGCCGCTTTCGGCGATATCGACCGAATAACCGACCTCATTCAGGCCTTTTTTTACAAACTGTGATGTCTTGGGCTGGTCTTCGACAACTAGAATTCTCATGCAAATTATCCTAGGACGATGATTTGCAGAACTCAAGCTTCGTATCATCTAAGTAAGAGCTGACGGTGGTTTCGTGGCTAGCCGACGCTTTCTAAGCTGCATCACGCTAGGAGAGAACAGAATTATAACTGAAATCGCTGTTAAACTAAAAGCCAACCATGCTTCAGGTTTTAGCAATTCATTAAACACGAAGTAGGCAATAATGGATGCTATAATAGGTTCGATTAGTTTTCCGCAACTCATCAGGCTTATGTTCATGTAGTTGACCAAGTAGGTTAAACTTAGGTGTCCAAGTAGGGTTGGCATCAGCACCAGCCCGCCGATAGTCCACCAAGAAAGGCTATCGTAGCCGGTCAAGTCTTTACGTAAACCGATAACGATCAAGCCGAATAAAAGTGCGCATATGCTGTACTGAATGAACGAGTAGATCGAGTTATCATAGTGTGTGCGTGCTTTTTTGCCTGTCAGCATATAAACCGCATAAAAAAAGGCTGAGCTTACGGCCGCTAGGTCTCCTAGAAAAGTTGACGAATTAAATTCCATATGTTCAAAAGCCAGCATGTAAATACCAATGATGGCCAGGAAGTAAGCCAAAGTTAATCTAAGCGTGATTCTCTCTTTAAAGAAAACGATCGCGCCAGCCGAAGACCAAAGGGGATTCGATGCAAAAAGAATCATCGTATTAGCGACAGAAGTATTTTTAGAGGCAAATTTATAAGTCCAAAGATGCAAGAAGAAGAACAATCCTGAAATAATCACCCAGCCCATTTTTTGCGATGAAAAGGTCCAGGGGTGTTTTTTGAAAAGTATAATCCATAGACCAACGATCGAAGCGGCTATGGCTAAACGCCAAAAGCCCAGTACTTCAACCGGCATTTGGTTCAGCTTCGCCCAGTTCGGTGAAGTCGATAGACAGAATAGAGCTAAAAAATAAAGCAGTGTGTGCAGCATGTTATGTGTTTGAAAACTCAGGGAATTCGATCATGCTTTCATACTGAAGACAATACTTTAAGTTTAGACATTATGTTTAGAAGATTAATTTAAGCTGAAGGGCTTAACAAATTTATAGTTCAATGAAAGGAACATAAAAATGAAGAATGTTTTAGTAATCGCAGCACTTGGTTTAACAGTTGGCTTAACAGCATGTAACAAGCCAGATCTTAAATCTGACAAAGGTCAAGCCTCATACGCTATTGGTCAGCAAATTGGACAAAATCTTAAAGCGCAAAACATCGATTTCGATGCAAACACTTTAGTAGCTTCTATGAAAGATGCCAACGAAGGTAAATCGCAGATGACTAAAGAAGACATCCAAAAAGCAATGATGAAATTGCAAGAGTCTTCTATGAAAAAACAACAAGACGAAGGCGAAGCTAACAAAAAGAAATCAGCTGATTTCTTAGAAGCTAACAAATCTAAAGAAGGCGTTAAAGTAACTGCTTCTGGTCTTCAGTATAAAGTAATCACTGAAGGTGCCGGCGCGATTCCTAAAAAAGAAGACAACGTGAAATGTCACTACGTTGGAACTTTAATTGATGGAACTAAATTTGATTCTTCAGTTGACCGTGGTCAGCCAGCAGAATTTCCAGTAGGCGGAGTAATCCCAGGTTGGACTGAAGCATTACAAATGATGAAAGTTGGTTCTAAGTACCAATTGTTTATCCCAGCTGAGTTAGCTTATGGCCCAGCAGGTCGTCCAGGAATCCCTGCAAACTCTGCTTTGATTTTTGAAGTTGAGTTACTTGACATCGTTAAAGCAGCCGCTCCGGCAGCAGCAGCTCCTAAAGCTCCTGCTAAAAAGAAGTAGTTAGATAATGGGCTTCGATTTTAAGAAAGATCCGCTTGAGAATTTCTTAGAGTTATTTAAAGAGGCCCAAGTTAAAGGGGTTCCAGACGCAAACGCGATGGCCCTGGCAACAGTTAACTCGGAAAACAAACCCTCTGTACGAATTGTTCTTTATAAAGGACTTATTCGCAGGGGGTTTTCTTTTTTTACGAACTATGACGGCCGTAAGGCCCATGATATTTCTGTTAATGATTACATTGCCGCGACCTTTTTTTGGTCACACCTCGATCGCCAAATTCGCATTGAAGGCAAAGTTGAAAAAATAACCCGTGAAGAATCTGAAGCCTATTTCGCGACACGTCCGCGATTAAGCCAATTGGGTGCCTGGGCATCACATCAATCTGAAAAAATTGAATCTTTTGATGCCTTTCAAAAACGTCTTAATGAAATCGACGAACGCTTTAAGGGCCAAAACGTCACGTGCCCGCCACATTGGGGTGGCTTTCGTATTGAACCCTCTGAAATCGAATTTTGGTTCGGCAAACCAGGTCGTTTGCACGAGCGTTACGTCTATCAAAAAAATGTTACAGACTGGAACCGATTTTTAAGGTCTCCGTGAAATGGATATTTTAGTAACCGGGTTTAAACCATTTTTGGGTGAAGCCATTAACCCGAGCGAAAAGTTAGCCGTGGCGCTCTCGGAAGTTGCCGAAGTTCGTTCTATTATTTTACCGGTTGAATTTAATAACAGCTTCGAAATTTTAAAAAGTGAAGTGTCTAACAGAACTCCTGATTTTTTAATTATGATCGGGCAGGCCGGTGGTCGTAAAAATATTTGCTTTGAAAAAGTGGGTTTGAATTGGTTGCAAACCGAGCACCCCGACGAAAACGGTTTTGCTCCGCAGCCTGGAGCTATTTTAAAAGATGCTCCGCTAGCATTAATGTCTTCATTCCCGATTGATTCCATCTACCATGAATTAAAACAACAAAGTGAACCTGTAGAGATTTCTTTTTCTGCCGGAACTTACGTATGTAATGATTTATACTTTCGCACATTAAGCGAGTTCTCAACGCTCAAATCGGTATTTATGCACGTTCCCTGTTTACCCGAGCAGGCCAAAGCCGGAGAGCAAAAGCCGACGATCGAGTTCGCGAGCCAGCTGAAAGTTTTTAAATACGTCATCAGCCAGTTAAATTTTTTAATGAGCTAGTGAACTGCGCTTGGCGCGATCAGATAAAATTCAGGAATTTCGATCTCAAACGTTTCACCGTCGTCTGTTAAGAATTCGTATTTACCTTTCATCGTTCCTGAGTTCGTGCGAAGCGGGCACGCACTGTCGTACTCAAAGACTTGGCCCGCTGTAATGCGTGGTTGTAGACCAACGACTCCGGGGCCTTTTACTTCTTCAATATGTCCGAAAGCATCGGTAATAATCCAGTGACGGCTCATTAGCTGGGCCCCGATATGACCAATGTTTTTGATTGTGATTTTGTAAGCGAAGAAATAACGGCTTTGTTCGGGTACCGATTCAGATTCCACGAAAACGCTTGTTGTCGAAATTTGAAAATCTATATTTTGCATTCGTTTCAAGCTCATAATTTAAATTCTCACCAAACAGGCAGTTTTTCAAGACTAAAAAAAATCGGGTAGTGATCGGACGGTAGTTTGCTCTTGGCATCAAGTGAAGTTGGCGTATCTAGCGCGAACCCAAATTGATCCTTGAATAGATAGGTCGCGCAGGTTTTTGTGATCAATCGCGAGTGTAGATCGGCAGATAGAAAGCAGTAGTCAATTTGCTTTCCGTCAGCTTGACGGCCATTTTTAATTTGGTAAAATGTCGAGCGTTTTTCTATACTTAGCTCTGCAATCTCAAAGACGTCTTGAAGATCGGTATCGGCGTAAATACCAGCGAATTCGGTATCTGTCGGCATGGTGCCTGTGCTGGATCGCCCCGCATAACCGTTCATGTCTCCGGCTAAGATCAGCGGAGTGTTTGGATACTTTTGCTTAAGTTCGTTGTAGATCTCTAAAGAAGTTCTAAGTTCGGCCGCGCGCCTTTCGGTGCCACCGGGGTCGATGCGTTCAGGGTCTAATCGGGATTTTAAATGGGTCAACAAGACAATGAGGTAAGGATTGTTTCGATCTGATTTAAATAGTTTCAGTTCGGCGCAGTCACGCGAAAACAGCTGGGTTACACCCTTAATAGGGTAGCCCGTTTTTTGCGAAGTCGTCTCGTGCGGATAAAGGTAATTCAGCGGGCGGTTTTTGTTCGTGCTTAAGTCAAAATAATAGTTTTGTGGTTTTTTGATCAAAAAACCAACGTCGATATTTCGATCTGAATTACCCTCGATCAAAGCCACTGAATACAGTGAATCTAAAAATAGTTCGTTGAAGTTTTTTAAAGACTCTAGTCCGCCCACTTCACAAAGCATCATGATGTCGGGATCTTTTTCTTTGATGATGTTTGCGATTTCGATGCACTTCTGTAGAGGTTTATTCTCATAAACCGAAGCTGAAAGCTCTTGCCACTGAGGCTCAGACAGTTTTTGAAAGTGCGGTGGAATCGGCTGATCAAATAACAAGAATAGATTTTCGACATTAAACAGCCCAAATTTTAAATCAATTGAAGAGCCGGGCTGATTCGAATGAGGTGTATTACCAGTTGATTGCGATGTCATACCTAGTGCAAAATTATAACAAATCTTACGTACTATTGATAGGAGCTTCTATGAGTATGCAGTCAGTCTTAAATTCTTTCTTTCAGTTTCAGATCGCGCCGATGCAAAACCCTCAAGGTTTTGTCTATGTTTTGGGATCGATTTCTGATTCGGCTCGCGCAAGGGAGTATAAAAAAATTCTTGATATCCACGCCCTTGATCATCAAAAGAAAAATCTAGCAGCAGCAAGTAAGCGACAGATATCATTTACAGGGCTAAATGGTCCCGTTTGGATTTTGCAGAATGCGGCGATCATTAAAGGCCACCATGATGGTCTATTGGATGAATCAACATACTCTTGGTTTCGTGATCAGGGTGGCGGGTTAATTGCGAGCTTTAAGAATCAATCGGTAGATCAGGTGCTGGTTAATTTTATGGATTGCTCAGATGAAATTGTGCGGCCCGTATTAATCGGCTTAGAGCTAGCCGCATATAACTTCTTATCAGCTTATAATGCTCGTCAAACGATGAATATTAAAATTAACTTACAAAGCTACGGACGTACCAAGTTTGGCAAAGACCTAGTCGAGCAAGCTCACCTCGAAGCACGTGTTGTACAAATTGCACGTCACTTAGTTAATCTACCACCGAACGACTTGAATCCCGATGGCTACGAGAGAATCGTGACAAAAGAATTAAATTTTCCGAAGACGATGCAGGTGAGTGTTTGGGATCATAAAAAATTAGCGTCTGAAAATATGAATTTAATGCTGGCAACAGGCAGGGGTGCCGTCAGTCAGCCGCGTATGATTCATTTAAGGTACCGTCCCAAAAAGGCCAGCAGCAAAAAGCCCATCGCATTTGTTGGTAAGGGTGTAACTTTCGATACCGGCGGATTGGATATTAAACCTTCATCAGCGATGCGCTTAATGAAAAAAGATATGGGTGGTTCAGCAGCCGTGTTAGCTCTTGCTTACTGGGTTGCGTATTCTAACTATTCAAGACCTTGTGATTTTTATTTAGCCTTGGCCGAAAATGCGATTGATGCGGCATCGATGCGCCCAAGTGACTTGTACCGGTCACGAGCTGGGTTTTTAGTTGAAATTGATAACACGGATGCCGAAGGTCGCTTGGTTTTAGCCGATGCGATGGATGTCGCCGTTACACAAAAAGGTAAAGACGAGCCCGAAATTTTAGTCGACATTGCCACTTTAACCGGGGCTATAAAAGTTGCTTTAGGTGCCGATGTGGCAGGTCTATTTACGAATTGTGACGCTATTTCTACGCAGATGATGAAAGCCGGTCAAATGACGGGCGAACCTAATTGGCGTATGCCACTTATACAAAAATATTTTAGTTCATTATCATCAAACTTTGCTGATTTTAGAAATTCGACGGATGGTTTTGGCGGAGCCATCACGGCGGCATTGTTTTTAGAGAAATTTGCACGCGGTAAAAAATGGGTTCACTTAGATGTATATTGCTGGAACGATAAAACCTCGGGAGCCTTAAGCTCGATTGGCGGAAACGGGCAGCCTGTGCAGTCGATGGTTCAGTGGTTAAAGACCGTCGGTTAGTTCAAAATTTAATTGTGTGCCGAGCGCGAGTCTTGGCACGAACTAAGATTTTTCAATTAATTTATGAATTTTTTCTGGGACTAGTTTTTTCCAGGCTTTATCCTTTTTCTTAATCAATTTATTGACCTGCTCTGAATGAATAAATTCAGTTAAATCATCACAACCCGCAATGTCTTGAATCATGTTGTTATCGATAAAATGGCGATAAATATTCTTAACATTTGGCTTCGGAAAAAAGCTTTTAGTTAATAAGCAAATTTCAGCCGTTTTGTGAGGGTAAATGTATAGTCTAGAGAAACGTCCTAGTAGTTTACCCATTCCTTCAAGTAAGCCGCCGCTAAGATCGAAATAAAAAGTCTCGTCGAACAATTTTTCAAGGTGAGTCGCGCCGATCACGATGCCTAATGGCTTGTCTGTCGACGCGCGGATAAATTCTTTTAATTGGTAAAAAAGTGTAAATTGAGTAACTAGCACGGGTATTTCTAGTTGCAATATCATCTCGACGCGAGCAAAAGCTTGGTCGGTGTTGATATGGGTGCCCTTGGCGCGATTGTCGATCGTAAATTCAAAAAATCCCATGACGTCAGTGGCCTTCAGCGCAAACTCTTTTTTGAAATGTTCAAGTCCACGTTTGAAAATGTCTAGATGAGTATTCGTTACGGGCTCGAAAAAACCGCGCTGAATAAGTAATGATTTACCCCAGAGGTAGTCTTGTGGATTCTGTGCTTTGCCGGCAGCATCAATAAGGCAGGCTTGGCTCCACTTTTTTTCAACCAGTAAAAGATTGAAATAATTTTCATTAAACTTTTTAAAAGCAGTTCCATGAAAATAGACAACGTCAACGGCTACCGAGCCTATTTTGATCTGGTCAAATAATCCATCCAAGAAATCGTTTTGATTTTTAGTTTTGTAAAAACACGAATGAAGTAAGTTGACGCCTAGCTTGCTTAAGGTTTCTTGTTGCTGTAAACGAATCCGATCGAGCATGCGAACGTGAAGCTTTACTTCGTGAAAGTCTCCACCGGGTTCAAGTTGAAAGCGCACTCCCATCCAGCCGTGACAAGTTTTTTTTGAACCTTCTGAAGATGTCGCGACGGTGTCAGCGAAAGTGAAAAAACAGGTCTCTTTGCGTGTTGCGGCCAGGCGTTCGATTAATTTGGTGTACTCGCGCTGAAGCATTTTATCTAATCGCGGAAGGCATACGTAACGACCAGACTTCTCTTTACCGTAAATCATGTCACTGTAGGTCATGTCGTAAGCTGAAATAGTTAATGCAATAGTTTGCGATGCTCGGCCCGCCTGAAAAAACTGACGAGCGACTTCCTGCCCGGCGCCTATTTCTGCGAAAGTACCGTAAAATTTAGGATCTAAATTAATGTCTAAGGCTTTTTCTAAAATGGTCTGTTCACGTGGTTTTACGGCCATGCTGTCCTACTTTTGTTGATAATCGGTTTTGATCCAAGCGGTCAAAGCTAGGCTCATCGCTTTTTCAACCGGAATATCAATCGGTTCAAGTTGTGCTTTATCAATCAGTAAAGTGTAGCCACCAAGCCCGTAGCTCATGGGGATGTAAACGGCTAATTTATTTGAAGAGGTATGAAAATTTTGGCTTAGGCCTTCGAAATGTTCCCGGGTAACTAAGCCTAAAACTTGTTTGCCATCAGAAATTGTTACGAGCACAACTTTTTTTAAAGAATTTGTCTGCTGCCCTTTAGAAAATAAATTCATTAAATCGCGTAAAGGAGAGTATACAACTTTAAAAAGGGGAACTTCGGTTAGTTTTTCTTGTAGACGAACGAATAATCCGGCGGTGACCAAATTATTTAGTAATAATCCTAAAAAGAAAATGAGCATTAACGTAGCTAGTAAGCCAAGACCCGGAAAGTAGTATTCAAAGGGCAGCGCAGTCCTTAAAAAATTTCCCAGTAAATTTTCAACGATGTTAAATACCGCGAATGCGATGTACAGAGTGAGCGCAATGGGAAGAAAAGCAATCAATCCGCTGATGAATATTTTCTGGATGTATTTCATTATTGTAATGATTCACGAGGTCAAAATGAGAGTCAAGAAGGGGTTTTGACTTGTCACTCAGTTTTAAAACCGTTTAGATAATGAAGATTACCACTCAAATTCATCCCAGGAGATTCGAATGAAATTATTTACTTCTATTTTAGCTGCGGCGGCGCTGATTTTGGTTGCTAATTTTGCATCTGCGCAAGAAGAGCGCTTCGAAGTGGGTATGGCGGCGGGCAAATCAAGCGTACTTGCTAGTAGCACTTTAAAAGATACGTCTTCGCAAGGTGACAATCAAAGTTATTGGATAGGTTACGGTATCGACGCAAACTGGGGATTAGAGCTTGGCTTAGATTATTTTGATTTCGATAAAATTGATTCTAAACATGAATCGATCACGATTTCTGGTGTTTACCGATTTGTTCCTGAGAACGTGGTTCACCCAATCGTTAAACTTGGTTTAAGCACGGTTACAACTAGGGTGGCATCTGGTTTTAGCACGAATTCATTGGCTGCTAAAGTAATGGCCGGCGCAGAGGTTGATTTTAAGTACGCTTCAGTCGGCGCGGGTGTCAATTATCACTATATTTCTAAAGTCGGTGACCTGGATTCATTGAAGAACGCCCAAGCCTACGTACCGATGATTTTTATTACTTTTCACAATGATTCAAGCGTGCCAACGAACTTTGGTTCTGGAATGAACGCAGATGATGCAGAGTCTGCTTCTGAGACGAATTCTTCAAACTAAAAGCATTAGTTTTTGTTCAACAGTTCTGCAATTAAATTGTAAAATGATCTCACGATGAGACGTAAATAAGACGACCTGAAAGGTTCGCCATATTTCATTATGAGAGAATGAAGGACCGCCCTTTAGTCGAGTACAAACAGGCCCGATACCTTATGCATGACAAGAAAATTAGCGGTATCGAAAAGCTTGCGATGCGGTTCTCTATTACTTTTAAGTTTTTCGATTTTATCTGTTGTTCATGCTGAATACGTTCAAGCGCAAGTTTCGGGACCGCAAGCGGTTGCCGGTGAATACATAGTCAAAATGAAATCTAAAAAAGGTATGCCCGCAAATTCTAACTTAAGCGCCGGAATGAAAATTGTAAATAAGCTGGGCGCGGGCGTTCAGATTAGACAAGCTTTCTGGGGTTCGGAGATGATGCATATCAAATCGAACTCTTCAGCTAGCATCGATACACTCCGCGCAAATCCTGACGTTGAATTCGTCGAGCCTAACTACGTTTTGAGCGTAAATCCAATCGATGTCGAATCTTTGGGAGTCGCCCCTGGAGTTAACGATGATTACTCGCAGTCAGATTCGAATGTTCAAGTAAAAGAATCTTGGGCTGTTGCGAAACCTTACGATCAAGGAACAAAGCCTATTGTCGCGATCATCGATACGGGCTTAGATACTTCGCATAAGCTTTTTCGGGATTCGAATGCGGTTTGGGTTAATAGTGCCGAGCTCGCGGGTTCGCCGGGCGTTGACGATGATCGCAATGGCTACGTTGACGATGTCTATGGTTGGAACTACGTTTCTAACAACGCCAATGTATACGATGATGACAGCCACGGTACACACGTTGCCGGAATTGTTCTTGGTGTCGGCCAAGACATTTTAGCTTATCCCGTGCGGGAAGCTAAAATAAGAATTATGCCACTTAAATTTTTAGACGCTCAAGGTTCAGGTTCGACGGCGAATGCTGTTAGTGCAATGTACTACGCCGTGAATATGGGAGCAAAAGTCATTAATAATTCTTGGGGCGGTTCTTCTTATTCGCGCGCGTTGCACGAAGCCTACACTTACGCTTACCAGCGCAGCGTTGTGATTGTATCGGCGGCGGGCAATTCAAATCTAAATAACGATTTATTTCCGATGTATCCGGCGGGGATCGATACTCCGAATAATATTGCGGTGGCGGCAACAACCGATTCAGATACCAAAGCTTCGTTTTCAAATTTCGGCGCTACGGTAGCAGTTGCAGCACCCGGAGTCGCTATTGTAAGTTCAGTGCCAGGTACGGGCTGTCTAAACCCGGGTTGTTATCAAATGATGTCCGGAACCTCTATGGCATCGCCTTTCGTTGCGGGTTTAGCTGCGATCGTTCTGCGAGAAGCTCCGCAGTTGTCTGCTTACCAAGTTCGTAGCATTGTTTTAGCGACTGTAAATACTTTTTCATCTTTAAATGGGCGTGTTTCGACTGGTGGGCGTGTTAATGCGCTGAAGGCGGTACAAAGCGCGCAACTACAAGTGTCGACACCGGCATGGTCGCCAGATTATTCTCCAGTCTATAAAGCAGATCGTACTGTGGCTTCATCAACCGCAGAAGCGCCTTCGGCAGCAGGTTGTGGTTTGGTGAAAGCTTTAGTTGAAGGTTCGGGCGGCGGTGGTGGTTCGGCAAGTACAGCCGTTGTGGTTTTAAGCTTAATCTTATTACCAATCTTAGTGGCTACGGGGCTGCGTCGATTAAAGCCGGCCGAATTTGTTGATCAGCGCCGGCAGTATGCACGATACGATTTAGTAAAAGATTTGGTCATTCAGGTTGGAGATCAAGTCATCAATGCGGCATCAGATAGCCTATCAATTGGTGGACTCTCGTTTGGCAGTGACAATCTAAGAATTGATAGGGGTGAAAAAATTAAAGTTCGCATCGGTGACCTTGATCAAGAGGTTGAAGGCGAAGTCGTGTGGTGTTCGCAAAAACAGTCATATGGCGTGCGCTTTTTAAACATTACCGATCAACTAAGGGTGCAGATGTCAATGTGGACGACAGGAATGCAGCCGACCTAATTCGATTTAGTACGATTCGGCCTTCCGGAAGATTTACAACAAGGTGCCTTTTAAAATAAGGCTTGCGGCGGTGAAGTAAATAACTAAGCCAGTCACGTCCACGATCGTTGCAACGGCCGGAGCTGATGCCGATGCTGGATCTAGTTTGAATTTACGTAAAATAAACGGAAGCATCGATCCCGAAATCGTTCCCCATAAAACGACCCCGACGACAGAGGTGGCAACCGTTACGCCAATTAACGCGTAATGCGGACCGTACATTTGTAATTTCCATGGCCATAAGTAAATACGCAGCAATCCAATCAAGCCAAGACCCACGCCCAAAGCAGTTCCCGTAGCGACTTCACGAACAAAAACGCGCCACCAGTCTTTCAAGCGAACTTCGCCCAATGCCATTGCCCGAACGATCAAAGTTGAAGCCTGAGAACCTGAGTTTCCGCCTGAGCTAATAATCAAAGGCAAAAACATCGAAAGTACGACTGCGCGCTGAATTTCATCTTCGAAGTATCCAAGTGCACTTGCGGTAAACATTTCGCCGATAAAAAGAATTAATAGCCAGCCGCCGCGCTTTTTTATCATCTCCAGTAAAGAAATTTCTAAGTACGGAGCATCTAAGGTTTCAACGGCACCAATTTTATGAATATCTTCGGTGGCCTCTTCTTGTGCCACTTCGGCGATATCATCAAACGTGACGATACCAACCATTTTATTTTCACCATCAATAACGGGTAAGGCCATTAAATCTTGCTTACTAAAAATTTGTGCAATGTGTTCTTGATCTAAGTCGACCGATATTTTAACGATGTCTGTATGCATGATTTCTTCAACTTTTTGATTCGCCGACGAAGCAAAAAGTTCACGAAACGAAACGACGCCCACTAATTTTTGTTCTGTATCTAAAACGTAAGAATAATAAACAATTTCAACTTGCGTCTTAGCTTGAATTCGAATGTAGCTAATTGCTTCATCGACATTCATATTAGGGCGTAAGCGAATGAAACGCGAATTCATTAGACCGCCGGCTTTATCTTCTGCGTAGGCTAACAGAGCCGATACCTCACGTTTAGTCTGCGGGTCTAGTAAAGAAAGTAATTCTTCTTTTTTATCGGAATCGACTTCTTGCAGAAGATCTGCCGCATCATCAGGAGCTAAAAGGCGCAGCCAAGAACGAATTTCTAAATTAGTCAGGTCTGAAATTAATTCAGCCTGATTGGCCGCACTCAAATTCAAAAATAATTCTTCCGCATCTGTGCGAGTTAGGCTTTGAAATTTTGCTTTACGCTGTTGGTCGGTTAACTGCGGCCACACGTCGTGAGCTTGAGCTAGCGGAGTTAATTCGGGATGAGATTCGTAAAGAGGGGTGTTATTTTCATCGTCTTGCATATGTTTTCCCCTCTAGATCGTATACTCATGAATGAAAACAAATTACCCCTAATGCTTAAAAGCCACAAGAACTTCTTGCGGGGGCCCTAATTTTTTTACGTGACCACCATCAAGCCATAAAATTTGATTACAATCTTCGACGGTCTGTAGCCGGTGTGCAATGCGAATTTGGGTTTTGTCAGATAATACATCTTTCAACGCACGGTTCATTAAAGCTTCAGATTGTGGGTCAACATTAGAAGTGGCTTCGTCAAAAATGAAGATTTGTGCTTTTTGTAATAATCCACGGGCTAAGCTGAGCAATTGTTTTTCGCCTTGGGACAAATTCTGGCCCTTTTCAGATACATGGTCATTTAACGCAAAAGCGATACCTACTTGCTTTAGAATCTTTTCGATTTCATGATTCGAGCTGGTTTTAAAAAGATCAAGATTATCGCGAATTGATCCGGCTATAAAAAGTTGGTCTTGTGAAATAACCGAAAAAAGCGATCTATGCATTTCAACATCGACTTCATTTCGCCCGTTGACTAAAATCATGCCGCTTTGAATGGGGTAGAGATGCAGTAACGCCGAAATTAAAGTGGTTTTACCTGAGCCTGTTCGTCCTATAATGCCAAGCTTTTCGCCGCGCTTGATTCGAAAGCTCACTGAATTCAGAATTGAGTCTGTGCTTGTGGGATACTTAAAAACTAGGTTTTCAACTTGAATGTGATCGGCTGTGGTAATTTCATCTTCTATGGTTTCTTCCACAGGTTTTTTTCGCGACTTCTTAGGATGTGAAGTTAAAAAATCAGAGTACACAGGTAAGCTAATGCCGGGCTCAAGCGGAAGCCTAATGTATTCGTCCATTTTTTCAACGCCTGTCAGAGCTTCTTCAAATTGCGAAAACCACTCGAAAAACATTTGTAAAGTGTAAGTCGCAAGTAATGTTAAACTTAAAATAACTCCGGATTGTCCTATGCCAATGATGCCGTTATCAATAAGGTAAATACAAATTAATGCATTGAACGCAAATAAAAATGTCGACATAACATTAAGTTCTAGTGAAAAACGGGTTACATTCCAGAAGACCGACCATTTACTTTTTAAGTATTTCTCGTCGTACTCTAAGAATTTATCCGCAAACATATCCTGCTTGTGGTTTTGGCGAATAATAGTACCGCCCTGAACCGTTTCAGAGAAATGTGCCACCGACGGTGCGCGATTGGTTGACATCGCACGGCGAGATTCACGTAAGCGCAATTGATTTCGCTTAAGTAAAGCAAAGTACATCCAAGTCGAAAACAAAATTGTAAAAATAAAGTAAGGGTGAACAAAAATCATCAAAATCACAATTGATATCAGATCAAATAAAATTGATAAAAACTCTGCCAGTGGCCCGCCAAATAAACGAAAAACATTCCCGTAGTCACTTGAAAAACGGGTGGTTATTTTTCCGACTGGTTGACTTTCAAAAAAAGAAATTGGAAAGCGTGAAACACGGTAAGTTGTTTCATCGTAAATCCGCGAAACCGCTAAGGCCGATAGCCTTGAAAAAACGGTTCTAAAAAAGACGGTCAGAATAAACGCGATGACCAGTAAGATAAAAAGTTTGTAAAATAGCGGCTGCAGATTTTCGACAGTCAAAACGGCTTGGTTATCAATGTATTGACCCGTAACCTGAATGTTCGATAAAATTAAAAAACGCCCAAAAAATCCAAAAATCAAAGTAGCGCCAATTTTAACGATGAACGGCCGATAGGCTTGCACAAGTGTATCGTAGATCGATTTCGAATAAGAATCGGCTTTGGTTTTTTTCATATCAATCCCGTAACGAAAGATTCGAAGCGCGAATCTTTTAGAAACTGATCGGAAGGGCCATCAAATAAGATTTCTCCGTGGTTTAGAAATACGATGCGGTCACAGAAAGGCAGTACCGTGAATCTTTGGGTTGTTAATAAAATAGCATGACCCTCACTTTTCAATTTTAAAAATTCGTCGACTAATTTTTTTTCGACGCTGACATCGACTGCACTAAGAGGGTCATCAAACAGCATCATTGTTTCAGGGTGCATCAGCTGTCGCGCCAAACTTACGCGTTGTTTTTGACCACCAGATAAATTAACTCCACGTTCGCCAATGGTGGTTTCAAGACCATCTTGCACGCGGTCCAGTTCAAAACTGAACTGCGCCTTAGCTAAGTTTCGCATGATAAGGCTATCCGACTCTTTGCTAGATTGATAATCAAAATTCATATTGTCGCGCAAGCTGGCACTCATTACAAAATGGTCTTGCGGAACATAGCTTGAACTCTCTTTATAAAAAACATCGGCCGTGTAGGGTGTTTCATTAATGAGTGATTTCATAAGTAGGCTTTTTCCTGAGCCCACGGGCCCGATCAGCGCAATCAATTCGCCTTGTTGAATGCTGAGGCTCACATTATTTAAAATTGTGCGGCCATGAACATGAAGGCTTAAATTTTTGACCTCAAGTAAGTTGGCGGAGTTTGTGCGAGCTGTAGACTTAACCACAGCTGGTTGATTTTTAAGGTTTAAAAAGTCGGCTAAACGGCGAAACGAGGTATACGCATCAAATACAAAAGTAAAAAACCACGGAAGTTGCCTGAGCGGGCGCGATAAAAAGACAGTCGTTACCCAAAGAAGTGCAATAAGGTCTGATTTGCTTGGTGCTAGCTTTTGAGCCCAAATAAAAAAAGCCAGAATGACTAGATTTAGCCAGAAAGTAACGCTTGATGAAACCGAGTTCATAACTTGACCATTGGTGACCATTGCAATGCGGTTGTTGGTCTCTTCTTTGCGTTTTTTTATAATTTTATTTTCGAAACCTTCGATCCAATTAAGAATTTTTAAGCCTCGGATATTTTGAATCCATTCATTAACAAGACCCATGCGATCTGCGGCTAAGAGTTTAAACTTAAAAAAGAAAAGCGATTGACGGTAAGCCATTAACCCATTGGCTAAAACTAAGACTCCAATTAAGCCAAAACTAAAAATAAGAGGTAAATCATAAAAGTACGATAGAAAGACGGGCGTAAATACCAAAGGAAATAACGTCGTAAGACCGTACGGTAACGATTGTTCAAGCCAGACGGTTAAGCTAGGTACATCAGTTGTGTAAAGGGAAACAACTTCGCCGACCGAGCGGTTATGCAGTGTGAGTGGTTTTAAGCTGAGGTAGTGGTGATAAATACGAGAAGCTATTTTTTTCTGAGCAATGACAGACTCGTGCTGACCAATAAATAATGTTAATTGATTAAAAACTAAGTATCCAAAAGAAATCAAAATACAAATCCATAGAAAATTCGTGCTTAAGGATTCTGCGAACTGTTTTTGATAGTAGGGTAAAGCTAGGCCCAAAACGGTCGATAAAATAGATAAGAAAATAATAAGTAAACGAAACGAAAATCTTTCGAAAAAAATAATATCAATTAATTTACGATTTCCTGATTTCATTTTCTAAACCATCCCGTTAGCGAAAGTCGCGCTCGATTAGTTATCATCACTTCGTGTTCGATATCGCTTCTAAATAAAATCATAGTTCCGGCTTCAGGCTTTACATTAAATAAAACTTCATCGGCTTCATAGCCAACCAAAAAGCCAGCGTCAGAGGCTAGCCAATTCTCATTTAAGTAAATAACGAACGAAAAAATTCGTTTATTGTTTACCTGTGTCGTGTCGGCATGCCTATGATAAAAATGACCCGTATTGTAGCAAGCATAGTGGCATTCAAGCTCAGACAAGTGAATCCGAAAATAGTTGGATAAGCCAGATTTTATGTTGGCAAGCTGATCCAGAATTTTAATTTCGGGCCACTCAAGTTGCATTTTTTTTGCATCAAGCCAAAGAATTTGATCATTTCGAATCTGCTGGTTCGGAACATCGGATTGGCTTAGCGTAGCATCTTTAAACACATTGTTTTTAAGGCGAAGATTTGCCTGATTTGCAAGCGCACGAGTAAGTTCTAGATCAACTGGAACAATGCAAAACCCGCGATTCGAAATTTCGTTAAAATGGTTTTCAAGATTGATTGTTTGCGGCACAGGCCTAGTGTAACATTACCTTAATAGGTTGGTACATATTTAGTCATGTCATTAAAATCAAATCGACGAAACTTTATTCTGAATACCGCAAAACTTGCGGGTGGAGTGACTGCGCTTGCCGCATTTAACGCCTGTTCAACACTTGATGAATATATTTTTGAAGATTCTTTTTATTTAAAAGATCAAACAGTGATCGTTGGCGGCGGTATAGCCGGCATGTACTTAGCTTATAAATTAAGACAAAATAAAATGTCATATCGAATTTTTGAGGCTTCGTCTCGATTAGGCGGGCGAATTCGCTCAGATCGTGGCATTGACTGCGGCGCTTCGGTTTTTACCAATGCCGACGAAACATTAAAATCGCTCATAAAAGAGTATAATATTGCGTTTACTGCTCTAGATAGAAAAAACTTTTACGTGAATGATGGTATGCAAAGCGTGGTCGAAAACTTACGAGAGCATATATCAGGCTTGATTACTTACCGAAGCGTTAGGCTTAGATGGAAACTTATTTCAGTACAAAAAATAAATAATATGTACGAAGTTGTTTTTGAAGGGCCCGGCGGTCGGCGAACTTACGTTTCAAAAAAACTTGTTCTAGCAATGCCACCCCCCCAGTGGGCTAAGGTTAAAGGTTTATACGATCTACCTGAAATGCAGCCCCTTAAAGCATGGGCTGATGCGTTGACAGTGCAGAATACAGTCAAGGCGATCGTAACTTCGCAGCAGGGGCTTGCAACGGCCAGCTTGGGTCGAGGGATCTCATTTTACTCGGATGATAACTTTGAAGTCAGGCAAATTGTCAAAAATACGAAAACCAATGGCACCTGGGTTGAAGTCGATTTCACTGTAAAAGTGCCCCAGGTTTCATTAGAAATTGAAAAAATTAACGATTTTTTAAAGAAGAGAATGGGTTTAAATTTTTCAGCTGCAAAAATGGGAACCGATAATTATTTTGATTGGGGCAAAGTTTCGTTTATTCAAGGCTCGAAGTTTTTAAGTGCAGCGGCCCTTCCAGAAATTCGTAGTTCTTCTTTACAAGTCGTCGGAGATTTCTCTCGCCTAGAGAACAACGGAACTATCGAAGGTGCGATGCTGTCTGCAGTTCGTGCGGCAGATTATTTATTGTAATTGCATAAGATAATATTTGAACACGCGAGGTATTTAAAAATGAGCCCGAAAATAAAAAAAACCACTATTCAGCAAGCCGCCGAAATTTTAGCACAGGTTCGTCCGTCGCCCGTAATCGCGAATGGCATGAGCTCAGACGAAAAAATCGCAAAAATTGAATTGCACTTCGCCGAGATTATGAAAACCTTGGGATTGGATTTAGCCGATGATAGTTTGTGCGACACGCCAAAGCGTATTGCAAAAATGTATGTAAACGAAGTATTTGGTGGGCTTGATTTAAAAAACTTTCCCAAAATCACCGTTATCGAAAATTCGATGGAGTACGATCAGATGGTTTGCGTGCAAGATATCGAAGTCCTTTCGATGTGCGAACATCACTTTCAGCCGATCGATGGTTTCGCAACGGTCGCTTACATTCCGCATAAAAAAGTAATTGGCTTATCAAAATTAAATCGCATCGTTGATTTTTTTGGTCGTAGACCTCAAGTGCAAGAGCGCTTAACGAAGCAAGTGGCTGACTGTTTGCAGTATTTGCTTGGCACAGAGGATATAGCCGTACACATCAATGCAAAGCACTACTGCGTGATTTCGCGCGGTATTCAAGACACGCATAGCACCACCACGACTTCTGACTTGCGGGGTGCGTTTAAGGCGCGCGCTGAAACACGCACTGAATTTTTAAAGCAGTGCCGCACACGTTTCAACAGCTAGATGCATCCTTGTAATAACTCGCGCGCATTCTTCGATAAGCTATCATCAGCCAAAACCCGTTTGATCTCAATCTGAGCCTTTTCTTTTAAATGAAGCGGTAATTTTTTAACGAAATTAAAACTTCCGCAAAGGCGTGCCGCCACCTGGGGATTATTCTTATCAATCGTTAAAATTTCATCGCATAACCATTTAAATGTCGAACCATCTTCGCGCACCATCGCTAAGTAGTTGTGACCAAAAACGTTGTGAAGTGAATAAACGTTATTAGGATTTTCTAAGCTGAACGGTGCTTTTGCCGATAAAGTCTTAACATACTCAAAAGTGTTCGGTAAATGCGAGTTCGCTTGTACCATCAACCATTTATTAAATACGACGGCGTCGTCTTTCCATTTTGCGTAGAAAGCTTCTAAAGCTAAATCACGTTCTTTACATTCGCTATCGCAAAGTAGCATCAAGGCACCGATTTGATCGGTCATATTTTTTGCACCCGTGAACTGAGCATAAGCTAAAGCAGTGGCTTCAGGGTGTTTCGCAATAGTTAAAAATCCAAGAAGTCGATTTTTTAAAGCACGATCGCCGACTGAATCTTTCGCGTGATGCTTTTTGTAATTTGATAGAATTTCGTTCGAGTATTTGGCAACGAAAGCTTTTACTAAAGCCGTTTGAGCTTTATGAAAAGCGACGGCATCAAGAATAGTCTCGGCTTGCGCTAAGATGTCCGTGCTGGGTAATTGCAGCATCAAAGCTTTAAACTGCACGTCGATTTTTTCATCGTTTAAAACAAAGCCCAAAGCTTCGACGATGCTTTCGTTTGGTTGTAAAGCGGCAGATTGCGAAGCTTGACCAATCAGGCGTTGAAGTTCTTGTAGGATCATTTTGTAAGAGGCTTCTCGGCGATTGAATGAATCTGAATCAAATTTAATTAAATGCAGAAGTTCAGCCTGCGAGGCATTCCAATTTAATTTGATCGGAGCTGAAAAATCGCGATTGATCGATAGCACAGGTTTTTCGTAAACATTGGTAAAAACAAATCTTTGCTCAATGTTTTTTAAGTGAATAACCGGAAGGTTATCTGAATTAATAATAATGTCTTTTGAAATAACGGGAATATCTTTACCTGTCGAATCGATTAAGCCAACAAGCAACGGAATATGGAAGGGTAATTTGCTTGGTTGTTTTTCGGTTAGCACACAAAATTGTTTTAAGATTAAAGTGTATTCTTTAGTAGTCGCATCATAGTTTTCAGTCACGTCAACTTGCGGAGTGCCCGCCTGTGCGTACCATAATTTGAACTGGGTAAAATCGTAGCCGTTGGGTTCAGAGATCGCGCTAGAAAAGTCTAGAATCGTAACCGCTTGGCCGTCGTAACGTTTAAAGTATTCGTCCATACCTTTACGAAAACCTTTTTTACCGACCATTGTTTGCATCATGCGAATAACTTCAGAACCTTTTTCATAAATCGTGGGGGTATAGAAGTTATCGACCGCTAAGCAGCTTTCAGGGCGAACGGGATGTGCGTTCGGGCCCGCATCTTCTGCAAACTGGCTACCGCGTAAAGCATCAACGTCTTTGATACGTTGAACCGAACGTGAGTTAAGATCAGACGAAAACTCTTGATCGCGAAAGACGGTTAAGCCCTCTTTCAGTGATAGTTCAAACCAGTTGCGGCAAGTGATGCGGTTACCCGTCCAGTTATGAAAGTATTCGTGACCAACAACCGATTCAATACGTTCAAAATCTGTATCAGTCGCAGACTGGGGGTCGGCTAACACCAAGCGAGAGTTGAAAATATTAAGACCTTTGTTCTCCATCGCACCCATATTAAAATCATCAATTGATACGATCATGAACTGGTTGAGATCATATTCTAGGCCGAAACGTTCTTCATCCCACTTCATTGATTTTTTCAAAGACTCCATCGCATGATGGCAGCGACTTTGTTTTCCGTGTGAAGCGAAAACTTCTAATTTTACGTTTTTTCCAGACTTGGTTGTGAAAGTGTCGGAAACAACGCCCAGGTCACCTGCGACCAGCGCGAACAAATAACAAGGCTTTTTAAAAGGGTCTTTCCACGTTGCTAATTGTCGTCCGTTGCCCAAATCTTTTTTGCTGATTGAATCACCGTTTGATAAAAGAATTGGATACTTTTTAGAATCAGCTTCGATTTCAACTTCGTAAGTGGTCATCACGTCAGGGCGGTCAATGAAGTAAGTGATATGACGAAAGCCTTCAGCCTCACATTGAGTTGCAAAAATACCTTTAGATAAATAAAGGCCTTCGCAAGACTTATTTGCTTCAGGATTAATCTGGACCACTGTTTCTAGTTTGAAATCGCTAGGGGTTGCGCGAATGGTTAAAGACTCGTCCGTTATTTGATAATCAGCCGGAGTTAAAAGTTTTTCGTTTAATTTAATTGAAATTAATTTTAGCCCTTCACCGTTAAGCACCAAGGGCTCGTCTTTGATTTTCTTTAAATCAAGCTTGGTGGTAACAATGGTTTCGGTTTCATGTAAATTGAAATGAAGTTGCACGCCACCGATCGTATAGGCCGGAGCTTGATAATCTTTTAGGTAAATGCGTTTAGGAGCTGTTGATTCAGTATCTGTTTTCATTATAAACCTCTTACGTTTGAAGTAATGTAGCTTACCTTCAAATACGCAAAAGGTCCATGAGATCGCACTTTGTTAAATCAGTGGACCAACAGTTTATTTATAGTTGAACGCTTCCCGACTAAGCAAGACAGCTCATGCCCTTCAAAACTGAAGCTAGGCGTGCTAGATCGTGAATTTTGTCTCGGGTAACGCCGATGTCGGTTAAGGCTTTTTCATGTGATGAAACGCAAGTCGGGCAGCCGTTGACCACGGATACCGAAAAGGCCATCATCTCGAATTTTTCTTTACCGTTAACAGCTTTAGAGAGAGAATTCATGCGTAGACCCGCACGCTGGTAAGCAGTATCCGCTAAAACTTCAGCCGATAAATAGCCTTTAAACTTGTAATAGGTATTTAGCATTCCCATGATAGCAGCGGCTTCAAAACACTCTTCGATGTGAGCATCTTCAAGACCTAGTTCTTTCAATTCAATGGCAGCTAGCATTTCAAGCTCTTTCCAATGAAGTGAGCGCGCAATAGCGGCCAAATTCATAAAACGCTCGGTTGCTTCAAGTGGCGAATCTTCTAATATTTTTTTAAAATTTAAAGAAAGGTCACGGTATACGGCCGTCTCTTTCCCGGGAAATGATCTTTCTAGAAATACATCTACTTTTTCTGCTATCGACATACAATGCTCCTTAAGAAATAAAAAAGGCTTCTACTTTAACAAAAGTTAAGGAAGAAGCCTTTAGGTTTTAACAGTAACAACTTTTTGATTATAAAGAACAAGGTCTAAACTTGAGTTGAAGACTAAGCGTTAATAGTCGCTTGGCCTTTTTCCCAATTACATGGGCAAAGTTCGTCAGTTTGTAAAGCATCAACAGTACGTAAAACTTCTTTTACGTTACGGCCCACGTTTAATCCGTTGACAGAAACCCATTGAACAATACCATCTGGATCGATGATATAGGTAGCGCGCAATGGAACTTGGTCTTGAGGATGTAATACACCTAAAGCGCCCGTTAATTCTTTTTTAACATCAGCCAACATAGGGTAAGCTAGATCTTTAAGATCTTCGTGGTGAGTTCTCCAAGCATGGTGAACAAAGTGTGAATCACAAGATACGCCAAATACTTTTGTATCTCGGGCTTTGAAATTCTTCATTTCTTTGTTGAATTCAGCTAACTCTGTTGGGCAAACGAAAGTGAAATCAAGTGGCCAGAAAAATACAACCGACCAAGAACCTTTCATGTCTGCATTTGAAACTGTTTTAAATTCTTTACCTTTTTCCATTCCGACACAGGCTTGCATAGAAAACTGTGGGAATTTTTGTCCGATACCTAACATGAAATCTCCTTTTGTTGACGTCTTATAGATTTATTTATGAACCTGAATAGTTTTGCGTAATGGCTATAAAAACGCAATTTATCATCAAAATTATCTATGACGTGATTAGCAATTTCCTGATGCTTTCAAGGCTATTTTCGTTGAGAAACTTGAGTTTTAGCTCGATATCAGGTCTGATAGCGGGATGGACCAGTTTACCGAGACTTACGGCCGTTTTATATGGATTGATTGGGTGAATCCCAGCAAAGAAATGCTTGAACAAATGGCAGCCGAGTTAGACGTTCCACCAAAGGTTTTGCTGAATTGTTTAGACCCCGACTATTTGCCTCACGCTGAGTCTTTCGATAACACGCAGTTTTTGATTCTTCGTTTGATGGAGCCCGAATTTAAAATCGCGGCCGATACGGTGCAAGAACTAACCACGAAAGTGGCGATTTTTTTCACTAAGGATAAGTTGGTATCTATTCATCGCATGCCTTTGGTTGAAGTTGGCGAAGTTAAGATTAAATTGAAGAAAATGAAGGCCGAAGACGTTAACGAAGGAGTGGTATTAGCCTACTTTTTCGAACAGGCGTCACTTGGTTTTAATAACCCATTAACAAATTTAGAATACAAAGTTGAAAAATTTGAAGAGCGTATGTTTGAGGGCAAAAAATCGAATTCGCTACTTCGCGAGGGATATTATATCAAGCGCCAGTCGTCGGCCTTTCGTAAAGTGATGAAGCTAACGATTGATTCTCAAGCAAAAATTATTCAGCGTACAGAGTCTTGCCCTAAGAATAAAATGCAAGAAGTCAAATACCGCCTTGAACGCAATTTGTTTTATGCCGAAGATGTATTTGATAACGTGCAGTCTCTGCTAAATCTTCACATGGCGATCGAGTCGCAGCGCACGAATGAGGGTTCGTTTCGTACGAATGAAATCATGCGTGTGTTGACGGTCATTACAATTTTCTTTTTGCCACTTAATTTCTTGGCCGGTATTTTCGGAATGAATTTTGTACACATTCCGCTACTGTCTCATCCGTTAGGTTTTTGGATTTCGATTATTGTGATGTTAGTTATTTCTGTCGCGCTTTCGTATTATGTAATGAAAAAAGGATGGCTCGAAAAACCACCCAAAGATCAGGAGTCTTAAATGCCTATCGTAAAAGAACGAAACATGTTGGTGCAGGTTTTATTAATGGTTGTGACGCTTGGGATTTACTCGATCTACTGGTTCTATCAAACAAGTACCGAAATGAAAGCGATTACAAAAGATAGTGAAGCCTCTCCGACCTTGTGGACGATCTTGTTGTTCGTGCCCTTTGGCTGTCTTTATTCATTCTACTGCCACGGAGAAATCTATGAAAAAATCTCGGCAGATAAAATTAATCGCTGGTTCATATTTATCTTGTGGGTACTTTTTCCGGCAGGTACTTGGTTTATTGTGCAGACCGATTTAAATAAAATTGCGCGCCAGTCGGCGCCTTCAATTGTTGTTAATTAAAACGGAACTTCAATATTTTGTTTAACTTCTTCATCTAAAGTGCGAAGTTCAATCTTCGCCTTACGTTTATCCCAATTTATTTCAATTAAACCGTAGGCCATTGCCCCGTAAGCGTCGTTTAAGTAGCTTGTATCTTTGACTACGTTATCTCGAGGCACGGGGTTATTAAGCCCGCTTGAAGTGATATCGTATATTGTATTGAACCCTTGTATATATTCTTTCGCAATAGCTGAAATGTGCCTGTCGCCTGAAATGATAATCAGATGTTTAGCTTTCGCTTTGCGTATTAAAGTCAGAAGGCGCTCACACTCGGCCGGGAAATTTCCCCATTTTTCAAAGCTGTGTTCGTTGGCGATGACCTGAATTGGGCTAACTAAAATTTTTAGGCTAGCTGGTTTTTTTAATTCGTTATCTAACCAAGACCATTGTGCTTCAGACAAAATTCTTTTCGATTTATCGTCGTCAGGTAGAAATGGTTTTGGAAATGTATTCGGTTCTGGTTTTTCGCTGTTGTAGGTATCTTCGGTATTTACTTTTAACGGCGAACGGTCCCAGCGCGTATCAAGCATAATCACCTGTACGGTTTGTTTTTTACTGCCGAAAGTTTTTGAATGGTACAATGCTTTTTGATCAGCGGGGATCGTGTTGCGTGCGTAGGTCCAATATTTTAAAAATTCAGTCCGAGCGATTTCTTTGTCGGGGTTATTGGCTCCGCCGTCGATTTGCCCGTAATCTTCATCATTCCAAATCGCCATGAACGGAATCTTTTCGCGTATCATTCGATATTCAGCATTACGGTTTAATTTTTTATACTGGGCACCAATCGGTTTTTGTTCGGGTTTTGCGGTGTACGCAGCGTCGCCAGCCAAAATAAAAAGATCGGGATTGTGTTTGAGTATGTTATTCCAAATCATCTGTGGCTGATCTTGATCAACGCCACTGCCGAACGCAATTTTAATAATACGTTCGGTGGTGTCTAGGCCCCGAAACGGTAGATCGGCTTCAGATTGCTTACGCTTTTCTTCGCGGATCACCGCTTTACGGTTTAGGCTTGCTTCCGTTTCGGTTTCTTTGGCTGCTTCGGCGGCTTTCATTGCTTGGCAGCCCGTAAACGATAGTAACAAAAACGAAATCAATACTATTTTCATGTGCAAATTATCTCTCGCTGATGGGTTTAACATTTCTTTGCGGGGCACCGATGTATTCTGATAAGGGGCGAATAATGCGATTATTAGCTGTTTGTTCAAGAATATGCGCTGACCAACCCGTCGTACGCGCCATTACAAAAATCGGAGTAAAGAAATCGATTTCAAAACCCATCATGTAGTAAGCAGGCCCAGCCGGAAAATCTAAATTTGGATAAATCTTTTTCTTTTCAACCATCACTTTTTCTAGCGAATTATACATTTTCATCCATTTTTGTTCGCCCGTAACATCGGCCATGACTTGCGCGTATTTCTTCATCGTCGGAACACGCGAATCACCTGACTTGTAAACACGGTGGCCAAATCCCATTACCTTTTTCTTTTGCGCTAGAGCGTCTAGCATCCATTGTTCAGCCTTATCGGGATCAGCTACTTCCATCATCATATGCATAACCATTTCATTGGCTCCGCCGTGTAATGGCCCCTTTAGCGCTCCGATGCCGGCTACGGTCGCCGAGTAAATATCTGATTGGGTTGAAGTGACCACGCGAGTTGTAAACGTTGAAGCGTTAAAGCTGTGCTCGGCATATAAAACTAAAGACACGTCAAACGCTTTAACAATTTTTGCGTCAGGTACTTTACCAAAACACATTTGAAAGAAATTCTCTGCAATCGATAAAGTCGGGTTTGGAGCGATAAAGTCTAAGCCCTTTTTAAAACGGTAGTCTGCCGCAATCATCGTTGGAATTTTTGCTAATAAGTGGACCGCTTTATCAAGATTAGTGGCCGCAGTGGCATCCCAGATACGTTCATCTTCACAACCTAAAAAGCTTACGCCCGTGCGGATTGAATCCATTGGGTGACACTTCTTCGGTAATGCTTTGATCACGTTTAAATTATCTTTTGTAATATCGCGTAGAGATCTTTCTTTTTTGGTGAATTCTTCTAATTGCGTTTTGTTCGGAAGTTCGCCCGTGTAAAGTAGGTAAGCCACTTCTTCGAACGAGCAGTTCTCAGCAAGGTCCTGAACGGGGTAACCGCGGTAAACCAAAGAGTTTGTATCGGCGTTAACTTTTGAAACCGAAGAAGTGTCCATCACGACGCCTTCAAGGCCTTTTTTAACGTTCATTTTTTCTGGTTCAGCTACGTAATCGGGATTAATATATTCAGCCATTTTTCCACCTTTGATTTTAGTAATGCCAAAGCTTATCGAATGAATTTAAAGTTGGGTACATTGATTGGGAGCGTCGCTCGCATTTTACGACTGAAAATCAATTAAATTGATAGTTTCCCGGGCAAAATGCGAATGATTTCGGCCGGGTAAAGCCGCGTAGCTTGGGTGGCAGAAGTTTAAGTGTGTTTGCTATCAATTTTAAAATTAAAGATATTTTGATCGAACTCATTGTATTCTTCGTAGCGCGTTAGATCATAAAGTTGCTGACGAGTTTGCATCATATCCATCGCTTTCTCTTGATTACCGTCCTTCGTGATAATATCAAGGCCACGCTCGGTCGCACCCATTGCAAGACGTAAAGTCGTTACAGGATAGATCACTAAGTTATAACCCAGGTTTGTTAGCTCGGTCTTTGTATACAGCTTACCTTTGCCGAATTCGGTCATGTTCGCCAGCAACGGAACGGTGATGGCCTTCCGCATGGCTTCGAATTCTTTCTCAGATTGCAAGGCTTCCGGAAAAATCATCTCGGCCCCAGCATCGACGTAGGCCTTTGCACGGTCGATTGCTTTATCTAATCCTTCACTGGCCCGCGCGTCGGTGCGAGCAATGATTAAAAAGTTTGAGTCTAGTTTTTTTCCGTTCACGCCAGCTTTTACTTTTTTAACCATGTCTTCAGTTGAAACCAAGGATTTATTATCTAAGTGGCCGCAGCGTTTTGGGTTTAACTGATCTTCTAAGTGACAGCCTGCTAAACCCATTTCAATAAATTCTTGTACTGTGCGGGTAACGTTCATGGGTTCGCCCCAGCCCGTGTCCGCATCAATGATCGACGGTAACGAAGTGGTACGCGCAATTTGACGACCGCGCTGAGCCACTTCGGTTAACGTTGTTAAGCCTAAATCGGGATAACCTAAGTCGTTCGATAAAACTGATCCTGAAATGTAAACACCGTCAAAGTTTTTCTTCTCGATCATCATGCTGACCAACGGAGAAAAAGAACCCGGAAATTGTAAAAGTTTTCCCGTTTTTAATAAATCACGGAAGTTTTTTCTTTTTTCTGCGGCGGTGATTTCAGGAAATAGCATCTTAGAAAATTCCTTTGGTATCGCGTTTGTTATTTACTAATTTATCAATCGGTATTTGAACATTCAGCTGTTGAACTTCAGCCGCGGTCAATTCAGGTAGGCGTTCGCACAATGAAATGAAGCGGTTACGTTCTTCTTTGGTTATAATATCTGAAGTTAAAATATCAAATTTACGGATGTAATCCGCACGTTTGAATGGTTTTGCTCCTGCTGGATGCGCGTTCGCGACACCTAATTCATCGACGATACCTTCGCCAGAGTTGAACATGATTTCAACGCGGCCACCGAATTGTTTTTTATTCGGATCTTTATCGTGGTAGCTGGCAGTCCATTTTGCATCTTCAATCGTACGGATTTTATTCCACAGACGAACGGTATCAGGGCGCTGAGCACGCTCTGGAGTGTACGAATCAACGTGATGCCATTTTCCGTCTTGCAATGCGACTGCAAAAATATACATGATCGAATGGTCTAAAGTTTCACGAGAGGCTTTTGGATCCATTTTTTGTGGATCGTTTGCGCCCGTACCGATTACATAATGTGTATGGTGAGACGTTTGAATAACGATTTCTTTAACATCATCCCAGTTTTTAGTTTTAGATAAAACCGCATCGCGCATGCGAGCCGCTAAGTCGATCAACGCTTGTGATTGATATTCAGCCGAATGCTCTTTGGTATAGGTTTCTAAGATCGCGCGTTTTTCTTCGCCGGGTTCAGGCAAAGTAACGGTGTATTTACCATCTTTACCATCAAGCATGTAGGCGATTACTGAATCTTCGCCCTCATAAATTGGTGACGGAGCACCTTCGCCACGCATGCAGCGATCAACCGCTTCAATTGCTAATTTACCAGCGTGAGCTGGGGCGTATGCTTTCCAAGAAGAGATTTCGCCTTTACGTGATTGACGAGTCGTGAACGATACGTGCACGGCTTGTTGAATCGCTTGGTAAACTATTTCAGTTGGTAAACCTAAAAGACAACCGATACCGCCAGCCTGTGCTGGGGCCAAGTGTGCAATATGATCTTTTTTGTGTTCGTGCAAACATATTGCTTTAACTAGATCAACGTGAATTTCGTAACCGGCAACTAATGCACGCAGCAAATCTTTTCCGTTTTTACCGGCTTGTTGAGCCACCGCTAATATCGGTGGAATGTTATCACCCGGGTGAGAGTAGTCGGCTGCTAAGAAAGTATCGTGGTAGTCTAATTCACGAACGGCTGTGCCGTTTGCCCAAGCCGCCCATTCACAAGAAAATTTTTGATCATTCGGCATGCCGAAAACAGTTGAACCGCCCGCACGAGGGTGAGCTAAAGCCATTGAACGCGCTGAAGCCACCGGATGACGGTTCGCCGCTGCAATCGCAACCGAAGCATTATCAATAATGCGGTTAATAATCATATCGACAACGTCATCTTTAATGACGGCTGTGTCGGTGCAGATTTCGGCCATTTTATAGGCCAATTGATCTTTACGTTCTAATTTTTCTTTTGACGGATAAACACGAAGTTTGTGCTGTTGCATAAGTAGTCTCCCTTTAGTCTTTAAATTTATTAAAAAATTAAATTTGGAAGACTAAAAATTACCCTAGAAAACGCCTATCGACAAGTGAAAGGCGCCTTCGCTTTCGTAGCTTTTTTTGTCTAATTTTTGCCCGTATTCTAGGTTTAAAGGGCCCACCGGAGTATTGTAGCGGATGCCTATTCCCACAGCTTCGCGCCAATTGTCGCTGAAAGTTAGTCCATCAACTAAAACCTGCCCACCGTCGTAAAATATAGCAGCGCTAACGTCCCATTTGCTGACGAGCGGGAAACGAACTTCTGATTTAATCAGTTCAAACGAAGCGAAAGTTTTCATCTTAAAGCTACTGCCCACTTCGTTAGTCGACGGAAAGAATTCGCTCGAGCTAAACCCACGAATGGTGCTGCGGCCGCCAAGTGAAAATCCCTTTTTATCAAACGGAATTCCGAAGCCTTGTGCGGGCTTTAAATCTTCGATGTAACCACCGCGAAAGGATTGTGCGAATACGACTCCGCTTTCTTTGTAGGGCACGTAGAACGTTGTTTGACCGCCTAGGCGAAGAAAATCATCAACTTTGCTGCTGCCATTTAAGCCGGAAGCGTATTCGGCCGTGAAACGAGAAAAACTTCCCTTCGTCGGATTAAATAAATTATCTCGGTAATCAAAATCTAAGGTTGGGCCCGTTGAACCGATGACTAAATCTTGGTAAAGATTTTGTCCGGTCTCATTAAAGTACTTTGTTTCGTCGTCGGTGGTTATGCCGCGATCGACGTAAGTCGTAACATTAAAAATATCCCAAATGCCGGTGAAATGGGATGTGAAATCTTGCTCGATTGACCAGACGGTCGAATTAAGCTCAGTGACTTTACGAATTTCGAAATTCGTAATCTCACGTGAACGGGTTAAATTTAAACGCATACGGGCACGTGAATCGAATAAGTAAGGTAAAACGCCGCCGACAACAATTTTCGATTCTACATACTGAACGTTAGCGTAGTTATAATTACCTTCTAATCGAAGTGAAACCCCTAGGCCCATTCCATTAATATTTCGGTAAGCTATCCCAGAATATCCGTGTACGGTTCCGTTATTCTCGTTAGTTACCCCGGCACCGATTGTGAAAACTCCGGGGTCGCGCTCGCTGACTTTAACTAAGACGGTGCGTTGTGCGACCTCTGTACCAGCTTCAAGTGTCGTGATTTCAACTGCACTAAAATGTCCCGTTTTTAGTAAGCGTGAATTTGATTCAGTCATTTTCGCCGGAGTTAAAATATCACCTGGCCTGATATCAATTTCTGTCAAAATTAAACGATCGTTCGTTAGTATATTCCCCTCGATAAGAATAGACTGAACTTCAACTTTCGCACCTTCCTGAATTTCAAACTTGAGTTGTGCGAGCGAGTTTTCCTCAGTGTAAGACATGAGGTCTTTCGTTTCATTCATCAGTTTATATTCAATAAAACCGATACTTGCGTAGTAGTTTTTTAGATTCAGCAGGGCTTCTTCAAGTACGATCAAACTGAGCGGAGAACCTGGCTGAAGCTTGATCACCTTTAGTAAGTCTTCACGCGAAACCGATTTGGCCCCTACAAAATCAATCGACGAAACCGTCACGCGAGGACCTTCATCTAACTGAATGAGGGCTTGGCCAACTTCAGGCTTCGTTCGGTCAGTCATGATTTGCACTCGTCCTAAGCGGGCATTTACGTAACCTTCGTTCTGAAGAAAAATAACCAAGTTCTTAATTCCGAGTTCGATATCTTCTTTAATAAAAACTTTGTTAGAAACTTTTGACGATGAAAGCTCAAGTATTTTATCGGCGTAGAACTTTTCACCACGTGAAAATTGGCCCGTTACGCCAATCGTTTTAAGACGAGTATAAGGGCCTTCGTTCAGATTTAAGCTAAGTACTATTTGGTCGCCTTCTTTGCGTTCAAATAGAGCTACATCGAGATGGGGATATCCTTCGTTAAGATAAAAAGCTTTCAGTCTTTCAACTAAGTCTGGGCTAAAATTTGAATCTTTCGAATAAAAACTATCAAGCTTTAGTACATCGTTTTCAATTTGTGACTTCGAGAACTCTTTTAGATTTAGTAATTCAACAGAGTACCTTGGCATTTTGGTTAGTTTAAAGACGACACGTGCGTTAAGTTCGTCGGCCGTTAAAATAATCTGCGGAGACGGCACCTGGGTTAAATAGTAGCCGTGAGCATTTAATTCTGCACGCAGGCGTACATTCAGTCTGTTTAAATTCTCTTGGGTCATGACATCCCATTTGAAATTAATCATCATGGTACGCTCGATTTCGTCAATCGATCTTAGGTCTAAGCCTTCAACCTTGATCGCTGAAAGACGGGTGCGAGCTTTTGTATTTATCGTGAACTTCACTGATTTTTTGATCGTCGAAGTAGAAATGATATCGTATTTAATATCAACTGAGCGGTAGCCTAAGTCGCGGTAAAATTGAATTAACTTCTGAGTCGCATTGTTTAAAGCATCTTCATCGAGGGCGTTTTTTAAGGTCAGATTAGTCAGCGTCATTGCTTCGGCATCAGAAAGCTCTTTCGCTCCGTCGAATTCAATTTTTTCAACCTCGGCCGAAATTTCGCCGACCAACCTCAGTTCACCTTCGGTTTTGCCATTAACAAGTTTTAGACTATTAAACTGCATTTTTTGATCAAGTTTTTTTAAAATGGTGTTTAGTAGTTCGTCCGTCAGTGGTTGAGCATTGATTTCGGGTACGTCTTTTTTCATACGCTCAATCACGTCGTTTGGCCAATCAGAAAGATTCAGTTGGCGCGTCTGACCCACTGCGAATGCGCTGCTTAGGCTAATAAATAGAAAAATTGAAATTATTTTTTCCATTTAAAATCTTTCTTGTACTCGAAATCAAGTCCCAGCACGCCGGTTTCATTCGTTGTATTGTTACGGATTTGGTCTTGCTGATTGGTCTCTTTATTTTGATAGTTTAAGATACTTGATGTATTCGGATTAAATAAGTACTGCAGCTTCCATTCGCTTTCTTGCGTATCGCCAGTAAGCGGGCGCGAGTACGAAGCATTTACGTTTTTTTGAATTTTACGGCTAACGACGACTTTAGGTACTGCGATATTCTTCGTGCTGTCGACAGTCGGTGCTAGTTGAACCGTTAAGCCTAATTTTTCTTGAATTTTTTTATTCAGCACCGATTGGTTACTGATTGCGGCCAGAACTTCTAACCCAGTCTGTGCTTGTTGCGTTTCAGAACTTAAATTTTGATCTGACTGAGTTGACGTGACCCCAAGCGCGATCAACGAAAAAATATCAGAATCGGTCAAAGGCGGCTGGCTGGTAGGCTTAATAGACAAGTTCTTGACCGGCCCCTGTATCAATAAGTTTACGTCGTAATCTGAAAGACGCGCGTTCGCCGAGATATAAATATCGGGATTGATTGTTTTCGCGGTCGGAAATGTAATTGTCGCTGTTTGCACATCAAACGGCTTGTCTTTGAAAAAAACTTTACTGCCGCTACGAATATCAATGCGACCCGTGATCATGGGGTTCTCAGGCGTATTCGTAACGCGCAAATTCCCGTAAGCTTCGCCCTCAAGTAATTTATTTTTAACCACCACGCCCGAAGTCAGATCAACATTTACGTCTAATAAAAGCGAGGGTGATTGTTGTTCGATTTGTTGAGGCGGCAAAAACGAACTTGAAGTAAGAACAGTTTTTGTATCGCCCGTATCTTCACCGAAGTTTTTCTCGACCAATCCACGCGTGACTTTGTAATTGATTTTTGCGGTGTAAGGTAACCAGTTACCCGAGAAATTTAAATCTAAGCGACCCGCAGTGGTAATCTGGTCAGGAAAAGTAAGTTCAATATTATCCGAATCAGCTTGCAGTTGAACGGCGATATTTCGTGGCCCGCGAATATCGACCTGCCCGGCGCCATTGATTTCACTTTGACCAAGCTGCGCCGTAATATCACTTAGTAAAACTTTAGATTTCGAAAATTCGACCGGTGTATTGATATTATCAATTGGTACCGGAAAGCCTTTAAAACTAACTAACCCGTCGGTTAACTCGCCGTCGCCGAATAACTCAAATCCAGAGTTGTTAAGCAAAACCTGTGCTTCTAGCTTCAGCCGGCCATCAAAAGATTGCGCAAACGGAAGCAAAAATTGAAATAAACGAAGTTTCAAATCAGTGGTCACATTCATACGAACTTCGTCTGATTTAACCGAACTCATTTCCAGTAGTACGCGATTATCTTCGCCCTTAAGTTCAAGGGGTTCCATGCCCGTTAGTCCATCTTTAAAGGTCAGAAAAGATGGACGCGCTAATTTCAAAGATTGAGCCCCACGCGCTAAGACAAAGTCATTGATACGGATATGACCGTTCGAGTTCTTAAAGCTGCGTGTTTTGGACTGTAAATCGACTTCGGCATTCAACCGCGCGAAATAGTCATTGGTGGGCAGCGGAACCGAAACAAGTGGTAGAAAAACTAAAGGGTTTAAATCGTGAATTTGCAGGCGTAAATAAAATTCATCGTTTTCGCTCCACGGCCACTGTATATCTGATTGTATTTGACGGCCGAGCATCTGTCCGTTGAATTTGAAATAACGTCTATCAATAATAACTCGGCCTTGCGAACCGGGGTAATCGACGTTTTCAAAATTCACTTGTTTAGCGTTGAAATTAAAAGCCAATTCGGGGTTGTCTAAAATACCACTCACTAATCCATCGATCCAAACTTGGCCCGATACGGCTGGTGCGACTTTGACTAGATGATCTACTTCCTCTAGTTGCATAGGTTCTGTACGAAGTTTTAAATTAAATTCAGGTGTGCTTGGTATTGTATTAATAAAACCTTCAACAACCAATGAGCTTTGCGCTTTTTTAAGTTGCACTCGCGTGAACTGAATCTGTTGGCCTGTTGAATTCAAATTTAATTGTAATTGTTCGTAGTTTTCGCCGGCAATCTGCCCTCGACTAAATTGTGATTGTAAGCCGTAGGTCAATTTCCAAAAGTTGAAGGGTCCGTCTAAAGTGATGCGGGCTGAGCCTGAACCGGCCATTTCAAATGGAAGGCCGAACTTAGTTTGAATGGCCGTTTGTACATCGGCAGCTTCAAGTTGGGGGGCATTAATATTGCCATTCAAGGTCGAGCGTATAAAGTTGAAGTCAATCGCTCCGTTATACTTCGATTTCCCCATCAACCCACTGATTTGGTTTAAGTAAAGATGGCCTTTTTCGTAAACCATGTTCGTCGAGACTTGCCCTAATTTAAATTGGTCGATTTCGGCATTTGATAAGGTCGCAATTGAATCAATGACCCCTGCGCTTGAATCACCAGCGGCAGTGCCTTTTATTTTTAAATCGCCCTTAAAATTTAGACCGGCTAAATCTTCGACATCGTTAAAGCTAAGCTTGTTCGTTTCAAAATTTATTTTAAAACCTTCGCTAAATTTGACCATTCCGTTTAATTTGCCGATTGATTCGCCAATTTTTAAATCGGTAACGTAGCTTACCTGTTCGGTCGTTAACGTAAATTTTCCTTGGGCTGAAGCTTTCTTAATTTTTACGATGTGAGAGTCAGACTTCATTTCGGATTTGACCCACACATCATTCATATCTAGATCTGCGTCGCAATTTACCGTAACGACGGGATCAAGCTCTCCCGAGCAGGTGGTCTCGCCGAAACCTTCGACCCCTGCCGGAATATTGTTTAAGCCCAACGCTACAAACATTTTTTGTAAATCAAAAGATTTCAAATCAAGCTTTGCTTTAAATGCAAATGGACTTTGCTGCTGAATTTCAATTTGGCTTAGTGAGGCTTCGGCGGCCGGATGCTCGAGATCAACTTGGCTTATGAATATTTGATTTTTCTTAATTTCAGCCGTGATCTGTGCCTGTCCTAATTTAAAGTGGTCGATGGATACTTGCGTGGTTTGAAACTTCACTTGGCCGTTGATGTGATCAATGGCCTTAAGATCGATCGTACCGTTCATTTTAACCGACCCCGTTATTGTCGGGAAGCGAGTCTTTTGCGGAAATAAAGATAAAGCAATATTTCGAACATCCGCAAAATGTATGTCGCTTGCAAACTGCACTTTAGCTTGCGGCTTTATTAAAACGCGTTTCAGATCCAGCAGTTGCCCCGAAGCCGAAACTGAAGAATCAAGCGTATTAATTTTTAATTCAGAAATCTCTAGAGTATTCGGTTTTAAGGTCACATCAAGCGTCAGTTCGGCAGGTGCACCTTTTCGTTTGTTCTGCGAGGCTTCGATAAAAATCTTTTTACTCACTAGGCTTAGACGATTTTTATAATTGCTAATTGCAACATGAGGCAATGAAAAATCAACTTCGATCTTTTCTTTCGGTTCGATCAACTTAAATTTTGAATTCAGAATAAAAACTTTTTCGACCGGAATTTGCGGCAAATAGTTAAAGACTAAATCAATCGGAAGTTCCGGCGCCGGTTCGCCCGAGCTAGCCGGAAGACGAAAAGCCCATTCGACGCCTTCAATTTGAATTTTTGAAATACTGATTTGGCCGACTAATAACTTAAACGGATCGACTTGGGCTTTTGCGTAACGAACCGCTAATGGCGCCATATCTTTAAGTTCGCCCTTAAACGTAAGATCGACTTGTTCTGCCGTCATTTGCAGTTTTAGCAGCGAAAAGTCTAAAACTTTAATTTTTATTTCGATCGTATTCTGCGATTGGTTGTACGCTGGAAGTTGATTTTGAATAAAATTTATGAGCTGGGGTTTAATAATAGAAATCCATACTAATGTAATCAGTCCAAATACCAAAAGCGGGCTTAAATAAAGTCCAATAGCCTTTACTCTATTCAAGAAGTTTTCCATTCGTGAAGTAAGGCTTCGGTCGATCGGTAAGACGGCACTTTGCTAGACAATGATTCAAGAAGTTGAATAGCGATCTCTCGCTGGCCTAAGCCGAAATAAGCTTGCGCCTTAAGATAAATAGCGCCGTAAGTTGACTCGGGCGTTGATGCCATTTTAGTTTCAATATTTTCAATGTGTTTTAGTAAGTCTAAAAAACGGCCTGATTCATAAAGAATTTCTGCCTTAAGCCACTCGCCAGCAAAAGACGGCGGAGCTTTAGCGCTTAGCTCAAGGGCTAAGTCGAACAAATCAAACTGCATTGCTAACATCGTTAAATTGTAAATTTGGTCGGGCTGTTCAGTTTGTAAACGATCAGCTAAGGCTAAAGTTTGTTTTCGTAAGTTATCGATGAACTCGAGCGTTTCGGCATTTACTTCTTCGGTTATTCTTTTCGTCGAAGAAATCGAACGGGGGGTTGAGCGAATACGCGCTAAAATCTCGTCGGCTTTCTTTTCAAGGTGGGCTTGATGCATGAGCTTAACTTCAAGATCTTGAGGAAATACTTTTATCAGCTGCTGTAAAGTTTGTTCTTCTAAATCTTTTAGCTGATAGAGTCGATTGTGGTTGAGCTGCGCCATCAGCTTAACCTTGGTCTGCAGCTGATCAACGGCGAAACTTTGTTTGTATGCTTGCAATCTAGTTTGCAGCGTCGGAATGGCCGACATCAGCGCGGCAACTTTGTAAGCACTTTCCTCTTCAGGCTGATCTTTTAAGCCCATTTCGATTAAATCAATCAGCTCTTCGCTTAGTTGTGATTCGATTTGCAATACCGCGCTGGTTAAGCTACCCCACGGAAATTGCGCCAGCGAATTTTTTCGCAAGCATTTGGCGTAAAAGCTAAAAAGTAAATCGATTCGACCGGCCAACATTAAAAAGTGACTGATGCTTTCGCTCTCGAAGGGGCTAATCACGTCACTTTTTTCATATTTAGAAAGAATTTCGTCGCAGATTGTTTCAAGGGGCATACCCTCTTGAAACAACGAGTGTATTTCAAGTTCAAGACTGTTGTTACCAGCCAAGGCCACAACCTGAGCTAGAATTCGCCCCTACGTAAAAACTACTTCTGGTTAACACGTTCAACGTAATCACCTGATTCAGTATCGATCCGAAGCAAATCTCCTTCAGCGATATGTAAAGGAACGTTCACAACTAAGCCGGTTTCCATCGTAGCGTGCTTAGTCGCACCTGTTACGCGGTCGCCTTTAACGCCTGGATCAGTCTGCGCGACCTTCATGTTTACGGCTTTAGGTACATCAACCACAACTGGTTTTTCATTGTACATCGTAATTGTAACAACTAAGTTTTCGATTAAATAATTTTTAGATTCGCCAATTTCATGTTCCATCATTGATAACTGTTCGTAATTAGATTGGTTCATGAAGTTGTAACCGTTTTCATCTTTATATAAGAAAGTCATCTCTACGTTTTCTACGTTCGGGATTTCAAATTTTTCGCCCGACTTAAACGTACGTTCTAGGTTTTGTCCCGTTAAAAGATTTCTCATTTTAGTTCTTGAGAATTGATTTCCTTTTCCGGGTTTAACGTGTTGGAAGTCAACGATCACAAAAGGTTGTCCTTCGACCATCATTTTTAAACCCTTTTTAAAGTCACCTGTTTCGTACATAACATCTCTCCGTTTAGGCCCGCGTAGTTACGGGCAAATATTTGATATCACTGCTGATTGAATGTTTAGTCTAAATGATTGAATTTAAGTCGACAAGCGATGGCTGGCCTCAAGCTCGATTCTGCGCAGCAATTCTTTTAAGGCGCGAATCTTCTTATCGCGACCTAAATTCGACCGAGTCTTGGACTGAGTCTTCGCCTGAGTCTTCGCTCGAATCGGTGAAACTTGCTGATTAATCGAAGCCGCAGACTTCGGCGCAATAAAGGCCGATTTTTCGTAGGGGGATAATTGCAAACGTCTGGATTCGATTTCTGGGTGGGCCCCGTACTTCTTTGTACAGTCATTAAGCAAATCAATCGCTTTTTGCTGTTCATTACGAATAATCAAAGCGTCGATATAAGAAATAATGCGAGTTAAACCGGCTGGCGTTTCGGTCCAGGCGGTATTTTCAGAGGTCGAAGCGGGTTGGTTAAACTGCGTTTCTGGCAATTGTTGCATCTGAAAAAGGTCTTCGTCGTATTCGTCGGCCGTTAAAACTTCAAGTTTTGCCACCGCTTTACGCGCCATTGGATGAGTCGGATTTAAAAATAAAACTTTTTTAAAGTTGATTAAAGCCGCTTTGCCATTTTTCATCTCTAAAAAAGCTTCTGCCATTTCGGCCCACGCGCGCCAGTTTTCGGGAGCTAGCTTGGTTGCCTCTGTCAGAGGAGAAATCGAAGCTTGCATATTTTTTTTAAGCTTGAAAATACGACCCAAAAGAATCAAGCCACTAACTGAACGCGGATGAAACTTCAAACTTTGCTGCACCAACTGCTCGGCTTCGGTCAGCATTTCTCTGCCTAAATAAAGCTCGGCCAATCTGGTGAACTGTGCCGATTTCGGATCGTCGGCTAATTCGATTTGCAATTTTTCGATTTCATCAACTTGTGTCATCTTAGATAAAATCGTCTCACTTTATTGACTCAAAGAAAAGCTCCTAGTTGAATAAAAAAATGATAATTCTCGGTATTGACCCTGGTTCGCGATTTCTAGGTTATGGAGTAATCTCTGTTCATGCGGGACAGATGAAGCCTATTGATTTCGGCGTATTAAAATTTGATGCCGAAATTCCGTTGTCGGAGCGTTTGCATTCAATTGGAAGCGGTGTGCGAGAGCTGATGCAGAAGTACGAACCCCAACACGTATCCTTAGAAAAAATATTCTTAGGAAAGAGCGCCGATAGCGCCTTCAAACTAGGTCATGCGCGCGGAGTTATTATTTACGAATCCCTTCTAGCTCATGCTGAAGTATTCGAATACGCCACTCGCGTCGTCAAAAAGGGAATCACTGGAAGCGGCGGAGCCGAAAAAGAACACGTGCGTGCGGTCGTTACAAATTTACTAAAAATTGGCCCGGTAAAGTCACTGGATGCCTCTGACGCCTTAGCCATGGCGTGTTTTCACGCCTCTCAGCTTCGGGTTATTGAAGTTAAAAAACGCTTAGAAAGAAGTGCGGTATGATCGGACTACTTGACGGAATTGTTTACGATGTATCGGTCGATCATTTTATTATAATGGTCGGCGGAGTTGGTTATGACATTTCGGCTTCATCCCAAACCTTAACCGATATTCACGTTTTGATCGGGCAGCCCATCAAAGTTTGGATTTACTCGCACGTTCGAGAAGACGCTTTTCAGCTTTTCGGATTTCTAACTAAGCCCGAAAAAGAATTCTTTGTGCAGTTATTAAAAGTAAACGGTGTGGGCCCTAAAATGGCGTTATCGATTATGTCCGGCGCACGATTGGGCCAAATTCAAGATTGGATCGAAAACAGTGACGCGAAGGCGTTATCGGCTTTGCCAAAAGTCGGCAAGAAGACCGCCGAGCAAATTATTTTAACCTTGCAGGGTAAATTAGTTCGTGTAGATCCTAAAATAAAAGCTCCAAAAGTTTCGGAAACTCACCGGCAAATCTCTTCGGCGTTGGTCAATCTGGGTTTTAAAAATCAAAACGTCGATCAGTTTGTTTCAAGTCTAGCTATTTCAGTAACGATCGAAGAGGGCGTACGCGAAGGCCTTAAGCAATTATCGGGTAATTTATGAGTCGAATGATTGAAAGCGAAATGCAAGATTTAGATTTGAAATGGGAAAATAAACTTCGCCCGCAAAGCTTTGACGAATTTCCCGGTCAAAATGATGTAAAAGAAAAAATGAAAGTTTTTTTACAAGCAGCCACAAAACGCGGCGAACCTTTAGATCATACTTTGTTCTTCGGGCCTCCGGGTTTGGGGAAAACGACCGTCGCGCAAATTATGGCGCACGAAATGAAAGTCGACATCAAGATCACCTCTGCTCCGGCGATAGACAAAAAAGGTGATTTAGCTGCCATGCTGACCAGTCTTAAGCCATTTTCGATTTTGTTTATCGACGAAATTCACCGTTTACCAAGAGCAATTGAAGAGTACTTGTATACCGCGATGGAAGACTATTACATTGATATCGTAACAGGCGACGGCTTAGGTTCACAGTCTATGAAATTTCAGTTGGTTCCGTTTACTTTAATCGGCGCGACGACTCGCGCGGGCATGTTAGACAATCCGTTTCGTGACCGCTTCGGCATTCAAGAACGATTTCAATTCTACGATCGGGATTCATTGCAAAAAATTGTTACTCGCTCGGCCGAAAAGATGGGTTTAGTTATTAATGCCCAAGCCGCTGTCGAGATTGCTCGTCGTGCGCGCGGCACCCCACGTGTTGTTAACCGCTTATTAAAGCGCGTGCGTGATTATGCTGAAGTCAAAGGTGACGGAACCGTCACTGAAGCAATCGCTATCTATGCTCTTGATCAGTTGGGCGTTGATAAAAACGGTCTTGATGAAATGGATCGTCGCATTCTAAAAATTATTCAAGAAAAGTACGATGGGGGCCCGGTGGGTATTGAAACCTTATCTTCTGCTTTGGGCGAAGACGCTGAAACTTTAGAAGAAGTGTATGAGCCGTTCTTAATTCAAGAGGGCTTTATTCAGAAAACTCCACGCGGGCGTGTGTTAACTAGTTTTTCAAAGCAATTGTCTTTACTAGGTGGCGCTGAATAATCAGGTTCATCAGTATTTGGTAAGGTTTAAAAACTAGCGCCTACAAATAGACGCGAAAGTATGATGACATTTTCTTTTAAGTAACGATCTTCATCTTTATCGCGTCGACGAATATTCGGATTGGTACCCACGCTTCCCGAAGATTCAATCTGCCAAACTAAAGGGCCCGATAAACCAATCCAGTCGGCGCCAAAAGTAAAGTTTTGCCATTGCCACTGATTACCAATTAAAAAAGCGGCGCCTAAAGTGTTTCCGAGAAACGAGGTCTTTTCATAGTTTGATCCCAAAACGGGGTCTTCATAACGATAATCAATCCGGCGGTAATCAATTCCCAATTTCAAATAAAAACTATTGCCTGTGAAAAGTTTGACGTGAGTTCCGACCACGTACGATGTAATCGAATGCCCACTCGAGCCCCAAATCAGTGGGTTGGTTCCGCCCGTGATCTCAAGCTGCAGTTGGGTATTCGGATCAACGAAGTATCCCAGATGAACACCCTTTAGCTCTGAAGCCGCCGGGCCGTAACCCACGATTTGTGCGGCCATGGTGTATGTTTTTGCTTTGCGATTAACGGCGCTTGAGTCGTTGATAGGCTCAGCCGCAATAGACTTTACGCAAGCGATTAATAAAAAAATAATAAGCTTTTTTTTCACTCATTTACTTTAACAGCCAAGTTTGATTTGTAAAGGTTAATCGATCGCCGTTACGCCATGAGTGTGTGCTTTTAAAGTTCTTTCGTCCACCCAATAGTTTCCATTATCGTACTTTACTTTTTTTGAGTGAGCGGCCGGGCCGTAAGAATTTCTTATCTGGTATTCGCATATTTTTTTTGTTTCGTTGAAGCGTCTGCCGATGATTGTCGACGCATGTCCGCCGCTTTGGTCACTTATCATTGAAGTATCGTACATCAAAATTGAAGGCTGGCGTTTGTCGAGCTGAGCGTTGATAAGTCTCAAAGTTTCGCGAACTTGAGGCACAAAGGCCGAAACGACCTTTTTATTTGGAAACTGAATCGTTTGTTTACAGTTTGCATTTCGGAGCTTTAGCAAAAGTTTAAATGGGTCTGTTCGATCAATAATTTCTTCAATTTGCTTAAGGTTCAAATTGGGAAACATGGCTTTCGTTTGTCCGTTTAAGTTTACGCATTGGCTTGAGTTTATTGCGTCCGGAAAGTACTTGCTATAATAAGCACTTAAACGGCGCGTGCCCAGTGTGTCATTCCCTTTGTCGGACGGAATATCAATTTCGCTGCATACGCCTTGAGTCATGGCAATTCCCATAGCTTTTTCAGTGAAGGCGCCGTCAGTTCCACCATCTGTTACATGAATTTCCAGCTTTGCTCTGTTGATATCACTAATGGTTGGTGCAACAGAGCTTTCATCATTTTTAATGTAGCCTGCTTTGGTAAGTAAATCTTTGTAGAACGGTGAAAGGTTTTCGAGTCGATCAAGCCATTCTTTTCTTGAACGCAGAGTTTCGACCGAGAAATTATTATGCAGAATCGCAATGTCTACCATAGAGACTTTTTTTTTCGAATGCCACGAAAGTACATCGGCGGCTGCAGAGGCATAGCACCAGCCGGTATCCTGCTGATCGCGAACGGGTCCCATTGAGGTTGTGTCAACTTTTCGATCTGAGCATATTTTTTTTGCGTCGCGAAGCGCGTATGATCGACTATTAATAATTTCGAGCATGCCTGGCGAATAACTTGAGCTACCACGGTAAACCGCGTGGTGAATACGTTTGTAACGCTCGATTTCTTGATCGACGTCAATGGAATCGTAATTGTCTAAAATAAAGTTCGGCGACTTGTTCAGCATCACACTTACGTACATTTTTTTTAAATTGCTTTTTTCTTTTTCTGTTTTCGCCAGTGCCAAGTGTTCTGTGGGGCAGTCTAAAAGTTTTTGATAGTTGTCAGAAATATATCGCCCCTTGATCGGATCTTCGTAAGCCGAGCGACTTTCAAAAATCTTCCTCATGTAACCTTCGGGTACAAGTGCGGTACAATCTTCAGCGTTAACCTGTGCTGAAAAACATACAAAGAAGCTGATCAAAAAAAGGTTTGATACTATGGAAATCACGTTTTCTATTCGGCATTATAAGCGGCCAGTTAAAGGTCCTGTTGCAAATTGAGACGCAAAAATGCTATTATACTTGAATGTTCTTTCAAAAAACTATTCGTAAAACAGTGCAAGTAGAAGGTGTCGGAATTCACTCGGGTGAAAGAACAACTCTGCGTTTTAAACCGGCCCCGGCCAATACGGGCGTTTATTTTATTCGAGCAGATCTACCCGGTAAACCATTTTTAAAAGTTTCAGCCAAGAACGTTCAAGCGGTTAGCTACCAGACCACTTTAGGTAGTGATACTTTTCAAGTAGCCACGATCGAACATTGTGTTTCAGCATTGTCGGCATTAAGAATTGATAATATCTATATCGAATTAGACGGCCCTGAAATTCCGATTTGCGATGGCAGTGCCAAGTACTTTCTAGAAGCTTTGTTAAAGGCTGAACTGATCGAAATGGACGAGCCTAGAAAGTATTGTTACATCACCGAACCGATTTCGTACACCGAAGGCGAAAAAGCCGCTTACGTTCTGCCGTACCACGGTTTAAGAATCAGCGTGATGATCGACTTTCCACACCCAGCCATCGGCCACCAAAAAATCGATATGGAAATTAACGAGCAAACCTTCACGCGTGAGTTAGCCGAAGCTAGAACCTTCGGATTTCTGAAAGACGTCGAGGCTATGAAAGCAGCTGGCTTAGCTCGGGGTGGAAGCCTAGAGAACTGCATCGTAATGGACGACACAAAAGTAATTAATCCAGAAGGTTTACGCTTCAAAGACGAATTCGTAAGGCATAAAATGCTAGATGCCCTGGGTGACCTTGTTACGTTAGAAATGCCGCTGATGGGCCACATGGTGCTTCAAAAAGCGGGTCACGACGTCATGAACAAACTGATCAAAAAAATAGTCAGCAGCCCTAAAAGCTACCGTTTCGTAGAAATGGGCGCCGATATTTCAGCAGAAACCAAAAAGTTCGCCAACTGGACTGTTTCTTAAGCCATCGTTAGGACCCCTCAGCCTGCAAAAGCTGCAAATATGCGTCGTAAATATGGTTTTGCTTTTCATGAGGCAAACTGATAGCTTTTTTACTTCCCATTATTCAATAAAACATTGGCTGAGTTTTTACTCTAAAGCCTAGGAGAAATTTATGATTATCGGCGTTCCTAAGGAAATTAAAATTAGTGAGAACCGCGTTGGTCTGACTGAAGCGGGAGCTCGTCAGTTTGTTAAAGAGGGTCACACAGTTATCGTTGAAAAAGATGCCGGAGTTGGCAGCGGCATTTCTAATCAAGAATACGAAAAAGCGGGCGCTAAAATTATTGATACTAAAAAAGAAGTTTACGCTAAAGCTGACATGATTATGAAAGTGAAAGAACCACTTCCAGATGAATACGAGTTGATGCGCGAAAATCAAATTATTTACACGTACCTTCACTTAGCTGCTGAGCCGAAGTTAACTAAAGTTCTTTGCGAGAAAAAAGTGAAGGCCATCGCCTACGAGACGATTCAGCTAGAGAATGGTTCTTTACCGCTATTAACGCCTATGTCTGAAGTTGCCGGTCGTATGGCGACGCAGGTAGGTGCTTTCTACTTGCAAAAAAATCACGGTGGCAAAGGTATTTTATTGGGTGGCGTGACTGGAGTTATGCCGGGTAAAGTAACAGTTATCGGTGGTGGTGTGGTTGGTACGAATGCAGCCAAGATGGCAGTTGGCCTTGGCGCGCAAGTGACTATTCTTGACGTCAGCACGGCTCGCCTAGAGTACTTAGATGATATTTTTCAGGGTCGTTGCCAAACTTTATTTTCGAATGCAAAAAACATCGAAGATTCAGTTCGCGAATCTGACTTGGTTATTGGTGGCGTTTTGTTAGCTGGACAAAAAGCTCCTACTTTAGTTTCTAAAGAATTAGTTTCACAGATGACGAAGGGGTCAGTGATTGTTGACGTTGCGGTCGATCAGGGTGGTTGCATCGAGACTTGTCGTCCGACTTCACACACGAACCCAACTTACGAAATCGACGGAGTGATTCATTACTGCGTACCAAATATGCCGGGCGTTGTACCTAGAACTTCAACTTACGCTCTGACGAACGTAACTTTGAAATATGGTTCAATGATAGCCGCTATGGGCGTTGAAGATGCAATCGCTAAAAACAAAGCCTTGATGAAAGGCTTAAACGTTTACGGCGGATATGTTTGTTACGAGCCCGTTGCAAAAGATTTGGGTATGGAATACCGCGCTTACAAAATCTAGTTATTCAAAATTTATAAAATTATAACTGATAATTCGAAGGCCCCGAAGAAATTTGGGGCTTTTTTCGTTGATTAAAACCAAATATTTCCCCAATGTTCGGTCGTTAAAATCGGCACGTTTGCCAAATCAAAATTCTGCTGAGTTATCCTATGTGGGTGCCCGTATTTGCTTCTACGGGCTGAAGCGATCGCAAATTTAAGCTTGCGAAGCTTTTGAATCAGCTCACGACTGGAGCTTGTGTAGCTACCATGGTGACCTAAAACTAAGACACGGGTTTGCTCCAAATTCTTTAAGTCTTTAAGCCAATATTTTTCTTGGGCCTTTGGCGAATCGCCCGGAAGTAATACATTCTCGTCGAAAAAAATGCTTGAGGACTCGTTTACCGACTTAAAGTTAAGCGGCGCCCAGCTTTGATTATAGAAATCATCGGCTTCGCATTTACGAATGCGGTACGCTAAAATTTTACGTACTGATACCGTTTGCGGAGTGAACAGCGGGCGGCTTTCCCAGCAAATATCTGGTACGGCCTTAATTAAATAGCCTAAGTTAACGAAGTGGTCTGCGTGCCAGTGGCTAAGATTCAATCGATTCTGCTTGTAGGCGCAGTTCGCAAGAAGTTTTTCACGAATGCGCTTAAAACTTCCGATCTCGCCGCCGAAGTCGTAATGGTTACAGGTAAATGGCCTGATGTGCGTGGCCCATAACCCTTGACCTACGTTCCAAAGAACCCACTTGTTTTCGTTCCCCGGCGCTTGTGCAAAGTTCATTTTTAGAAAACTCAGTAAAAATATTAAACAGAAGTATTTCATGCAATGGCCTCAAAACGTTTTCGCTTCATCCATGCGAAGTGAATAACGACATGCAAAGCGAAGATAAATGCCCAGTTAAATAGAATTAAATTCGAAGGCACGCTTTCTGGCTGAAAGTGCCACTGCAAATTAATTTTATTTAAAATAAATTTTAATAATTCAATGAGTGAATCAAATAATGGATGCAGGCCCGGAATAAGCCAGACCAAAAGGCCTAGCGGAAACAAGATAAACTCTAGTATGGGAGTAAAGATCAAATTCATTACGATCACAAGTGGGCTCGGAATTTGAAAATAAATTAGAATTGGTAGCAATGCAAAAAAGTACAGGCTTTGCTTAAATATAAAATTCTTGTGACGAAAGAATTCAGTATTTAAATTCACCACGAAAGCGGCAAGCCAGCTTAGTTGCAAGCTGATCGACTGCAGCCAAGCGGGTTCAATAATAAGTGTGGCTAAGCCCACTAGTAAAAGGCAGTAATGCTTAGGCCAATAAAGTTTGTGGCTAGCCAAGTAGGCCATCAGGAAGATCGCAATCACCGATCGGCTGACCGGTGAATTAAACTCGCAGGCTGCTCCATAAATAAATAAAATCACAAAAAAAATATTTTTGGCTAGCGGGCTATCTCGATGAAGTAAGAGGCGATCGTAAATATTTTGTAGAACGAGCAAGTGCGCGCCAGAAACCACGAACAAATGAATCAATCCCGAAGTCACAAAAACCTCTGAAACAAAAAGCCCTGAAAAGTTTTCTGCACAAACGAGGGCTTTTAGTTCGGGCAACGCAGTCGCGTTGACTGGCAACCTTTCTAAGCATTTTGCGTGTAAAAAACTTGTTAAGAATTCGAAATGGTGAAGAATCGAAAACCGAACAACAGCCGCAAATATAAGTGAAATTATAAGCAAAGTGGGTAGAAGCATCGTCTTTTATGCAAGTTTAAGGTTCTGCCATTTAAGATTTCATCACAGAAATAGAATTAAAATGTTGATTTATGATTTTATGTGAGTGATTTCAATATCTTACCGATGTTTATAATAGCAGCAAAACGCTGTAAACCTTGATAATCAATAGGTCTAAAGTCCAGAAAACCATGTTTTGAACAAACTTTGTGGATAACTATGACTGTGATCGTTGATTCAGTCTGTTCTATCCAGTTTAATAAAGAGGGAGGCTTCATGTTAAGACACTTTCGAATCGCCACAGGTGCATTATTTCTATCTGCTTTTGTTCTAACCAGCTGCGTGAATACGCAGAAAAAAACGGCGAAGGTTTCTAAATTGCGGCATTTAAGTGCCTTTCAGAGGGTTGAAGAATTACCGGCAATCACCAGCGATCAAAAAATTATGCAAGAGCTTACGGGTAAAAGTGACGTGAAATTTAGCCAAGCCGATTTAAAAAAGCAGCCGTTGCCTGTGCAGCACTTATTTGCCGGTGAAAAAGCGGCTCAGCAAAAAAAATACATTATGGCCATTAAACATTTTAATACGGTCATAAAAAAGTATCCTCGCTCTGCTGAAATGAAGAAGGCATTGGTTGCAAAATCAAATATGTATAAAGAAATGGGCTTAAGCGAACCCTCGCAGTTAAATATGAGCTTAGCGCGCAGTTCAAATTTGGTTCCGGGCAAAAAGAAAAATACAAAGATTTCTGTTAACCGCGTTTCGCCAGTAAACGAAAAATTAAAAACAACAAAGTAGTCATTAAAAAATTATGAAACGAATATTGCTTTCTTTTTTAATTTTGGTGGCGGTCAGTTCAGCTAAGGCTCAAACCGAGCCCGTTCCGGCTGATCCAAATGCGCAGTTAACCCGTTCGAGTGTAACTGATGAATTAAATAAAGAGAGTAGTTCGTTCATAGGTGACCCCGATCCACTTGACCCATTGCCGCTAAAAAAAGAGAACCTTAAAGAAGATGAAGAGCCCATTCTTGAAGACATTCGCTCTGTCATCGACGCGCCTTTACCAAAAAAAAACGTAACGAAGCCAGCTAAGAAAGTGACTTCGAAAAAGACAGCGATCGACGGTCAAACTACTTCGAATCAAAAAACGACCAGTAAAAAAATAGGCAAACGCAGTTCTAAAAGACAGAATTCACGTGCGACTCAAAAGTATGAAAATCTGAATGCCGATGATCCCGATAGCCAAATTGAAAATCGCTTTTACCAATTGTATAAGCGAATCAATTCTACACCCACTTCAGCCGAAGCTTGGTCGGCCGTTGCCGAAGGTCGTAAGTCTGAAATATACGTTGTTCAAAAAGGCGATAACCTGTTTACCGTCAGTAAAACATTATTCGGTGATCCGAATTTTTGGCCAAAAATTTGGGCGTTGAATCGGCAAGGTATTACAAATCCACATCAAATTAGGCCTGGTTTGGAAATTTATTTCTACCCGGGTTCTGCCGACGATCTGCCAAGTCTATCTGTGGGCGGCGAGGCAGAGCGCGTTTTTGAAGAAAGTTCAGAAAGCAATTCGCGAACGACTGTAACGAGACTATCTAATTCTTCAATCCCGACGGCCATACCAGACAGTTTACCGATTTACCGTAACGAGCGTTATTTTGCTAAACCGGCAGCAGTGCAAGTTGAGTTTGAACAACAACCAGTCATACAGCAGACCTTTCTTAACGATATTATTTTATCCGACCGTAAAGTGATCTCAGAGGTGACAATTCCGATTGAAGCGTTATCTAAGCAGCGCTGCCAAGAGAACTTACTTATAAAGAAAGTAAAGTTTCGTAGGCAACCGGCGGGTAATTACTCAATTCTAGAATCTGTATTTCCGGTAAAGGCTAAGGGAGTCATGATCTATCCTTACCGTATCATAGGCGAAGCGACCGCAACCGCTGAAGGTGGAGTAAAGGTACTAAGCTGCAGCCGCGGTTTAACGACCGAAGTGGTTCTAGTGCAAACTTCATTGCTGCCGAAAGTGAGAACCAATAAGTTAAGTATGCAAACGGCCGCCACGTTAATTGGCGGGCCCGACGTTAACGATCAGGTGCTTTACACATTTCAGCAGTATGCTTACGTCGACCTAGGGGTACAAAGCGTCGAACAAGGGCAAGTTCTAGACATCAAATCCCAGGTAACCGATGCGATTCACGGTCAATTAACAATCGTTGAAAAGTTCGGTGGCTACGCGGTGGGTGTGATCACGGCGATATCGGATACGATCGCTGATGGCGATACTTTAATGGCCTCACAGTAGGGCTTTGCAGCAGGCTTGCTGCCTGCTGGTCCTTATCTTGTAACCATCAGTTGCATGACACACGCCTACCTATTTAAAATACTGCAGCGGCAATATAAGTTCCGAAATCCAAAACACTTAGTTGAGTTACCCGATGAGTTTCAGTATTCACCCGAGGAACTTATTTCGGCCAAGCTCTACGTTGAAGAACTAAGCCAGCGAAACATCAGTTGTACATACCCGGGTCATTTGTTTTATCCGAAGGCATTTTACAAAATGAAAGAGCCTCCGCTATTTTTAGAATACCAAGGTTCGCCGTTCTGGTGCGAATTTAAATTTATTTCAATCGTAGGCTCGCGCCAAATTTCTCATCTAACCGAGTCGTGGCTGAAAAAAAATATCCCTGAGTTTATCAACGACGCGCGCATGGGAATCGTTAGTGGCGGGGCCTTCGGAGTCGATCAGCTCGTGCATTCGATTGCGCTTAAATGTGAAAAGCCGACATTGTTTGTTCTACCGTCAGGATTAGAAAATTTATATCCCGCCGTCCTCAAGAAATATAAGGCTAAAGCATATTCTGAACACTGCTGTTTTGTTTCTGAATTTGAGCTTGGGCAGCGTATTCATAAATCACATTTCTATTTTCGTAATCGCCTTATTGCGGCTCTTGGCGAAATGACTTTAGTCGCTCAAGCGACCTTAAAAAGTGGAAGTCTGCTGACCGTGCACCACTGTTTAGAGATCGGAAGGCCTGTTTTGACAATTCCTAGTCATCCCGAGATCAGCGGCTTCGAAGGAAACCTAAAACTCGTCAGTGAGGGGGCGTATTCAGTTTCTAATTCTGAACAACTGCTTGATTTTTGGAAGGCCGAATCTTGGTCTAGTTTGGGCAGTTGTTAGAAGGCATAGTAGCCCTAGAGGTTGTTCGGCTCTTTACTGACTAGATGTAGTGTTTCAAAAAAACAGAATTGTGAATATGAAAAAAATGAAATTTTCTAAAAAAAGCCTTTGAAAAAAAGCGAAAGTTACTTCTAAATAGAGATCAGGGAGGGGCGATGTGGTCAAGGATGACCCCAGTAGTACGGAAGCTATTGCATCGTCTCGTTTTTATTGAAATCCCAAAATCACTCTAAAAAATCACCTTAAAAAATCAAAAAAAATCGACCAAGTTAAACTAGTTAACTTACTAAGCTTAGTTCCAAGACTTTCGTAGCTGATAAATACCGAAAATTGTAAATAACAAATTAGGTATCCAGATACCCAGCCAAGGCGGCATTGATTCAGATCTAACCAGCGATTCAAAACTTAAGTACACAACCCAGTATAGGATAATAAATCCAACTGATAAAACGAAGCCAGAGGCCTTGCCACTGCGGCGATTGGTGACCATCCCGAAGCCAACACCAATCAAACTAAATACCAAGCAGGCAACCGCGATAGCCGAACGTTTGTGAAATTCAATATCAAATTCGTATCGCTTATCTTTCGGAGTTAAATCGTTCTCGCGCAGAACATTCAGTTCATGCAATGTTAGTGACCCGGCTGATTTGGCCCGCTCTTCAAGCTTGATTGGATCGTTTAGTAGAATATCGTATGAATCAAAGTTAATGATCGTGTGAGATTCACCCTTACGATGAATCTGGCCGCGAAAGAGGCGCAGTAAAACCGAATGCCCCGGGTGAGTCTCGTCGGGGATAATTTGTCCTTCGGGGGCAATAATTGTTAGGGGAGCATCGGGCTGTTTTTCATCGTAAATAAAAAGGTTCGTTAAAGCTCCGGTCTTAGATTCAACTTTATTTGCGTAAACCACGAGATCAAAAAAGCTTTCTGAAAAAGTGCCCTCTTTAATTGAGGCCGCGGCCTTCGTATTACCTAATTTTGTAATCAAAACTTCAAACTGGCGGTTACCCCACGGAGCTAAGTAAAACGAAGTCTGCGAAGATAGAAAAGTAACAGCGCAGGCAAAAATCACCGCGGGCATCACTAAAGCAGTGGTATTTACACCAGCCGATTTAAACGCGATAATTTCTGAATCTTGCGACAAGCGGTTGTATGTCATCAATACCGCGAATAAAAGACTCATGGGTAGCAACATCGGTAAAAAAGAAATACTCATATAGCCCATGATTTTTAATAAAACAGTCCATTTTAGCCCGTGAACTAAAATAAACTCGGTCAAACGAAGGGCTTGAAACATTAACAGAATACAAATGAATACGAACACTCCTAACAGGAATGACGGCAGCATTTCGGTCATTAAATATGATAAAACTCTTCGATTTTTAAACATGCTCAGGTCCTATCTTAAACAATTTCTTTGCCCAGGTCATGACGCTGAATCTAGAATAGACCTATGGATAGAGTTTTATTGATCATCGACGACATTCAATACGCCGGCCACGTTGAAACCACGCTTCGCAAGGTGGGTTTTGACCCCGAAACGATCACAAACGAATACAACCTGACCGAGAAGTTGCTAACGTTTAATCCTGATTATTTAATCTGCAAAGGTTCATCCAATCGGGTCTCTTCTTTAAGCATCGGCAAAAAGCTAAAAGAGAATTCTAAGTTCAGCGCGAAAGTTATTTTGATTTTTTCAGAAGAGGCGAAGCCTTCGCCCGAAGATTTAATCAAACTGCGGATGGATTTACTTTTGTTTGAACCTATTAGCGCCCTTCGTTTAGTAGCTCATTTGCTTACTTTAACGCCAATGAATAAAGAAGCTATCTTAGACAAACTTTTACGTTTTGCCCATACGGATCCGCAATTTCGAACAAATGAAATGCAAATTCTAATGTCGACAGGTGGAACAATTGATTCAGAAATTCAAGTTATCACCGGCGGAGCTTCTGAAAAATCAAATGAAGTGCTGATTGATGAAAATACAATCATGAGCTTTAATCAGGCCGACTATCAACCGCCATCTGCCGAAGCAAATACCGAATCAGAATCTAACGTAGGTCGTGTTGCAAACACCGATGATGATTCAAAGTTAGATTCACGAATTCAAGAAGAACATTTTGTCTTAAGCGATGCATATAAGAACCGTCTTCAAAGCGAACTAGAAGCAGCTGGGCAAGAATTACCACTTAGGATTGACACTTATAATAGAGCGATAAAGGATGTCGATCAGGATTTGAAAAAGGGGCTTAGTAAGAGGAAAACTAAGTCCCGTAATAAACAATTTTTTTCTGACGCCTCTAAAGATGAATTAGCAAAGTTAGATGAAGAACGTAGAAACTTTGCTAAAGCGTTGATGA
>JANPPC010000028.1:0-18757 GCA_031428275.1 Bdellovibrio sp.
GGTTCTCCATCAATGACAGGGGCAGTCAGGAAATCTGTTAGAATGTTTTTACTACGAAACGTTTTAACAAAAGGAACCCCAAATGCCCCCGAATATCCACGAACCTATCATTGGTTTGCCCGATTTTAAAATCATTTCTTATCGCGGTGCCAAGACCGTCGAAATCACCGCAGAATACACCGGGTTAATCGGTTGTATTCGTTGTGGATCAATGAATCTTCGAAAAAAAGAAAGCTTCCAGCGGGTTCTCAAACATCACAGCATAGGCCTTGCAAAAAGTGTGTTAATCATCCGAACGCACAAATTTTATTGTCGCGATTGCAAAAAATATTTTAACCAAAGAATGCCAGGAATTTTACCGTATCAACGATCTACAGAACCATTCAAAGATGAAGTCTCAGTGAAGCACCACGATGGCACATCTGTTTTAAAAGTAAGCCAAAGATTAGGCCTAGGTGAAGCAACAGTTGGAAGATATTACCGAAAGTATATTCAGCGTGAATTTAACGAACATAAAAATGCAAGTTGTCCAAAAGTTTTAGGAATCGATGAAAAGAAATTTAATAAAAAGTTAGGATACCAAACAACGCTCGTGAATTTGCAAAAGCACACGGTGTTCGATATTACGCTAGGTCGTACGGAATCCAATCTAGGCAAGTATTTGCGGCGAATGCCCGATCGAAGTAACTGCAAAGTGATCGTGATGGATTTAAGTGAGACCTACAGAAAAATCGCGCGTGATTATTTTCCCAAAGCGATGGTCGTTGCAGACCGCTTCCATGTGGTCAGATTAGTGAACCATCACTTTTTAAAAACCTGGTCGTTGCTGGATGAAGTCGGCAGAAAAAATCGAGGGTTGATGTATTTAATGCGCATGCATGCGTGGACCAAAATGAAAGACAAGTCCCGCAGCAATTTAATAAGATATTTAGATGAAAATCCTGCTTTAAAAGCGGTTTACGATTTTAAACAAAGCTTAATGAAGTTAATATTGACCAGGGCTTACAATCGCCATCAAGCCGTTCCAAAAGTTAAAGAATTTTTAGATAAAATACGGGCCTTAAAAATGTCGAAATTTAAAAATTTAGTAACGCTTGGAAATACGCTTGAAGAATGGAGTGAAGAGATCGTCAGAATGTGGAGATTTAGTAAAACAAATTCGATTACGGAGGGTTTACATCGGCGCATGGATGAGATACAGAACAGAGCTTACGGAATGCATAATTTTAACAATTATCGTCTCAGAGTAAAAGCCTATTGCGGCTAACAGAAACTCCAGGTGCCCCTACCTTTGGAGGAGAACCGGGATCAGTCGATCAGAAGCTAGAGTTGCTCCAGAAGCTTACTTCGAACCGTTTTCTAGATGGTGTAACTATCAGATATAATTATCGAAAACCATTCGGTGTACTTGCAGAAATGGCCGCAAAAGATGATTGGCGTTCCCAAGGGGATTCGAACCCCTGTATCCTCCGTGAAAGGGAGGTGTCCTAGGCCACTAGACGATGGGAACAGTAAGAGAGAATCTGTTCGACCAGTGGAGCCGTTCAGAGCAATTCAAGACCAATTTAAAAAATTGGTGGCTCGCGATGGATTCGAACCATCGACCCTTTCATTAAAAGTGAAATGCTCTACCAGCTGAGCTAGCGAACCACTCTTGAATTGAAACGCTAATTTGTTACAGACACGCAAAGCAGTCAAAGGGTTTTTTTATCGTGCCTAATCTTTCACCAAGGCGGCAATTTTAAGGTTATTTACCCTGCAGAATCTACCGTGCTGCTATTTGTAAATGCTGATTTCAGATCGAAAAGTTGAAGGGCGCTCCATGCTGAGCGCCCCTCTGATTAGTAAACCGGTTTAGCTGCCGATAGGCCGATGTCTTCGGGGTTGGCGACGTAGATAAGATGGTCGGTCCATTTCGAATTTTCGTACCAGTAGCGCTTTTTAAGGCCCTCTTTTTTCATTCCGATGGCCTTCGCCAAGCGAATTGATTTTTTGTTATCTAAGTTGATCGCGGCTTCTAGGCGATTCAATTTAAGCTGTTTAAAACCAATTTTTAAACCGGCCTTGGCGGCCTCTTGTCCGTATCCTTTTTTCCAGTGGCGGTTGTATATTTGATAACCGAAATTGGCGAACTGATGAGTACTGCGCACGTAAATATCGAAATCAATTTGGCCCACGATGGCGCCCGATTTCTTTTCAAAAATATAGTAGCGGTAGTAATCATCTTTTTTGGCGAGGTTATTTATTCTGCCTAAAAATTTCTTAAAGATGGCTTTGCTGCATTTCTTTTTCGTAAGGGGTTCTAAATCCCAATTGTTTTTGCCGGGTAGGCCGTTCACGTACGCGTCGAACCAAACGTCATAGTCGTTTGCGTTCACGCTTCTGAGCGTTAGCCGGCGCGTGTGCACGGGCTTACGCTTAATTAAGTTTTTCTTCATTTAACCTCAAGTAATAAAATTATTTTTGATTCAAGATAACTTGAATCGATTTTGAAAATGACAATTTCAGACGGGGAAGAATAATTAGAATTGCTGACCCAAGAAGTTGCCGTGGATTTGATTTTGTAAACGAATAGAATTTTCCATGGGACCTCCCTTAATAAGATGGGCTAGTGATAAAACGATATTAGATTTTTAGCAATTTAAATACGCTGAATCGGAATGGATAGAAAAAATATACAGAAAAAAATGAAGGAGCCCTTAAAATAAAGGCTCCGTAGGTCTGAAACTAAAAGGCTAATCTTGGAAAACGGGTTTGATCCACAAAGTTTGTTCGCGGTCAGGGCCCACTGATACAACGTCGATCGGGCAACCCACGTGGCGGGTTACGAAATCGATGTAGGCCAAGGCTTTCATTGGTAAATCTTTGATGGCTTTAATTTGTGTAAGGTCTTCTTTCCAGCCCGGTAAATATTCAATAACGGGTTCAAGTTTACTTACAAGTTCAGTTGAAGTGGGAAATTCATTGATGATTTCGCCGTTCAATTTGTAACCTGTGCAAACACCTAATTGGTCGTGTTCTGATAAAACGTCTAATTTCATCATCGCTAAGCTGTTAATGCCGTTCAGGCGGATAGCGTATTTAAGCGCGACTAAATCTAACCAACCGCAGCGACGCGCGCGTCCCGTGGTTGAACCGAACTCGTGCCCTTCTTTTTGAATTCGTGCGCCGACGGCATCGGTTAGCTCAGTCGGAAAGGGGCCGCTGCCTACGCGCGTGCAATAGGCTTTAAAAACGCCCACGATTTTTGATAAGTGATGGGGGCCGACGCCGGCGCTGATTGAACCAGCGCCCGCTAATGTTGAAGAGCTAGTCACGTACGGATAAGTTCCGTGATGAATATCAAGTAAGGTTCCTTGCGCGCCTTCGAAAAGAACGCGGCGGTTTAATTTTAGTTTTTGTGCGACCAAAAGACTAACGTCAGCCGTACGGTAAGGTTTAATTTCTTCGATCACCGTTTGAATCTGATCGTAGATATCTTTGGCTTTGATTTCGGCTACGTCATAAAGTTTTGTCAGGAGGGCATTTTTTTCTTTTAGAACAAATTCTAATTTCGCCATTAAAGTTTTATTGTCGTAAAGATCGCTCATGACTAAAGCGCGTCGGGCTGCGCGGTCTTCGTAAGCGGGGCCAATGCCTTTACCTGTGGTTCCGATTTTACCTTCGGACAGGTCTTTCTCGCGCGCTTGGTCTAAGGCTTTATGATACGGCAGTAGGGCTGTGGCATTGTCGGAAATTAATAATTGAGTGGGCGAGATTGAAAAACCCGCCGCTTTTAATTTTCTGATCTCTTCTGCTAAACCGAAAATATCAACGACGACGCCGGAAGCGATCAAACACATTTTTTCGGGGTGTAAAATTCCAGACGGAATCAGGTGTAAAACAGTTTTTTTGCCATTCACAACTAATGTATGACCGGCATTTGATCCGCCTTGAAAACGTACGACCATGTCCGCGCTTGCGGCTAATACATCAATCAATTTACCTTTTCCTTCGTCTCCCCATTGAGCTCCGACGACTACTGTAGCTGACATACTAAGTCCTTTCCTTGAACGACAAAGATCCCCATTCGTTTTGAAGGGGTAATGTATTAATTAAAATATTATTTTGAAAGTAATTTTCGGTTTGCTGGGCAGCCTGCATAGATGCTTTGATAAAAGCCTCTTCCGTGAAAGCTCCTAAGTGAGGCGTTAAAATTGCATTTGTGCATTTGCGAAGCTTTGAATCTCGCGGAAGCGGTTCTTTAGTGAATACGTCTAAGCCGGCGCATGCGATGGCTCCGTCTTGCAAAGCATCCGCTAAATCATCTTCGTTAATCACTGATCCGCGTGAGGTATTAATTAAAATAAGTTTATCGTGTACGTATTCAAATTGTGAACGACTAAGCATCTGATGTGTTTCAAAAGTAGCTGGTACGTGAAAAGTTAAAATATCAGATTGCTTTAAGACTTCTTCGTAACTTTGTCTTTGCACGCCGGCCGAAAGAAATGCGGCGTCGACTTGGTAAGGGTCGTACGCAATAACTTGCATACCAAACGCTTTGGCTATTTTAGCTACTCGTTGTCCGATGCGACCCAAACCAATTATGCCCAAGGTTTTATCTTCGAGTTCAAAGCCTACAAATGGGTCCCGAGTCCAGACGCCCGCTTTCATTTCTTTGTGCGCAAATACAATGTGACGTACGCAGGCCATTAGTAAGGCCCAAGTGTGTTCGGCCGCCGAAGTAACATTGGCCTCGGGCGTGTACATGACTTTAATATTTCGCTTTTGAGTTTCGTTTAGATCGATGTGATCGTAACCACTCGTGCAGGTCACGATGAGCTCTAGATTGATAGCGCGATCTAAAACTGAAGCATCAACGATGAACTTAGAGCGAATGATTAAGGCATTTGCTTGCTCAATATTTTCAGTGCTGTAAGTTTCGACACTGAAGTTTTTATTTTTTTTCAGTTCAACTAACGCTTCAATGGCGAAGCGGTCTGCGATCATAATTTTTTTCATACGGTATGAACCTTTAGCCAATCTGTTGAAATATTCCGAACTTCTTCGGAAGAAATTTCAAAGCCTAAATCTTTAAGCGTAAGGGCTAATTTGACCATGCTTGAAATCATGTGCTCGTCTAAAATATAACCCATGTGGCCAATGCGAATGATTTTACCCTTCGCCTGATCTTGACCACCCATAACAGTGACTTGATGATTTTTTTCTAACTGTTCACGTAGTTTTTGACCGTCTATCGAAACGGGTAGTACCAATGCAGTTACCGAATCTGACGGCGCTTTCGAGTATAGAGTTAAGCCCATCTTTACCGCGATCGCGCGCGTGAAGTCGGCTCGCCGACGAATTTGTGCGAAATGCTTGTCTAATCCAATTTCTTGAATACGCGCTAAGATAAAGTCGAGGGCTTTAACCAGCGGTACCGGCGAAGAAAATAAAGTCTCGCCATTTTTATTAGCTTTTAATTCTTTACGTAGATCAAAATAAAAACGGGCGGTCTTTGCAGTCTCGGCGACTTTCCACGCTTTTTCTGAAAGCGCTACGAAGCTTAATCCGGTTGGTAACATGACCGCTTTCTGACTTCCGGCTACAAGGGCGTCAATCTTCCATTCATCCATCGGAACAGCAAAGGCGCCGACCGCTGTAATTCCGTCGACTAAAAAAAGCGCGTCGGTTTTAGCAACAACTTCGCCCAAGGCTTTTATGGGGTGGACTGTCCCGGTACTTGTTTCACAAGCTTGCGTCATAACAATTTTAATTTTCGGGTTCTGTTTCAACAACTGTTCAACGTCAGACACTTGGACTGCCTCGCCCCAATTGACGAAATGGCGGTGAACTTTCGCTTGAAAAACTTCGGCCATGTCAGCCCAACGCTCGCCGAACTTTCCGCTGACGATCGCTAATATTTCGTCTTGCGGGTTAAGAACGTTAATCAAAGCAGATTCCATACCACCGCTTCCGGTTGACGTATGCATAAAGACCGAATTTTTTGTTTGAAATAAAAATTTTAAATTTGTTAATACGCGCGCAAGAATTAAATCAAATTCTGGAGTACGATGGTGGATCATAGGTTGAGCAAGAATCTTCTGCACCTCGGGATGCAGTTGAACGGGGCCAGGGGCAAGAAGAATAGCATTTGACATAGTGTAACCTTCCCGATTTATTAAAGCAGATGAAACGCATTCTTTCGCTTGTTTTTTTACTACTGACGGTATCAGTCATGCAGATTGTGACTTCTGGCTGTGCTTACAAACTGAGCTCGAAATCGCAGCTTCTTCCGGGTAACGTTAAGCGTGTACAAATTCCGATATTTAAAAATAAATCGCAAGAACCTGAAATAGAAAGTTTTTTTACAAATTCGCTTAAGACTGAGGCGCTGAAATCAAGTGTGGTGAGTTTGCAGGATGAAGAGTCTGCTAGTGAAGCAATTTTGCAAGGCACAATCATTCAAGTCGATGTTTTTTCGGAAGAGTCAGTCGTTGAAGCAGCTGCTACCAAGTATCTTCCAGCTGAAACAGTTATCACCACTCAGTATCGCGTAACCGTGACAGTCGCGCTTGAACTTAAGAAAAAAGGCAGCTCAGAAATTTTATGGAGCGGAAAATTTACGCAAGCAAAAAATTACTCCACTCCGCAGATTACGCTACCAGTTATTAACACGGCAAACAGTCTTTACAACTTTTCTGCTAAACGGCAGACTCTTAACTCATTATCGAAAGATATGATGCAAGAAGCTTTTGATCGTATGCTTGAGAATTTCTAGTATTTCGCTAAAAATTTTTATGGCGATGAGCTAGCAACTACAAATTAAAGAAAAGATTTAATGGCAATTAACGACCAACAAAAATTATATAAGGATTTGGAATCTAAAAAATTTCAGCCAATTTATTTTTTGTTTGGCGATGAGCCTTACCTGTTAAATCAGTGTACCAATCGCTTTAAGTTTTCGGTGCTTGACGAAAATACGATTGATTTCAACTATTCATTATTTTATGCCGCTGATGCCGACGCTTCGACAATTAAAGACGCAGTCGAAACTTTACCTGTATTTACGTCTCATCGACTGGTTATCGTTAAAAACGCTCACGAGTTTAAAGATTCTGAATTACTAGAGCTTCAGCCTATTTTAGACAATCCGGTTGAATCGACAGTGTTTGTTATCTTGGCTGAAAAAGTTGATAAGCGTAAAAAAGCCATCAAGACTTTACTTGATCATGCTTTCTGCGTGGAGTTTAAAAAGCCATACGATAATCAAGTTCCGCAGTGGATTTCATATCTATGTCAAAATGTTGATTTACAAATTTCGAACGAGGCTATTCATAGGTTGCACCGCCTTGTAGGTAACAACTTAAGTGAGCTTGAAAGCCAAATTTTAAAAATTCAAGATTATATTGGTGAACGTAAGTTGATTGAATTAGCTGATATCAACTCAGTGGTTTCTTTTAGTCGTGAAGAAAGTGTTTTCGATTTTACGAAAGCTATCGGACAAAAAGATCGCGTTAAGGCCCTTGAGCAGTTAGTTAGCTTGATGGATCAAGGTCAAAATGAAATTTCAATCATCAATTTATTAGCTCGTCATATGCGGCTCTTGTTAACGGTCAGGTCTGGTATGGATCAAGGAATCGGGGGCGCTAAGCTAGCCAGCCTTGCGCAAGTGCCTAGCTACTTTATCGAAAGCTATTGTGATCAGGCGCGCATCTGGCCGATCCGAAAAATTGAAGAAGCGATCTCTGTTCTGCACGAGACCGATAAAGCGTTAAAATCTTCGCCACTTTCTTCACACATTTGGCTTGAGAACATGGTTCTTAAGTCGTGTTCTTTGTAAGCGAATAAATTTCACGTCTCAAGACGAGAATGCCCCTATGGGGAATTGAAAAAATAGCCGATCAGTTACCTATGAACAAAGAACCCTCATACACAAGCAACCGACGTAAATTTCCGCGAAAAGCATTTCGGAAGACTATTAGCTTTATTTCAAAAGGCGAAGCAGAAGTGGTTGAAGCCGTAGAAATCGGCGAGGGTGGAATATCTTTTAAATCTAAACAACCCATGGTGGCCGAGCAAAAATTGATCGTGAATTTCTTTTTACCCGAGGGAGATTTCTTTTCGGTGCGCACGACCTTAAAGAATGTGCAGAATGCATCAACGATGTCTTTCGTTTACGGCGTAGCGTTCGATGACGTTTCACTAGCCTTAAAACGACAAATCCGAGCCTACGTGGCTCGGACTCTCATGACCAATTAGTCTTCGACTTTGGTTCAATTCATATATTCTTAGAACATATAAAACTAATTACTTAGTTCCGACCGCTTTGTGAACTTGCGCAGATACGCGCGAAATTTTACGAGCAGCAGTTGATTTGCTGAAAACACCCTTTTGGGCAGCTTTCATCATTTGGCTTGTGTAGTAAGATAATAATTCAGGGATAGCCTTAGAATCCTTTTTTTGGATTGCAGACATCAAAGATTTCTCGCCAGTACGAACTTTAGATTTACGATTCGTATTAACTGCATTTTTCTTAACGGCCTGACGGGCTCTTTTCGCTGCTGACTTGTGTTGTGCCAAGGTATAACCTCCATAATTGTCGAAGACATTTTATCTTCAAACGATGACCTAAAAAAATAACCAGCTAAGGAGTTAACATAGAGCATCCAGACAAGCAAGCGCTTTCGGCCAAAGTAAACCCACAAGGGCAGGTTAGTGAGCAGTCTGTGCTAAAGAATGCGGTTAAAATGGCGTTCGGAACGATGAGCAGCCGGGTGCTTGGGCAGCTTCGCGAAAGCTTATTGGCAGCTTACTTCGATAAGCGGGTCACAGACGCCTGGGCGGCCGCTTTTCGCGTGCCTAACATGTTTAGGCGGCTTTTAGGCGAAGGCTCCCTTTCGGTCAGCTTTATACCGGTCTTTGTTGAAGCCCGCCACCACGACAACGTACGAGCTCAAAATTTAATCAATTCTGTTTATACCTTTTTACTCATTATACTGGGCTGTTTGACCACTTTCGGAATTCTATATCCAGAGCCTTTGTTAAATTTAGTTTTAGACCCGGCCTACATAGCTCATTCCGAAAAATACTTATTAACCCTGCGCCTGACTAAGATCATGTTCGGTTTTATCTTTTTTATCAGCTCGTATGCTTTCATTATGGGTATTTTGAATGCGCTTGGACAGTTTTCATTGCCGGCCTTGGCGCCTACTTTATGGAATCTGTGCATGATTATTTCGACGGTGCTGCCGCACGCTTGGTTTCCGGTGCTCGGCGACCAATTAGCTTGGGGAGTTTTAATCGGCGGAGTTCTACAGGCCGCACTGCTTTTTCCAGCATTAATTAAAGCTGGGTATTTGCCGAAGTTTTCTTTAGATTATCGTAATAAAGATTTTCAGCGCGTGATTCGCAACATGGGCCCTGGGCTAATCGGCATGGGGCTTTTGCAATTTACCACGATTGTGAATTTACGATTTGCTTCCTCTTTGGTGGAAGGGACGATTTCGTATATTAATTACGTCGACCGTTTGATCGAACTTCCGCTTTCGTTAATCTCAGTGAGTTTAGGGACGGCATTGCTTCCGGCACTATCAGGGTTTTTGGCGCGCAATGAACGACATAAAATTGGCCAAACTTCGCAGCACTATCTAGAACTCAATTTACTGCTAACGATGGCTGCGGCAGCTGGGTTGTTTTCATTAGCTGAGCCGATTGTGCAGCTTCTATTTGGACGGGGTAAATTTACCCCTGCCGATGTATTAATGTGTTCACAGATTCTAAAAACCTATTGCTGGATCATGGTATTCGCAAGCGGTGTGCGAGTTTTAACGCCGGCGTATTTTTCGGTTAAGAATACTTGGTTTCCGGCGGTCGTTTCAGCGATTTGCTTAGCCGTACACATCATCGTTGCCCCGTTGTTGATGGCTCGATTTGGAGTTCATGGCTTGATGCTTTCTACGATCACAAGTGCGACGCTAAATTTGATTCTGCTACTGGTTTTCTTTCCGAAGTTTGTTTCTGCTTTTAACTATTTAGGTTTCTTTAAAAATGTTTTCTTGTTCGTTTTGCTAGCCGCGATTACCGGAGGGGTAGCGCATACGTTCTATTTTGTGCGACCTTTATTAAGCTTTGGTTTCTTTGGTTTGTTGTTGTCGTTAGTTTTGAGTGGGGGGCTAGCGCTCGTGGTATTCGTCGGGGCAGGTCGGTTGCTAGGAGTTACCTTAGTCACTGAGGCATTACTTAAAGTTAAACGTAGGTTCATTAAAAAATAGATTTAAAAAATTTTGGTATTCAAATAAAAAAAAGACCGGCGAAATGCCAGTCTTTTTTATCGAAGCGGTCGTCGAATGACTATTTTCCGTCGTTCGCTAAGCCTTGGTAAGTATCATGAATTTTTTGTTGTTTGTCTGATTCAGACGCCCAACGTTTTGATTCACCCTCATAACCTTTTTTCTTGTTAAGCCAAGTAGACTCTTCTGAAGCAAGAGTGCGGATCGACTGAATCGTTTTAGATTCTTGCGCGCGTAATTCGCCTTCGCGCTCTTTCCAAGATTTTTTCTCGTCGCCGGTCATTTTTAACTGATTTTGATAATCAGTGATGATCGCTTCACGTTTGACTTGATTTTCTTTTACTTGTGTTAGTACTTGTTCAAGTTGTTGAATTTGTTTTAATTCAGCTTGTTGTTTTTCTTTTTCTTGAGCGATTAATTGGTTGATATCGCGCTCTTGTAATAAAACTTTTTTTAGCGAGTCATTGTTTTTAACAATTTCTACTGAAACAGTTTCTTTTTGCTTTTGAACGGTTGTTTTGGCTTTCACGACCTCGTTTACGTTTTTACTCACGATGTCAAGATTGCGATCGTATTCTTGTTTGTTCGCTTTTGAATGATCCAAGTTTAGTTTAATTTTATCGAGTCCATTATTGGCGGTCATGGGTTCAGCTTCAGCCGTAAAAGACGCGACCAGTAAACCCGCCAAGATTGTTGTTAGTACGATATTTTTTTTCATATTATGTGCCCCCCTGAGCCATGTCGTCTGGTGCGCAAACGTTTTTAAGTGAAGAGCGGTAGTGACCAATTTCATCTTCCCAAACTTCGCCTTTAAATTTCCACTTGTAGCTTTCGCTTTCTTCCGGAGTTAAAGCGGCCGGCGCGCGATCTTTAATTTCTCCGCCTGCCATCTGGTATCGGAGATGTTCGCCGGCACCTGAATAGATTTCGTAAGAAAGAACATCTTTTTGGTCGACTAAGTTTCCTAATGCCGCGATGAAATCATTGTAGCGCGATTGCAAGTTCTTCGAAGCTTGTAAGCGTAGATTTGCTTTTTCGCCCTCTAGACGGTCTAAGGCAGATAAGCGCATCTTCTTAACGCCCTCGCGGGCACGGGTAATGATCATGTGCTCGACCCCGACCGCTAAGAATGTTTGTTCGGTTTTGCGAATTTTATCTGATGAGCCTTTTTCGCGTTTTAATGCCGCTAAAGAGTTTTTAGCTTGTAACATACGTAGGCGTGCTTCGCGTTCTTTACGAATCAAATCGATCGTAATTTTATTAAAACGTGAATTTTCATCTTCGTAGTTATTAAGTTGTTTTTGAAAAGCGGTGTAGACGGGGTGACGTGCTAGTTCAACGATGAACGCACGAGGTACTCCGTCAACTTCTTGTTGATCGGTGTTTTTGAACCAAGTTTTTACTAATTCGTAGTACTTAACTGGCTCTTTATTTGATTTTTGAAAGGCTTCTAAACGCTCTTGCACCGGAGCGTAGCGCTTCTTCAAATCGTTAAGCACGCCTACTCCATCACCGAATTGGCAAAGGTTTAAGTAACCCACCGTGCGCACGATATATGTGTCTGGTGAGTACGCTTTTTTAAAAAAATCAGTGTGTAATGAAAACATATTACCGGCGGCGCCTTCATTGTCGCCCGCTAAGATTTGCGTCCACGCTTGTTCGACCATCGCTTGTAACCAGCTTGGGCTTGACTTATCGATTTTTAAATATGTTTTATATGCTTGTGAATACTGGCCTTTTTGAAAGTAAAGTCGTGCCAGTGTCAACGCAGATAAATTGCGCATTTCGTTCTTTCTATTATCTTCAATCAATGGCCAAGACGTTTCTAAATCAGAAATCGCAGCATCCACTTGGCCTTTGCGATAGTTGAATACGGCTTTCAATAGTAAAGAATCGGGATAAAGTTTCGATTTTGGGCCGATAAACATTAAAGCGGCTTCGAGCTGACCTAGGTCGCCTTTATTCGAATAGAACTTTGCTTTTTTAAGAAGATAAGTATCATTCGAAGTAATATCTAAATCAAAAGCCTCGACAAGGGGTTCGATCAAACCTACGTCTGATGTCTCTAGAGCCGTTACATTCTTAACCAAGCTTTCGGTTGCCAGTTTTTTTAAAGTTAGATCTTTGGTTTCTTTGGTAACCTGAATCATCTTGTTACGAAACTCAGAATATAAACCTAAGCCAAATGCCGTTTGTCCATAATGGTAAAGCGCTTGCGTGCGGTATTCCGGAACCTCCATAAGTTCGACGAATAGGCTCATCGCTAGGTCGTATTTTTTTTGATATTCTAAAAAGATCAGAGCTTGCAGCATTTTATACTCGTCAGGTTTGATCTCGACGAGGTTTTGTAACGTTACTTCCGGGGTTAATATTAAGGGATTTTCGACCATCGCTAAGGGGTTAACAAGCGGGACTACGGCTAATTTAGTTTCGTCGACGATTTTTTTAACTTCGCTGACGGGAACGATTGTAAGCTCGGGGATCTTTACGAGCTCTGGAGATTTAGCCATTTTAATTTGCGGCAAATTTAAGTTACGCGCCGATGGCAATTGTACTTTGACATCTTTGGCTTCGACTTGGCGTTCTTCACCAATGTCTAACTTTGGAATTTCTTTTACCTTATAAACTTGATCACCTTTTTTTTGAACCAAGTCAAAAACAGGCACGCCAGATTGTCGGTATTTTAGATTGGTCGAAGGCTTGCGGCCTTCAGTTTTGGTAGCTATCGGATCTTCAGCGTAAGCCGAAGTCGAGATAAGAATGGCACTGACGGTAAAAGCTATACGAGAAAATTTACTAATGAACATTCGTAGCCGTTATTTACTTCACCCTTACTTTGTGAAAAGAGTTAGACCAAGGGAAATTGTGGTGTCATTAACAGACTTCGTTATTTCGGGACGGGCTGATTCCGCGATACCGTTACCTAACTGAAACTGTTGTGACTTTTGCGAGTAGAAAGAATTTTTAATGTCTAATCGAAATGCGAAGTACTGACTTAAAAATAACTGCTGCATCACGCCGATTTCAAAGTGCGGAGCCGACTTCATTTCATTTGTAGGAACTGCAGAACCAGTTCCGTTAACCGTGGTCTTCTGAATCTCGTAACTTGTCATACCAGCGCCCAACGTGAAACCCATATCGAAGTATAAAATACCTTTGTTCATAAAAGCCATTTTAGCGTAAAACGGAGTATAGGTTAAAGAAGCCGCCATCGAATTTTTAACTAAGTTGAACTGTGGGCTAACCGCACCGGGTAGGGTGGTGTAGCTCGTGACGGTATCGTTCTGTTTTGAATCATAGCCTAAATAACTTAATTCAACCCCGAAATCTTCGTTCAAGTAATAGCCTAGCATGCCGCCGGCCGCGCGTGCTTTCGCAAAAGCGTCATTGATTAATGGCCCGTAGACTAAAGAAGCGTAGAACTTTCCTTTTTTCGAGAAAGTACGATTTTGAATGACTCCGTAGTCTTCGTCTTTAGCTGACCAGTATTTATCTTCTAGTTTTTTTAAATCAACTTTGTCAGAGCCCTTATCTGAAGAAGCCGCTGGCTGTGGTGCCGGTACAGACGCTTTCGGTGCTGGCTGCTGTGCATTTGCCGTTAGGCAAAACAGAAGTGAGGCGGCCAGAGTGGTGATGGTATTAAATACGATCTTCTTTTTCATGTTAGCAACTCCTAGTTGGTACTTTTAAATAAGAATGGGTAGGTTACTAAAACTTTTGTTCCACCCTTTGGTTCAGGAAATTTCCATTTTGCGACTTTATTTAAGATGCACCCTTCAACAGATGAATTCTTTAAAGTTGTATCGTTGATGGCTTGCGTTTCGACTTGTCCGGTGCCGGCAATCGTAAATTTTACGGCGACTTTACCATAAAGATCGGGGCTAGCCGAAAGTTGGCGCTCGTAACAGTATAAGATCTGACCTAATTGCGTTTTAATATACTGTGCGATCACTTCGCGGTCTAAACCGCCAGACACTTCTGATTCTTCTTCGATAAGACCAACACCGCCCGAACCGGTTTTACCCTGGCCAAGACCGCCGCCTAATGAACCGGTACCTTTGCCGCCGCCGACTCCGGCAGTGGAAACGCCTGTACCTGTTCCGCCTGATTCGCCATTCCAGTTGCGGCCTGAAGCCTCAACCTTTCCGACTGCGGCTAACGCACGACCGGATGGGCCTTCACCGGCTTTCATCCCGGCTGTTGTAACAAGCACGTTTGCGGTACGAGCATCTGTAGCTGAAACTTTTCCGATTAATTGCGAAATACGTGCGCCCACGGCGCCTTTAAGCAGCGCAGACACTTTGCCGCCGCTTGGTGCGGGTGCATTTGCTTGCTGCTTTTCTTGAGCCTTCGGAGCAGCAGCGGGAGCCTGGGCCGGTTGTTTTGGTGCTGATGCTTGCATACGCTTTTGCATCGCTTTTTTCATATCCATTTTTACGACAACATTCATCGCGGGTTTCGGTGCCAACGCAACTTCAGTTTCAGTCTTCTTCGGAGCTAAAAGCGCCGCGAACACGATCAATGCCGTAGCTCCCAATGTTATAGCCAAAGTTTTTTTGCTATGTGCATCTAAAACTTCGCCCTTTGGCATTTTGCCTAAGTGCGCTAATGAATCGGTTTGCACCAGCTTCGATTTAACGATGAAACCTTCGTGCTCTTCTTGAACCCAATCAGTTGTTGGTTTAAATTTAAATTTGTAAGCTTTTCCGTGAATTGAATAACGGAAAGTTTCACCTTGGTTTTTAAGTTGTGATTCTAAAATACGATTATTTTTAACCACTAAGTAAATCTGTTGTGACAAATTACCTTTAGTCTCGATTTTATTGAAATTATTTAAAAGCTCTTCTTCTTTTTCAATAATTTCAAATTGAATGCTGGATTGGTGCAATTCAACGATCGTGTCGTTTGTAATAGCTAGATCAGCAACCGAAGCCTTCGCGTCGAATGAAATAAAATGCCATCCGTCTTCGCGGTATTCGAAAGCTGAGTCAAATGCAGTGCTCATACTATCGATTGATACCAAGTGGGCTTTGCGTGATGAACCAAATGTTTGGTAAGGGACCTTATGGTCGATCTTCCACACTTTTGTGCGCCCATCGTGCGTCGTTTGTTTGAGCTTTAGAACTCTCATATTCAGTATCTCCTCAATCCATTTAAATCAATTATCTGACAAGCGTCTCAAGACTTTATTCACTTAATCGATGTAAAGTGAAGTTTCTCGAAGTTTTTGGTCCATATCTTTTTGTACATCGTGAAGTGGCATAAATTTCAGGCCCTTCTTCTGCACAAGGTACGCTCCATCCGGGTTACGAATGGTACCTTTCAAATTCATTTCCGAGAAATTAACCTCTTGAACTTGACGGACTTTACTTGTTTTAGCGTGACTATTGATTCCGATGAATATCGAAGACAATACAATCGCTAACGTCGTTTTCTTTGCTTGCACCATTTTGCATCCCTATATAAAGGCGATATTCGCCTTTCAAGCTCAACCAGTTCATTATTTCCCACCTACGTACGACGTTATCTGATTGTTATTATTTTTTAAAAATTCAATTTTTCGTTTGAGCCAATCTTTCTGATCAGCGCTAGCTGATTTTGCAAAGGCCTTTTGGTAACTTGAGATTGCTCCTTCTTTGTTCAGGGCAAAGTGTTCTTGAACACGTGCTTGCTCAATTAACATATCGACATAATCTGACTTCCAATTAAGAAAACTCGATGCGATTTTTAAAGCCTGGTCCGTCTCACCCTTTTGGGCAGCGGCTTCTACGTATAGAACACCCATTCCATAAGTATAGAGCTCGTCGTTAGATAATCGAGAGAATTCATCGGTCGCTGTAATATAGTCTCTGTCTGAGAATGATTTTACGGCCGACATGACGACTAAATCGGGTGATGATTTCTTCATGTCTAAAACTTTTTCGAAAAATGGTAAAGCACTGTTGATACCTTCGACAGAATATAAAACTTTACCTTTTTGATAATTCAATACTGAATTCTCTGGATCAAGGGCTAAGGCTTTTTCGATCATCCATAATGATTTATCAGCTTCTTCTTTTTTATCAGCTAACAAACTTAAGTAGTATAGGCCCATCGCGCGATTTTCTTTTGTTGCAGTTAGCTTGAATGCAATTTTTTCGGCATCATCAAACTTTTTCGTTTGGATGCAGCCGCCAACGCTTGCTGCAGTCACATTTTGCACGTCACACTTCTTTTCAGAAGCGGGCAAGCGATTAAAACCGCTATCACTAACCACAAAGCTTGAAGGTATGTATGAAGACAGGTTCTTGGCGGAGGGGAACTGCATGCGCGGTTCGATCGTCTTTTCAACGCTAACTTCGGCCCAATTGACGGACTCGCTCGTGCTGGTTGATAATTGCGATATTTTACGTAATGAACTTAAATTCTCGATTTGTTTTTGCTTGAATGGTTCAGTCATTTTAACTAGTTCGACTCGTAAACCCTTTTGCTCTTCAGGAGTCAAGCTAGTTGGTACCGGCATGTTCGTTAGAGATTCAATAAAATTTGCGTACAAACGGTCAATGCCTTGTAAGGCTTGAACTTGAATTTTATCGGACTTAGACATTTTAATTGTCGTTGAATAGGCTGTGTAAGCTTTGTCTAACTTTTCTGTTTTTAAAGAAAGAACCGTTGCAAACTTGTTTTCGCGGGCTTTCACACTTTGTGAAACGAATTCTTTTTCGAGCACGGCCGCTTGAATCAGCCGTGCTTCTGCACGGATGTCTGCGTCGACGGGGCGGGCGTTAATCTTAAGCGACATATTAAATGCCTGCGAATAATTTTTTGCGGCTAAAAACTCTTTAGCCCGATCAATTAAAATAACTGTCGCATAGGGCTCAATGTTATCTTTTAAGATTTGATTTTGGATCGATTCTAATTCGGCCGAATTTTTTGAATCTTTAAATGAACGCATCATCTTTGCTAAAAGATCAACGCGTTTATTCTTATCAGCTTTTTCAAATAGAGCTTTGTAGCACCCACGTGCTTCGGGCAATTGGCCATTGATACGCTGTAAATCGCAAGAAAGTTCTAGATGTTTAAAGGCCTGGACTGGCTCGCTCTGTGCTAATTCGCGCAAAGTCGGTATAGCTTGTTTTAACTGACCCGCATCTATGAAAGCCTTAACAGCTTCTTTGGTTGCGTCTAAGCGACGTTTATCAGTCGGGTATTGCTTAACGAATGCCAAGCTAAGCTCTGCACCCATAAGTTCAAAACCGTTGGAGTAAGCTAAAGAGATCGACTGCCAGAAAGCATCTTGACCTAATTTAGAGCCGGGATGTTCTTTTGCGAAGCTACGCAGTTGTTCAATTCGTTTCAAAGCAGGTAATTTTTCTGATTCGATTTGAATTTGCGAGTAAGCAGATTCTTCGATAATTTTACCCAAGTTTTTTGAGCGCGATTCAGTAACGCCTTCTTTAACCACCGTTTTTGCGAAAGTCTGAATGGCTTTAAAGTCTTTTTGAATATTATAGATATCTAAGATAATATCTTCAGATTTCGTTTTAATTTCTACAAACTTCGATTTTTTTGTTAGCGGTAGTAAAGATTTTAGTGCTAAAGCGTAATCGTTTTGTTTGTAAGCGATAAAACCCAGCTTGTATTTTATTGAAACCACGTGCTCGCCATTTTCAAAGTTTTTAACATAGGTTTCGGACAAAGCTCTTTGTCTTTCAACCTCGACCAAATCATCTTTAATTTCTAATTGCTTTTCAAGCGCATAGAGCGCGCCGTATAAAGCATCGTGCGCCAACGTCTTGTCTAAGCCGGGTTGGTTAGCGACTTCTTCGTAGTTTTTGCTAGCTTGTTCGAACTTACCTTGTTGGAACAACAACTCTGCGTAAGCGTAGCGTGATTTCGAATCTGGTTTTGTAATATCATCGTTAGATAGTAAAATTTCGAAAGCTTGCTCAGTTAACTTTGAAAATTCAGTGTTTTTCTTGTTTTTTAGCCAGATGTCCCACCACTTTTTTGAGATCTCTAGGCTGATCGCGCGAAATTGCGTTTTGCAATCAGCGTGAATCTGGGCTTGGCAAAATTCTGCCATTTTTTTAAGATTTAATAAAACTTGCGGTCGTAATTTCAAAGTTTCATTCACGTCGATTAGCTTTGCATAACACTTAACTGCTTGAGGGCTAGTCGGGTGCTTATTAATAAATTCTTTAACAAATATATTAATCTCGCTGAAGCGAGAATGTGATTCGTATAATCCGGAAAGCGCCATCATGGCTTCGCCAAGTTCTTCTTCCGTGGCAATTTTTTCGAAAAAGCCGAAAAGTTGTTCCGGTGCCAACGTTTCACCAACGAATAATGTTAAGTCACGCAAAGCCTCTTTGCGTAGGTTATATTTTTTAGCATCTGTATCGCCTGCTGGGTTTTGACGAACGACGGCTAATAGCTGCTGTACACTCTGATCGGTTTGTTTCAAATTATAATGGCACCAAGCCGATTTATATAAGCCGTAGGGG
>JANPPC010000029.1:0-33046 GCA_031428275.1 Bdellovibrio sp.
TATTACAAATTCAACCACAGGTACTTTTTCTTTCGCCGGGTCTGATACCGGTGGTGGAACGATAGCAAGTTATCAGTGTAAATTAGACGCGGGTAGTTTTGCAAACTGCACCAGCGGTCAAAGTTATTCATCATTAACCGCGGGCGCACACAGTTTTGAAGTCAAAGCCACAGATACGGCCGGTAATGTGGGTGCCAGCACGACATATTCATGGACAATCGATTTAACCACACCGATGGCTTCGATAAACGCAAACCCGGCGGGCATAACGAACAGCACGTCAGCAACTTTTCAATTCTCGGCGAATGCGCCGGGCGGTGGGTCGATCATTGGTTACGAGTGCGCGATCAACGGCAGTGCTTATACGTCGTGTTCAAGTCCTAAAACTTACACGGGGCTTGTGCAGGGTAATCAAACATTTCAAGTCAAATCGATCGATAATAATAACGCACGAGGTGCGGCAGTTAGTTACAACTGGATCATCGATACGACGCTACCAGTTTTAACCGTGGCTACGCAACCCGCAGTTGAAACAAATTTAAATTCAGCAGCATTTACGTTTTCTGCCACTGATTCGGGTGGTGCAACGATTTCTGGTTACGAATGTAAATTAAATACCGGAAGTTTTGCGAGTTGTTCATCACCGGTGAATTTAACAGGTTTAACTCAAGGTAGTTATACCTATCAGATTAAGGCTTTAGATAACGCAGGTAATTATTCAACGGTGCAAACAATCAACTGGGTCATTGATACAACTGCGCCAACACTTTCAATTAATACAAAACCAAATATTTTAGTTAACAGCCAGACGGCGAATTTTACTTTTACCGGTGCTGACACCGGTGGCTCGAGCTTAGCCGGTTTTGAATGTTCAATCGACAGCGGTTCTTATGCAGCCTGTACAAGCCCTAAATCATACGCAAGCTTAGCCGCAGGCACGCATACGTTTGCGATTCGGGTATCAGATTCAGTCGGAAACGTCAGTGCAGTAACGAACTACAACTGGACGATTGATTTAGACGTACCAACTTTATCTATCACCGCAATGCCAGCCTCGATCACAAATTTAACGACGGCGAATTTTTCATTTAGCGGTAGTGATACGGGCGGCGGCAGTGTGGATCACTACGAATGTAAACTAGATGCAGCCAGCTACGCGACATGCACTAGCCCGCAGGCTTCAAGTTCAATAGCGCAAGGTGCTCACACGTTTTACGTGAAGGCGATCGATACCGCCGGTAATGAAAGTTTAATTTCTAACTACGCCTGGAATATAGATACGACGCCGCCGACGATTGCGATCACGACGCCTGCCACGAACGGAACGGTGATACCAGCGACGCAAGTTTCAAATTTTACAGTTGGTGGTACTTGTTCTGAAAACACGCGCAGCGTTCAGTTATCTGGTGCCTCAACGGCGACAGCGACTTGCAGCAGCGGTAACTGGTCAGTCAGTATTGATGTATCTGCTGCGGCCGACGGCACACTAGCTTTAACTGCGACACACGCTGACGTAGCCGGTAACAACACAGCTTCGACGGCCAGAACTTTTATTAAAGATACGGTGATGCCAGTTATTAATATCACCACGCCTGTGGCAATCCGCGGAAATGGCGCTTACGGTAACGTGAGCTGGTCATTAAGCGAAGCTAACGTTGCAACTAGCACTAACTTTACGGTTGAATTATATAACGGCACCACTTGGGTTGGTGCCGGCACGAAAGCTGCAACGCCAGGGCTGAATACAAATACGTCTTACACACAAAGTGCGTTCAGTGTGCCGAATTTAGATATCTCAACGGCCCGTGTGCGCGTTTCTGTAACCGATGCCGCAGGTAATGTGACCAGTACCCAGTCCGGTACTTTTATCATTGACAGTACAGCACCGACGATCAGTGCTTTTCAACTGGCTGGTGGCAATACGACCACGGCAATGCCGAATGTGGCCACTTCACTAACGACGGCTGATAATATTTCAGGCGTTGCAAAAATGCGCTTTAGTGAGAATAGCGTTTACGCAGATAACGGTTGGATCACATACAATGCATCATCAAATTTTACATTATCATTAACGAGCGGCGCAAAGGTAGCTTATGCATGGGTTCAAGATGCTTCGGGTAACGTCAGTGCATCAGCAGCGGCGAATATTTCTTTAGACTTCGGTAACCCGCCCGTGCTTATTGTTAATTTTCCCGACGGAAATACAAATTATTCATCCGGACAAAATATTCCGATCACATGGAATTGCACGGGGCCGAATGGTCTTTCGGGCACGCCTATTTCGGTGGGTTATACCAGTGATTCAGGACGTACGGTTACAAATATTTCATCTAATCTGTCAGCCACATCGGGCCAAGACACAACATACAATTGGACCTTTCCATCGGGTATCACCGGCCCCTTACAAGTGGCCGTGTACTGCCAATCGGCAAGTGGAGTATCCGTTCGAACCTTATCAGCCGTTTTTAACTCAAGTGGCTGGAAAGTTTTTGTTGGTGGTGTAAGACCCATCGAAAATGCGAATGCGTTAGTCACTGACGTCAGTGGGTCTGCAAGCCGTCCGATGGGTGATAGCAACGGAAATATCTATTTTCAAAAAGGCGCTGCCATTATGAAAATAGATAACCAAACCGGTCTAGTGACTCGATTCGCGGGCGATCCGTATACGACAGGATGTACCATTTCTGATGGATCGAACGCATCAGCTATATTAATGAATTCGCCACAAATTTTAGGTTGGTCAGATACCACGCTGACTAAGTTACTAATCGGTCAAACATGCACGGCAAGCCCGAAGGTATTTGCACTTGATGTTGGTACGGGCATGATTACAGACTGGGTTACTTTGCCTGGTGCTTGTTTTGATAGTGGGTTTAATTGCGACACGTTTATTACAAAAAATCGATATTTAATCTACCGCGCCAGTGGTTATTTAAAGCGTGTTTTTGTTGGCAGTCAGAACCAAAGCTCGATCAATATAATTGGTAACGGTTCTTGGGATATGGCTAACGATAAAAATAAAATCAATTTTGTTCCTGGTGCGAGTAGTCTTTCGGGTAGCGTGAATAATAACGAACCAAGGTTTTTTACGAATGCAGATGCTTCAAAAATTTGGCTGGGCGGTTGGTTGCAGACTCAGTCGATTCGTTTTGATGGTGATATAGTAACCGGCGTTTATACTGTTGGTTCTAATAATGCGATGGGTGGCAATGAAGGTCTTCAGCCGTATGCAATGTGTTCAGTCAGCGACTTTGATTCATCGCATGTTTACTGTAAAAACAGACCGCTTTATCCGGCAGGGCCTTATGTAAATTCAATCGATGTTGCAAATGAAAAAGTATTAGCCGCTTACCGCGTACCTTACGAAAACAATAGTACAGTTGGTGATGTTGTTGTTGGTTTTAATAAAAATCAGCTCGTAGCCGCTTTTGCTGATCAAATCTATGTGGCTTCACCTACAAATTCAAGCACGGCACTGACTTTAGCAACGACCACGATTGGTGGGCAGCCGAGCAGTGTTTTTGGAAACGGAACAGCGTCACTTTCTGGGGTCGTTTTAGCGGGGGTGCGCGGAATTCGCTACCAAGCATCTTCTAATAAGCTTTTCACAGCTTTTGGTGACCATTTTCGTTTAATCGATTTTACAAGTTCGCCGCCGACAACTTCAACTGTTTACGGCACCATACCCGGTAATAGCAACAATACTAAAATGGATTTAAGTGCATCGGCTGCATACAGCCTAGCGTCTTGTTCGACGAAAGCGGTTCAAAAAGTTGCTGTTTCGTCAGCAACAGGCGGAAGTTCGCCCGTTACAATGATTAAAGGAACGAGTGTGTGTAGCGGAGCCACGCCAGCCGCTTCCTTTCCACCGGCGGATAATACAAACTTTAATGCGCAAAATGATTACTTCGGCGGAGCCGCGGCGGGTACGCTATCAACAAGTTACTTGCATACAAACGGTAAGCTTTACTTCTCTGCATACAATGCAGCTGATTCTGCTAGCCAACTTATTCTTGTCTCGGACGGAACAACTTACAAATATGTAGCCGGCGTCGTCGGTGCAGCCCCGGGCTACAATGTCGCAAATTCAGGTACATTTGCTGTTGGTGCAAACCTTTCTGTTATTTCTGCGATAGCAGAAGTTCAAGCTGGTCCCTACATCGGTGATTTGCTTATTGTTGATAACGGCTTGATTCGAAGAATTAGTATTGTTTCTGAATCGGCTTCGCCAAAAATTTATGATCTGTATAATTTAGCCGAGGCCGCGGGCGGTACGTTCGCAGCAAGTATTGTTGAAATGCTTTATGATTCTTCTAGCGAAACAGCTGGTTTTGGCAGCGGAAATTACTATTTTTCAACAATTAACGGTAATGTGCACCGCTGGAAAAAACTAAGCGGAGTCGCTACAAATTATTCTTACAATTTTGATAGCAACAATATGAGCGGCAATTTGCAAATATCATTTTCGCCTTACGGGCTATTAGTAACACAGCCCGCGGCGAATCGAATTTTAGTCGTGCCGTATTAATGCCCCGTCGATAATTCAACCGTTTGGTTGAAAACCAGAGCGCCGGGCTTAGAGTCTTTATCTAAACAAAAGTAACCGACGCGCTCGAACTGATAACGAAGTTCGGGCGTAGCGGTTAGAATTCCTTTTTCAACTTTTGCATTTTTTATGATGCGTAACGAATCAGGGTTTAAATTCGATTTAAAGTCTTTTCCTTCGGGCGTATTTTCTGGATCGGCCACTGTAAATAGTCGTCCGTACAGACGAACCTCGACGTTGACGTTATCAACCGCAGAAACCCAGTGCACAATGCCTTTGACCTTGCGACCGTCAACCGTGGGCTTACCGCCAAGGGTTGCCACATCATAGGTGCAGTGAAGTTCAGTTACTTTACCAGTGGCATCTTTAACCACTTCGTTACACTTAATCACGTACGCATTACGAAGCCGAACTTCTTTACCGGGGCCCAAGCGAAAAAAATCAGGAGGAGGGTTTTCCATAAAATCAGACGCATCAATGTAAACTTCTTTTGAAAAAGTCAGCGCGCGTTTGCCGAGCTCGGGCTTTTTAGGATGCACAGCTGTGTGAACTTCTTCTTTATGGCCGTCAGCTAAATTTGTAATTACAACCTTGATCGGATTTAAAACCGCCATCGCACGGTGTGCAACTTCATCTAAGTGATCGCGCACGCAGCTTTCTAAAATTTCAAAATCAATTAAACTTTCAGCCTTAGCGACTCCGATGCGCTTAGCAAATAAATGAATTGATTCAGGACTATAACCACGGCGGCGAATTCCTGAAATAGTCGGCATACGTGGATCGTCCCAGCCATTCACTAAATTCTCTTTTACTAATTGTAAAAGTTTACGCTTACTCATGACTAAAAAAGTCATATTCATGCGTGCGAATTCATACTGATGGGGATGGCCCGGTGTTGGTAAATTTTCAATACACCAGTCATAGAACGGGCGGTGATCTTGAAATTCCAAAGTACAAATCGAGTGCGTAACTTTTTCGATCGCATCAGACAAGGGGTGAGCATAATCATACATCGGATAAATATTCCAAGCGTCTCCGGTGCGGTGATGATGCGCCTTACGAATACGATATAACAACGGGTCACGCATATTCATGTTCGGCGATTTCATATCAATTTTCGCGCGAAGCACGTGGGTTCCGTCAGCGAATTCGCCGGCTTTCATGCGGCGAAATAAATCTAAGTTTTCTTCAATTGAGCGCGTGCGGTAGGGGCTATCGGTGCCTGGCGTGGTGAAATCTCCGCGGTATTTGCGGGTTTCTTCTTCGTTTAAGCTGCAAACGAAAGCCTTATTTTCTTTGATCAGTAATTCAGCCCAGTCGTAAAGTTGTTGAAAGTAATCTGAAGCAAAATACAGATGCTCATTCCAATCAAAGCCTAACCATTTAACATCGTTCTTAATTGATTCGACGTATTCAACTTCTTCGGTTGTTGGGTTCGTATCATCAAAGCGCAAATGGCAACGGCCGTTGTAATCTTTGGCTAAACCAAAGTTCAGACAGATTGATTTTGCATGGCCTAAGTGCAGATACCCGTTAGGCTCGGGGGGGAAGCGCGTGACGACCTGACCCTGAATCTTTTTGGTTTCGATATCTTTTTCGATAATTTGTTTCAAAAAGTTAGCGCCTTCGATAGGTGCTTTCGGGTTATTTGGTTGGCTCATAGATTCCTCGTTAGCTGTCATTTTTCAATTGGTTTTGCAAATACCAGTTTCGCTAAATCCCGGTTTTTAGACAAGTAAATAGAGCGGCCCAGATTAAACATGATCAAAAATGACCAACCCAGCTAGGGAAATTTGCTACATTAGATTTTCGTGTAGCAAGCCAGTTTACGATGATGAGCACTTTTTGTGTGGCTAAGGTTTTGCTTAAACAAAATCAACAGGAGGATTTATGGGAGTTTTAGCAACAATTTTTATTGGTTTAGTGATTGGTCTTGTGGCGCGTTTTTTAATGCCGGGTCGTGACCCAATGGGTTTCATCTTAACGGCATTATTAGGTATCGTTGGTGCTTGGTTGGGTTCATGGATTGGCGTTCAGACCGGAATGTATGCGCAAGGTGAGCCCGCGGGATTTTTGATGGCTGTGGTCGGCGCGGTGATCGTTCTATTTATTTACCGAATGGTTGCTGGCAAAAAAACCGCACTTCGTTAATTAGGTTAAGTTCTTTATTCTAAAAGTCTTATTTAAAGGCCGCGGAGATTTATTTCCGTGGCTTTTTCTATTTTCGAAAGCGTATCATATTTAATATGAATACAATTCAGAGTTCGAATCAAAGTTTTGGTAGCTCTTCTTCTTGGCGTAAATGCAGTTCATGCAAAAAAGATATCTTATTTAATACGAAATATTACGAGTGCAGCGTTTCTACCTGCACAGGTCAGCGAACCGGCTATGTCTTCTGTAGCGTTCCCTGCTGGGAAGTTCATCTGCCCGGAGCTAAGCACCGCGACGCTGGGGCCATCGAAAAAAAATCGCCGGCTAGCGGCGCACAAGCGGCAGAAGGGGCTCCAAAAAGAATCATCGTTTCAGCAAATTCGGCTCCGTCTGTTTCAGCCGCTGTAGGTAAATCAAGCATGAGCAACGAAGTTTTGGTCGTTGTATCTAAAATGAAGCAATATATTAAAGACATCAGCGAGATGAATACATCTGAAGATGTGAATCAAATTTTATCGGATAGAATTCGCCTTGAATGCGAAAAAGCGATTGCTCATGCCCGAGCTGACGGTCGTAAGACCGTGATGGCGCGGGACTTTAAGTAAACTCAGTGTTTCATGACGCGATTCAGCGCAATTTTAAAAATAAACTGCTAATAAAATAAGTTTTAGCACTATCCGATGAACTGCACTTAATGAGCTTTTACTATTTCTTAACTTCATTTGTGCGTATTTTTGAGTAGGGGTTCCAATTTGGAACCTTCGCGAATAACAGATCATTTCACTTTTTATAAATTCGCTAAGCCCCTGTAATTTCATCGAAAAATAATTTTGATAAAAGTTCCATTTTGGGTTCAAATTTTTCTTGCAGCAACTTTATGTTAAAAAAACCTACGGAAAGAGGGGATTATGAAATTAGCACTTATAATAGGATTATTGGTTTCAGCTAGTTTTGTTCAAGCTAAGGATCGCTACCTAGTGGTATTTAAAAGCCAACAGGGTCAAAAGGCTATGGAGACATACTTCCATACCGAAAGCGGCGCTCAGGCAGCAAATATGCAAAAAAGTCTGAAGAACGTTCGTTCAATGGTTTTAAAAACCAAAGATCAATCTTTCGTAAATCGTTTGAAAAATCATCCTGAAGTAGCGGTTGTTGAAGCTGAATATTTCACTCCGGTTCCGAAGCCAATCAATGGCTTCAAAGTTTCGCGTATTAATCACAAGATCTCTGCAGCGCTTCCTGCGTTGCCAGGTAATGGAGTTATTCAACCTGAGATCACTCCTGTCTTTAAGCAAGGTGACGCCACTCCGTGGGGTATTTTAGCCGTTAACGCCGGCGATGCTTGGGCTGGTTCTGCGGCTGGGGCTCATTCAAGAGTTATGGTTTTAGATACAGGTATTGATGCAAATCATCCGTCGATTAAGGCTAACTTTGAAAAAGGTAGAAACTTTACGGCTGATGATAATGGCGATGTTATCGATGCAGACTACGCTGATAGCGAAGGCCATGGTACTCACTGTTCGGGCACAATTTTAGGTGCTTACAACGAAGTAAACGGCTTCACAGGTGTGGCACCGAAAGCGAAGCTTTTGATGGGTCGCGTTTGCGGAATGCAAGGGTGTAGCAGCATCGCGATCGTTGAAGGTCTTGACTGGGCTGTTAGTGAAAAAGTAGACGTCGTATCTATGTCATTAGGTGGTCCGTTCAATTCAGCGTCTCAAGCTCAAGCGGTTGCTAACGCTGAAGCAGCGGGTATCGTCGTTGTAGCGGCTTCGGGCAACAGCGCCGGCGAACCAACTTACTCTTATGATAAAAATTCAGGGGCTTGTAAAAACTCAAATATCTTTAATCCCGTTATGTGCGGCGTTGGTTACCCAGCGGCTTTACCTACGGCAGTTGCCGTAGGTGCGGTTGATTCTAAATTGTTGCGTTCAAGCTTTTCACAGTGGGGACCAGAGCTCGATGTAACGGCTCCGGGTTCTGCGGTTGTTTCAACTGTACCACAGGGTTCAGGTCGTGAATCGGTCGTTCAATTGACGATCGCCGGCGTAACAAAAAGAGTAAAAAGCTCGGCCTTTTCTGGAACAGAAATGTTTACAGCTCCGATCGTTAACTCGATCGTTGTGGTTCCGGGTGTAGGTAAACCTGAAGACTTTGCTAAAGTGAATGTTGAAGGTAAATTTGCGCTGATTTCGCGCGGAGAAATTTATTTCTCCGCGAAGGTAGAAAACGCAGTTGCCGCTAAAGCAGCGGGCGTCATCTTATACAACAATGCAGAAGGCCTTATGCAAGGTGCAGTATCCGAAGGAGCTTTGGTTAAGATCCCAGTTGTTATGATTGAACAGATTGAAGCAGCAGCTTTAATTGAAGCCCTAAAAACAACTGAAGGTGTGACCGCAAGCTTGGCGACAACGCCTTCTGACTACGCGGCTTTTGATGGCACTTCAATGGCGGCTCCGCACGTATCGGGTGTCGTTGCTTTGATGCGCTCTGCGAACAAGAATTTAACGCCGGCGCAAGTTCGTATGATCTTAGCGGCAACGGCTGCGGCCCAAACTCCAAATGATACAAATCAATTTGGGGCGGGGATCGTGCAAGCAAACAAAGCGGTTGAAGCGGCTTTACTGCAGCAGTAATTTGCTTGGTAAATAATTATTTAGCACTGAGCTGATAAATTAAAAGTTGAAGTTAAAGTTCAATAAAAAAGGAGTTCGAAAGAACTCCTTTTTTATTTTAGATGTTGGTTGCGTTTAAAATGAAATCGATAAGTTAACCGAATAGTCTTCGGCATCAATCTTATTAAAGTAAGTTTCAATTTTTTCACCTGCGGTATAGCCAGTTCCGCTGACGTTTTTAAACTGATTCAAATTATACTGGGCACCGATTGAAACCAGCGAAAATAAACCGAACTGAACTCCGGCCTGGTAGGCGGGACCTTTTAAACTAATGTCGTTATTAAGTAGACCTTTATCAACTTCAAGCGTGTTTAAAAAAGCGTAACCCAGATAAATTTTCATCGCGCCCAGGGCATTGATTCCTAGCTGCACGGCAGCCGTAGAATGTTTGAATCCAACTTTTTCAGTGTTTGGGCCCCACTCAGATTTTCCGCTTGAATATTCGCCTGCCAAATTTAGGTCAACGCCCATCATACTTCGAAAGCCTAATTTTAGGCCGTAGCTAGGGTTTGCCATTTTTAGTTGTGATTGATTATTTAAGCGATCTGTTAATTTTATGTTCTCAGAACGGTAACCGAGAAACGGCTCAAAAAAAGACGCCGCATTCGCAAAACTAGGGGCCGTTAATGCGCAGGTCAAAGTCAATAAAACGGTATAGACGAAATGTTTCATAAGAAGGTCTCCCTCCACCTATTAGGCGCCTAACCAATCGAGTTATAAAACATAAAAAGAATTTCTAGGACCTAGGTCGGTCAATTTGATCCTAGAATTATTTTATCAAGCGTTCATTTTCATTGTTAAAACACCGATAAAAAAGCATGAGAATTTTCGCTGCTTTTTTAATGTTTTCTTTGTTTGGCGCAAACTCTATTTTTGCTCAAATGGGGCCGCAAGATTTTGATATCAAGCGAGTGATTCACCGCGGGCCCAGCAGTGCGCCCGACGGTAACAACGTTTCAAGCACTGAACAAAATCTATACTCTTGGACGCCGCCCGTTTACGGAGAATACAAGGCCATTGGTTACTACAAAGGTACTTTTGATGTACCCAAATCGCTAAAACCCGACGTTGATTTTTGGATTCGCATCTATACGAAGTATACGACGCAGCAAGGTGTTTTTCACGTCGCGGGTGATACGCAAAAAATTCTGGGCGAAATTGATTTAAGTGAAGTTTTCGTTCACCCCGAGTGGTCGAACATTCGTAAAGAGCTTCAGGCAGAACTTTTAATTAAAAAAGCGCGTAAGAAAATCGCGGCTCAGCATAAAATAAAGGATCTAAAAAAGATTCGTCTACAGATGGGCCTAAAAGATCGTATGCTAAAAGCGATTGAACTTTCGGGTCTTTATTTGCCGATGATGGAAAAAATTTTTCGCGATAAAAAGCTTCCTTTAGAATTAACTCGTATGGTTTTCGTTGAAAGCTCGTTTAATATTGAAGCGGGTTCAAAAGTAGGTGCCAGCGGATTGTGGCAAATTATGCCCAGACTCGCGCGCAAATTTAAATTTATTAACATTAGTTATGATAAACGTAATCACCCCATGTATTCGACTCAGTTAGCGGCTGAAATTTTAAAAGAGAATTACCAAATTTTAAAGTCATGGCCCCTGGCCGTGACCGGGTACAACCATGGAGTCGGCAGCCTTAAAAAAATCGTGCAAAAATACAAAGTGCGCGACATAGGCTATTTAGCTGACAACGTCAAAGCTCGTAAAAGTTTTGGGTTTGCATCGCGAAATTTTTACGCGACCTTTCTAGCGGCGCTGCACGTTGAAGCGAATGCGAACCTTTACTTTCCAGAGCCCATTCTCAAGCGAAACGAGCTGATTCTTCATGAGGTGCGGATAACTAAGCCTCTACGCTACGAGCAGCTTTTAGCGATGTTTAAAGAGGATAAAGCCACTCTTAAGCTGCACAATCCACACCTGCTATCGAAGTTTTTAAAGTTGGGTAAATCTCTACCGGCGCGAACCCTGCTTTGTCTGCCGAATGATGCGAAAAACCGTACTGCTGTCATCGAAGACCTCTAGTTGCGTCAAAGCTTTAATTTGGTTGAAACTTAGCTGAAATCGCGGTTTTCTGCGGCCACGAATAAGCAGTTTCCCAGTTATAAGCGAGTGATATGGTCTCGCGTTTCTACCAGGCCCCGTAAATGCCTGTCTAAATGGAGTAAATGATGAAAGCAGTTAGTTCTTTCGTTTTTGCAGCAGTTCTTTTCGTCGGTCTTTTTTCTTTCGCGGGAGATAAATTCCCGATGGGTCCAAACCCACAAACAACTCCAGGTGCTCTTTGCACGCATCCAGATCAAAAACGTTACGCTGAACGAATCGACTACTGTGAGCGAAATGTTTCAACTCAATTAAAAAATGAATTAATTAAAATGTACGATGAGCAATTTGGTTACAGCATCCGCTCAATGAAGCGTGTCGACTTTAAAATCGACCACTTCATCCCGCTAAGCATTGGTGGCGCTAACGAAAAAGAAAATCTTTGGCCACAACACAAAAGTGTGTACGCAATAACTGATCCTTTAGAATCGCTATTAAGCGAAAAAATGGTTTCCGGTCGCATGAAGCAAGCAGATGCAATCCGTGTAATCCGCGAAGCGAAGCTAAACCTAGGACGCGTTCCAGATTTGATTCACTACGTAAACGGTCTTTAGTTGCCGACATCTATATGTACGTATTTAAATACGTACATATGAAAAAAAATTTATTCACTCGTCTATTTGTTTCTTTGCTCGTAATAATCTGTTCCGCTTCCTTTGCCGCTAATGAAGTCTCTTCGACGGCAAATCGTATAGCACCCAGCTCTGAAATTCCGGCTAAGCGTGAATTTCCACTGAGTGCTCAATTTAAACCATGTGATAATTTTCATAAGTATGTTTGCGACGAAGCAGAGTCTGCGTTTAAACTACGTGATGATCGCAGTCGCCATTCGTTTGCTTTCAATGACTCTTCAGAACGCATCCTTGAGGCGAAGAAAAAATTTTTCGCCAACATCAACTCTGAGAAAAAGCTTTCTTCGCGAGCCCAGCAAGTTAAAGATTACTATCAAGCCTGCATGAACGAAACCGCAGGTAAACAGCAAGAGGCACTTTACTTAAAACAATTTGTTAAAGAGGTTAGCCAGTTAACGACCCCCGCGCAGTTTATGAATTATCAAATAGAGAGCATCCAGCAGGGTAAAGCTTCTTACTTTGGGTTTGGTGCAAACAGTAACCAAGAAAATCCAAAAATAAACGATATTATTTTTATCAGCGATATCAGAAATTTACCCGAGCACAGTTACTACGAAAATAAAGAGCTTATGGCCGATTATCGTCTATTGGTTATAAATTTTTTTAAAATTATTTATCCTAGTTTATCAATGGAAGAATTGGCTAAAAAAGCGGACCGCGTGATTGCTTTCGAAAAAGATTTTGTAAAAATCTATCCGATTCCGGCGGTTCAGCGTCAGCGCTGGTCAGAAAAACGCCAAGAAACGCAAAGCCAGTTTTTAGCGAAGTATCCTCATATACCTTTCGTAAAAATTTCAGCCCAGGCGCCAGAAACGGCTTTTGTATTTAACGCAATTCCCGAGAGCTTAGCTTTTTTAAATGAGAAAATGAAACCTGAAAATTTAGAAGTGATCAAAGATCTATTTTTGTATTCGGTCGGAGAAGGTATTTTAGATGACAGTAACCCTGAGTATTACCAAAAACAGTTTGCATTCCGTAATAAATATTTAGGTGGAGCCATCACCCGATCAAAGCGTGACGAGCGTTGTACACGTTCAGTTATGGGAACATTCCCGAAAGAGCTTGATCAGATTCTAATTGCTAAATTATTTCCAAATTTTCCAGAGCAGAAGTTTCAAGAAGTTGCGGTTAAAATACGCGCTAGCATCATCAACGGATTAAAAGAAAATACCTGGCTGATGCCAGAGACCAAAGCTAAAGCCATTTTAAAAATGGAAAAAGCGAAATTGTTTTTAGTAAAGCCCCGTAACGATAAAGAATGGGATTTTTTGCCGGTTAAAAAATTTTCGAACCGAAATAAATTAGACAACGCAAAAATGTCGATGCTTCGCGGGTATCAAAAAAGTATTACTGATTTGAAAACGGAAGTTAATTTTGAGGCTTGGGGCATGGGTCCTTTAACTGTTAATGCTTATTATGATGCGTCGGTGAATAAATTTGTTATGCCGATGGGGATTTTACAATATCCGTTTTTTAATTCTGATGGCGATATCATTGAAAATCTTGGTGCCGTGGGCGCCGTCATCGGTCATGAACTTGGTCACGGAATTGATGACCAAGGCGCTAAGTACGACGAGGTTGGTAAGTTAAATCAATGGATGACGATGAAAGACTTGGCTGAATTTTCTAAACGGGGTCGTAAAATGATCGATCAGTTTAATAAAGCCGGCCACAACGGAGAACTAACTTTAGGCGAAAATATTGGTGACCTGGTCGGTTTAACGTTTGCGTACCGAGCCGCGTTTCCAACGGGTGAGGGTAGCGTCGCCGAAAAGCAAAAATTATTCGTCGCTTACGCTCGGGCGTGGTGTAATGTGACGCGCCCCAAAGCTGAAGAACAACAACTTAAAACCGATCCCCATGCTTTAGGTTGGGCGCGCATCAATGAGCAAGTGAAACATCAAAAAGCTTTTGCCGAAGCGTTTTCGTGTAAATCAGGCGATAAAATGACACTACCAGAAGTTGAACGAATTCAGATCTGGTAGCGCAAAAGCGAAATCTACTTAGGAAATTCGCTTAAGTAGATGATAACCAAATTTAGTGCGGACGGGTTTAGAAGAAATTTCGTTAAACTTTAGTTTTAACGCGGCCTCTTCAAAGTCTTCGTCGGCTTGGCCGCCGCGCAAAGTTCCTAGATCGCCTCCGCGCGCGGCAGAAGTGCAAGTTGAAAATTTTTTCGCCAGCTCAGAAAAGTCGGCACCTTCTTTTAGTTTTTTTAAAAGATCTTCGGCCTCGTACTGCGCTTTTACCAATATATGATAAACGTGATAGCTTTTCATTTATCGCAGTTGGGGCGCGTGTTTCATGCAATCGTCGAATTCACGCACGAGCTGTTTCATAATTTCGTCACAAGATAAAATTTCTTCGATCAGACCAACCGACTGTCCGGCGCTCCACACCGTTTTCCAAGTCGCGCCATTGGCCGCTTCTTCCAGCGCTTTAGATCCTAAAAAGTGAATCAACGGAACAACGTATTTTTTTGTTAGCTTTTGATTTTTTAAAGCTTTTAAATACCAAGGTAAGTCTAGACCAATGCGGTCGATGTAAGGCGTTCGAATCACGGCTGCAGGTGTTCCAGAAAGTTGCGTGGTCATTACAATATCCTCGGGCGACGAGTTTACGACCGCATCTTTGTAGGCCTGATCAATCGTTGCTTCTTTCGAAGCGATAAAGCGAGTACCGATACTGACGGCTGAGGCTCCTAAAGTTAACATTGAAGCCATCGTCGCACCGTTGGCAATTCCGCCTGCGGCAATCACCGGAATATCTAATTTTTTTTGCAACCAGCTGACTAAAACGATGGGCGAAATAGGGCCCGCGTGCCCGCCGGCTCCGGCGCCCACCGCGATGACTCCGTCAGCACCCAGATCTTGAACTTTTTTTGCATGCTCTAAGTTGACGACGTCGCAAACAACCTTGGCACCGTTTTTATGCGCGTCGATGATCACGTCTTTCGGTGTACCTAGCGAGGTGATAAATAATTCAACCCCATGATCAAGCGCGGTTTTTAAATCAGCATTGGCGCGTGTATTACTTTTATTAACGATAATATTTATTCCGATTGGTTTTTTGGTGCGAGACTTAATTTCTTTCAAAGCCTCTGCAAACTTTTCTTGCGGGCGGTAGTTCAGCGAAGGAAAGGTTCCGATCCCGCCGGCTTCGCTGATGGCGACCACAACATCGGTGTTCGATACTAAGAACATCGGGGCGCCGATGATGGGGTACTGGATATTCATCATTTTCGTGAACGATGTTTCAATTTTCATATATCAAACTCCGATGGTATCTCATATTAAGTTTGCCTGCTTCGAAAAACTAAAGCTAGACTTATTGCATGAGCAATTTTAAAAAATTTAAAGAAAACTTATTTTTATCTTTGTATGCTTGGTCAAAAATTCCGTTGATTGGGTTTTGTAGCCCGCGTGTGATCGAAGCATCGAACGAGCGTACGGTTTTAAAAGTACCATTAGGCTTTCGCACAAAAAATCACTTAGGCGCGATGTATTTTGGTGCCTTAGCCATCGGATCAGAGCTCTGCATTGCGATGTTAGCGGTCAAGCAAATCAAAGAGTCGGGCGCCCGTATTGATTTTCTATTTAAAGATTACAAGGCTGAATTTTTGAAACGAGCCGAAGGCGATGTTCATTTTATATGCGACCAGGCCCAGGTCGTGATTGATCAGATTAACGAGGCAAAAACCTCGACAGAAAGAATTAACCGCACGATGACGGCCTACGCGATCGTGCCATCCGTTAGTATGACTGAAAAAGTAGCCACTTTTGAACTAACGCTATCGGTAAAAAACCGTCAGAAAAAGTCTTAGATCTTGCCTATAGAATCATTACTTAAGGACTGATTGCTAAAAGTCTAAAATCCGGTAAGCTTGTAGGTCTCTTAAACTTCAAGCCTACAATGAGGATTTTATGTCAAAACTTGATGCCTTCGGTGACGATCTTAACCCAAAAAACCAAAGTGATTTTGCTTCATTATTTGAACAGTCATTAGGTAACGTGGGCCGTAAACTTTCTAACGGCGATAAATTTGCCGGTGAATTACTATCAATCGGCAAAGAAGAATCTTTCGTCGGAACTTCAACGCCGCAAGATGCGATGATTTTAACTCAAGAACTTTTAGACGAAAATAAAGAATTAAAATACAAAGTAGGCGATCGTATTGACGTGGTCGTCGTTAGCACAAAAGGCGGCGAAGTACGTGTTGTGCGCGCTGGTTCTAAAAAATCATCAAGCGATTTAGATTCTTTAGAAGACGCCTACGATATGGAGCTTCCGGTTGAAGGTCGTGTCACGGAAGTAGTTAACGGCGGCTTTCGTGTGAACATTCAGGGTAAGATTGCGTTTTGCCCGGTTAGCCAAATGGATTATCGTGTAACCGATCACCAAGCTTATATTGAAAAGAAATTTGATTTCATCGTTACGAAGTTTGATCCAAAAGGGCGTAACATCGTCGTTTCTCGGCGTAAATTATTAGACGCGCAGAAAACTGAAAATGAAGGTTTCTTTTTAGATAAAGTGCAACCTGGCGAAATCTTAAATGGCACAATTTCCCGTTTAGAAAAATTTGGCGCTTTTGTTACCCTAGATAGCGGCGTCGAAGGCTTAGTGCATATATCTGAAATTGGTTGGTCGCGTTTACAAGACCCAAGTGAAGCCGTTAGCGTGGGCCAAGCCGTATCGGTTAAATTAATTAAGGCCGAAGAAATTGACGGACGATTAAAGGTATCGCTATCGATTAAGCAAGCGGGCGGCGAAGGTGACCCTTGGCAAAAAGTGCCGATGAATTTTCCGGTAGGCACAGCTCATAAAGGAACGGTCGAGAAAAAAGAAGTTTACGGTTTATTCGTGAATATCGGCCCGGGCGTAACCGGTTTATTACCGCGTGCTAAATGGCGCGATTCGACCGAAGCGCAATCTTACGAAAATAAAAAGCGCGGTGATGTGATTCAAGTTCAAATCGATGAAATTCTTTTCGACCAAAAGAAAATTTCATTGGGATTACCCACTGAAGTTGACGATCAAGCCTGGAAAGCTGTTACTAGCGCAAAGTCAGGTTTTTCAAACAGCATGGGTGGCCTTGCTGATATGCTTAAAAAGAAATAGTTTTTTATTAAAACAAGCGGGGCGATTACGGTGAAACGCTTTCTAAAAATTACCCTGATTAGTTTACTCAGTTTAGGCGTTGTGGTGGTCGTGATCGCCGTGGCGATTTTTATTAAGTTGCCATCGGTCGCAGCGATCGGTCAGGCTATCGCAAAAAAAACAAAGGCAAATACCACTGCGCCGATATCACCAGCCGTCAGTACAGCGGCGTTGCCTGTTAGCGGCGATTCAACGGTGCCTGGCTTCGAAGATGAAGAAGACCCCGTGCGCCTGGCTGCAGAAAAAGAAGCCATCCGGAAAGACCTCATGGACCCCTCGGCGCCCGTCAGTAACGTTTGCGCTTATTTAGGCGGAGCCCGCGCCAAATCGTACAAAGAATCAGACGATATCGATCAAGTTTTTAATGATAGTTTTTTTGCTGATACTAAAGATCCTCGCATTCAAGCGATGAAGCCATTCTTAAGATATATGCTGCAGTTGCCGAAGCTAAGCCAATTGATTCGCGAAACAGACTCAGCAACAGAAAATGGCGACGAGTCTTTTGTTGATAAGGCAGGCTTTTACGCAAAGTTGTATACGGCCTTAGGTGAACTTCAAGAGCATAAAACAGACTTAGAAGCCTTGATGGACCGAGGCTATTTCTATTTAGGATTAAATAATTTAATCGTATTTAAACCTGAATTAAAAAACGATTCTCGTTTACTTAACTATTGCATGGGCGTTGAAGTCGCCTTCAATCAAAAACGCGCAGTATCGTTAGAAGAAGAAAGAGCCGAGTTTCTAAATTTACTAAACGACGTAGATGTTCAGCCTTCCGATATTCATTTTGATCCAACCTATAAGAGCGTGGTGTCGTTCGAATTAAACCCGGCGAGCGTGGGCCTTCAAGGCCGTAGCTGGCTGAGCGAAGTTTTTCAAAGCGAAGACCAAGACGACGATCCAGTCGCCCGGTAGTTTTTTTAACCTGCAGAAACAGTGATTTTCATTTTAAGCCCTAAGTTGTCTAGCATGTCTTGCAAGCATAATTTCACAAATTGTTCAGGCGACCTTTTTAAAATCGCTGCAAACTTTGCTGCGCGCTCAGGACTAATGACTTTTCTTCCCTTTTCAATATCGCAAAGGTGAGATGAAGAGATCTTTAGTTTTTTTGAAAAGTCGGACTGCGACAATTCTTCGCTAAGTCTAAGCGATTCTAATAGTGCGTTTAAAGTGAGAGTTCGCCCAGCGGCCTTTTCTAAAAACTTTATTGATTTGCTTTTGTTCTTAGTAATCATGTTTAGAAACCTCTTTAATACAAATGAAATGAATTTTCTCACCCTTTAAGATCACGTAAATAGCCCGGTATGCGCGACTCAATCGAACGGATCTTTGACCCTTTCGATGTCCGCTAAGAGGTTCATCATGATAGCCCAAAGTTTTTCTAACTTCCTCGAGCCCTCTTTCTTCGATGTCATGAATCCAAGCGGCTAAGTTTTCTATAATATGCCGAGGCATTCTTAGAAGCTGTTTTTCCGCAAATCGCGCGATTTCAACGTGCTTAATCATTTATACACCTGAAAGGTGTATAAATCAACAAAGTTCACCCAATAGGTGAACTTTGTATTTTCAATGAATTTCTGTATCTTTATGTAGTTCATGGAGACAGAGAGTTTGCAATATTGGAATCAGGGCGGGTCGTTTGTTGGCTTAAGCTGTGCGAAGCGCGTATCCGACGCCTGAATCAGCACGAAAGGGCCTTTCTTTTTAGATAGGAAGCTTATTTTAGAACGCTTCCTATCAAATCATTTAAAACATTATTTAAAATCAACTTTCCAACTAACTAACACGCCTACATCGCGGCCGGCTAAATCTTGTACGAGTAATTTGTACGCCCCGGCCACTTTGACTTTTCCTAAACTTGAAGTGACCTCGTAACTTTTCAATAAGTTCTTCGCGCTGCCCCCGGCCCGTTGGTGCAGGGTCGCCGTGGTGCCGTCCGCAGCGATTATTTTTACAACTAAGTCACCAATGTAGGGGTGAGTAATGTTCACGCTGACAAGTACCATGCGGCCGCCCGGTGCTGATGTCACCTGTACTTCGCTGGTCGCTCCAAGGGCGCTGTTATCTGGTATGCCCACGGCGCCCGTTGAACTGAAAACTTCGCTAGCGGGAACGGGCGGATTGACCGGCGGCACAACGACCACGGGCGGATCGCTCGCGCGGGGCAGGTAAGCGCGTGCGACCGAAATTTTAGTAACATCCTCACCGCGGCAGGCGCCTTCGGCGCAGACCTTTGAAACGACACAACTTCCGCGTGATTCAAAGTCTTGTTCACCTCGAACTAATATACCTTCGATCAAACCGGTCGCGGCATTAAATACGGCCGAACCCGAATTACCCCCGAAAGTATCTAAGTTGGTTGTGAAATAATCCCCGCTGGCAATCGAGCGCACGACTCCGCCGGTGGTGATCTTCGTTGGTAAGCCCACCGGGTGGCCAATCACAACCAGCGAGGCCGTTTGTTCGACGTCGCCGACCGGGCGCACCTTCAGAACGGCGTGCCCGGTCACGCTGCGATCAATACGAATGACCGCAAAATCAGTCGAACTGGTTTTGACCGTTTTGATAATCTCTTTACAGCGATAGACTTCAGCGGGGCTAAAAATCTTTGGCAGCACGCCCGCGGTTTTCACCGCAAAGCCAAAAACAAAAGAAGTATTTGCGCAATCAGTTAAGTTTTCAATGCAATGGCCGGCGGTTAAAATTAAATCGGGACCCACTAAAGAGCCCGAGCAAAATGCCGCCGTATCTTGTTCGCGAAATTTTTCGGTCGAACATAAATTAAGTTCGCTTCCGTAGTTTTTACCGGACAGGGTTACGCTTGTGCCCTGCATTCGTAAGTCGACACTTTTAACCAGGGCGACCGTTGAATCAGCCAATTTTTTTAAGCGGTCATCGGTTGTTTGATACACATCAAGCCTTCCGTCGGCGCCGTAAATGACGTTAGCGTTTGCTTTCGTATCACCGGTGAAGGTTTGGTCTTGGCTTAAGTTTTCGGGCGAGCAGCTCGCTAGCAATGTAAGGGTTAAAACCGATAAGACTCCTGTCGACAATGAAATCCATTTCATAGATCCTCCAGTCGTTCCGACAGTGCGAGACTTTAATCGGGTTAAATTAAATCGTAATTATATTAAAATAATTTCAATGGACCATTGAACAGCGGTTTTTTTCGCGTAACAGTCTTTTGGTCGACAGCGTTAAATAGTCAGATAATAATAGAGCTTCACCATTCGAGGAGAATTCATGCTTAAATCTTTATGTCTGCCGGCTCTATTGTTAATGGGTCTTAACGTATCTGCGCAGTACGCGGGTCACGGAGCCGAAAGCGTGTCGGCCGAGACTTTAAAAAAATATGCCCCGCCATTATTAAATCCGATCATGGCAAATAAATTAAAAAAAATGTTTGATATCTCGGCTCCCGGTATGGGGGCTCTTTCTGCTGATAAGAAAACTTTGTATTTCAGTTGGCGGGTAACGGGTCAGCAACATCTTTGGAAAATCGACGGGCCAAAAAGTTTTCCGGTTCAGTTAACGAGCGGTAGCGATTCTGTTACTTTAAAAGATGTTTCACCGGACGGAAAATTTTTAATTATTTCTAAAGACCTTAACGGGCAAGAGAATCCTGGGCTATTCAAACTTGATTTAAAAACTGGCTTTATTGATGAATTATTTCGTAAACCAAAGGTTCAAGCGGGCTACTCTTTTATGACCAATGATTCGAAAACCATCTACTTTACGGCTAATGATAAGACCCCTGATTCATACAACGTTTACCGTATGAATCTAGCCGATAAAGAAATTGAAACAATTTACGAAGGTAAAGGATACTGGGCCGTGGTCGATCAAAAGCAGAACGGTAAAAAATTACTTCTTTGTAATTATACGGGCGCTTTATCGAATGAGTGTTTCGATTACGACGTCTTAACGAAAAACCTTAAGCCAATCATTGGACAAGGCGAAAAAGAAGATCATCAAGTTTCATATTCGGCAAACGAAGGCGAATATTTAGTTTTAACCAACAAGGTCGGTAACTTCAAAAAATTATACACATACAAAGATCAAAGTCTTAAAGCGATTACCGGCGAAATTCCTTACGATGTTTCAGGATTTGCCATTGATGATTTAAGAAAGCGTATTATTTATAATATTAATAAAGAAGGCTACACGCAGTTAAAAGCGATTGATGCGAAAACTTTTAAACCCATCGTAATCCCGAACTTTCCTGGGGCAGATCATGTGTTTAGTGGATTAACGACTCGTGATAGCCAAGTCACTATGTTGGGTATTATAACGGCAAAATCTCCGCGAGTCAGTTATTCGTACAACTGGGCAACAAAAAAGTTAACTCAGTGGGTGCTACCGTCGGCTCCGGAAGTAGATCTTAATCGATTTTCAACCTCGCAATTGATGAGCTATGATTCAAGAGACAATGTTAAAATTCCGATGTTTGTTCGCTTTCCAAAAAATTGTGAACCCGATCTAAAAAAGACAGAGCAAAAAATTGATTGCCCAGTGGTTGTTCACTTTCACGGGGGGCCAGAAGGTCAAAGTGAAGCGGGTTTCAGTGCGGTGGCGCAGGCGTTCGTCGACGAAGGCTTTATTTTTGTTGAACCAAATGTGCGCGGTAGCGATGGTTACGGAAAAAAATGGATCGAAATGGATAACGGACCTTTGCGTGAAAACGTGATCGGCGATATTGAAGACGCCTCGATCTGGATAAAAAAGAATTGGAAGAATGCAAAAGGTGAATCACCTAAAGTCGGAATCATGGGCTGGAGTTACGGCGGCTATTCAACTTTAATTGCGATGACTCGTTTTGCCGGTGCCTACGAAGCCGGAGTCGCATTAGTCGGCATGAGTAATTTAGTTTCGTTTTTAAATAATACGGCTCCTTACCGTCGGGCTTTAAGAATTTCTGAATACGGCGATCCGGTAAAAGATAAAGACGCGTTAATGAAGCTTTCGGCGGTCACCTATGTCGACCGAGTTAAAGCACCATTGATGATTATTCAAGGGGCCAACGATCCGCGCGTACCGGTGGGTGAAGCGATTCAAATTCAAGCGACCTTGAATCGAAAAAAATTAGGAAGCGAGTTAATTATTTTTGCGGATGAAGGTCATGGTTCAGCTAAGAAAGAAAACCAAGTTTTAGAGATTGGTCATACGATTGAATTTTTTAAAAAGAACTTAAACGCTCAAAAATAGTTTAAAAAAATGGCGCTACTGAAGTAGCGCTGACTTATCAATTTTTTCGCAAAGATCAATATTGTCTTTTGCGAATTGTCTTTGCGAAATAATTTCTTTCTCGCTGACGCGAAATTTAGAAAGTGAACAATTTCTATCTGAGATGATCTTATTAATAGCGTTGGCCTCTGCAGTTGACATCGTTAAGCCCCACTGCATTTTTACAGCAAGCCAATTACGAACATAGGTGCAACTGTATTCTGTATTTGGAGGCATATAGGCAGCTGGAGATCTGTCGCCTTTACGCATGTTTTCAATTCCGTTTACAGATAGCAAATGAAATTCGGTACCCATATAGTTTGCGTATAAGCAGCGCTCGCGAAAATTCCACTTATAGGCACCTGAAATGTATGCGTTCTTTAGCGGAACAAAGTGATCAATTTGAATTTCACTTGATTCTTTAATCGTTGATTTTGTGTAAGGATCTTTCCAGTTACCGTTTTGAACGACACAGTGGTTGTGATCTTTGAAAACAACACTTTTCACTGAATCACGTACTAAAACCTTAGCGCGCGTATTGAAACAAGTTTCATCTGTTGGATCGTTGATCCAACGGCCAAACTGCGCCGCGCGACTGTAGTTTGCTATTTCTAAATCTTCTAAACGCTGGTGAAGCGTCCAATCTAAAAGAGAGTAGTACTTTTTTTGTACGGCTTCTGTGAAATTTTTGAAAGTATTGAGAACCGATACGGTGACTAAGTTCGGGGTAGCTAAAGTAAGTTTAATGTATTCGCGATCAAGCGTTTCTGTTTTGATAACCGGCGCCGTAGCCGCTGGTTTGATTTCTACAGGGGTTGTAAACTCTGGTTCTCCCGAGTCAAACAGGAAGGTTTCGCTCGCAGGCTGACTGGCGCCGTTTGCTTGGACTAATTGAGCGGTTGTTATACCTAAAGTGCATATTAAAATTCTTAAAATAAGTTTCATAAGATCCCCCCTTATTAACTTGTGCTCGAGCCTACTGGGCTAGAATCACCTGTTGCAACTAAATAGAATATGGAGCTGCATTTCATGCCTAAAATTGCAGACACGAAGATGAATTTTTTAGCTGATCTTGGCAAAACGCTGACAAAGATCGGCTTTTGCTCGCTCAAAGATCAAATTCAGTATTTGCGTGCCAATCTTTTTGTCTGGCGCTTCTAATTTGCTAATTTATAGCGGTTTTTAAAAAATAGATAAGTACTTTCAGGTACTTATGAAAAGATCAAACGTTTGATTAATAATCTAATGACAGTAAAGTTTTTTTAAACTAGCTTTACATTCATGTCATCTTCTTCTGATTCAAAAGTAGATTCGAAACGTTGTATTATCGATGCGGCCGCAAAGCTTTTCTCGCGCTTAGGAATTGATAAGTGCAGTACGCGAGAAATTGCGAAAGCATCTGAATCGAACATCTCGCTTATTTCCTATTATTTCGGTGGCAAAGAAGGCCTCTACAAAGAAGTGATGCGTAGTCATGCCTTGGCTGTCAAAGACTCTGTTCAAAGCATGCTTGCACTTGATGAGGTCAATTCGATAAATAAAGAGACCTTTTTGAATGAGATCAATTTAATGGTCGATTTGCTGATTCGGATGCGTGTCACGAATCCAGAGATGGCACAGATATTCTCGCGCGAAAAAGTGATCGGCATGCCTTATTCGAAAGAAGTACACGACGAGATTTTTTATCCTTTGACCACTCGGTTCTTCACTTTATTTAAAAAAGCACAAGAAAATAAAGTTGTAGCCGATGACATTAATGCGGCGTTATTTTTTGTAACGCTGTCCGAAGGTGTATGGGGCTTTTTCGAAATGTTTGCCTGTAACACTAAACTGAATAAAGATTTTGAAAATCTTGCTACAGACCATATAGAATTACGAAATCAAATTATAAAGATTTACTTAAAGGGAGCTTTGATATGAATTCACTGATCAAAATTATTTTTACCGCGGCTTTAGGTTTAAGTTTAACGGCCCAGGCGCTCACCTTAGATGAATATCTTAACTTAGTTAAGCAGAAGAATCGCTTGTTCAGCGCTTACGATCTTGAGCAAGGCGCTTCGAACGATCGTAAAGATGCGGGTGATTTGATTTTGGCGCCGCAGTTAACCGCGGGCTATTCGCTAACAACCGACAAATCTCAGCCTTCCAGTTTAATCACTTTAGGCTCAGAAAGAAAAGTAACCAATTATAATGTAGGAGTCGCTAAAAATTTCTCAACCGGTACGGCGGTTCAGTTAACGGGCCGTACTGATCAGTTTGAGAACAAAGGCGCCGTGGTTCCTTTAGATCAATACTCGACGGGATCACTTGGGATCAGCTTAAGACAATCGATCTGGAAAGATTTCTTCGGCGCCGGTACGCGTCTTCGACGCGAGCGTGAATCAGCGGTAAACAAATTTGAGAACTTGGATATCGAATATAAAAAGATTTCGTTATTAATCGAAGCCGAATCAAGCTTTTGGGACTACGCTGTTTCGTTAGAAAATCTAAATTTGAAAAAATCAAATTATGATCGCTCAAAAAAACTTTCAACTTGGACCAGTAACCGTGTCAGCAACGGGATCAGCGATCGTTCTGATTTAATGAGTATTCGCGCCTTGAATTCACAGCGTGAACTTGAACTGGCCTTGGCCAATGACGATTTAAGAGTTCAGGAGCTTCGTATTCGACAGAATTTAGATTTAGCCGCGAATGAGCCGACCCCACCAATCACGACGGAGCAGGTGCCGGTTCGCCCGTACTTCGCAAATATGGCCAATAAAAAAAATATCATTCGTATCGATTCGTACATGGCCAATTTGAATGCGCAGGCTAAAAAGTTTGCGGCGAAAGAAACCCGAGATGCTTCGCGACCGGATTTAGCCCTGGTTGGCGCTTATAATACTTCATCGTTCAACCGTGATTACAATCAGATGCAAAACGATATCTCTAAGACCGAGTTACCGAAAACCTTCATCGGCGTCAACTTTGCGTGGGCCTTTGGCGATGCGAAGAACGCGCAAATGGCTGCCGCCGATAAAGCGGCTTTAGCTGCCCAGCTGAATGCGGAACGCAGTCAGCTTATTGGTCGCGATGCTTGGTTTGAGCACGTTCGTCGTTACGAAGTGGCCAAGCTTAACGTTACGACTTTAGAAAAAATTGCTGAATACCAGCGCGAGCGCGCTAAGGCCGAACAAGATAAATTTTCAAAAGGTCGTACGGTTACGCTGAACGTTGTGACGGCTGAAACAGATGCCGCGACGGCTGAAGTGGCCTATTTGAACGCGAAATCAAATTTAAGAAAATTAGAAGCATTAACTCAATTGTACATATCGGTAGAGGAATAGTTATATGAATTTAGCTGAACTATCGATTAAACGTCCGATATTCATTACGTGCATTGTCGTACTTATGATTATCTTAGGTATCGTCTCGTTAAAAAAAATGCCGGTTGATCAGTTTCCGGACGTGACATTTCCGATCGTATTCGTCGAAGTGCTTTACCCAGGGGCTTCGCCTGTCGACATGGAACGTCAAGTTTCAAAAGTGATCGAAGATGAACTATCAAGCTTACCAGGCTTAGAGACTTTATCTTCAAACAATTACGATTCAGTTGCGGCCATTGTAATTAAGTTTCGGTTAGGAACTGATATCAAAGATGCAGAACAACAAGTCCGTAACCGAGTGCAAAATATCCGCAATAAACTACCTTTAGATATTAGAGAGCCGACCACGCGTCGTTTCGATCCGGCTGATCAGCCCATCGTGACCATCGCAGTTAATTCTAAAATGGGCCCTGGTAAACTTTATGATGTCGTTGATGAAACAGTTAAGCCGTTGTTTGAGCGAATTCAAGACGTGGGTTTACTACGTATCATCGGTGGTCGAAAAAAAGAAATTCATGTTTTGGTTGATAAAAATAAACTACAAGATCGTCAGATCTCTATGTTGCAGGTAGCAAAAAAAATTGAAGACACTTCAAAAGATATTCCGCTGGGAAAAGTTGAAAATAGTAAAAATGAAGTGATCTTACGGACGGTCGGCGAATTTAGCAGTTTAGACCAGCTTCGTAATGTCGGCGTTAATTTCGTGGGCTCTGACCGAATTGTAAAGTTATCAGAAATTGCAACCATTACAGAAAGCCTTGAAGTGGCCCAGCGCTATTCAAGTATTAATGGTGAGAATGCTTTATTCTTAGAAGTCTATAAACAGTCAGGCGCCAATACCGTGGCCGTTGCCGATAGTGTGAAAAAACAAGTCGAAAGCGTGAACGCGATTCTAAAAGCAAAAAATATCGATGCGAACGTATCGATGGTGCGTGACGGTTCGATTCCGATTCGAATGAATGTGGATGACGTTAAAGAAAGTATCATCATCGGTATTTTACTTTGTATTTTGGTCGTTTTCTTTTTCTTGGGCTCGGCACGTTCGACCCTTATTACCGGCCTAGCTTTACCGAATTCACTTTTAGGTGGATTTATTATTATGTATGCGATGGGATTTTCGATTAATATTATGACTTTGCTAGCGCTTTCTTTAGCCGTCGGTTTACTAATCGATGATGCGATTGTGGTGCGAGAAAATATTTTTAGGCATCTAGAGATGGGTAAAGATCCGAAGACGGCGGCGCTTGAAGGTACAAAAGAAGTAACCTTAGCCGTGGTAGCGACAACTTTGGTAGTGATCGCGGTGTTTGGTCCGATTGCTTTCGTTCCAGGGATTGTTGGTCAGTTCTTTAGACAATTCGGTCTAACGGTCGTATTTACAATGCTTATCTCGATGTTTGATGCCTTCACGATGGCGCCGATGATGTCAGCGTATTTGGCGACAAGTTCAGAACATGTAAAAGGCACGGGTCCCATCGGTCGTATGTTAGCCGCGTTTGATCGCTTTCAAACGAAGCTTGAAGACATCTACGAAAGTTCTTTGAACTGGACTGTTCGTCACCGTAAGATCGTCTTAGGCGGTGCGCTAGCGATATTCATTGGCTCACTTATGCTGGGTAAATATATTCCGAAGACTTTTTTGCCGGCCAACGACATCGGTGAGTTTGCGGTCAGTATCGAAATGCCAGTGGGCACTTCGTTAGAGGGCACCTTTAATTTTTCGAAAGAGGTCGAAAAATCAATTCGTGAAGTTAAGGAAGTTAGTTTTGTTTCGTTAACTGTGGGTTCGAACCAGTATGAATCAAATAAATCTTCATTCTATATTAAACTAGTTCCTAGTAAAGAACGTAAAGTTAACACGACTGCGATGAAAGCTAGGGTGCGCGAAAAATTATCTAATTTTAATCAAGACGCATTAATTGCGGTAGGTGACATTGATATTTCTGGAGGCGGGCAAAAGCCGCTGAATCTTTTTTTAGTCGGCGATAACTTAGACGAACTTTCAAAATTTGCTTTGCAGCTGCAAGAACGCATTAAAAAAGTAAAAGGTTTAACTGACGTTGATACAAATTTCCGCGCGGGAAAACCAGAATACCAAGTTATTTTCGACCGCGCAAAATCTGAAGCTCTGGGTATTTCTACAACACTTGCAGGTACCGAATTACGTTATCGTAATGAAGGCGCGGTGCCTGCGATCTACCGAGAAAACGGCATTGAGTACGACGTACGGGTGAAGTTTCCAGATGATAAAAAAGACTTGCGCGAAAACTTTTCAACGACCTATGTTCCGAATCAAAATAACAATATGATTCCGTTAAGCCGTGTTGCAACGGCGAAGGAGTCGAAGGGTTATTCGCAAATTAATCGTCAGAATAAAGGCCGTTTCATTGCGATCACGGCGAACTTAGGACCCAATGGTCAATTAGGCGATGCTTCAGCTGAGATCGAGCAGATTTTAGCAAACGAAATTAAGCCACCATTAGGAATCACTTATAAGTTCGAGGGTCAGGCGCAAGATTTCAAAGATCTGATTACAAATATGTCGATTGCCTTAGGCTTAGGTATTTTATTTATCTACTTGGTGTTGGCTTCGTTGTACGAAAGCTTTGTGACTCCGTTTACAATCTTACTAGCCTTACCGCTGGCCATTTCGGGTGCCTTTATTGGATTATATGTATTCGGTAAGTCGATTGATATTTTTTCAATCATTGGTTTAATTTTACTGATGGGTGTGGTGGCAAAGAACTCGATCTTACTGGTTGATTATACGAACCAAAAATTAAAAGAAGGCTTAAGTATTAACGATGCATTAATTAAAGCGTGCCGTACTCGTCTGCGGCCAATTTTAATGACCTCGCTAGCGCTGATTGCGGGTACGTTGCCAATCGCCATCGGTTTGACCGAGTTGGGCGCCCAAAGACAATCGATGGGCGTGGCTATTATTGGTGGAGTTATCAGTTCGACTTTTTTAACATTACTTGTGGTGCCAGCGGCTTTTGGTTACGTGGATGGTTTTAGAGTTTGGTCAGGCGCGAAGCTTTCAAAGCTTCGCGGCGAAAACGGCTCAGCCGTTACGAACGTTAAGCCCACGCATTAGTCGAATCGATCGGAGCTTGTGATTAAATAGGCTCCAATCATCTACTTCAGCGATCGGTTTCCAGATTGCTTCTATTTCATCAATTAATAAGGTCGTAGGTTTCGCTTGTTTGAAATAAGCATCGCCTGCGATTTTTTCGTTAGCGACTTCGAAAGTCGATATTAATTTTTCAAGGTTGGCAAAATGCTTTTCACCTTCGACATCAAGGAGTTGATATTTTCTTCGTAAGTTCTCGTCTTTAATCACCTTAAGTGAATTGAAATCAAAAAACATTTCTTCAAATATTAATTTTTTTTCTTCCATTAAAGTAAAAAATAAACTGACCAAATTGCCCGTTTCATCTTCAGTTCTGGGTTTCAGATTAAGCCGCATTAAAAAGTGTTGGTGCACGCCTTCGTTAAAATGATCAACATAGTTCGCTAGAATTTCTTCAGTGGGTAAATTCGGGTAGGCTACTTTCAGTGATTCAGCTAACTGGTGTAAGTTCCATAAAAAGGCCGAAGGTTGGCGACCAAAACTATATAAACCCTGCTCATCAAAATAGGCGGCGGTAAAAAGGGGGTCGTACTGCGGAATAAAGCGGTACGGGCCGTAGTCAAAAAGTTCGCCCGAGATATTCATATTATCAGTATTTAAAACTCCGTGTACGAAGCCTGACATCATCACTTGCGCGACAAGTTTCGCCGTACGTTCGACCACACCTTGCAGAAAGCGCGAAGCTAATAGTAATTCATCACCCACCGAAGCCAGGCTTTCGACAGACTTTAAATCATCAGCGTAATAGTGCTTCATGCAGTAGGCGGTTAGCTTTTTAATATTTTCGATTTGTTTAAAGTAAGCTAGGCGCTGAAAAGTACCGAAGCGAATATGGCCTAAAGTAAATCGCGTAAGCACCGACGAGCGCGTCGGGCTGGGCTCGTCACCGCGGGTTAAATTTTCGCCGGTTTCATAAATACAAAAAGTTTTCGAGGTGTTCACTCCGAGGGATTCAAGCATCTCTGTGGCTAAAGCTTCGCGCACGGCGCCCTTTAAGGTAAGTCGTCCGTCTCCGCGCCGCGAATAGGGGGTTTGCCCGCTGCCTTTTGTTCCGAAGTCGTACCATTGGTTTTCAGACTTAACTTGTGCGTACAAGAAGCCGCGTCCGTCACCTAAATCGGGGTTATAATGCTGAAATTGATGCCCATGGTAGCGAAGGGCTAAGGGGTTTGAAACATTATGAGGTAAAGGTTTGAAATCCCAAAACCTATCTTTGTCTAAAGTAAGCCCTTCCTTAGCCAAAATTTCTGACACAGCTTCGTTCCAGTAGCGTAAAATTTTTTTCGGAAATTTCGCTGCTAAGACTTCGTCGTAGAAGGCCTCGCCTAGTTCTAAGATAGGTGGGTTTACATTTTTATTGGGGGGTGCCACTTGTGGTTGCTGCATCCAAGATAACATCGCTAAATTTTTGACTTAATGCAAAGTTAATAAAAGCTCACTGAAAACTTATTGAAAACTAAATGAAAGCAAATAGAATAGACCCATTAAAACAGGCCATTTAACAAATTTAACTGGCTCTTAAAAAACAGGAGATCAAATGAATCGTCGTACGTTTTTTCAAGCATTAGTCGTAGGTGTTGGAGCATTAACCGTGATCCCGTCTTTAGTAAAAGCTGAAGAGCGCAGACGTGGCGGCGGAGCATCTGCATCGGCTGCACCTAAGTTAGTTGATCCAAAAGATGCGCAAGCGAAAGCCGTAAGCTACGTGCATGACAAAAAAGATTTAAAAGATAAATCAGTTCAAACCGAGCGCGCCGGCGTAAAGTTCGCTGATCAGCTTTGCAAGAATTGCCAATTCTACACGGCAGCCAAAGAAGTAACCGCTGAAGGCAAAAAAGCAGCGCCTTGCCAAATGCCATTCGCAACCGGAAAAGTAGTTGCAGCTGAAGGCTGGTGCACAACTTGGGCTAAGAAGGTTTCTTAAGCAAGTCTCGTCGCTCAAGCAGCATGCGTTCATAAAAAAAGGGAGACAGCGCATGCGGTCTCCCTTTTTTTATGAATTTAGTTTTTAATTTAACTTGCCGCAGGTGCATCGCGAAGAGCGCGACGTAAAACTTTACCCACATTTGTTTTTGGAAGTTCAGTTCTGAATTCAACATGCTTCGGTACTTTGTAATTAGTTAAAGATTTTTTGGCGAATTCAATCAGTTCGCGGTCGGTTAGGCTTTGATCTTTTTTAACAACCACAATCTTAACAACTTCTCCAGAGTGCTCGTCTGGCACCCCAATAGCCGCAACTTCTAAAACTTTTGGATGCTGAGAGATGACATCTTCGACTTCGTTAGGGTAAACGTTAAAACCAGAAACCAGGATCATATCTTTTTTGCGATCTACGATTTTAACAAAACCGTCGGCATCGAAAGTTCCGATATCGCCGGTGTAAAGCCAGCCCTCTTTCATGGTTTTCGCAGTTTCATCGGGGCGATTATAATAGCCCTGCATGACTTGAGGCCCTTTAACGCAAATTTCGCCGGGTTTTCCGGTCCACGTGACGTCGTTACCGTCGTCATCGACTAATTTCACATCTGTATCTGGCACAGGTAGACCAATCGTACCGACGCGGTCGGTGCCGTCGATAGGGTTACAGCAAGCAACCGGAGAGGTCTCGGTTAGACCGTAACCTTCGATCACGTTCGTGCCAGTGGCCGCAAACCATTTGTCTTTAACAGCTTTTTGTAAAGCCATAGCGCCTGCTACACACACTTTCGTGTGTGTAAAATCGACCGACTTAATGTCGGGGTGATTAGCTAAAGCATTAAATAAAGTATTTACGCCGGTTAAAATTGTGAATTTATATTTGCGCATGGTTTTAATAAACGCCGGAAAATCACGAGGATTTGTAATCAGAACATTCTGTGTTCCGTAGCGCATTAGAGCTAAGCTACAAACAGTTAACGAAAAAATATGGTACATCGGAAGCGGCGTAATGGCGATTTCTTGGCCGGCCACTAACTTTGGTTTCATCCAGGCGCTGATTTGTAAAACATTTGCGATAATATTCGAGTGAGTTAAGACAGCCCCTTTTGAAACGCCCGTGGTGCCGCCGGTGTACTGTAAGAAAGCGATGTCATCGCGATTGATTTTTGGCTGAACATAAGTCTTTGATGAGCCCAGATTTAAAGCTTCAGCCCAAGTGTGATGCTTTAAGCTATAAGCCGGAACCATTTTTTTAACTGTTTTTAAAACGAAGTTGATTAAGTTCTTCTTAATAAATGGCAATTGATCGCCGACTTGGGTGACGACCACGTGTTTGATTTGCGTGTCTTTAATCACTTCTTCAAGTAGGTGCGCAAACTGTGCTAAAATAACGATGGCGGTTACGCCCGAATCTTTAAATTGGTGGCGCATTTCGGGAGCGGTATAAAGAGGGTTTGTATTCACCACGATCAATCCCGCACGAAAAGCACCAAATAACACAACCGGAAACTGCAATACGTTGGGTAGCTGAATCGCGATACGTTCGCCCTTTTTCATACCCAAGGTATTTTGAAAATACGACGCCATCTGGCCTGATAATATGTCTAGTTCGTTGTAAGACATATCGACGCCAAAATTACTAAACGCAGCATTATTGCGATATTTGCTGATGGCTTCGTCGCTTACTTCTAGAATATTTGTATACTCGTTGTAATTGATATTTTGCGGAACGGCTTTAGGGTAGTGTTTGATCCATTTTTTTTCCATGAACTAAGCGTGAACTATTTCTTGCTAAATGAGAAGGGAAAATACCATACTATGTCGACATGATTTGGCATCCTCTACTTTATTCTAGCGTATTTGTTCTGTTTTTGACGGGATGTTTCAAAAAAGAGAGTTCGATTCTGCAAGAAATCATGCCAGTTGTCGAAACGCAAAATGTTGTCGTTCCGTCTTTACCAGTTGCAAAATCTAAGGCCAAAAAAGGCTATTTTACAAAAGAACAGCGTGAGGCCATTTATTTCGCGGCTAGTCTTGAGCGCGAAGCACTTAAGCTTATTACTAAAAATAATTATTACGACAAAGGTACCTTGTTTTCAGCACTTAGTTTCGTAGTTGAAGCCGAAGCCGGGGTCAAGCG
>JANPPC010000030.1:0-2567 GCA_031428275.1 Bdellovibrio sp.
TAATTTCAGTACAAGTTCTGAATGGAAAACTTACTAACTCCAATTTTGAATTTAATTTACTATTTAACGGCGAAAAAATTGCCGAAGGATCTATGGCTGGATGTTCTACCTTAAATTGTGGTCTTTAAAACTGCGTACGCACCGCACTCCAGACCAATTTTTAGTAATTCATCCAATGAAGATTAAAATTTGAATCTATCTACAGTTAAGTGAGGAGAGCCGAAAAAGAAGGAAAGCTCATTCCGTTTAACCCGACCCAGCGTTTGGGTTCGAGCGCTGTCGGTATTGGTGCGCGAGTGCCTGAAGTAGAAGAACCGCTTTCGGCAGCGAAGTCGATTCTATTTGAGTTCGATGTCGACGAAGTTGCTGAGCCGAAGATCCTGCGATCAACTGATCTTCGATTGTTGCTTTTGAGGTGCGGAAACTTCAAAAGTGTCGGGAAACTCATAGGCGCTTCAGAAGCCTTTGTAAGACAAAATACAAAAAAATCCCGACAATCTAGTTGATTATCCCACAATTTCTTCAAGTTTATCTACGACGAACTTATTCAAGCTCTTATAACCTTCTTGGTGGGATTTACGAATGAGCTTTTGATGAAGTTCTGGATTACTCCTAACCAGAAAATCGCCGCTTGCTTTAATTTTTGAAATTGGCTCCGGGATATCTTGTTTTTGAGAAAGCAAAACTTCAAGATGTCCTTCAACAGCTTCGTGCGCCATTTCTAAAGCCTCGGCCGCAGAATCTCCATGAGTCATGCAGCCCGTAAGCTCATCGACTGATACGACGTAGGCCTTGTCTTCATCTGAGTAATGAATGTTATAAGAGTAGTAAGGGATCAGCTCTTTTATTTTTTTTGTTAATGCCATTATTCCTCCAAGGCTTTCAGAACTTGTTTAATTTGGTACGGCTTCAATTCTTTCGAGTGCGTGGCAAGCGTTATCACTTTGCCGTTTTTCAACCACTGTTCGTGTGAACCTTTTTGTCTGGCCAAAGTCCACCCTAGATGACCTAAAAGCGTTCGAAGTCCGTGGGCTGAAATAGTCTCATTTTTCAGTTTTGCTAATAGCTTATCGGTCTTACTCATCCAAATAATGATATCAAAATTGATATCATTATGCAAATGTTTACTGGACGTCTTAAAGTGAGAAAAAGCGGCCAGGTACGCTATAGTTAATTTGACGCAAAATAATCAGGCTAGCTAACAGCATGTCTTCAATGGTTGACCGATTTCATCGATCGGAGCCACCCAATTTCATGAATCGGACAATTGTTGGAGATCTAATTGCAATCTCTCCTCTTGCAGTCGTTTTTTTTTTACTGAATTAAATGAGGAGAACATAATGAAGACGGTTCGTAAGCGATCCATCAGCCCTATTTGAGCGGGCATAAAAATATGGTCAAACTGACTTCAACAAAAAGGAGTCAGCGTGAAAGAATTAAAACAAGACAAAATAGAATACTGGCGCAAGCATCTAGAGCAATCAAAAAAATACCATGAAGGAATTCAAGCTTATTGCAAAGCGAATAAGCTTGCGACATCAAATTACTTCAAATGGCGGCAAAGGCTTTTGAATTTGCCGCAAGCAAAGATTTTAAAAAAACCTAAATCGCCATTTTTTCCGGTAACGGTATTTTGCACGCCTGAGCCTGAAATACAAAGTTATCCACAAATAGAAAAAATACCAGATAGCCGCTGGGTTGCAGAAATCATAACAAACGTGATCCGAGGTTTACTGTGAAATCGCCCGCGCAATTTAAAAAAGTATTTATCCACAGAGATTATGTGGATATGCGTAAAGCGATTAACGGTTTAAGCCAGATTGTCGAATCAGCGCAGATGGGAAATCTAATGGAACCGCATTTATTTGTATTTAGCGGTAAAACAAGATCAGTGATTAAGATTTTATATTTTGATCGCAGTGGTTTTTGCCTATGGCAGAAGCGCTTAGAGCAGGATAAGTTTCCGTGGCCGAAGAAGTCACTAGATGTAGTAGTTACGATTACGCCAGAGCAGTTATCGTGGCTGTTGGATGGTTATGATGTATTTAAAGTAAAACCATTTGCTGAATTAAATTATGAGTGCGTCAGTTAAAATTATTTAATTGAATAAAAAATAATTTTATTCAATATAAAAAATAGATGTCCAAAGAAGAAATGTTTTTCGATACTGAAGCTAACTTAGCTGATCAACTTCAGGGGGCATTATTACAAATAAAAAATGATCAGCAAAAAATAAAACATTACGAAGAAGAAGTAGAACGACTTCTCGAGATGTTAGCTGAGCTCAAACGTTCCAAGTTCGGAGTCAAATCAGAACGTTGGGAATCAGATGAGCAGTTGGTTTTTAACGAGGTCGAATTTTTTTCAAAACAACCAGAGCCTGCCTCTGATGACAGGATAACGGTCAGCGCGCACACGAAAAAACGCGGGCACAGAAAGCCCCTGCCATCAGAGCTTGACCGGGAAGTGATTGTTGTTGAATTACCGCAAGCCGAGCAATTTGCTGAAGATGGATTAACTCCGCTAAAAGTTATTGGTTACGAGATATCAGAAAAATTAAGTTTTGA
>JANPPC010000031.1:0-25017 GCA_031428275.1 Bdellovibrio sp.
TCATGATGATCGATTGATTCCAAGCAAAGATCTGGTAGTCCTAAAACGGGGGGCATTATTGAATCCTTTTGTTAAAATGTCTTGTCGTAAAAACATGTTAACTTAATTCTTTAATTCCCCCTATTTTGTTGTAGAGCCAAACTTTAAAAGACGTTGTGCATTTTACGCCTTTTGTTTTGAAAGAATTAGAAAAATTTAAAGCGTGAGACTACAGCCTGAACAAATATCACAATTACACACGGTTATTCGACATTACTTTTTAAACATCAGTTATGATCTATTTTTGTATAGTAGTCGTGTCGATGATGCCCTTAAGGGCGGAGACATTGATTTATTGATTGTGACTAATTCTACAGGCGAATCTTTATTTGAAGATAAAAATTTAGATCTGCTTGTCGATATTAAAAAACAACCCGCAATTGGCCAGCGCCGTATTGATTTAAAAGCGACCACAGCAGACCAGGTTAGCACGGATCCGTTTCTGCAAGTGATTGCGAAAACGATGGTTCGGATCTAAAGGTTCTACGGTTCTACCCAATCAGAAATGGAATCGAAGTTTCAGGTTATCAATTATAACACTTTGCATTTCACCATCAACTGATAAGAGCCTTCACTTAAGAGAATTTAAACGTTTGCTTCATGCAAGTGGGTGTAGTTACCGACCAGCATTGTAGTGGTTTCATCAATTGAGCCTAAAATTGATGAAAATGGCAAACTTTTATGCCAGTGATTGATTATAAAAAAATGCTCAATATCAGGTGTGCGTATGCTTTCGATCGGCATACTGGTGCAAATCACCACCGGAATTCCTGACCGTGCCGGACCAGCCTTGCCAGCTTTTTGTAAAATTGAATCGGCAGCTATTAAAAATTCATCACACTTCATATACGGTAAATTCCAATCTAAAATTAACAAATCATATTTATTTTCTTCAATTGCGTTTAAGGCATCCTGAGGTAAAGCAAAATGATCAACTAAAAAACCAAAGGTTTCTAAGGTGGCTTTCAAAACGACAGATGCCGCCGGGTCATCTTCAAGCATCATAACTTGAAATTTTTTTCCCGAAATAGGTGACGCCAAGTGACTGACTTTGGTTAAATTTGTGTGATCTTCTGTTTTGTCAAATTGAAAATTTCCTACAGACCATTGCAATTTATGAATTCGTAAATCACTTCTAAATTCATTTAATCCACCCTGCAACGCTTTTTCATATGAAATAGCATTTTTATTTACTGCTAAATGCCCGCGCGAATGACGCATTGAAAGATTAAAGTTCCAATGACGATTATGTTTTTGGGAAATAGTTAAATCTATATGTACATGTTCTGGAAATTGTTTTACGTCTGCTTCAAGTTCGTTAGAAATTTTGAGTTGCAAAGTTTCACTAATTTCGCAATTCATTGCGATTATTTTTAAATCCATTTTGTTTTTCATAAATCCCTCTTTGTGAATAAATCTAGTTATCTAGTGCTCAAGAAACTTATCGGACGTGAAGTGTTACGGAAATGTGAATATTGAATGTTGGCCGGAGCGAAAGTTTGCCCTTGGTCGGGGTAATGCGTGAACTAGGTCGTAGCTTAGTGAAAGGACCCTAGCCCAGCTAGTCCGGGACGTATATTCCGCCATTTCGTTCTGTGTTGTCAAAATACTTTAAATGCAGGAAATTAATCAATGGAAAGTAGTTTAAAAAAAACCGCAGTACTAGACACTTCGCTAGTAGACGGAATGATAGACAGCCTAAATCAAGATTTAGCTGGTTTAAAAGTTTTGGCGGTTGAAGACTCGGCCGATACGCGTCAACTTTTCGAAATTTATCTGACAGGTGCTGGAGCCACGGTCGCATTGGCTAAAGACGGCAACCAGGGCGTGCAGCGTGCTTTGAGTGAAGAATTCGATGTCGCACTGATGGATATTAAAATGCCCTTTATAGATGGAAATTTTGCGATGGCGATGCTGCGGAAAAATGGCTACAAGAGACCGGTTATCGCGTTAACAGGGCATGCGATGTCAGAAGAGCGTGCAAATTCAATGCTAAATGGATTTACAGATTATATTGCAAATCCAATCGGGCACTGCACGCTGGTCCGAGGTTTAAGAAAACTCAGGATAAAATCAAAGTAAATGGATAAGGACGTGGTGCCGTCAATGTGCTGCTAGAGTTGTGTGATCAAAACGGAGTAAAAAATTTTGATAGGCGTCCCATCGACCCCGCTATTTTTCACCTTTAATAAGTTCACATAGTTAGATACGATTTTTTAGTAACACTCAACGGGACTAGAACTCTCTGGAGGTATTTTTATGTCTAATGCAAATTCACTTTATCGGGATGGTCACATTTACGATGCTATGAATGACTCGTTGATTGCAGACATTCATTTTTACTTGGAAGAGTTTAAAAATGAGAGCGGACAAATTCTTGAACTTGCTTGTGGGACTGGTCGTATTACATGCGCTTTAGCCAAGGCAGGAAAATCTGTAACAGGTTTAGATTTGTCAGAGACCATGCTTGAAGTGGCTCGAAAAAAATCTGCAGAACTAAATTTAAAAATAGATTGGCATTTAGGTAATATGACAAAGTTAAGTCTAAATAAAAAATTTGATGTCATCTTAGTTGGATATAACTCTGTTCATCATATTTTAACTAATCAAGATTTTAAGAATTTTTTAGACTCTGTTAAAAATCATCTACAACCTGATGGACGACTTTTATTTGATATTTTTAATCCTAGCTTATCTTTGTTAAATCGAAAAAATATTCGTAGTCAGATGAACGATTATATTGATCTAGCAACGGGAGCGCGCATTTTTGTAACAGAAGAAAATGAGTATGATGCAGCTACGCAGATTAATCATATTACATATTTTTACTCTAAAAAGGATCATCCTGATTTTCATTCGCATCCTTTAAAGATGCGTTGTTACTTTCCACAAGAGATTGATGCATTGCTGGTTTATAATGGCTTTAAGATTGTTAATAAGTACGGCGGCTTTAATAAGGATGCTTTTGTGAGTAGTTCTATGAAGCAGATATTTGAGTGCTCCATAAATAAGTTCTAAACCCGCTCCAATAAGTACGTCGTTCGTGCTATTTAGTTTCCATCCAACAATCAACTATATTTTAGCCTATATGGGCTAGTTTTTAATTGATAAGGTCCATATTGGGTTGCTCAACCTGAGTATCAATTTAGATACTTTGGTTGAACCGCCACTTTTATCAAAATTTATTTTACGGATGCAATTTTTGTTTGTTCAGTGATGGTTTTGTCACTTTCTTTAATTAAAAAACGACCTGGCTGAACATTTCTGTAAATGTGTTTTGTACCTGACGGCCAACGCACCTCTAACGTGTCGATCGATTTTGCCGATCCCATACCGATATTTAAAATACGCTCGCTCTGAGCCGCGCCATTATTGGCTGATAGCTCTTGAGTGATCTTGTCATTACCAATCGTGGCTATTGCTTTTGTTCCGATTCCGTCACGGTTGGAAAGTGTACCCTGAAAACTTAAGATCACAGATTTATTTGAAGTCGGGGTATTATTTGTGAATACTTGAAGTGTCGGAAATGTGTAATCCAATGTGCCCGGATCAGCATTGCGTAAAATTAAATCCATCTTGCCATCACGGTTCAAATCCGCTGTGGCCACAACGTAACCGTCAGCTATCGAGTCAACACCGGCCACATAACCCATCTCGGTGTATGTTCCGTCTTGGTTGTTACGGAATAGACGATTTCGCTGATAGCCAGCCATTGAAAGCGTTCCTTTTTTATTGGCGTCAATGATTCCACCCTTATAACCAGTGAGAATTTCCATAAAACCAGAGCGAGTGTAATCTAAAGCGGGTCGGTCTATACTAAATTTCGCAGCTACAGCACGAACAAAATAGCTGCCAAGATCTTCATCTCGCTGCGTGCCTGACCAGAGACCATTCGTGACATATATATCAGCCCAACCATCGTTGTCAAAATCCACGAACTCAGCCCCTCCTGCGCCGAAACCCATCCAATCTAAACCAGTGTTGGTCAGTTTTTCGAATTTCCCATTACCCAAATTTTTATAAAGAGTGAGTCCTCGTGCAAAAGCATGTGTGCTCACATGAGAGTTTTTACTGTTCGAGTTTTCTAAATTAAATGCAAATTCTTCATCCGCCATTATCTTTCCCGGATGCTTACTGAAACCACGATCAGTGCCGATTTTTTTAATGGTGTTGGCGATGTTAGGACTCACAATTTGTTTTAGAGATAAAAGCAAGTTCTCTGGAGTTTCTTCGACCTTATCGTTAGCGACTTCGGCTTGAACGAATGTACCTGAAATTAAAAATGCACTAAGCGCTAATAGTTTAGTCGTCAATTTGATCATGGTATTCCTCTTAGTTGTCTGTAAAAGTTTTTCTTCAATGATCATCCCATCAGATTTTAATTGAAGTCAGAGATGAATGACAACTTATCTATAAGTTGTCATTCATCTCTAAGGTCATTAGACCGTATTTCAAAGCACGTGAGCGTTTAGATCAGGCTGCAGTAGTCGCCGAAAGATTCACGTTTAATCATTATAAAGTGAAAGAGTAGAGTATTCGCGAAGGGGCCCCGCGGCTTACAATGCCTTTTTTCTTATTTCAAAAACCCGCGCAAGAAGAAGTATTAAAAAGAATTGAAGAGGGAGCTTTTTTTGCCGAAGGAGATTTCAACTTCAGGAATCAAACCGAGAATAAAGAATTAATCGGTTTGATTGAGATCTACCAGCTAGACGACACAGCTCCTACGTTTTTTATAAGATTTAAATCTGGCTTCAGAGGCAAAGGGTTTGGCAAGAAAGTTCTAGATTTGTTGACACAATCTATTTTCGAGAACTATTTAGATATACGACGAATAGAGGCACAAACTCGCGAAGATAATATTCCCATGCGTAAAGTATTTAACCGCTGTGGCTATGTAAAAGAAGCTTACTATCGTATGGGTTCGCCAACAGAAGACGGTGGACGTGTCGCCTCTATTGCCTATGGCATTCCACGCGAGGAATGGGAGACTGGGCAGGTTACTCCGGTTAATTGGCAGAAAGATCTATTTTTTGACGGCGACAGAGTTTAAGCTCAACGCTGTTGTGATTAATCACCTGTGTAAATAAATTCTAAACTCGGTCCGCCGACTCGGCCATGTTTTTAAAAGGGTTAAGTTAGTCTGCAAATCAAAAGGTTTCTCAAAATTCGAATAACTTACGGTAGAAAAACATCAGCTAAATAAGTTAATTTAAATACTGTGAACTCAACCATCGGGTTAGGGAAGTGGCCTTTTTCTTTTACAATGTAGCCTTCCGCTGAAAAGCTAGGCGAAACAGCCAATTGCTTTGCACGACTTGCTTTTATCAGGTCGTCGATTAGATTCTTAATACCACCATCAGCATTGTTAGTAGCGTCATAAGAAATAATGTACGGGGTGCCCTTAATAACGATCTTATTTGCACATCCGGCTACGCGCGGGGCACATATATTTAATTGAGCCTGAGGTTCAATGACAAGTTCTTCAGGATTTGCGCTAGCCATTAAAGTTGTAGAAAAAGCGAATAAGAAAACAACCAGTGATTTCATTAAATCTCCTAAGATAGATCTTGGGTAAGTGACGTAGTTACTTTGCTTTGGTTAAAAGTGCAACTATCTATCTTTTAGACAGTATTTGTTACAGAACTTTTTTAGTAAACAAAACTTTGAGAAACCACAATTTCAGACGGATTAACGTCTGCTGTTCAAGTACTGTAGGTTTTTACTGCTCTTCAATATTTTGATTTTGAAAAAAAGAATTAAGCAGAGCTAATTCATAAACGTTGCCGCGATTTAAAAGCTTAGCCGTTTCAGAAAAAAAGGAAAGTAAGAAAACAAACGCGAAAGTCCAAGAAGCTTTACTGATCGGAAAATTATACTTTTTTCATCATAGAGCATAACTTAGCTTTTTTTGCTTCACAAATACAGTGAATCGTTTTTTACGAAGCTGCGGCACTTTTTTATCGATTTTACTTTAAGTGGTGGTATTCGCTAAGCTTACAAAAAGTGAGGTAATAATCTATGAAATGTCCTGTATGTAGAGAAATAATCCTAACTATGTCAGAACGAAGTGGTGTTGAAATTGACTTTTGTCCGCAGTGTCGTGGCGTTTGGCTTGACCGTGGTGAGCTCGATAAAATCATCGAAAAAGTGCACGAAAGCACAAAGCCTGCCGTTCAACCAAGCCCATCCTTTGGCCAGCCTACTTCAGATTACAATCAGCATCCTCATTACAAATACAAGCGAAAGAAATCATTTCTTGAAGAGCTATTTGACTAACTTGCAGTAGGTAAAATTGATTTTCTAAGTTTTAAATATTTTTGAAATCAGCGTTCTGCGTCTATCTGTTGATTGTTTTGACAGATGAGGCTAGTTGCAATGCAGATTAAGCCATTGAAAACACATTAGGTTTATCTGCATTGCTACTGGCCTCAGGGTTGCTTGAGTGAGTGCTGTTACGATAACGGCACTACCAAAACCTAAATGAGGATTTCAAATGAAAACTATAATTTTATCTGCATTGCTTACTTTAACTTGTGTTCAAGGCCAGGCAAAATCGGTCATTCTTTCAGATATTTTAGTTAGCGGCTATGGTGGTGTTCTGCGCGGAAACATCGTTGGTCAGCAAAGCGTCTACAATAACGATATTATTTTCTCGAAACTTTCTTTTGAAACTGCGCAGGGTGAATCGTTTCTTCTTGCTCGTGAAGACGATGGTGGAAACGATCAAAAAATGGTTTCTGCTGATCAGTATATTTGTCAGCGAGCTTCAAATACCCATCGTTTTTCGCAATCAACGCCATTGTCGAATCAATCAATGAAAGGTCAGGGTATCATTCTTCTTAACGATGGTACGGCGAAAGTTGTTTCGCAAACTCAGTTTGAAGCGTATTCGTTAGTAGGTGCGGTTACTTGTTCAACCAAAGAAATTCAACACGTCGGCGAATAATTTATTACGAACATACTTTTTTTAATTAATAAGGAAAAAAAAGAGAATAAAAAGCACAGTACTTTTTTTATTAAGCTTTACGGCATTTTCAGCTTCGGCTGAAATTAAAAATCAACAAAATGTAATGGGTGGGTTGCTGGTTCGAGCAGGTGTTAAAATGCAAAAGCCACTCAGCGATTCAGAGTTAGCAGGGCTGTGCGAACAAGGCGTAACTAACGCTTACGTTCTTTATGGTGGTGCAAATAAGAAGCTTAACTGCAGTCGCGGAACGATTCACTATCGTGGTTCAACAGATTTTCGTACGCCAAGCGATATGGACCGAATTATTGATGACATTAGATCTGGCTTTACTTCAAAAGATAAGACCTTTGTTCACTGCAACAACGGAGCACATGCCTCTGGATACGTCGCTGCTGTTGTTTTGCGGACCTTCTGCGGTATGACTGCGGATAGTGCGGTTGATTATTGGCAGAAAACCTTGGGCGGGTATCCATTGCAAGAGCCAAATCGGTCTCGTTTAATGATTCGTTTACGCAATTACCCGATTCGCCAAGACATAGAACTTAATGCTCATGAAAAAGCGAGTTTCGGCTGTCCATAAAATATCGACGAGCTACAGTTATTTTTTAGTTCACCGAGTTTGGACCTTGGTTGCTACTTAGTGAATTTCGTTTTTGGTATTTTTTGAATTTAACGGTAAAGCGATTTTAAAGATACAACCTTTGCCGACAAGATTTTTAACGCTAATTGTACCTTCATTTAGAATAATCGCGCGCTGGGCGATCGTTAGGCCCAGCCCAAGGCCTTTTCTGTTTTCATTTTGCTGCTCAAAAGGTTTAAATAAATCGGTTTCTGCGTTGGGTGCAAGACCACCGCACTCGTCTTCGACTTCGATCAAAATTTTATCGTCGATCTTTTGTCCGCGTATCTTAATGGTTCCGCCTTCGCGCGTGTACTTAAGCGCATTTTGAATCAAATTAGATAACGCTGAATGAAAAAGTTGTTGATCGGCCTCAATGTCTAACGTGGGGTCAACATTGATCTCAAGAATTTGGTTTCGCGCTTGGGCTTCGATCTTTGCAGTCAAAACAATTTGATCTACGATTAAAGACAAATTGCTAGATTCAATTATTACTTTTGGATCAACTCGTAAGCGAACTTCAGTCAGTGATCGATCAATCAGATCATTTAAACGTTTAAGACCCTTTTCAACCATCTTGCCGGTCGATCCGCGCGGAGTAACCGTACCGTCTTTTACTAGATCATAGGCCATCACGACCGTGTTCAGTGAGTTTCGTAGTTCGTGCGCTAAAAAACCAAGATGTTCTATTTCTCGGGTCGATTCGTCAGAAGTCTTTTTCGTAGCGTAAGCGGTAACAGCTCCGGCCATTGCCACGTCTAGACACTGGTTCAGATCGTGAAACTCAGTGGTAGTAATCGCTGCATTTTTTCTCATGGCCAGCTCAGTGATTGACTGGCACATGGCCCCGTATGCATGAACCACATGTGACAGTGTGTATCCAAGGCGCAGAAGTTCTAGCCCGTGCAAGCCCGCAGAGTCTGCTACGCGTTCTTCGGCAGCACGACCCGAAGCTTGTGATAAGGCTGCTTCGTCGCAGTCGCGTGCAGCCTGAGCCATCGCTTTTTTATCGACGTCTTTGGGCGCAATTATTCCTTGTTCAAGACTCATGACTCGAATCAGTTGTTGGTAGAATATAGGCAAACCTTTTTTTAGAAGGTCTGAATTGGGACCGTTCTCGGCTAGGTCGCGAGATTTCTTTTCGGTCATGGCTAGAATTTCGACTTCGTTCTCGATCAGAAAATCATGCAACATATACGTATATCCTTTGGACTCATGCTAGCAGACGAAGCAAGATAAAGCTTCGAAGATGCAATCAGCTATGCAGGCCTAAAGAGGTTGTGATCGAATTCACCAATAATTTTAATTACTTAGTTATAAATGACTCAGTATATGCGCGTTTAAAAGCATTAGTTAAGCTTTTTGCTGACGCGATCAATCGAGCGGTAAAGCCATTCACTGTATTTAAGTGCGTTTGTATAGATCGCCGGTCCATCGCAAAACTGACTGCCGCGGCTGGTAATTCCGATTAAAAAAAATTTTTCTGCCGACTGAAATAAAAGTGGTCCACCCGAATCGCCGACACAGGTGCCTTGCCCCTTGGCTTCGTTAATGCGAATTTCTTTTTCAGTAAAACCTTCAATATTTGATTCGGCTAAACGCAGTCGATCGGTACCTGAGAACGTAATTTCGTAGCAGTGCGAAAATGTTTTATCGTAGCAAACGATCTCTCCGTCGCCGACAGCTTGTTGAAATTTTTTATCTTTCTTTGCAGTGACTTCGTCGAAGCTAACAGCGCTGGCTCCGTAGCCCGCCATCTGAACGGGGGTTGTGGCTTTTAGTAGGCTTGCTTCTTGGAGTATTTCAATGGGCGCGTAGCCTGGCGGAACCGAACCTTCGAATTGTACAAGTGCAATATCATTCCAGTCTAAATCAGAAGTTCGGCCTGCATTATAATCGGGGTGAACTTTAACGGCAGTCGCGCTTCTTAGAAACTTTGTGTCATTCGAATCAAAGGCAGAAAAATCTAAGCCAAAGACGACGACGATATTTGCCGCTTCGGTATCAAGGCAATGGGCCGCGGTTAAAACAATGTTTTCAGATATTAAACTTCCTGTGCAAACGAAGTGATTTTTTTTATCGTACAAAGCGACAGTAAAATGGATAATGGGGCTTGAGTCGGGTACGTCTTTACCGCCAATGATTGAATCAAGTCGAGCCGACAAAACTTTAGCACGTGATTCTTTATTTTTGACGGGCGAGCAGGCTGATACACAAATCAAGATTATTAAAACGATCATATTTTTCATGTCACCCTCGAAGGTGATTGAGTATTATAAAGTAATCGTTTTGGCATTCAAAAATCGGTCTCTGGCTAAGCTTGCAACCCCGCTAGATTGATTTGAATAATTTTTACACGATGAATGTGAATCGGCTATTTTTAATTCAATCTTTTGATCTATTCTTCAGCCGAGTTAAAAGCCTTACGGCCCGCACGCTGGGCTAAATTCTTCTGGGGAGCTTGTTGTAAAATCTCTGATAAATTTGCGCAGCGATCGACAAGCTCGTGTGAGGCGTCTCGCAAAGCTTGGCTTTTCTGAACGAAGCTTACGTTGCGCTCCATATTTTCGGCAGTCCAACCCAATGAGTGCGCGATAAACGGAAATGGTGGAAGGTGAAACCCAAGCTCTGAGAAAAAACTCATCATTTGGCCGGCCACCGACTGTATATTATCTTGGCCACCGGTAATAATAAAGCCCGCGACTTTATTTTTTAGTAATTGGTTATTATGAGTAGTGATTTGGTTTTGAATACAGTTCAAGCGTTCTGCCATTTTGAAATAAAGCGAGCTAGCGGCACCCCAGCGAATAGGTGTAGAAATTAAAATCACGTCGGCCCAGTGAACGATATCTTCGTAGACTCGGTCGAGCTGATCATTTTCATCAAGCTGTGTAATCGAGCAAGGCCAGGTGCAAGCATGTGAACTTTTTGAATAAAAACCTTCACAATGTCTAAAATTAAGTTCGCGAAGTTTATGTAGGTGCGTATCAAAACCCTGCGCTTTAGCGTGGGCTAAGCCTTTTTCTAGTAACATTTCAGAAGTCGATAATCGTGGATACTTTAAGTCCATTACGGTGGTCGAAAGCCCAGCAATACGAAGCGGGCCTGCAGCACGTTCCGGTGTACGAGCCAACTTATGAAGTTCATGTGCGATGTGCGTGCGGCCGGTATCTGAATTTAGATCAACAAATAATTCATCGCTGACCATTTTTAAACTGTAAGAGGGAACCTTATCTTTTTGGTAGCCGGGTTCACCTTCTCCGGTTTTACGGTTAAATTTAAAATAGTGCCAAGGGCAAACGATATAGTCACCTTCAAGTGTACCGTGACCAAGAGGGCCGCCGACATGGTTGCAGACTCCTGAAATCGCAAAAAATTCTCCGTCTTTAAACGAAAGCGCAATTTTTTTATCGGCCAATTCGATTTGATGTAAAGACTTTTGTTGTAAAATGAATACAGACCCTAATTTTTGCCAATTTTCCATGTCAAAAGGTTACATTAGCTACTTCCAGATGGTAGCATTTTATTCATATGAGCGAACAACCCAATAAGTCTTCTGTGCCTTTAATATCTAAGGCGCAACTTCCGCGAATTTCATTCCCCGGTAAAGTGCACTTGATCTTAAACGACCAACAACTGCTTGCCGCCTTTGATCAGCTGCGAGCCGCTAAAGAGTTAGGTTTTGATACCGAAACTCGACCTGCCTTTAAAAAAGGTGAAGTACACAAGGTGGCCTTACTGCAGCTTTCAACTGATAGCGATGCTTTTGTGATTCGATTGCACGTCATTACGCAGTTTGGGTTGATCAAAGAGATTTTTGAAGACGAGCAGGTATTAAAAGTGGGCGTCGCTATTCGAGATGATCTTAAAACTTTACAAAAAACTTTTAGTTTTACTGCGCGAAATTTTACCGAGCTTCAGACTTTAGCGAAAACTAAAGGTATGCAAAATTTTGGATTAAAAGGAATGACTGAAGAAGTCATGCAGATGGCCTTATCTAAGGGCCCGAAACTGACGAATTGGGAAGCGCGTGAATTAACACCGCAACAAATCATGTATGCGGCCACCGATGCCTGGATTGGATTAACTTTATTTCGCAAATTATCCCAGATGCCTGATCGACTTTCCGTCAAATCAGCTGATTAGGATAATTTGTCGTCGTTCAGTTTAAAAATGAAGGTCAGCGCGGCTTTTGTTCTAGAAACAAAGTATTATAGCATCCCAAATTGAGAATTTTATAACTGGATCTTTATTTTTCACTGCGAATTTGTGTTTGAAAAGCCGAATAGTTGGTAGTGAAAAGTGTATTTTTTATAACTTTTTTTCTATTTCATTTTACCTTCGCGGGCGAGCCCGTTAGCGATGCGCAGTTGCAGAATTCTGTGAAAGCTTTTATCGGATATCAAAAAGCATTTCCGCTGTGTGACGAGAAGTCTAAAATCGATTCATCATGTCAGTTTATAAATGAAAGTCTGAGTCGCGAAGAAAAAGAAGACTCGCTTCTGGGTGTCAGCAAAGAAATGAAAAGCACGCTAAGCGACTGCCGCACCAAAGAACTGAGTCTCCAGGCGCAGTCGGGTGACTTCGCAGATACGGCTTCGCTAGCCAAGTTTTACGAAGCTAATCAGGGTGCGGGCTTAGGTGAAGTTGCTCATAGCCAAATTAGGCGTTGTCTAGCCTCTGAAACAAAAAACTCAAAAGAATTGGTTTCACGCTACTATTACAACTACACAAAAATAGAGCAAACTCAAAATTTAAATTTAGTCGAGCTTGCGACGATGGACATGTATCTTGGAAAACCTATTTTAGCCGAATTTAATTGTGATAAAATTAGTTTTGTCGAAAATCAAAAAAAATGCCAACAGCTTAAATTAAACTGTAATGATAACTTATCTGCCGACAGTCTTGAGCACATACAAAATGAGCTAGTTAAGCAAACGGAAACGGCAAAAAAAGAAATTTCTACATTTTTACAAAAACGAGATGAATTACAGTCTCAGCTGGAGTCTTTCAGTGAAAGAACTCGGCGAGCCAGTCCGGGTAAAGTCGTACGTGAACAGATAGCCACGATTGACGTGGCAATAAAACTTATTCAGGCAAGAAGCCCTTGGCTTGTCGGTTCAGCGTATAAAAGTAGAAACCGTCGTGGCAGCGAAGAAACGGCGATCTTGAATCAAATAGCTGAAAATCGTAAATTAAAAAAAGAATTTTATTTAGAAGGCGACCAGATGCAAATTTGTCTTTCGGGCCAAGTTTCGCGGGGCTGTTCAAGCGAGATGGTTCGCAATTATATGGACCGAGCCCTTCCATTGGCCACTGACCCAAAAAGCAATGTTTCTAAGATGAATCGTGCTCAGCAGTATTTAAATTTTCAACAGTGTTTACAAACCTCAACCAACGACCGCTTAAAAAATGCGAACCAGGTGAAGTCAATTGCGGTCGATGTTGGTTTAACGGTGGCCTCGACCGCGCTGACTTTTGGCGGAGCACTGTTTGTTCGCGGAGGGGTCGCGGCAGCTCGTAGTGCGGCCACGGTCAGGTCTGTGCTTATTGCCGATCAAAGTATAAATGCACTTAGTTTTGGTAAAGGAGTTAATGATTGGGCCGAGAAGTGCCAAGAGCAAGTAGCCGCTGATGAAGAAAAAGTTGTGGCAAGTAGTAACCAGTGTTTACTGTCTAACCTAAAACGAAATTTAGAAAGCTTAAGCTCGTTTGATCATTGTTTTTCAAGCGCCCTGTGGGCAGCCGCAGGTTTAGCACCACTAGCCGGCGCATTCGGTGGTCAATGGTTAGCGGGTCAAAGAATCGCGCTACAAACCCTTACAAAATCGGTAGTAAGTCGGCCCGTTGCTCAATCGCCAAAGCGCTTGTTTGATCAAGCCTTATTTGAAGATTATTTAGATCGAATGCCGGCAGCAAAATTACAAGAATGGTCTGCAAGACAAAATAAAGTGACCGATTTAGAAAACCAGATAAAGACACATTTTGAACGCACCGGAGTCTGGGATGAAGCTAAAATTCAAAAAATGACTGTTGAAATAAGCGAACAAGTTAAGCTTTACCGTATGAGTGCGCGTATTCACCCGAACGATGCCAGCTTGCTCATCATCGACTCTTTACCTAAAGGGCACCCGATGAACGCCATTCTAGAAAGTAGTTCAAAGAATTCGCTACAAGCTAAATATGTTTTTGATACGAAAGAATACCTAAAGGACACCGCCGAAGCGACCCAGTCGGGCGAAAATATTTTCTTAAGTACGTTTCAAATGGGTGCGGTTGATAAGCTCACTTTACTGCATGAGTTAGGTCACCGAGCCGAAGAACTAAAAAGTATTAATAATCCGTACTCGCTTTACAACACCTACGCTGTCGCGGTTAATCGAAGTGAAGCTGAAAAAGTTTTAAAACTAGGGCCAGGTACTTACGGTGACGCTATGATTTACGATGAGTTAGCTCGTCATAAAAAAGAACTGGTGCTGCTCAACTCAAAAAGTGCCGATAGTTTTGTTTTGAGCCGCAGCCCCAAAGCAAAAGCTGAAGCATTAGAAATAGGTCGAGCCGAAAAGTCAGAATATATAAAAGCGCTATCTGAGGCCGTTGAAAGCCAGAGCGACTATTCTTTAAAATTTATCGACGATGTAAAAAATCAAAAATTTTTAAATATCTCGGCGAAAGACACGTCATTACAGGTTCCTATCTTAAGCTCGAAAGGTGAAACCGTAGGTACACTTTTTTATGATATGAAAGCTTTCTTGCCCGAAGAGGCCAGACGAAACATCGTGCGATCGACTAGCGGTGATTATATTGAAAAAATCGTGACGGCCCAGGGCTTAGTTGAAAAACCAGTCAGTGCCGCCGATTTTAAAAATTTTCAAGCGGTAAAAGAAAAAGCGGTGCAAGAATTTAACTCGACCAAACTGAAAGTAAGTCTAAAGGCGATGATTGAATCGAATAAAAAGCAGGCAGAAGAAAGCTTACAGTATCTACGTCGCATAAAAAAACCGCTGATTCAAAGAACCAGCGGTTAATTAAAAGCTTATAATTTCAAAATAAATTAAGTTGCTGGAGTTTCTACTACTGCTTCAGTTTTAGTCTTGAAAGAACCTTTTAAAACTTTAGCGCTTAATAGAAGAGTTTCTTTAGCTGAACCGTTAACAGGTGAGCCTGATTTAGTTACAACAGTGAAGCGACCGTTGCGCTTTTGAGTGATTGTATGATCTTGAAAATTCATTGGAGCAAATACAGTTGTTGGTTTTGCTCTTTTTACTTTAGTTTCTGTCGTTTTTTTAGCTGTCGTTTTCGCCATGGTTTGTCTCCAATATGGTTTGGTTTGTTGGTGTAACCCCTCACTCATAGGTGAGGGCATCGTTTTGGTCAATGAATTAGCGCGTGCTGGCCGTTAAAGTGGGTGAAGTTTTCAGGGTTTGTGGGTGAATCAGTTCAGTGTAGTTCTTGTAAATGCGTGGCGTGCGGTAGAGTGCTAGCATAGCCTTGGTCTTAGACATATGCTGATATCGGTCGCCAAAATGTTGCTTAAGCAATTTATGCACAGTCTTCGCGTGGGCGCACGACATGGTCGGAAAGATATGGTGCTCAACGTGGTAACCAAAATTCAGATTAACGGCTTCAATAATAGGGTGGTTAGTGACGGTGAGTGAATTCACCAACGGATCGTTGGTTTTAGTCAGAGGGCTTAAATTGTGATTCGTCGAGATGTAGCTCATCACGCCGTAGTTTTGAACTGCGAACGGAATGAGCGCCAGCCAGACTAAATTTGAAGGCCCAATTAAGTAAACGTACCCACCTAATAAAAGTATAATGGCCGCAAATTCAATACTAACGCGCGTGTGGTTCATTTTTTCCCACATCTTGTTGCCAAATCTTAAATAAGCTTGATTGATAATGGCCTGAAAGCAAAACCAGTAGAAAAAATAGAAGTAACTTACTATTTTTCCTGAGCCTGGGGTTAAGTTAAATAAAAAGCGCATATAGGGACTGCGTTTGTATACGCCTATGGTCGGGAATGCATCGGGGTCACGAATCAATAGTTGGGTGTGACCGTGGTGAAGGTAGTTATGCCAAAATCTCCAGTAGGTTGGAGAAATAAAAAATAAACCAAAGCCAACGAAGCCAATCGCATCTTGTAGAATTTTATTTTTGACAATCGAGCCATGCAAAGTTTCGTGAGCGAAAAACCCTAAGCCCGTGTTGGCTATACCAATAAGCACTGCAGCTGTTAATTTTGCAAACCACGGAAGTTCAAATGTCATGACTGCGTAAACCAGAAAAATATTTAACGAAATGAATGCAATTGGGTAAATCAAACGCGAAGGTGTTCGTTTTAAGATATTTTGCGGTAAATGTTTACGTAACTCAGCTTGATAAAATGGTATCGAATATAAGGTGTCTTCTAATTTTTCACGCGGGATCTCAGCTTCGGTTACAGCGACGGTTTTTAGTTTGGTTTCGTAAGTTTCAGTGTAGATAAAGTACCACCTTGCAAAAGTGTCTAGGGCCGTAGACGTGTTCACAGAATTCGGGCTTATTTAGGTGGAATTGTGTAACATTTATGGCGTACTTGTATACTTATAAATTGCTAATTTACATGCCGGGATTTGTTATATCAATTTAGATGCAATAAACGGCAATATATTGAATTTTTTTGTTGGTCTATGTGTTTTTTAAGGCTTTTTAATGTCCAGGTAAATCATAAGAGTTTAAGATTAAGGTCGTAGTCTCGTTTTAGAACAGAATATTATTCATTCTTTAACTTTTTTAGAAATCTTCCGATAAGCACATATGCTTAAAAGTTTTTCGATATTAATTGGTTTCGGAATTATTTTGCAGTCCTGTAAAGGGTCTGATAGCGGCTTTGCTCCGTCACCGGCGTTAACGCCGGTCTATCAAGAGTTTAACGCAATCGAAACAAATTCTCAGCGAGTAACTACAGCGAATGGATGGACAATTGACGAGAATCACAATGATTTTGTTCAGAAAAAAACTCTCTCTAACGGATGGGAAGTTCATGCTCAATATGAATAATAAGAAATTTTTCCTATTTTTTACCTTGCTGCTCATGACGGTTGAACACGCCTTTTCAGCCGAGATGGGAATTCCGGTGCAGTTAAGATTGAAATCGCCCGGCGGAACCTATCCGACTGAAGCGGGCGTATCGATGCGCTTACAAGTTTTATCGCCCGGACTATGTATTTTACGCGAAGAAATTTTTTCATCGCAAGCCGTTGCAGACGGTGTTGTTACTTTAACTTTAGGTCAAGGTACGCGCGGAGCAAACGATCCGAATCTTTCGCTTAATGCAGTTTACGATAATTCTGTTTCTAAAGTGGGCCTAGCTTGTGCCGATGCATCGGGTAATATTGCGACCACCGGAACGACTTATAATCCGGCGGTGGGCGATACGCGCAAGCTAAGATTTCAGGCTACAATTGCAGGTGAGTTTGTTCTAGCTGATTTTCCGATGCGTTCTATGCCAAACGCTATTCAAGCTGAAAATGCTCAAATGGCTGCTAATTTTTCGGGAGCTCTTGTCGGCGACATCAGTGGTTTACAAGGTGCGACCAGTGTTGATAAATTAAAGGGCGTTCCCCTTAGCGCGTTAGCACCTTCGACTGGCCAATTTCTAAAATTCAATGGCGGCAACTGGGAAGCAAGTAATCTACCCGCTTCTTCATCGGGCGTCAGTAGTGTTACTTCCGCTAATTCCTATATTAGCATTGCTAACTCGACTTCGACCCCGGTTATGTCATTAAATGTTGGTACAGGCGCTGGAACAGTGGCCGCTGGTAACGATTCACGCTTTGCCGACGGGCGCGCACCGATCGGCGCAGCTGCCGGAGACTTAAGTGGTGCATACCCGTCGCCGGGTTTAGCGGTGATCGGTGCGGGTGGTACGGCTACAAAAATCACTTATGATACCAAAGGTCGCGTAACGGCAGCCGGCAGTTTAAATTCAAGCGATATCACGACCGCATTAGGCTATACGCCATCAAGCGGTTTAAATTCTTTAGCATCGGCTAATGTATTTGTCGGCAATGCTTCAGGAGTGGCGCAAGGCCGCGCACTTTCGGGCGATGCCACAATCACGAACTTAGGTGTTTTAACAATTAATTCTTTGGCAATTACGAACGCCAAAGTAAATGACGTCGCATTTTCTAAAATCACCGGTTTACCTTCAACAATTGCTGCCCACGGCATCACGTTAACTTCTGCGGATGTAACGACAGCTTTAGGCTATACGCCAGCATCGGGTGCAGCCAGCGTAAACTCGGTTACTGCGGCGGCAACTTCTGGTAATCCGATTTCAGTCGGTGGATCAAGCTCTTCACCGGCAATTGATATTTCAAAAGCTTCGCTTAGCTCTAACGGCTACTTAGCATCTGCAGATTTTTCTGCCTTCAATTCAAAAATGTCGGCGGGCTTAGCGTCGGGTAATATCTTTATTGGTAATGCTTCAAATATCGCGGAGGGACGTGTTCTTTCTGGCGATGCCTCTGTCAGTTCGGTAGGAGTTCTAACTTTAGCTAACGTTGTCGGTGCAGGCACTGGAACCAAATTAACCTTTGATTCCAAAGGTCGTGTTATTAATACGGCGCTTTTGGGATCGGGCGATATTCCAAGTTTAGACTGGTCAAAAGTAACGAGTGGTAAACCAACAACGTTAAGTGGTTACGGGATCACTGATTCAGTTTTAAACGCGGGTGGTACGATTAGTATTCAATCGGGCTTAGATGCTTCGAAGCCCGCATTCGGTACCGCAGGTCGTGTGTACATCGCAACCGACACTCAAAGAATATACCGCGACAGTGGCGCAGCCTGGGTTGCTGTTTCGGGTTCGTATACATTGCCTAATACCACCGTGACAGCGGGCACTTACGGTACGGCAACGCAAACCGGTACTTTTACTGTCGATGCGCAGGGTCGTTTAACTTCAGCGGCTAGCACAACGATTGCTTTACCACCGGCGCAGATCACCCAAAGTGGCGCGGCCAGCGGGCAAGTTCTTAAATGGAATGGTTCGGCTTGGGCGGCCGCGGCCGACCTTGATGCAGGTGGTACCGTTACAAACGTATCTTCGGCGAATAGCTATATCACCGTGGCTACTGGAGCAAGTTCTGCCGTACTGACGGTTAATGTTGGAGCAGGCACGGGCTATCTAGCGGCGGCCGATGATTCACGCATCGTCGGCGCATTGCAGTCTTCAGTTTTTAATAATTACGTTGCATCGGCAAACTGTACGCCGACACAAACGATTTACTGGAACAGCGTCAGCAGTACATTTCTTTGTCAAACAATTGGCACGGTTGCAAATGCGACGACGGCCGTTAACTTCACCGGTGCGGTATCAGGCGATGTTAGCGGAAATCAATCGGCGATTTCGGTGGATCGAATTAAGGGTATTCCGGTCAGCGCGACTGCACCAGTGACGGGTCAAGTAATGATGTATAATGGCACGCAGTGGGTTCCAACAAAGGGCTTTACGAAGTTCGTTAAAAATGCCGCCGACCAAACCTTTTCAGTGACTGCATTGGCGAATGCCAATCTACTTGTCTTCGATGTCGTTGCGGGTACTTTGTATAAGTATCGCTTCAACGTTATGTACACGACCGCTTCAGCGAATACGGGCTTAAGACTTGGTATTACATACCCGGCAGCAACGACCACTTCGGCCATTGCAAATATTCCGGGTTCAGCTACCGATGGAACGGGCTTTATGTTTTCAGGTTTAATTAACTCAAGCGGTGACTCTGTCGTTGCCGCTAGTTCTCCGGCGATAACTCCGGCGGTTATGGTGGCCACGCTTGAAGGTGTGATCTTACCTTCGGCATCCGGGCAAATTCAGCTGCGAGCGGCTTCAGAAGTTGCCGGTTCAAATATCGTTATTAAAGCGGGATCATTCGTCGAAATTAATGAAATTCCGTAATGCTGTCTAAACCGCATTACAATGTTTTTAATTTCGTTCAACTTGCGGCTATTTAAGAGTGCTTCGTTTATTTATTAACGTTTAATCCAATGACCGCGTTAAGTTATGGAATGCAAAACCATCCGTGTTTAAGCTGCGGCGCCTGCTGTGCTTTTTTTAGAGTCTCATTTCACTGGAGCGAAACCCTGAGCGACAGTCACGGGGTACCCGAAAATTTAACTCTGCCATTAAATCCTTACGTTAATGCGATGATGGGCACCGAAACAACAAAACCGGTTTGTATTGCGCTAAAGGGCGTGGTCGGTCAGTCTGCCCACTGCGAAATCTATCTAAACCGACCCCAATGCTGCCGTTCATTTAGCGCAAGCTTTGAAGACGGAACTAAAAACGATCGCTGCGATGAGGCGCGTGTTGGCAAAGGTCTTTTGAAGTTGGGTCCGAACGATTGGCCGTACAAACACCCGTGAGTCGGCCAGACAGAGACTGCTACTTACAAAATAATTAATTCAGTTCAAATGGCGGCGCTTGTTCGCGCGCGATATGAATTGTTTCTAAATAGCTTTCAACTAATTCGCGATTATTACGTAAATCTTTTAGTAAAGCGGTCATAATTAAATCTTCAGCATCATCTAAGTAGGCGCGAGTTAAAAACTGCGGGGCTTCGCTTTCGATATTTTCGATCATCTCTTCTAAAATTTTAATTTCGATGCTCATGCTTGCTCCTTCACAAATACCTATTTATTTACATATAATTTACACACTACGCAAGCAGTGGTCAAGTGGGTCTGTCTGAATCTAGACCTAGCTCGGCTGCAAATACTTCATCTTTTCACGTTGTCGTCCTTGAGTGCAGATAGTTTCGTTACTATCTGCGAAATTCTGTAGTAAACCCTAACCATGAAATTACAAAATGCCACCGCCCAAGCTAAAAGCTTTCAAGAAATGAATTTGCCCCAAGAAATGATTACGGCGCTTTCAAAAATGCAAATCACCAAACCAACACTTATTCAGTCGCAAGCCATTCCGGTTGCGAACAAAAAAGCCGATCTGATTGCGGTCGCGCAGACCGGTAGCGGTAAAACTTTAGCTTTCGCTCTTCCGGTGATGGCGGCATTAAATAAAAATTCAGAAGCGCGCGCTTTGATTATGGCGCCCAGCCGCGAGATGGCTCAGCAAATTTATAAAGTATTTCTAGAGCTAACCGCTGAATTACCGATGACCGCATGTTTAGCCATTGGCGGTATCACCGGTTCAAAGCAAATTAATCAACTTAAAAAAAATCCGCGTATTATCGTGGCGACACCGGGTCGTATGAACGATCACTTAATGCAAAATAAATTATTGCTTCAGGGCGTTGAGCTGATTGTGATTGATGAAGCCGATCGTATGTTAGACATGGGTTTTGCTCCGCAATTAAAAATGATTCAGGCTACCCTGCGCGGAGAGCGCCAGACTTTAATGTTTTCGGCAAGTTTTAGCCAAGCCGTCGAACAAATTGCTAAACTTTTTATGGCTACCAAAGAGGTTTTCGTCATTCGCTCTGAAAAAGCAGAAGCGCCGGTTGAAACTTTAAAGCAGCGCGTATTATTTATCGAACGCGAGCAAAAAGATGATCGCTTGCTAGATGAATTGAATGCCACCACAGGCGGAGTTATTATTTTCGCGGGCGATCAAGAGCACACCACTAAATTAGGAAAGTATTTAAAAGAATATGGCTATTCAGTCGATTTTATTCACGGGGGCCTTTCGCAAGGAGCCCGTAACCGCGTCATCCGCGAATTTCGTGCGGCCGAGCTACGTATCATGGTAACAACTGATTTATTAGCGCGTGGTCTTGATGTGCCGCACGTTGAGCACGTAATCAGCTATGATTTGCCTTTTCAGGCAGAAGACTTTCTTCACCGCATTGGGCGAACTGCACGCGCGGGGCGCAGCGGCACCGCACTGACTTTCGTAACTCCGAACGATCAGCGCATGTACCAACAATTGAAGCCTTACTTAACCAACGCCGAAGAAATAAAAGTCGATAAAAGTTTTGATTTTACTCGCAGCACACAAAAATTTACGGCCATTCCAGTTGGTGAAATGAAAAAGCGGAATGATAAGTATGAAAAGAAGTCGGGCTACAAGGGTAAAACTCCTGGTAAAGCAAAACCACGTGATGCTCGCGGATCATCTTCACGTGACAGCGTTAGCAGCGTGACTGCGGCGAAGCCGGCTCGCGCTTCACAAATTCGTACTGGTCGTAAGCCCGCTAGCAAATCGAAAAGTTATTCGCGATAGGATTTTAAAAATGAAATTACTTAAATTTTTATTACCGCTCGTTGTTTTATTCTTTAGTTTTTCGTGTCAGCATCAGACTGAAAAAGTTCAAGCGCCGGTCGTAGGGGCTCCGCTGGTAAAAACCAATGCCCCCGAACAATTAAGCAAACCGACAGTCATTATGATTTCGATCGATGGCTTTCGTCATGACTATTTAAAAAGAATAAAGCCCTCGACCTTAACTGCGTGGGCTCAAGACGGTGTGTTAGCCAACGGACTAATACCCAGTTTTCCCACTTCGACATTTCCGAATCACATCACTTTAGTGACTGGTTTACGTCCGGGTCGCCACGGAATTGTAGGTAATAAATTTTTCGATGTGAAACGAAATGAGTTTTACGCTATGTACAACAAGGCCGCGGTTGCCGATGGGACTTGGTACAAAGCCGAGCCGATTTGGACGGCTGCAGAAAAGCAAGGTATGCTAGCGGCCACAGCCTTTTGGGTCGGTTCAGAAGCTAGAATCGGCGGAGTTGAGCCCACCTATTTGAAGCCCTACGACGAGCAAGTTCCGAATGATCAGCGAGTGGCTTGGGTGACCGAGTGGTTGGCATTGCCAGAAGCTACTCGTCCGCATTATATAAATCTTTATTTCTCGGATGTGGATTCTATGGGCCATAAGTTTGGCCCCGATTCAGAAGAAGTTAAGACCGCTGTGCTAAATATCGATAGCAGTCTGGCTAAATTAAAATCTTTCATCGAAGAAAAAAAATTAGATGTGCAGATCATCGTGCTATCTGATCACGGTATGAAAAAAATCACGCACACGATCGATTTATCTGGTGTGACGGTTTTGCAAAGTTTTAAGAATTCGGGCGGCGGTGCGCTTATTTCGTTTTATAATTCTGACCCAGAACTGATTAAAAAAGCTTACAGCGAGTTAAATAAAGTACAGGGCGCATTTCATACTTACCTAGCGAGCCAATTACCTAAGCGATGGCAGTTTGATGACGTTGACCGCCGCGGAGATATCATCGTCGTCGGCGAGCCTGGGGTTTCGCTCAAATATAACCAAAGCCCTAAACCTGCCGAAAGCAGCAAACCTGCGAATGTGGCTTCGCACGGATGGGACGCTAAAAACAGCCCCGAGCTAAATGGTTTATTCATCGCTCGAGGTTCCGCATTTAAGAAAGGTTTAAAAATACCTGCCTTTGATAACGTGCATATCTATCCAGTTGTGATGGATTTATTAAAACTTAATATCGACGCAAAAATTGACGGCGATGATAAAGTATCAAAGTCTATTCGACTGTGATCCAAGTATCTTTGATACCGTGTTCACGAACTAAGCGGTTGAACACTTTTCCGTTCACAGGGTGAAGTCGTATGCAACCATGCGATGCTCGCTGACCGAGCTTAGAGAAATTACCTTCAGTTGTGCCGTGAACAGCAAAACCGCCTTTGATGAAAACGGCGTAAGGCATATTACCTAGGCCTTTATAGTTACCACCGGGAAATGTCTTTGAAGTGTAATTATCGTAAATGCGACCGTTCGGGTGCTGATCAAAATCTGGAGTACCGTGGCCAGGAGCACCTGACGAGACATCCCAAGTGTGATCAAGACGCCCGTTAATATACAAATACATTTTTTGTTCAGATTTAATAATGCGGGCGTAGACCGTACAAGTTAAACGATAACAAGTATCTGCTTCGAATAAATCAGAAAAACGACTTTCTTCAAATGCGGGCTGCCCAGACTCTGTTTGAATTTGAAGATCGTAGGCTTTAAGAGTCTGTTCAACATCTGGTGCGGTTGGATCTAATTCATCTGCAGATTCTTCAGGTGGATGACCCCCTAAACTATCAAGAAGCTGTGCCTTTGCCGAAAGTGCGAATACGCATAATAACGTTGCGATAAAATACTTCATAAATCTCCCTTAAACCCGCCATTGGCTTGGTTAAGGCTCTTTCTAACAAGATCTGTCAGACTAGCAATCAAAAAATCTAAAAACTGATTTCATCGCAAGCAAGTCAACGATCATTTTGCCTATAATTTAGAGCTAAAACACCCAAGTATTCTAAACGAAAATATTTTGAGAAAGGCGCAAAGCTGCTCATTTCGAGAAGGCGTGCGTAATTGACGCTATTCGCTTTGAAGTGCCATACTTTTAAAAACTAAAGGGAGCTTATGGATATCAATTTAATTGCGACGTTTTTTCTTTTGATCGGCTTAGAGGTTGTGCTTGGAATCGATAATATCTTACTGATTTCTATTTTATCTGATCGACTACCACCCGAGGCTCGTCAGAAAGCAAGATACATTGGTCTTGGGATAGCGTTCGGCGCCCGCTGCATACTTTTAATGGGAGCTTCGTACTTACTGCAGCTATCGGAACCGGTATTCTTTTCGTTTTCATGGAAGGATATTATTTTAATCGCCGGCGGAGGCTTCTTACTTTACAAAGCCGTCAAAGAAATTCATCACGTCGTAGAGAATATTAATGATCAATCATCTGAAAAACCCGCTTATGCAACTTTGTCTTCGGTTATTTCACAGATCGTTTTACTGGATATCGTTTTTTCGATTGATTCGGTTATCACGGCTGTTGGTTTAACAAATAATTTAATAGTGATATACGCAGCAGTAACGGTTTCATTTTTAGCCGTACTGGCTTTCGCCGGAAATATTTCGGGGTTTATCCAGAAGCATCCGGCGTTAAAAATCTTGGCGCTTTCGTTCTTAGTTACGATTGGCGTTACCTTATGTGTTGAAGGTTTTCAGGGGCATGTGCCCAAGGCATATATCTATTTACCGATGGGTTTTGCATTAGGAGTTGAATTACTGCAAATGCGTTTTAGTCATAACAAAGCCAAAAAAGAATTGAAGAAGTAATGTCTAAAAATATTTTACGTAATTTAAAACTAACGGGTGCTTTCTTTGCCAGCCTGCTTGCAGTTAGAACTTTGCTAGCACAGGCAGCCGTGCCCGTCGTTTATAATTCTGAATCACAGAATTTTAAGTACGAAAAATTATCTCAACAGAATGATGTCGTGTGGGGTTTTGATTTTTTAACGGAAGATAAAATTATATTCACTACACGTGGCGGTCATATCAAAATTCTAGACTTGAAATCACGCGAAGCCACCGAAGTAGCCGGAGCTCCGGCGGTTTTATCTTCGGGTCAGTCA
>JANPPC010000032.1:0-51253 GCA_031428275.1 Bdellovibrio sp.
ATCATCGCTATTGTGTGCGGCGATCGTTCGCTTGATGGGTTTTGCTGACGGTGTTAACGATTGGCTGTAGGCTTTCACGTTGTTGTTTGAGCCCAGCGGATAATTGTATTGATTTAAAAAATCGATTGAGTTGATCTCTTGGCCATTTAAGAAAGACTTTCGGTTCTTTGACACTTCGATCAGTCGATTATTTGCATCGTACTGGGGGACTAAACTGAAGTACTGATTGTACACGCCCGTGTTTGTGTTCAGGGTGGTCTGCGTATAATCGTTGGCTTGACCGAATATATCGAAGCTTCGTTTCATGCTGACGAAAATCTGCATATTGAGACTATCCGTCAGCTGACCTGAAACGTAATGCATGGGTTTATTGCCGCTGGCTGTATCTTCTGAAGTGTAGGTTGTCGACAGATTATTAAACTGCGAACGTATTGATTCTGTGTAGCCGACTGATTCATAATTATACGTGGCTGAATTGATCGAACTGATTTGGCCCGATTGGTTGTATCCGTAATTCGCGACCAACTGGTCATTTATTTTAACGTCAGCAATTTTAAATTGATTAGCGGTCAACCGATTTGATAATTTGGCAATGATAGATCCATCGTTATCGTACCAAGTTTGCTGCTGAATAACGCCGCCGACCCAATCTAGATTTGTCATAATGCCATCAGCCGATGTGATCGATCTTAGCCTTGACTGGGCATCATAGTTATTGAAACTAACAACACCATCCGGAATCGTTATCGCGGCAATACTTAAACTATTCGGCGCGTAATTATAAACAATTTCTTTCTGACTGGGCTTTGTTACTGTTTTTAAACGCTTATCGTCGTCGTAACTATAGATCGTCTGCTTATTTAGCGGCGTCATCAATTCGTTTAAATAGTCTCCGATACCGCGACTAAAAGTATGCACTTGATTATTGGGTGCAATGATCTTTTTAATTTCGTTACCGTCGGTGTATTCAAATTGAATCCTATCTGAATTCGGTAAAGTCTAAACGGCTAATTGACCAAATTCGTTGTACGCATAAGATGTGGTCTGATTTTTAGAATTCGTCTGAGATCTAAGTAAACCCGCCCCGTTATAAATATAGTCCGTAAATTCGGAACCTTTCTGAATGCGGCTTAGCTTTCCGTCAAGATTATAAGTATAATTTGTGGGAAATTGATTTTCAGGCGCAATGCGAATAACCCACTCGGCATCGTCAAGTTGAATTGTCGTGGTCTTATTCGTGATCGACTTTTGCGTGATTTTTTTCGTTGCGACATCGAGGACTGCCAAATTAAAAAGTGACAAACTGCTAGAGGGTGAACTTTTTTCGGTGACCGAGGTCAATGAAAACGGGTTACTTAAATTAGAATACTGAAACGTTGTAGAATTATAAGATGTGGCCGTCATATTGTGGCCGCTTTCCTGGTAAGTAGCAAATTGAGGGTTTACTTCATCGTAGTGCCGACCCCATATCTCGTCGGCAAATTTTGAATATGTAAATGTATTCGTACCGGTGTAAACTGTTTTACTGTTGGGGCGCACCAGCGTGCTTGAAATAATTGAACCGTCTGCATTTTTTTGGCGAATCCAGCTGTCGTTCGCTATTTCTTCAAATTCAGTATTAGCTAAAAAACCTTGATTGTTTGAATTTATGAAACTTTTGAGTTCACCAATTAAAGAACTAAGAAAAAATTGGCCCGGGCCCGTGTTCTTAAGTTCAGAAAGAAATCGACCGTCGCCATCATAATTAAATGTTGTTGTTTCACCGTTTGGTTTTTTAAAACTTGTCATTAAATTGTTTAGATCGTAGCTGATGACGTATTTCTGTTTTTGAAATTCGCTGACGCTTTTGATCAAGCCGTTTTCAGTTTGAAAGTCAGTTTCAAAGCCATTGCTGTATTTTATTTTAGATACGGAACCATCGGTGTTGTATGTGATTTCTGTCAACTTATTATTAATATCTGTGAAACCTAAAATTTTGGTCGATCCGATTTGATAGTTAAATTTATATTTTGTCTTGCCAAGTATTTTTGTTCTGGTTTCAAGATGAACACCATCTGAATTAAAAATATAAATTTCATTCGCGTAGTGCGTACTTACTAAATCAACCGCACCGTATTCAGGTAATGAGACCGTCTTAAATTCAGCGACAGCTATTTTTTCACCAGATCCGCTATAAAGAACTTTGGTTCCGCGCTCGAAATAATGATGATGACTCATTGTCCAGCCGCTTAAACCCCATACCTCGGGTCGATAAATAACTAGATCATGACCTTCAAAGTAAATCGGATAGGCGTACATATCGTCACTACCCAGGTATGATCTGACTTGGCTAATTGTTTGACCCAAATCATCGATGTAGTTGATGTAAAGTTGATTACTGGCAGAACTTAATGCCGGTGCGGGTGTTTGAACTAATGGTAAGTCATTTAATTCGACGATAAAACGTGATTTAGAAACGATCTGATTTGTCGACACATTTCCGGCTATGCCATCCCACTGCCAATTAACTGTGATCGGTGGGTAAACCGTCGTTCTGTTAACCACCGCAGAACTGTACGTATTTGGATAAATACTTAAAGCTAAACGACCGCGATTGGCCGGAATATTTTTTAGCTCTTGGTAAACGGATCGATTTTTTTTGATATATGGATTGAATTCGCTTGAATAGGTTAAATAAAAATCGGGTGAATTAATATTCATTTGTTCACTGACTGTTTGCTTGATCTGATCAATCACGCTGCCGCAGACTTTTGGTTGTTCAATCACCGGCCCGCTTAGATGATTATTCTTGTAACTTGCAACAGGCCCTTCGGGCGGAAGCGAATACAGCCATCAATTTTAGCGTTTTACTTAATTTTTTCACTACTCCGCGATCTAGAACCATCGTAGAACCCCTTGCAAATCTGCCTTTTCATAACAGCAATTCACCTTCGACAGGGCCTGGCACAAACTAAAGTAAAATATTAATCTTTATACTTAATAAATAGAATTGACTTTATATGAGACAAGACAAGACTTAGACCTTTATGCTTGTGTTTCTACGCGAATAACTGAAAGAATTAAAAAATGAAATTTGTGCTGTCGATGTGCGTTTTACTACTGATCGTTAGTCTAAGTTGCTACCCCTTGCAATCAGACGATCTTTTTATGTACTTGGCCTTGGCAAAAGAATACTTCAAGACGGGATCATTTCCGACCCACGATCTGTTTTTGTACACCTTAAGCGACTATTCTTGGACGATCATGCATCAGTGGCTTGGGTACTTAAGCTTTTATGGGCTTTACCTGCTGGGCGGATTTGATCTGATTATTATTGCCAAAGTTTCGTTGATTAGCTTTTTTCTGACGTTTCCGATATTTACTAAAAATGTTTCGAAGACGAGTTTATTTATCTGGGCCAGCTCGGTGGCTTTAGCCATGTACGCCATGAGCTTTCGTCTGATGGAAAGAACTTCGTTATTTTCTGATTTTTTAATCGTGCTTGTTCTTTATATTTTACATCGCGAAAATGAAAAGCCCACAAAACTGAAGTACTTACTTCCCGTGATGTTTCTGTTCTGGGTTAATTTGCACCCCGCCTTCCCGATTGGTTGGGCCCTGTGCGGATTATTCTTAATTTGCAACATTCGAAAAATACGCGAAGTTTCTTACCAAAAATTTGCGCTGGTTACTTTACTGTGCGTTCTTGTTTGCTTGCTAAATCCGAAGGGCCTTAGCGGCCTACTTTACCCTTTTCAATTTGCCACAAACGAAGGCGTGGTCTTTCGTAAATACTATTTCGAATGGCTGCCGACTTTAAATTCGTTATTTTTGTATCAAGCGCAGACCTTATTTTTATTACTTTTAATTTTATTAAATCTTTTTATGCTTTTTAAAGTGCGTCGCTCAAGACCCGTTTTTGAAATGTTGGCTTCGTTCTTTTTTATTGCTTACGGCTTGTACGCGATTCGTTTTGTACCGACTTTATGTTTTTCGTTGGTTTTTTTAAACTTTATATTAAGCCGCCGCCTTCAAGATCTAAACGTAATGAAAAAATTTAACTATGCTTTAGCTTCTTTATTTTTACTGTTAGCCGTTAAAAATATGGTTTGGGGCTATCAAGTCATATCGGGGCACCGACAGTTCGGCTTAGGAGTCGATCCGGCCGTTGTTCCAGAAAAATCGGCCGCTTTGTTACTGCAGAATAAGCAAATCGGAAATGTTTTTAATTCACATATGTTCGGTAGTTATTTAGCTTGGGCTTGGGGAACTGAGCGAAAAATTTTCTACCACGGTTTCGTGACCGACACGAATTTATTTCTAAATGAATACGCCGCTTTTTCGATGGGAACCGAACGCTTTAACCAGCAGGTTGATAAATACAAAATCGAAGCTTTTTTACTAGATCGCTTTCGCGGCAATGAGGCCCTGTTAAATACTTTGGTTTCTCATCCCGGATGGCAATTAGCCTACAAGGATGAGGGCAGTCTGATTTTTCTAAAAAAATAAATAAACTATAACCAACAGCTTTTCACACCGCGCTCGACCGCGGTTTCATGCGCGATTTCATAACCCGCATCAAGATGCCTGAAAACACCCATCGCCGGATCGGTCGTTAAAGCACGTTGAATGCGCTTACCGGCAGCCTCAGTACCATCGGCCACGATCACTTGACCCGAATGCTGCGAATATCCCATACCCACGCCACCACCATGGTGAAGCGAAACCCAAGTTGATCCGCTTGCGACTAAGGCCATCGCAGACAACATCGGCCAGTCGCTAACGGCGTCGGATCCATCTTTCATGGCTTCGGTTTCGCGGTTCGGGCTGGCGACTGAGCCACAGTCTAAATGATCGCGACCGATCACGATCGGAGCTTTCACTTTACCTTCTTTAACCAGCTGATTCAGCATCGCGCCGGCCAAGGCACGTTCGCCGTACTCAAGCCAGCAAATGCGCGCCGGTAAACCTTGAAATTTAATTCTTTCCGAAGCCATATCTAACCAACGTAATAAATCTTTTTTGTGAGGAAATAATTTTCTCATGGCATCGTCAGTGACTTTGATATCATTTGGATCACCCGATAAAGCCACCCAACGGAAGGGTCCGCTGCCCTTACAAAATAACGGACGAATATACGCCGGCACAAAACCCGGGTAATCGAACGCATCTTGAACACCAGCCTCTTGCGCCCGCGCGCGTAGATTATTTCCGTAATCGACAGTCACGGCGCCCAGCTTTTTCATCTCAAGCATTCCTTCCACGTGGCGTGCCATTGATTTATAAGCCGCTTCTAAATAAGCCTTTTGATTTTCTTTTCTAAAAACCGCCGCTGTTTCAACAGTGTAACCCTCAGGAATGTATCCGACCAATGGGTCATGCGCTGAAGTTTGGTCGGTTAAAATATCAGGCTTGAAGCCCTTTTTAATTAATTGGTGAATGATGGTCGCCATATTACCTTGAAGCGCAACTGATTTGGCTTCTTTCTGAGACGCGTATTTTTTTACTCGGGCGATCGCATCATCAAGATCTGTCGTGCTTTCATCGACGTATCTTGTTTCTAAACGGCGATTGATACTGACCGGATCAATTTCAACCGCTAGCACCGTAGCACCCGCAAAAACTCCGGCTAAGGGTTGAGCTCCGCCCATTCCGCCTAAGCCCGCGGTTAAAATAATTTTACCTTCTAAGCTTCCGCCGAAATGCTGACGGCCAATTTCAGCAAAGGTTTCGTATGTGCCCTGCACGATACCTTGCGTGCCGATGTAGATCCAAGAACCTGCGGTCATTTGACCGTACATCATCAGACCCGCTTGATCTAATTCGTGAAAAGTTTCCCAATTAGCCCACTTCGGAACTAAGTTTGAATTAGCAATCAGAACTCGCGGCGCATCTTCATGCGTCTTTAAAACTCCGATGGGCTTACCGGATTGAATTAATAAAGTTTCGTCGTTTTCTAATTTCGTTAAAGCATCTAAAATTTTATCGTAACATTCCCAATTACGGGCCGCTTTTCCGATACCACCGTAAACCACAAGTTCTTTCGGGTTTTCGGCCACATCCGGATCTAAATTATTTTGAATCATGCGGTAAGCCGCTTCTTGCAACCAACCTTTACAATGTAATTTGGTTCCGTGCGGGGCTTTAACAACGCGGTCCGAGTATCTAGTAAATTCTTTCATTATAACTCCAGTGGTCCGACTGATTTTTCAACGTTCGTTAAAAGTTCGCCGGATAAAATTAATTTTCTGATTTGGTCTACGTCTTTAGCGAAAATACGGTCTTCTTTCGCGTACGGAACAACTTTACGAATCGTATTGAAAGCTTCTAATACGCCCGCCGCTGGCTTTAAAGGCGCGATCATATCTAACGCTTGCGTACCCGCTAAAAATTCCATCGCCACGACATTCTGCGCGTTTTTTAAAATCTGCGTGAATTTTCGGGCGGCGATCGTTCCCATCGAAACGTGATCTTCTTTTTCGGCCGAAGTCGGCATCGAATCGACGCTGGCCGGATGAGCTAATATTTTATTTTCACTAACTAAGCTGGCGCTAGCCACTTGCACGATCATGTGACCCGAATTCAACCCACCATTCGGCGCTAAGAAAGGAGGTAGATCACTCATCTGCGTTGATATAAACTTCGAAATACGTTCATGCGAAATACTGGCTAAAGATGAAATCACAATCCCCGCAAAATCCATCGCGTGTGATACCGGCATTCCGTGAAAATTACCACACGATAGAATTTTACCCGCATCGGCAAACACTAACGGATTATCGGTGCTTGAATTAGCTTCGGTTTCTAAAACTTGTTTCGCGTATTTAATTCCCATCTTCACCGCACCGTGAACGGCCGGCATACAACGAAGTGAATACGCATCTTGCACCCGGTGATCCACGGTGTCGGCTAAGTGGCTTTCACCGATCGGGCTGGTTTCACCCATCACGCGAATTAAATTACGCGCCGTCGGAGCTTCGCCCGCATGCGGACGTGTTGCCGATATTAACGGATCAAATGGTTTTCTAGAACCGCGTAAGCCTTCGATCGACATGGCTCCGCTGATATCAACTAATTTAATTAAATCTTGCGCTTCGTACAAAGCTAATAAGCCAACAGCCGTCATCACTTGGCACCCATTGATCAACGACAGGCCTTCTTTCGCCTTGAGCTCGAGCGGCTTCACACCATTCAAGCTGCCGCCCCAAACTTCACCCTCGCCGATTAAAGCTAAAGCCAAATGAGATAACGGAGCCAAATCTCCGCTGGCGCCGACACTTCCTTGACTGGGAATAACCGGAATCACATCTGCATTTAAAAATTCGATAATTTTTTCAACCACTTCAACGCGCACGCCGCTATGACCGCGCGCCAACGCATTCGCGCGTAAGATCATCATTCCTTTAGACTGTTCGCGGGTGAAAGCTTCGCCGATACCCATCGAATGCGAGCGAATTAAATTTCTTTGCAACTGCTCGATTTCAGAATCAGAAATACGCACCGAAGAAAATGCCCCGAAGCCGGTGTTAACTCCGTACATGACTTCGCCCGTTTTAATACGACCTTCGATATAGTCGCGTGATTTTTTAATTTCTTTTTTTGCGCTGTCATCCAACACAAATTTTGTTTTTGGATTATGAACCGCTTCGTAAAAATTCTCTACGCGAACGCTGTGACCATCGATTTTAAATACATTATTTGTCAGAATATTTGTCATAGCGAAACACTACTAAAACCCGCCATAGGCGTCGAGAGTTTCTAGAGTGTAAAGCCAAGTTTTACGCAGAGAGAAACAGAACTTTCAAATGAACTGAGCATTAAAAATGCAAAAAGCTAGGTAGCTTACGCCATCTCGCTTTAAATTAGACATGAGCTCGTCCTCTAAGAAAGGCTTGCTGCCCGCGGAAGTACGCATGTCGGATATTTACCCACTCAAGGTAGTTTATCGGAAATTTGTACGCAGAACTCGAGTTATTTTAGGAATTATTTTTATAATACTTAAAATTATTCGGGCTATTCTGGATCTCTTTTAAAGCTTGAATATTCTTTTGATAGTTAGCGACTGATTTCTCGCCTTTAAAAACCGCGCTGCCGGCCACTAACACGTCAGCCCCAGCGTCGATGCAAGTCTTCGCCGTACCAACTGCCACTCCGCCATCGACTTCAATCAAGTACTGACCAACGCCTTCATCACGCCATTTTTTTAGCTGACGAATTTTTTCAACTTGTTCGGTTATAAAACTTTGCCCGCCAAAACCAGGTTCAACCGTCATGACTAAAACTAAATCGACTAAAGGTAAAAATTCTTTAATTGTTTCGAGCGCCGTTCCCGGGCGTAACGTCACGCCGGCTTTTGCTCCGAATGAGCGAATTTTCAATAATGATTCTTTAAGAACTGAAGTCGCCTCAACGTGCAAAGTTAAATAATTTGCGCCCGCATCGATAAAACTTTCGATATAACGTTCTGGCTTTTCAATCATCAAATGCACATCTAAGGGAATTGTCGCGTGAGGTTTTAAAGATTTAATAATCGGCATTCCCAAAGTCAAATTTGGAACAAAGTTTCCGTCCATCACGTCAACGTGTAACCAATCGGCACCGGCTTCGGTTACTTTTTTCATTTCGATGGCTAGTTCTGAAAAATCAGCCGATAGTAAACTGGCCGCCACTAAAACTTTAGACAAACAAGTCTCCTTTTTTAAACGAAACTGATTTTAAAAAGTCTGAAATAAATAACTTAGCTTTTGATTCTGGCTGAACTTCTAACAAAGAAAGTTGACCGCGACCGGTTTGAACAACCAGTTCACCAGCAGAAAGTTCAATGATTTTTCCGGCAGTACCCGCTGATTTTTCATCGACAATTTTTGTTTTGTGAATTTTAAATCGTTTACCTTGCAGCATCACGTAGGTGCCGGGCCCCATCGTGAAAGCGCGAATTTTATTATGGATCGCGCGTGCTGATTGCTGCCAATCGATCAGACTTTCTTCTTTTTCAATCTTCTTAGCCACGGTCACTAAAGATTCGTCTTGCGGGATCGGCGCTAAATTTCCGCGAATGTAATCCATCAACTCAATATGAAGTAAATCACAACCAAGCACCGCTAACTGATCATAAAGTTCGCTTGCGGTGATTTCATCATTCAAAATAACTTTGCGTTCACCGATCACGGCACCGGCATCTAATTTTTTAACCATTTTTTGTAGGGATACGCCGGTTACTTCATCGCCGGCTTCAACCGACCGCTGAATCGGCGCAGCCCCTCGCCACTTCGGTAATAGACTTCCGTGTACGTTGACGGCTCCGAATTCGAAACTGTCTAAGAATTCTTGCGAAAGAATTTGTCCGAAGGCCACGACGATCGCAACTTCAGCCTTCCATGCTTTAATAATCTCAAAACTTTCAGGTTCTTTACGTAAATTTTCGGGAGTTAACACCGGAAGCTTGTTTTCAGACGCTACGACTTTAACCGCTGAGGGGGTTAACTGCATTTTTCGACCCGCCGGACGATCGGGTTGGGTGACGACGCCGACGACTTCATAGTGATCATCGGCTAAAAGCATTTTTAAATGAGTGGCGGCAAAATCAGGTGTTCCTAAAAAGCAAACTCGGATGACACTCATGCTTTAGATAATGCCTTTTGCTTTTCTTTTTTTTCGGCGATTTCTTCCTTGGTTGGATAGCCGCCTTTTTTAATTTGATTCTTAATTTTATTCGATTTTGTAAAGCTAATGTGATCGATAAATAAAGTGCCTTCTAAGTGATCCATCTCGTGCTGAATCACGATCGCCAGTAAGCCATCGACCGTAAAACGCATTTCTTGACCATTCACATCGAAAGCTTTCATTTCGACCTTCTCAAAACGTTCAACTGTTTCGAAAAAGCTAGGTACTGACAAACAACCTTCGTCAAAAGTGGTCTTACCCTCGCCTTTAATGATTTCGGGATTAATTAAAACTAAGGGCTGCTTAATTTTAGCCTCAAGCGGAGTTAAATCATCAACTTCGTAGCGAGCTGTTTCTGGATCACGCGATCTTGCATCGATCACCAACATGCGCTTGAGTTCGCCAACTTGGGGTGCTGCTAAACCAATACCATTCGCGTCGTACATCGTTTCCAGCATATCTTCGGCTAACTTTTTTAAGTCAGGCGTAAACTTTTCTACAGATTGAGAAACTTCTCTTAAAAGCGGATTTGGATAAGTCAGTATTTCTAGTTTTGCCATAGACTATATTTAAACGATTAGCGTTTCGCGCGCAACAATAAGAAGGCGCCCAATCCCATCATAACCAGGTTCGGCATCCAAGCGGCTACAATCGGGTTTAATTGGCTGTGCTGCCCCAGGGTTTGCGACGAACTATAAAAAATCCAATAAACGAGGACTAAACCCAAACAAATACCGATGTTTTTTGCCATTCCGCCACCCCGAGCCGTCGTTACGCAGAAAGGTAGGGCCAGAAGACTCATCACTAAACCGGCCAAGGCGAAGCTAAATTTAGAATGAAAATCGACCTCGTATTTAATGGTATCAAGGCCCGATTCTTTGTTCTTATTGATAAAGCGTGAAAGCTCGGCCTGCGTCAGTAAATCAGAAGTCTGACCGGTGCTGCGCAGATCTTGCGCCTCTTCGGACATAACGATTGTTTTTTCTGTGAATTTATCGTTCATCGGAAAACTAGAATCTTTCGAGAACGCCGTGACGGTCCCGTTTCGCAAATCCCACTGTGAGCCATTCATAATTACGCTGTCTGCCGTTAACATCTGAATTAAATCCCAAGCATCGTTGAAAAAATAAAGAGTTAGACCTTGCGCTTTATTTCCTTCGGCATTCAAAGTTTTAATATTGAAAATTGAATTCTTTGACCGGTACCAAATTTTATTTGTCTTAATCGTTTGAAATCGCGAAGGCGTTTTTTCGATTTCGTTGTAATAGATATAGTTCTTTTGCTTCGCAAAAATCGGCATCAGCTGATCACTTAATAAATACGAAACCCCACTTAATAAAATGACCGAAACAAAAATCATGCGCGATATTCTAAATAAGCTCATGCCCGAGGCAAACAAAGCCACCAACTCGCTACCCTTGTTCAATGAAGAGATCGTCATCACAGTGCCTACGACGCAAGCAACTGGCATCATTTTGTAGATCACCTCGGGTACAAAGAAAATGTAATAGCGAATGAAAACCTCGGCCGATACGTCTTTGTAACGAACTAAACTCGACATTGCGTCGCTGGCCACGAACAAGGTTATGAAAATAAGTAGGCCAGCCAAAAACGACACCCAAAATAAGCCCAATAAATAACGATCAATGCGACTGAACATATATTATTTAATATGCCCTGAACTTGACTCGTTTGCTATTGTGATATGTACTTTAGTCATGGCTTTACGCGTCTTACTTGCTGATGAAAGTTCAACGATTAAAAAAGCGATGCAAATGGCATTGTCTGATTTCGGCGTTGAGGTAAAAAGTGTACCTTCAGGACTTGATGTTCTGTCGGTTACGCATACATTTAAACCGGATGTTATTTTTGCAGACATTCTTTTAACCAAAAAAAATGGTTACGAAGTTTGTAATGAAATAAAAGCCGACGTCGTTACAAAACATATTCCGGTGATTTTGATGTGGAGCAGCTTTATGCAGCTTGATCAAAATCAATTTCAAAAAGTAAAAGCCGATGCTTCACTCGAAAAGCCTTTTGATTCTGAAGCTTTGCGAGCACTCATTGAAAGATTTGTAACGAAGTTGCAAGCGTTTCCGTTAAAAGGTTTTTTGAACCATCCTGATTTGCCTGATTTTGAAGAATCTGATACCTTCGTGCGCCAAAGATCTCAAATGGCGTCCCAGCCGCAAGGTTTTGCGCGGCCATCTACTCTGACGACGACGGAATTAAAAAATCAAGCCACAACGCCATTAATTGAAGAAGTTGAAGATGAATTTTCGATCGGCAATCACGGCAGTAAAATGCAAGAAGCTGACGAGTGGAGCACGGCAAACGCTAACAATTTCATAGTTGAAACCGAATCAATGGGAGACTTCGAAGAAGTCACTGTGGTTAATCCACGCACGCAATCTTCTCCTGACTTACAAAAAAGAATTCAAGAGCAAGTTAATACTTACTTAGAAAGTTCGCCTGTTGCTCGAAGCAAAGCCCAAAATCATAACTTGAATGGACGCGCTTCGAACGAAAGTGGTTTATCAAATCTAGATGAGCAGCTGTTACGCGAAGAAGTTCGTCATATGGCTGAAAAAATCTGCTGGCAATTGATTCCGGAAATAACTGAAAAAATAGTTCGCGAAGAGCTTGGTAAATTACTTAAAGATATCGACAAATCTGTATGACAACCATTGAACTTATTAAAGCGGCACTAAAAGAAGATATGCCCCTAGGCGATATCACAACTGAATCTTTAGCTATCAAGCCAAAACAAGGCGAAGCTACTTTGAAGGCGAAAGAAGATTTAGTTCTTTCCGGAGCAAATGCTTTCGAAGAAACGATGCTTTACCTCGAGCCGCAGGCCCGAGTTAAATGGCAATTCAATGAAGGCGATTACGTTTTCAAAGGGCAAAATATCTGCTCAATTGAGGGTGATCTTTTACAGATTTTAAAAGCCGAACGCGTGGCCCTTAATTTTCTGGGCCGCATGTCGGGTATCGCTACCTTTACGAGACGTTTCGTCAAAGAAGTTGAAGGAACAAAGACGAAGATTTTAGATACACGCAAAACCACGCCCTTACTTCGCGGCCTCGAAAAACGAGCGGTACAACACGGCGGCGGTCATAACCATCGCTTTAGTTTATCAGAAGCGGTTATGATTAAAGACAACCATATTTCTTTGATGGGTGGAATCATCCCGGCTGTCAATCGCCTTCGGCAGAATTGCGATTTACCTATTGAAGTTGAAGCTAGCAACTTAGATCAAATTAAAGAGTGTGTAGATTTAAAAATTCAACGCATATTATTAGATAACATGACCAATGAAATGATGGCTGCGGCTCTACAAATTATTCCGGCTGAAATTAAAACAGAAGCCAGCGGAAATATGACTTTAGCACGAGTTAAATCAGTAGCTGAACTAGGCGTTGATTTTATTTCGGTCGGAGCCTTGACCCATTCAGCCTCAACGGCAGACGTAAGCCTGCTGTTCGATTGGAACTAAAATGACTGATTCTCCAACCGCAGACATTCGCATCGGCCAAATCACTCATCAATGGGCCAAAGTTCAAAAGTTAAAAAGTTTTTATTCAGAGCAAATTGACAGTACAAATGCGAAAGCTAAAAAAGAGGCCTTCGAAGAGTTTGCGTTCGACGAAAATATTTTACTTTATTTAGCCGAGCAACAAACCGCCGGTCGCGGTCGTGGCACCAATACTTGGTCATCGGCGGGTTTGGGCTCGCAATTGTTGTCAACCTGGTCATTCTTGATGGAAGAGATGCCTAAACCAACGTTAGCTCCGCAAATTGGTTTAGCGGTCTACCGCGCATCGGTCGCTACTTGGCCTTTCTTAGAGTGGAATTTGAAAGCGCCCAACGATTTATATATCGGTACAAAAAAAGTGGCGGGTTTGCTTATTGAAACAGTTTCGCAAGGGGCTGACATTCGGTTATTGATTGGTTTTGGCTTTAACGTTTTTTCTTTTCCGAATGAAGTGGGTACGGCCACTTCGCTGGCCCATGAACTTCCAACAGAAACTCCGTTACTGGCAGAAGATTGGATCAGTTTTTTAGAACGTATTTTATTTGAATTTTCTTTTGCACTTCAGCTAGCGGCCGAGCCGCTTAATTCGACGACGGCAACTTCACTGGTGCATGCGCTTAACTTGCATCCGCATTTAAAAGAAGAATATGTTTCGTTGAATGCCGATGGTACTTTAGAAACGTCATCGAAAAAAATTCTTTGGTCAGAACTTTAGGAGACTGTTATGCCCGTCTATACGCCCGAAAAAATTGAATTCGGTCTAAGTTGCCCAGATTTTAATTTGCCCGCTACGGACGGTAAAACCTATTCACTTAAGGATTTTCAGAATGGCTATCCTTTAGCCGTCATGTTTATTTGTAATCACTGCCCTTATGTTAAAGCGATCGAAGATCGTTTAATTACACTTGGTCATGACTTAAAAAAGCTAGGCGTGAATTTAGTTGCGATCTGCGCGAACGACGAATTTTCTTACCCTGAAGATAGTTTCGTAAATCTAAAAAAACGTGCTGAAGAAAGAAACTATCCATTTATTTACTTGCACGATAAATTACAGACGGTCGCAAAAAAATTCGGCGCCCTCTGCACGCCAGATTATTTCGTTTACGATAGCCAAACAAAGTTGGCCTATCGCGGGCGCCTGGATGATTCTTGGAAAGATGAGTCCCAGGTAAAAACCCGAGAGCTTTTTAATGCCGTTACGCAGCTGCTTAATAACCAACGCATTTCTGTACCGCAAGTTCCGTCAATGGGTTGTTCAATTAAATGGATCAAGTCATCTTAGATAACAGGAGCCCAAAGTGATTAAACACACAATTTTTGCCATCGCCATCGGAATGCTTATTTTCGCACTTTATCTTTTTCAATATACCGGAGCCTACAAGACTGTAACGGTCGACGTTGACCAGCGAGGGCCTTACACCGTCGTCTACAAAGATCATATCGGCGCTTACCATAGAACCGTGGCCAGCATTGAAGACGTTGAAAATTGGGGACGCATCGAAGGCATTAAGTGCCGACTCAGCTTCGGTGAATATTACGATGACCCCTCGGTCGTTGAAGAAGGCCGCTTAAGATCTCGTGGGGGATGCATTATTGACCCTTTGGTACCAGAAGACGTAGCTACTTTTGAACGTTGGAAAGATAAACTACCCGACGGAATTAAAGCTGATGTCATCGCACCCATGAAGGCTGTTGTCGCGATGTTCAGCGGTGCACCTGGGATTGGTCCGTTAAAGGTGTATCCAAAAGCAAATGACTATATCGCTGAAAACGGATTAGAAAAAAAAGGATCTGTCTTAGAAATATATGAAATCTTCAGTCCGAAATCGATGCAGACCACTTATATTTGGCCAATCAAGTAATCGCAAGATGCCGCCTTCAACTGTTGCTAAAGGGGCCCGTTCCTAAATTTCAAATTCCATCTGTACATCAACCGTAACTTTCACCTGGCCGGCAGATAGTTCAGTCGGCGCGTCGCTAACATCCATCGCGCGCACTTTCATCATCATAGGGCGAACGGGCTCAGCCGAACCCGTCTGAAATTGAATACGATGAACGGCTTTAATTTTGACGCCCGCCGCTTTCGCAAGCTCTTCCGCTTTGGCGCGCGCTGATTTGACGGCATCGGCCAACGCCGTGTTTTCTAAGACTGATTTTTTGTCGAAGTCCCAAGATATATTTTGTACGTTTACGCCTCCGGCATCGTTCTTAGAAACCGCGGTTAAGGCGTCAACTAAAGAACCCACGTCATCTGTTTTACGATAAATGATACCAATTTGATGACTAACTCGGTAACCCGTAATCTTGTTGCTTTGAGTTTTTTGGTCGTAAATGTATTCAGGTGCCACCGTGAAGTTTTCAGTTCTAAAATCATCTTTCTTAATTTTGAATTTTTCGATCACATTTTTAATTTTTGCGTACTGACTAGCTTGCGTTTCTTGGGCCGTTTTAGCCGAAGTTGCTTTTCCCCAAGATTCGATTTGTAAAACTGTCATGTTTGGTTCAATCGATCTTTCGGCTGTTCCGTTCACAACAATCAAATTGGGTACATCAGCGCCGTAAACGACTCCCGCCGCAATAAAAGCTAACACGACGATCATTGATTTCACACATTCTCCTTATTTGATTTAAGTGCTTTGCACACCATCAGCTTATGCAAGAAACTAGACCTAAGTCAAAATAGAACCAGTCGTAAAAACCCGATAGTTCAATATGCGAAATTTAATTCTTTATAGCTTCGTTTTCATATTCATAACCGCCTATGCCCAGGCTTACGAGGTAGACCAGTTTACCCGACGCGATGAGGTCCCGAAAGACTCGTTAGACGTACTAGATAAAGAAATTAATTCACGAATCGATCGCGCGATCCAAAAAGCGAACGGCGGTTTTTTCGTCGATAAATGTAATTCAGACAAAAAAGAAAATCGAACTGAATCGCGCATGAAGTTATTTAGAAATTTGAAAGAACAGCTGGTTAACGATTCAATCGCAAACGGAGAATTAGAGGCCTACGCTAAGGGTGCAAAAGAAGTTGCAAAACGTAAAATATCTTTTGATGAATCTATCTACAATAAAGTTAAAAAATTTCCGATCTTACAACACTTTGGTGTTGCGCCCGTTATTAATGTGGGGGGCACACAGATCGGTACCGATAAGCTGGGCCATTTCTTTAACCAGGGCTATAGTATTTACTTAAGCAATTCAAAGCGCTCCGATTACAACAACCGTGCGACGATTGGGCTACTTGAAAGTTTAGATTCAGAAAATACTTTGTACGGCTTAGAAACAACTGGGGTCAAATCTTACGCCGATATGACAGCAAATTTCGACGGTCAAAGGTTTTGGGAAAAGCTATGTGGATTTCCGAAAGCAAAAGATAATACCCGCTGCGAACCCGATGCTTATTTGAAATGTAACGACGACGGAACTTGGGCTTTAAACTCGACGCAAAAATTTTCACTTAAAGATTTCGTTTCGCCTGCGTGGGATGAATCAATCAATTGCAGTTCTTTTAACCCCGATACGGCCGAAGGAATATTTGATAATTTAAATAAGCGCGCCCATTTGTATAAAGGTCACCCTTTACAGCCCTGCCCCGCTGAACCGCAAAAATGTGTCCAGATTATCGAAAAATACAAATCGATTGGTAAAAAAACAATTAATCCGATCTGCCGTAACGTCGGAAAAGCTTTAAAAGAAAATAAACCTATCGATGCAAAAGTTAGGTTTGATTACGCTTACACGATGCATGGGGACTATAAATCAAAGCCCACATCGGCTCCGGCCTCTGCTCCAGCCTCGGAAACAAATAAAAACTCTGACACAAAAAACAAAAGGTAGAGTTCATCACTCTACCTTTCATTCAGACTTTCATCTTTTAAAAATTAAACGCCGCGGATAAGATTTAAGGCAGAACCTGCTTTAAACCATTTGATTTGCTCAGCATTATAAGTGTGTTTCACTTCAATCGTATCAACTGATCCGTCCGCGTGCTTCGCGATCAAGAATAAGTTTTTACCCGGAGCGATGTCTTGTAAGCCATGAATAGATAGTAAATCTTTTTCTTGAATTTTTTCGTAATCAGCCGGCAGCACAAAGTGCAAAGCTAATACGCCTTGTTTTTTTAGGTTTGTCTCGTGGATACGCGCAAAAGATTTTACAACCACCGCTGTACAACCTAAGTAACGCGGCGACATCGCTGCGTGCTCACGCGAAGAACCTTCGCCGTAGTTTTCGTCACCGATAATCATCCACGGCTTACCCGCTTTTTGATAGTCACGAGCGACTTGTGCGAATTCTTTTTTCTCGCCGGTTAACTGGTTAACACCTTTACCGATTTCACCTGGGATGAACGCGTTATCAGCACCTAATAACATATTGTTAGAAATATTATCTAAGTGACCACGATAGTTAAGCCATTTACCACCCGGAGAAATATGATCCGTCGTACATTTACCTTTCGCTTTCGCCAAAACCAAATGCTCTTTAAAATCTTGCCCGTCCCATTTCGAAAATGGCTTCAATAATTGCAAGCGATCTGAAACCGGGCTAACGGCAACAACTGCAGATTCACCTTCAGGTTTTTGATAACCTTCAGGTGCTGCCACATACCCTTTTTCAGGAAGCTCTGGTGCTACCGGCGGCTTCAATCTGATTTTACCAGTTGGACCAACTAAATCATCCGTCATTGGGTTGAAATCAATACGACCTGCTAAACCCATTGCCATCACGATTTCTGGTGAACCGATGAAAGATAAAGTTTCCATGTTCGCATCGTTACGACCGCGGAAGTTACGATTGAATGAAGTTAAGATTGTATTTTTATCGCCCGACTTAATATCGTCACGCTTCCATTGACCGATACAAGGTCCGCACGCATTGGCTAAAACCACGGCGCCCACGGATTCAAAAGTTTTCATCTGACCATCGCGCGATACCGTATTGTAAACTTGCGCTGACCCCGGTGATACCAGGAATGGTTGGTGCATCTTAAGACCGATGCTCATCGCTTGTTCGGCGATCATCGCCGAACGGCCGATATCTTCATAAGAAGAATTCGTGCACGAACCAATAAGTGCAGATGATAATTTAGTTGGCCAGTTGTTCGCCGCCGCTTCTTCAGCAATTTTAGAAATCGGCCGAGCTAAATCTGGGGTGTGCGGGCCCACTAAGTGCGGTTCTAAAGTCGATAAATCAATTTCATAAACTTCGTCGAAGTACTTTGTTGGATTGACCGAAACATCTGCATCGGCCACTAAGATATCTTTATTCTGGTCAGCAATTTCTGCTAACTCAGTACGACCCGTCGCTTTTAAGTAAGCGGCCATTTTCTGATCGTAAGGAAATACCGAACAAGTTGCACCCAGCTCGGCACCCATATTAGTGATTGTCGCTTTACCCGTGCACGATAAAGTGTTTGCACCTTCACCGAAGTATTCAACGATTTTATCTGTTCCACCTTTTACAGTTAACATTCCGCAAAGTTTTAAGATCACGTCTTTAGCCGAAGTCCAACCGTTCATTTTACCTTTTAAGTGAATACCAATTAGCTTCGGATTTTTAACTTCCCAAGCTAAACCAACCATCACGTCACTAGCATCAGATCCGCCTACGCCAACCGCACACATTCCTAAACCACCCGCATTCGGGGTATGAGAATCTGTACCGATCATTAAGCCACCCGGAAAAGCATAGTTTTCTAAAATAACTTGATGAATAATACCCGCGCCTGGCTTCCAGAAACCAATATTGTATTTTGATGAAGCCGTCGCCAAGAAATCAAAAACTTCTTTGTTCGACATATTCGAAGAAGCCATATCTTTTTCTTTACCCAAGTGAGCTTGAATCAAGTGATCACAGTGAACCGTTGAAGGAACGGCCGCTTCAGACTTACCGGCTAGCATAAATTGAAGAATCGCCATCTGCGCCGTCGCATCTTGCATGGCAACGCGGTCAGGGTGCAAAAGTAAGAAACTCTTTCCACGGTTAATTTCTTGGTTTTCAGGATCTGCCAAGTGACCGTAGATAATTTTTTCGGCCAATGTTAAATCGCGGTTTAAACGCTTACGGATTACGGCTGTTTTTGCACGTGTGGTTTCGTAAACTTTTTTGACCATTGCTGGTGAGGTTTCAATAGTTGCCATTTTAAAGACGTCCTTATTAGCTGTTTTGTTAAAATCAATTCTTTGTTGATAGCATGATATAGAAACATTGAAGAAAAAATTGAATAATTGGAATATAATGTAGTAGTATTAGGAATAGTATTGAAATTGTATATCTAACCAAGGTTGTCATATGGTCGAAGGTCTTGAAGCCTTACTTGCACTTGAAAGAACGGGCACCATTAGCGAAGCAGCCGCACAGCTACGCTTGACCCAATCTGCGGTCAGTAAACGCATCCAAAGCTTGCAGAATGAAGTGAACTTCGCCGTCATCGAACCCGATGGCCGCAGAGTCAGACTTACGTCGCGGGGCTTAGCGCTGCTAGATAAAGCCCGCCCGCTGATCTCTGAACTTAAAAACCTAAAAGACATGCAGGTCGAAGGAGAAATGAATCACTTCTCGATCGGGGTCTCTGATTCGATCGCTTCTTCGTGGGGCCCACGGCTGATCAATTTAGCCGCTAAAAAAGAGAAAAATATCAAACTAGATATTCACGTTCACCGCAGCACGCTGGTTGAAGAAAACATCAAGCTGGGTCGCTATCACTTAGGCTTATGCGTCAGCCCCTATGTCGAAAATCAATTAGCTTACGATATCATTTCACAAGAGCCGATGGTTTTACTATCGAGCCGCTTCGAACCCAACAGCGAAGCCGAAACCTTAATTACGATCGAGCAGAACTCGGCCACCTGGAAAGCTGTTGGGTCCGATATCATGCGCCACCCAAAATTAAAAAATTATAAGCTAACGCACGTTGAGTCTTTCGCGGCCATCGTGCAAATGGTGCAAGCGGGTTTCGGCCACGGTTTAGTGCCGCTGGGTGTGGCGCTGACCATGGGCGCGCCGAAAAAAGCGATTCACTTGATGATCCCCAATATAAAACGGGAGATCAAATTGATCTCCCGTAAAAATATCTCATTACTGCCTGTGGTTAATTCGTTCGTGAAAGCCTTGAAGCAAACTTCGAAAGAATTATTTTAACTCAATCCACTTTTTATATTCTGCAAGCTCGTTATTAACTGCTGTTTTCAGAGTTATATTTGTTTTAAACAACTCTACGCCTTCAATATATTTCGCCAGGCTTTCAGGGTCTAAATATTGATCTGCTTTTGTAACGCCCAGATCGGTTAAGATAGAAAGCGTCGTAGCGTACGAACGCAGCTTAGCACTCTGAAGCACTTTCCACATCTCCGTCGTATATTTATACTTTTCTGAACCTAAATCCGCGGTCGGTGAAAATAGCTGCCGCAAAACGTCTACATTTTCAGCCGAAGAATTTAGAAATTTATATTCTTTGCTTACTTCACCAATTTGAACCGTGATCACTTTGGTATACATCGTTTCATAAACCGCTAAATAGTTTTGCGAAAGCAGAGCAAGGTCGCCCATGTTAAAACTTTGGCTTCTATTCTTTACTGATACTTCATTTAGTTTTGTTTTTTCATTGTAAGTCGTAACTTTTTTAGTCAACGGAAAAGACTTCAGCACATTCGTAAAATATTCAGCGTCAGCCAATTTTGCTTTTTCTAACATTTTAGTTTTTAAGTTAGAAACCTGCTCTTCCGTTATCTTGTCTTTGTACACGTCTGGATTTAAGTTTTCAAAAAAGGATATTGTTTGGCTTTCATAAAGCTTTCCACCTGCTTCATTTTGCAAACCCAATAAATGGGTAATCAACCCGCTGTAGCCACCTAACGCGGCGGAATCTTTCGCTATGACATTGCTCATCTCATATTCATTGATATAAAGTTTTAGCCCACTTAACGAATTAAGAAATCCGTCCATTACATTGCTGATTGTTACGTACTGACTTTCGGTATTTTTGTAAAGAAAGTCTTCAATTGAAGAAGCATCAATCGTCGAAAAATCTATATAACTAGCGCTATCAAACGTCATGGTTTGTTTGTAGGGCGAATGATTATACTCAATCAAAGTCAGAATTTCTTTGAACTTTTTAGAAGCACGGTTTTTTTCAGTATCTAAAATTTCTTCGTAAATGCCCGTAAAAGCATTTTTATTTTTGTCGAAACGTTCACAACCATAGATTTTTGCTTTCGCTTTATTGGCGAACATAATATGTTCATCAGAACAATAATTATATTTTTCTAAAGTAATCGCTTGATCTAAATAAGCCCAACCAATAGCAGCTTGATCATAAGGTAAAACGTGATCACGTATAAAAGAGCCGCTCATCGCGGTTTCAATGCCGCGCTGGTAGTCCATCACCGTCGTAGCTGGCGCAGTTGTCGGCGCTTCGACATCTTTAAGATAATTTTTTCGGTAATTTAAAAAATCTAAATCCGTCATAGCTAGTGTTGAAGATCCCGCGAAATTATGGCGAAGACCTAATGCGTGGCCCATCTCGTGGGCCAACACGAATCGTACTGAATCGGTCGATGCTTTTTCAGCGGCCTGATCATTTGTTAGTTCAGCGATATCGGCTAACCACATCTGCGATTGATCAAGTACGCATGAAGTGACAGTTGATTCAGCCGCTTGGTTGCTTGTTCCCAGTTCTAAAGAAAATCCCTTCTTTGTACTACTATACCAAGAACTGGTCATGAATACTTGTCCGCGAAATATTTCTCCGGTTAGTGGATCAGATTGAAAACCGGCTTTGGCAAAGCCGGCACTATCCCAAGGAATCCATTGAACAAAAATACTACGATCGGGCTGACGCTCGCCCGATTTAAAAGGTGGGTCTATTTTTAGCACTTCACGACCGAAAACTCGGTTCCAATAAAGAATACCTTCCGCCATTGATTTTTGTACGGCAACCGGCGCTATTTCATGAATGCGCACACGGATTGGGCCTCTTTGTTCATCGATATCCCAACGTACGATTTGCGGAACCGGCTCATCGATTTGCTTTTTTACGGCGAAGTTAATAAAGTAGCCGATGCGTTGCTGTTTATCGTATTCCATAGTTTTAAATGTCGGCTGCACTTGATAAGGTTTAATTTCAATCGTCAGCGTCGATGAAGTTTCTTTGGTCTTTAAAGTTGGTTCTTTAACGTCATTATCATTCAGCTTTTGTTCGATCGATTGTTCTGAAACGCGAATCAGTTGTTCGATATAAATTGAGTTGTTTGCGCTTTCAGTTTTTCTAACGAAAGAATCTTTAATTTTCAGACCTGACTTAGCTCCGCTGCGGATCGCATTTATCATTTCTTTGAAACTATCTTCTATCAACACGCCCAGTTGGTCTTCGTTATCCAGCGAAGTAAAACCTTTCGACAGGTTTATCTGAATTGTCTTTTCATCTTCCGAAACAATTTTAAAAGTTTGCAGCAGCTTGTCCGACGGAATCGTATCGTAAAGTTGTTCTTCGCCTAAACTAAACAAGGCAATCTTGTCGCCGGATCTTTCAAAGCTAATAATTAATGGCTTGATAAAAATCAGGTCAGGATTTTGCCCGCTTGATACCACCGTTGGAATCAGCATAAAGGCTTTACCTAGGCTGGCCTTCGTGATGGTGATCTGCTGTTTGGATTGTTCAACCGAAAGCGAATCTTTCACACGGGGGCTTGCTTGACGTTCAGGAACGACCATTTTCTCGGTCACAGTCTCTTTAGTACAACCAGCGAACAAAAATAAAATTGGCAGCATTGCCACCCAACTCATGATTCTCATATTAACCTCGGTAGGCTAACTGATGCGAAACCCGTTCCCGATTTAATTGCTTACGGTCGATTTAAAGATATTAAACCTATACTTATTTCATGGGCGTTAAAGAGTTTATCGCCCCGCTAAAAACAAAAACGGCCCTGAAAATCAGAGCCGCCCCACCACTTGATTATAATATTGAAATCTATTTCAGTACAAAGCGCGGTTTAACGATCTGCGCCTGTGCATCCGTAAACAAATCTGAAGCTGAAAATTTATTCTGCGGCATCAATACTAAAAGTAAATCATCACCGAAACCTTTGGTTAATTCGACGACCTTGGTCTCTTCACCTTTTAGACTAACCGCATTTGGTAAGTTCGCAAAAGACTGATCTTCTTTCTTTAAGGAAATTTTGCGATCTGTTTTTAGCGAATCAGATAAATAATCATCCATTTGCACAGTCGTTTGTTCGTTATGCGTCGTTAAGATTTTGAATGCCAAGTTACCTTCTGCCGTGCGCGCTAACTGGCTAACTAAAGCTTCAACGATGACGACCGTTGAATTGTTATAAATCGTCATACCTTGCATATCGACCAAAGCCGCCGCGTAGTCTTCTTTACCTTTCAGCTCGGCTAATTTTTTCGGATCGTTTTTTGCCGCCGCTACTAGCGCTTCAAATTCTTTACGAATTTGACGAGCCTTATTTGCGTCGATCAAAGTTGATGCGAACTCGGTTGAAGTTTGGCCCGGAATACTTGCTAAACTTGATCCTAATAGCTCTTGATCAGCCATACCGTCGCCGTTTGAATCAATTAAAATACTGATGTCGCAGCTGTTCCAAGTGGTCATCGGTTTAAAAGTTTTAATGGCAACTTGTAAAAAATCTTCTTCAACGTTTTTCTCGTTCTTACGGGTCACGATTTTGTAACCAGCCGATTGCAAATCACAGTCAGCAGACATGTACGAAAGCTGCATCGGCTTACGGTCGTCTTGCGCGATTAAGTTAAATAGCAAAGCTTCGCCAGCGTTTTGATTTGCGTTATTCAAAGTTAATTGCGCCGCTGCACCGTCTGCCGCACGCGCCGAACTAGCTTGTACCGTTAAGTCCATCGCCTGAATCGCCGAAAGTTTATGGGCGATCGCTAAAACGGGAACACGGTAAATTTCGTCTTGGCCTTTCATAAATTTAACCCAGCCGTCCATCTCGCGGATGGATTCGTCTTTCATGCCGCTTGCATCTAAAGTAAGTGTTAAATTGAAATCAGCACTTGAACCCGCTTTAACAACGACAACGCTATCGGCCGCCATGGTGATAAAGCCGTTTCCTTCAAATACCGCCGTTAGTTCTAAATCTGCTTTCGATAAGTTCTTTAAATGTAACGTACGACGTAAAGCTTTTTTTGATTCAACCGATATTTCGCCGATCGAAATTGCGTGTTCAGCAATCACCATCGGGCTTAGCGCCGCTTTGTCAGCTTGAATACGACCCGATCCCTGCATCGAAATTGGGTAACGAACGCCTTTTTCACCGATTGTTAAAGCCGTACCCATCGCGACTGATTTTAATTCTTCGGCCGTTAAGGTCGGCTGCGCTTGTTTAATTAGAGCCATGATGCCGGCCATGTGCGGGGCCGACATAGAGGTTCCCGACATTTGAACGGCTTTCGCTCCGCCGCCCATTTTTGCCGAAATGATATTGCTACCCGGGGCTGAAATTTCTGGCTTGATCAAACCGTCCGTCGAACGCGGACCTTTAGAACTAAAATCGGTTAATGTATCGATCAGCTCGGGCTTTTCGATTTTTTCTTGCGCTTGAAATTCAATTGAAGTTTCTAAGCCTGCAGCCATCGATGCTTTAACCTTCTGGCCGGCTTCTAAGGTAATCATGATTGCCGGAATTTTAAATTCATCGCGCGTTCCCATTTTTGATGGGTTACCCGGGCTGTTGTTAGCCACGACCACACCGATAGCGCCCGCATCTTGCGCGCGTTTAACTTTCATATTGAACTCGACAACACCGCGATCGATGAAAGCAACGTTACCAGTTACGGCCGCAACTTGCTCGGGCGTTAATTCTTTATCAGCCAAACCAAGAAATACGAGCTTACCCGTTACATTACCCGCCTGAGCGATTGGTTTAGAGGTTGCGGCTTCAATGGCCTCAACTAATAAGATGTCTGTTCCTAAGTGAATCTTAGAAGAATCGAATTTCCAGTTGTGGTCGCCGTTATCAACCGAAGCCGCCACTGAAAATGCAAAATCAGAAGTACCCGGAGCACCAACAATATAATCTTTAGGACCCGAGTTTCCGGCTGATGCGACAACCATTGTTCCGCCTGCAACCAAATTTTTAATGGCTTCCGTGTACATGATGTGCGGGTTACCATAACCGCTTCCCAAAGACATATTAACGATGTCTAAAGAATCTTTTGCATCGCCATCACCATTAGGATCTGCCGAATATTCTAAAGCTGCAATAACAACTGTATCGCTAGTTGAACCATTTGCGCCGAATACTTTGATCGCATGCAGAACTGCTTCTGGCGCCATTCCGTTGTAAGTGTTAACGCCGTCACCTAAGCCCGCAACCGAACCGGCAACGTGCGTACCGTGCCCACCTTCATCAAGTGGGTTCATGTCTGGCTTCGGAATGTGGAGCGCAAAGTCTGGTGAACCCGAATCGTAAACAGTACCAACCAAATCAATACCACCGACGACGCGTTCGTTCGGAAAACCAGCATCCGCTAAATCTGGGTTTACGACTTTGTAAGACTCTTCCGTACCAATGCCTTTAAACATCGCGTGTGTGTAATCAATGCCTGTATCGATAACTCCGACTGAAATACCTTTACCGGTAATTCCCATTTCATTTAACTTGATCGCCCCAACAAATTTTGCCGAATTGCGTGTGGTAAATGGCGGGTTAGCTAAAACGCTGGCGGCGTCAAATGTTTTGGGTGGATCGAAATTTCCCGCGGTTTCGAGCGAAGTGATTTCGCCTAATAATTTTATTTTTTCGGCCAATTCAATCGGCGCTAGAATCGCCATACCATTTAAAACCATTTTGTAACGGTAGATAATTTGAATTTGCGAAGATAAAGATTTTAAAGCTGCGATCGCTAAGTCTTGTTCTTTAATAACCTCAGCTAAAAGTTTTGCGTCGACGACCGGCTTACCGTTAGTCATCGTTGCCGTCTGAAATAAAGCTTGGTTCTTTAATTTTAAAATCGCAATAAACTGCGTCGAGTTCGTTGGGCGGGTACTAACAATGTTTTGCGTATCTTTTAATAAAGGATGCATGACAGAATTTTTAGTATTCGTACATGCTGCTAAAGCGGTAACTGATACCAATAATAAAATTTGCTTGATTGATTTTACGCGCATTAAATCCCCCCGGATTCTATTGAAAAACTTTAAAACCCTAAGGAATCAAAGCTGCTTAGTTCTAGGACAAGTTCACTAAAAGGTCGAAGAAAAAGCCATTTTGGTACCAAATATTATGACCATTTTTGTATATACAATTGTTAGACCAACTCAGAGTAAATATTTCATCCTAATTATTAATCAAAATTGCAGGCATTTTGCGCCCAGCGCTGCAAATTTTTAAGATTTCGTGAAGATTAGCTAAAATGAAGAATTGCCGCGAACACTCTTAAACAAACCCTGACGTGATTATTTTTGTCTCGCTCACTACGTTAAGAAAAAAAGGAAACCCCTTTAAGGAGACAACGATGAACGTAATTAAAACGGCTTTCGTAGCATTACTTTTAGTAACAACAAGTGCTTACGCACAAACTAAAGTTTCGATTTCAGGATCAGACACTTTAGGTGGCGTAATGACGGATGCAATCATTGCAGCTGGTATGAACCAAAAAATCAATTACATCGGTGGCGGTAGCGGCGTCGGCGAAAAAGCTTTCGTAAACGGCGAAATCAGCATCACTGCTTTGTCTCGTGAAATGAAGCCAGAATTTTTAGCACAAGCGCGCGCAGCGGGTGTTGAACCAGTTGCTTACGTGATTGCATTAGATGGTATCGGTCTATTCGTAAACTCTTCTAACCCGGTTGCCTCTTTAGACTTACCAACTTTAGCGAAAATTTTTACTTGCGAGTACACGGCTTGGAATCAGGTTCCAAACTCTGGTAAATCAGGCGCGATCAAAGCGTATCGTCGCAATGACCAATCAGGAACAACTGATACTTTTAAAAGTTTAGTTGGCGTTAAGAATTTCGGTGCCTGCGTTACTGTCGTAAATGAAACTGCAGACATCGCAGACCGCACGGCAACTGAAGCTGAAGCAATTGGTTACGCAGGTTTAAGCGGCATCAAAGCCGGCAATCGTGAGGTAGCCATTTCAGCAACGGCAGCTTCTGCGGCTGTAACGCCAAACACGGCGACGATTCGCGATGGTTCTTACCCGTTATCTCGTAAACTTTACGTGTACAGCGCTTCGGGCGTGCGCACTCCAGCCGGTGCTGAACAAGAATTGCTAGAGTATATTTTAGATCGTTCATTCTTAGATCCAATCGTACAAGATCATGATTTCGTAACTATTGATTAATTAGATATTAATCTAACGGCGATGAATTGTCGCTAAGGATCCCATGGTCAGCTTAAGAACGACAAATCTATGTCACCTTCTTGGAAGCTTGTTTATTAAGGGACTTAAAATGAATTTAACACGAAAGGCGGATCTCTTTAAAAAGAGTTCTGCCTTTCTGTTTTTATTCATAAGTACTTTCAGTATTTTTTTAGTTTCGTGCGGTAATAAATATACTCCCGAAGAAGAAAAAACTTTAAAAACCCTGCAGTGTAAATCTTCAGAAAAAGTTTTTAGTTACGACGAAATTGTTTACCAAGGTCAAAAAGGTAGCGGAAGACTGAACTTCAGTGATATTCGCGATCAAATTTCATCGGCCTGTATGGGTTGTCACATGGCCCCCGCCAATAGCGGAAACTTTACCTTTATCGATTCTTACCACGGCGAAGTACGAACCATTGCCGGAAAAACCGATTACTACCCGGGCTACTTCGAAATTGCCGACAAAGTTAATCAGTACTTAACTCACGCCGACGAAGACAAACGGATGCCGCCCAAAGAACGACGTGATAAAAACCCCGCCTTATTTTTCGCGATTGCCAATCAAACGCAAGCCTGGATTGCCGCGGATAAACCGAATGGCTCATTTAGCCTAGACGGTGATATTTCAACTGAGCCACTGAGACCTCCGCAAAAAAGAAATAGCGAAACTGGTGACTGCGCTCCGAGTGCTTCAATTATTGGTTTCGATTACAAAATGGACCGCTTCTTCGAACAGGCCACAGCACTTCCGAAAGATTTGTCTGAAACAGACCTAACCTCACTTGATGCTTACGAGCTAGCTAAAAAAGGAACCCTTGCCTACAACGTTGAATATCCGCTTTGGGCTGATAACAATAATAAAGGCCGCTGGATTCATTTGCCCGTTAAGCAAAATCTTTTCTTTAAATACTCAAAACAAAAAATAAATTTTAATCCGACAACGCAGCAATTAGAAATTCCAGACAATACTCGCTTTTACAAAACTTTTTACAAAAAAGTAAAACAAGGTAACGGTAAAATTCGCTACCGCCGAGTCGAGACTCGATTGATTTTAACGCGCACTCCATGGGATAAATCTTTATTCGGGACTTATAAATGGGATGAAACCGAACAAACCGCTACACTTGTGGAAACTCCGTACCGCGATGGTTCAGGCTTTAAAGACATCGTCCTGAAAGTAACTGTCGATGACGTCACCGGAGCCAAGCGCGATTATGCAATTCCTGGCCTACAGCGCTGTTTAGAGTGCCATATGGGTGCACCGGGTAAAAACACCGTACTAGGCTTCAGTGCTTTGCAATTAAATCGCCGCGAAGCCGGCGAAGGCGGCCATGATGAAATTCCGTTATCAACGGCCGAACGCACGCAAATCGACCGCTTTATCGATTACGGAATTATCGAAAATGCACCGGCAAAGAACGATTGGCCGAAATTAGAGACTTTTGAAAATTTAGCACCTAAAAATATCTATGAATTGCGCGCACAAGGTTACATGATCGGCAACTGCGCCCACTGCCACAACCCGAATGGTTTAGCCTTCACTAAAGAGAACGGCATTACCCTAGAACTAACCCCAGGTGCTATTTTTCAATTTAATTCGAAGCAACGCTCGACACAAATTCCCACCCGTTTGCTGGTTCACCAAAACGGCGAACTTGATCAAAGCCATATCTATAGAAAAATTTCCGATACGACGGCTCAACTAGGTATGACAAGCCAGATGCCCATGAACACTCCGGGGTCACCAGATTGTAAAGCGCTTCGTTTAATCGGTAAATGGATTCGCAGCTTTGAAAGCGAAGCTGCTGCCGAAGCTTGGGAGCCCGTCTGCAAAAAAGAAACTGATTTTAAATGGATCGATCAAGACTTTACCGTTTCAGATGACCCCAAAAATTATGTTCCACGCCGTAATGACTGGAAAGACCCAGTTTCAGGAATGCCGCAAAAATTTCGCGACCTTGAAATTACTCCCGAACTTGAACAGGCGTTTAAGAAAACTTACCCCGTTGGTTACTGGAGCAAAAAAGAAGAATGCCGCTTTCCAGAAACCGATATTCCTGTAAATGAGCGCAAACCCTGGATGATGCGAGGTCAACAACCAAAGCGTCCGTTTGGCGAAGTTTATAGTACAACGCCGGGTTCATGGTACTACCGAACTTCGTGCATGAAATGCCACGGAACGAACGCCGATGGAGACTCTAGCTTGGCTCGCGGAATTTTAATGTGGTCAGGCGGAAATATTCGCGTGGCCAACTTTAAATCAGGGCTATTCGGCCAACAAAATGCCAATTTGGATCGTTTTTTAGATGGCGGAAAAAACTACGCGCCTAACTATTTAGTCTGGATGGCGATGGAAGGCACACGCGTGCAGTTCCCGCCTGAGCTTTCTAGCTTTTTAGGTAAACACGGTGGACAGATGCTTAACCAAATGCGCGATAAATGCGTTAATCAAGTTTCTCCCGCAAAACCTTCTTCAGTTCAATTTATGGATCACGAAATTTTTGAAAAAATTTGCTTCGTCAATAATCGTTCGAAAAATGACCCCGAGCTAGCCTTCGATCGCTCAGGCAATCCGGTTAATCCGAAAGCCTTTGAAGCGTGGGCCGACCGCGCCGCTTATAATATCGGATTTTCAATATTTGATTTTTTAAAAGAGATGAGTGCCGGAAAAATTCAACCAGGAAACGACCAATGCGAAATTGCTTATCCAAAAAAATAACTCGGGCCCTACTTGGCGCGATCACCGCGGTCGTGTTAACCAGTTGTAACTACAATAAAGGAGTTGCAGACCCGAACGCCACCATCTTGGGTGAAGCCGAAGTGAGCCAGATGGCGATCGAAAACAATTATGCGAGCGTACAAAAGCAAGTGCTCGCGAACCAATGCCTAACCTGCCACGCAGATTCAACCGGTAACAAAGGCGGATTGAATTTAGAAGGTTATTCAAATATTAAAGCGAATCTAAATCAAATCATGTACCGTGTGCTCGAAACAAAAGATATGCCCCCCGCAGGTTTAACGGGATATTCTTTTCAGCTGATGAAGCTATGGCTAGAAAGTGGTGCTCCCGAACAAAACGTTTCTAATGGTGCAGGGCAAGTATTTACGGGCCCCCTGAATTGGACCCGCATCAAAAATGAAATTTTGGCAAAAAACTGTTTAGACTGCCACCAAGGTCAAAATCCAGCGGCCAATTTAGATTTCTCTAATTTAAGTACGGTCAAAGAAAAGTACGCCATCTTCTTTGACCGCGTTTTCGTTAAGCAAGATATGCCGCCCGAGCCTTACAGCTCTTTAACAGTTAATGAGAAGCAAGCTTTAATGAAATGGATATCGCAGGGTTTCCAGCAGTGAAGATTTTTGTTTTTTTATGTTTATTTCTACAAATAAAAGTCTGGGCATTTCCACAGTATATTTCGAATCAATCTACGCATTGTTTTCAGTGCCACAGTTCAGACCAGAATGGTTTACTGAATACTTATGGTAAAATATTTTCGCGAAATACTTTGTCGCAATCAAATTCAGAATATTTAGATATTCAAAGTCCCGAATGGTTGCAATTAGGTGCGCGATCGGCTTTTCTACAAACCTTTACGGAATCAAGTCAGAATAGCCAAGCCAGTTTCAAAATAAATCGCATTGAGGCCACGGCGCTTTTAGAGCAGCAAATACAGAATCAAAGTATAACCGCAATGGCAAGCCTGGGTCGGTATGAACCCGCTTCAAAAGACATTACGTTTCGTGATTATGCCTATGCGCCCGAACTTTACTTAAACTATCAAAACACCGAAAGCCATGCCGATCTTTTATTAAACTTAAAATTCGGCCGTTACAAACCAAATTACGGCATTGCAATTCGAGAATATCAAATCATCAACGAGATGACCGCGGGTCAAGAGCGAACGCAGGCTCAGCTATCTTTGCAGGGTAACGAATACGAATTTTTATATTCACGCTTACTTAGTCGCCACAATTACAACTTAACATCGACAGAGTCTGGCGACTTATTTCGTTTCGGACGAGTTATTAAAAAAAATTTGCTAATCGGGATCAACCGCTATCAATCGAACTTGCATTCTTTCGAAGGCATTTTTGCCGTGATTAAAAGCAACGAAGAGATTTCGACATTGTTACAATTTGATCAATATCACTTTGGTGATAAAAAAGGCGTCGCTGGCTTCATCCGCCCCGAATACATCGTCTATCAAGGCCTAAAACTTTTTGCAGCATTTGAGTATCGTAACCGAAATATTGAAACTTCAAACCCACACGAGAAGCAGCTATCGGCCGGTATTCAGTACTTTCCCCGTGCGCAAGTTGACTTGACTGCGGTTTACAAAAACACGAACAATACAAACCTAATAAACCCTGATTCGCAAAGTCTTTGGGTTTCACTGCAACTATCGATGTGAGGTTTCTATGAAGTATTTGTTAGGATTAATTCTTTCATTCACATTGACGTCTCAGGCGCAGGAAGTAAAACAGGAAACCCCTAATACCCCTGAAAATTTACTGGCTGCAAAGGTCAACGCTCCGACTGCTGAGTTTGAAAAAAAGATCGAACTTAACGGAGACCTTCGTTACCGAATGCAATCGATTACCGCAGGACCTAAAGAAGAACGCCGCGTGCATCGCCTCATGTTTCGCGTGGGCCAGACCATACAGCCCATTCAAGATTTAAAAATTACTTACCGCTTACTTACAGGAACGGCCGCCAATAGCGGTAATGTGACCGTGGGCGATAGTAAATCGCCGGGCTCACCTCGCACAAGCATTGGCCTTGATCTAGCCTATGCAAGCTTCCCCTTGACTGACGAAGCTCAGGTTTACATCGGCAAACATTCGCAATTGACTTACGCTCCCGGAAAAAACCAATTGATTCTTGATCGCGACATTACACCCGAAGGTGCGGGCTTGCAGTACAAGGGTAAATTTCTACATGACACTGTACTTGCCACCGCAAATTTAGGTTCAGCTTGGCTACGTGAAAAATACGACGATACTTTAGGACAAGATTTAACTGATGCCTTTTTAAATACGGCCCAGTTAAATTTAATGTACAAATTTTCTGATTTTCAATTTTTAATAGGCTATGGAATTTTTAGTTTTACTTCGATTAAAGACGATGTACCGGCAAGCTTTGCAGTCGGCGCAACGACCTCACGCGGAAATACTTTGGACTTACTTGGTAATTACCAGTATCAATACGAAATTACGCAAAATTATGTCGAACTAAAATGGGTACAAAAGCCTTTTGATATTTCAATTTTTGCAGAACTTGACAAAAATACGGCGGCAACTGCAATGAACAAAGCCAGTGTTTACGGATTAACTATAGCCTACAGTAAATTTAATTTTTCATTTATGGAGCAAAAAGTGGAACGAGACTCGGTCTTGGCACTTTATACCGACAGCGATTTTGCTGATAACCAAACGGCCAGCAGCGGATATATTGCGGCCTTCGGCTACAAGATTAACAAAGCCGCGTTAGTTAGTTTTACTTATTTCAAAAACCAGCAGGCTTTCGATTTAATTCCGTTCAACTACACTCGCTCGCACATTGATTTTACATTTTCGTTTTAAACCCTAGAATATATTCTTCTTACTGTCGATTACTTAATTTGGTACTTAACTTTAAGTAAATCCCAAACGTAATGACCCACTTTTATTGAAAAGCCCGTGGCCGGATGCAAATTGTCGGCAAACTTACGAACCATCGCCGCATTCGGTGTTCGTAAAGTTTTCGGGCTGCAGAAAAGCGAAGTGCCACCGTATAACTTTGTTGTATCGCAGGCTTCTTGATCAACGTTTTCAAATCCATAATCAAGGTAGTGATCAGTAAAATTTTTATCGAACGAATAAAGATCCACAAACAATAAATCTAATAAAATAACTTTTGCGGCCAAAGTTGAATTAAAAGTCTGAACCATTTGCGCGATTAGCATCTGCGTGGCGATCGATGATCCCAAAGCTTTGGGCGTCTTTTGTATCATGGGTAAATTGACCAACACGATATGCTTAGCTTCAGAATTTTGTAAATTTCCAACGATGATCGAAAGATCTTCTGCAGCCTGTTCCATATTTGCGATAGCCTGCTGCGGAGTAATAATTTTACTGCCGACTTGTCTTAGCTGCGAAAGCACATCGTTCGCCCCACCCTGAATAAAAACTAAATCAGTCGCAGCAAAGGCCTGTTGATCAATCAAGAAATAGCCCACCTGCTCTGCAATTGGCCGAGCAGAATAGCGCGTGGCTTTCTCGTTATTATCAACCATCTCGCCTGGGCCGACTAAACGCGCCCCGCCTTGAGCATAATTAAAGCCGCCAATAATTTTGAACGGAATACCGAAACCTTCGTGACGGTTTGGCTTCATCGAAAGCCCCATGTATTCAGAAACATTCTCAACCCAAATTTTACCCGGGTTTGTCGTGAATTTACCGCCTCCTTTTAAAGAAGCAACCGGAGCATAGGTACCAACGTCTGAAAGTGAGTCTCCAAAGACAACGACGCGGTTAAAAAGTGTTTGGGTGGCGAAAGTGTGAACCGGTAATATAAAAAGTGTCGCTAAAATAAAAAGCTTCATAGTGACTCCTATGAAGCTAGTTGTAGCGAAGAATTTAGGGCTCGCCAAAGAAAAAACACAGAATCTACAAACTCGTAATTTAAAAAATAGTTCGACCGATTAAACGTAATCGCCTTTTCTGATTTTTTCTAAAATAATTTTCTCAGTTTTGATTGGATCGCGTGGATCAACCGAGAAATAACTTTGCTGCTCGCAACGAATTTTTTCTTTGATTAACCAGCGTAAGATATCCGAAAGATCACGGTTTTTCTTATCTCGAAAAAACGGATCGTTCTCTAGCGCATCTTTGGCTTTCTTTAAAGCGCGCGCTTCTTGCGGATCAGATTCTTTCACATTGTAGTGCGGAAGATCGTACTTTTTTACGTCGCCCGGCAATACGCCCAAAAATCTAACGTTCGGTGCCGAAAAATCGCTGTTACGAATAAGCGAAGCCGCTGAACCCGCCTTTAACGTACGAAAGATATTTTGCATCGTGTACGCATCTAGATCGCCAAAGAAATACATTGGCACATCTAATTGATCTTCGATCAGTTTACACCAGCCGCGCACACCGTTCGAGGGAACACCTTGGGCGCCCATCAGAATGCAGTTATTGCGCTTGGTAAAACCCATGGCTTGTAGCGTACCTGCCGTACCTTCTGATTCAACCACAAGGCAGAAATCAATTTTTTTCTTCGCCTTAAGCTTGAGCGCTTGCGGTTTATTTTTAGGTTGAAAGGGCGAAGTACCTAAAGTTGATAAATCGACATTGGCTTTGGTTCCGTCGGCTAAAGTCTCTGTGACCACTAGCTGCTGAGAATAAGTTTGGCCACCACGATCGTTGGCGAAACAATTTAATTCTTCACGGTAAACTTCTAACATATCGCCGATGAAGTCGATGATCGAGTCAGACTCATCCTGCCCTTCGAAATCTAACGGCTTGTAACGAGTGTTTCCCTTAATTAAACCCTTACAGATATAATAAAGTTCACGCTTTGTATTAACCGCACCAATATCTAAGTTACGTAGTAGTATTTCTAGCATGAAAACAACGCGCGCCAACTTTTGTACCGATGAAACGTTAAGCTCGGTTCGAACCATCTTGTCGCCCGGAGTTAAGTATCCCACTTTAGCATTGTATTCTGAATTATCTAAAGACGTTTTAACGGCTTCAAGGTAAGGGCGTTTAGAGTTTTCTAAATCCTTTAGCATTCTTTCGGCTAAGTTTTTTGCTTCTTTAGGAATATCTAATTTTAATTCGCGAATTTTTGTAAGACCTGCCATATGTACCTACTTCTTTTTCTTAGCGTTTTTACGATCCGCCTTATCGTCGCTGCCGGTGCCTGCCTCTGCAGAATCTTCACTAGCTTCAACTCCCATTTTTTTAGCTTCTTTTTGCTTTTGCACCGCAAGCTTTGATTGTGCTTCTTCAAGTTGGCTGACCGCCTCTTGTGAATCGCGGCCCAAGATTTTCTTTAAACCTTCTTCAGCTTTTTTCTTACGGGCATCACTAGCTCCGGCTAATGAAACCAACTTTTCGACCAAAATGGGCCCGAATTGTTCGATGTGCGCTAATTTACGTTCTAAATCAGCTTCTTTCATTTCACTTTTAATATGACGAGAAAGTTTTTGCCCCGCTTGCATCAGAGCGCGGCGAATCTCTTCGACTAGCTCGTCTGAAGCATCGATCGTTTCTTTAGATGCATTTTTAAATTTAATAAACGGAGAAACCACCGATACCGCAAAGACGTAAGGTCCCATTGGTAAAGATTCTTTAGGCTGTGCCAAACCATATGATTTCCAGTTAACGCTTTCAATGGCCCACGTAATTGCACAACCTGATTTATCAAACTGTAACGGAACGCGATTGGCAAAACGTAGTAATTGCACAGGGCTTTGTTCATCACCACGGCTGATGAAGCGCGCTAGGGCCACTTCGACAACAACGGGTTTAAAATCACAAATAGTCGGGTTACGAGTGACCACTGAAAAAAAATCGACTTGGCCTAGGCGGTTAATCGATTTTGAAAGCGATTCTTCCCCTACGGTTAAAACTGATTTCGTCGATGGAGACATCAACTGGGTCGCTTGCACCGCCTGAAATACTTTTTTAAATTCTTCGTCGGTTAACGAAGTAACTGGCTTTTCAACCAAACCTTTTGGCATACCCGCTTTTATGAAATCTTTGATCGATTGATCCGAAATACGCGAAAAACCCGTTTTCAAGAATTTAGATAAACTGATTTTTCCGTACAAAGTCGCGTGAGTGATAAATTCACCCAACTTAAAGGTGTGCGGGTGCGGCAGAGTCGCTTCTGGAATGATTGGCATATCATTGCTGACGCGCTCAGTTTTTTGCGATTCCATATCGCCCAATTTAAATCTCATAGATGCATGTGGATTTAATAAAGCGGTTCCATCGATGTATGTTTGTAAACCACCATCACCGTTTAACTGAATACGCCCGTCCATCAAGAATTCGACGCGTAGTCCGTGATTCTTATTCTTCCAGTCGATCATTTCTTTATTTTTAACGATACCGGTATTGGTTTTGATATCTACGTCAACTTGCGCTGAAATCGCTTTACGCATGTTTTTAGTTTTTGAAATAATCTGAACGCCCTTAGCATTTGTCATCTGCGCCCAAGTCGTGGCTGCAGAAATACCAATACCCTGTTGACCGCGCGAACACTGGCCTTTACCGAATTTAGATGAAGCTAAATATTCACCGAATACTTTTGCAATATCATCCGCTTCAATACCGGGCCCATTGTCTTCTACAACGACACGAACGAGATCGGTATTCTTCGTTGAACCATTACCCACTTTAGTCACTTCAATATCAAGCTCAGGTAAAATATTGGTCTGCTCGCAGGCATCTAATGAGTTATCGACCGCCTCTTTTAGCGTCGTTAATACGGCCTTCAATGGAGATGAAAAACCAACTTGCTGGAGATTTTTCGCGAAATATTCCGCGGTACTACTTTTGGTGATTTTGCTCACAATAAAGTCCCTTCACTATCTAAATTTAGCCTTCAACTTCGTTTGTTAAAGGCATTCAGCTTGACTAAAAACGACCGATTTTTTGCCATTTTTACCCCAATTTGGATGAAAAACAGCTAGCTTTCGACGCTTAAAATACGTTAATAACCATAATATTGAGGGGGCACGGCGAGATTAAAATCAAGCGTTCATACTATGCGCACTGCGCTATTGATTATTTATTGGGCTAAAGTTGGCTTTCTGACAAATATATGAGCTTGAGCGCATTAACTTTAACAATTTTTCTTTGGTTTATATGCTAATGATCCGCTCAAACTCGAATTTAAGCTTAAGGTTTTTTAAGTTAAGTGGTCCCAAAAAGTCGGTAAGCTCAGCTCGCAAATGGACTCTTCGCCATCTAACCGCTGACCACCCGCCCATACAGGCGAATATTTCATATCTTTAAGGTTCGTGTAGTTAAAAATTTGATAAACTGGTTTAAATGCAACTTATTCATTTTCTTCCTCTTGTTCATTTTCTGAGATTTGATGAACGTTTGCCTGATTGATTTGATTCTTTTGCAATTCATCCATCGCCATTTCGGCTCTGGTTTTATAACCTTTTTTATTGTTACATTCTTTGCATGAAGGCACGCAATTTTTTTTATCTGACTTACCGCCGCGCGCGATCGGAATCAGATGATCCATCGTAAGCTCGGAAGCCTTGAATTTCTGTTCGCAGTGATAGCAGACGCCTTTTCCTAAAATTTGCTTCCACCAACTTCCCTGGCGCAGCTCGCGTGCTTTCTCTTTTTCTTTTTTTTTGTGAGCGTCGCTTGCAGGGCTGAAATACATATCTGACATAACAAATTTTTATTCCTATTTAGAAGGATAGTAAAGGCGATTATCGTAAAGACCTTCGCTGAAGTACTGCTGAATGGCCTTCAACTGCTCTTCGTGCTTTTGCACTTCGCCAACCAGCTGATATTTACCATCAGCATACAGTGCAATTACTTTAGGCCCACTTTTCCATAGAGAGCGCGCTAAGTAATTTACATTCTTTTGCGAAATACCTAAGGTCTCAAGTAATGTCGGCAACACATCGATATGTTGCACGAAATAATCGGGCTTTAACGTCTTCAGAACGTCAGCATTAGGGTGAAAGAAAACAAGCGGTACTTTAAATCGACTTTCAAAATCCGAATTAATACTTAGCTCACTACCTGTGTGATCGGCTGTGAAAACAAATAAAGTATCGTGATACCAAGCTTGCTTTTCTGCACAAGCCATAAACTGCTCGATGGCGTAATCGGTATACTGAATCGAATTTAACATTGTAGCGTTTGGTTTGCCTGAATGCTCACTGAACTTAATTTTGTATTGATCAGGAATGCGATACGGGTGATGTGAAGAAAGCGTAAAAACCGACGTAAAAAATGGTGCTCGAAACGTATTTAACTTCTGACACATCCATTGCATAAAGGGCTCGTCGTAAATACCCCAAGTACCGTCATCTTCTTCTGTTCGACCGTATTCAGTTTTTCCGAAGTAATGTCTTACGCCGATACTTTTCATAAACTGGTCGAAGTGCATGCTACCGTTTTTTGCCCCGTGAAAGAAGCTTGTATGGTAGTTATTTGCCTCAAGTAAAGTACCAAGTCCAATCACTTGATTAGACGAAAATTCTGAATTAATGAAAGGCTCTTCCATCAATGCCGGTATTCCCGACATTAATGCGGCGATACCCTCGATAGACCGGCGACCATTCGCATAGGCTTTTTCGAATGAGACTGCGCGTGCTTTTAATTTATTAAAATAAGGCGTGGCTTCGGGATTTCTAACTTCTGTGAATTCTTTAGAAAGACTTTCAACTATGACAATAACTACGTTCATTTTTTTTTGCTGCCCAGAAACAATTTGCGAAGGCAGCGTCTGATCATTCAATAACGAAAGCATTTTTTGGTTGTCGAAGTAGTGAATTCGCTCGAACGAACTTCGTCCTAAACTTTTAATTAAAGTGAAAGTTGAGTTTAAAACAAAATTATTAGCGAACGAACTTTCGAAAACTTTCGCATCGACAAACGTAAGCGGTTTAACTTGCAAGCCTCCGCGCGAAAACAATACTCCGGTAATTATGATACTTAAACTTAAAATTACTTTTTTAGTTATCGAATTTTTCTTAAGTTGGACGTAATAAGTTTTGATCGAATAAACTGCGTAAAAACTTAAAATAAAAATCGTAAAAATAGTCATCCCAATGTAGGGGGCTACCAAATTATTAGTATTTGCATCCCCAAATAAAAAAAATGAAGATTTTGTAAAACGCCGTGCCGTGAAATTAATAAGTTCACTATCGACAAAATTTAAAATAATCAGGGCCGTATTTAGCAAGTAGCACGAAGTAAACCAAATCGCTCGCACCCAGCGCCGCTCGGTCCAGACGAGCGATAAAATAAATAAGCCCGTGGTCGCCGCTAAAGCCGATAAGTCAAAGCGCGCTCCATAGATAAAAGCTATCAAAGTGTCTGATAATGAAAGAGTTTTAAGCGATGGCCAGTTCCAGAAAAGAAACTGCATCCTTAAAATCACGTAGATTACAAAATGAAGGGCAAAATAAGCTAAAATCCACATAGTTTGGTACGACAAGAGTTGCCCAAAAACAGAATTTTTGCTACTAAAGAGATATGAAAATCGAACAAATGAAACAACGCCTCATCGAAGCTTACCCCGACGCCGCCCCCGAAACAGACATTAATGTCTACGACACGACAGGCACAGAAGACCACTGGGACGTGACCGTTAAGAGTTCAGCATTTCAGGGTTTGTCACGCATTGAACAGCATCAGCATGTCATGAAAGCTTTTGCTCCCGAATTAAAATCCGGGGAAGTGCATGCATTATCTATCAAAACGTTTCTTAAATAATTATAATACCACTACTTAGCCCACGGGCACGGAGAAATTATGTCAGATGTTAAAACACGCATCCAAGGTTTATTAGACGATAACAAAGTTGTGCTTTTCATGAAAGGCACTCAACAGTTTCCAATGTGCGGATTTTCTGCACGTGCTACGGCTATTTTGCAAGACTTAGGCGTAACTTTTAAAGATATCAATGTACTTGAAGACGAAGAAATTCGTAACGGTATCAAAGAGTTCGGTAACTGGCCGACGATCCCCCAGCTTTACATCAATAAAAAATTAGTGGGCGGTAGCGACATCATGATGGAAATGTACCAGGCTGGCGAACTACAAACGCTGATTAAAGCTTAGTATGCTTTGTAATCTAGCCTACTGGGATCGCGCTTTGCGCTTTGTCATTTCAGTACTCGTGCTAGCTTACGCCGTCGCCGGAGGGCCCCTTTGGTTTTGGGGCCTTGGCGTCTATGGACTCGTCACGGCAGGATGGGGTCTTTGCCCAATTTATTCTTTCTTTCGGATACGAACCTTGCGATAGTTATAAGTAACTATGCAAGACATCACGACACTTCCATTAAAGCCCAGCCAAGTAAAAATCGATTCTGATTCCCTCAAATATTACGGTAAAGACTGGACGACTTACTTCGATATTAATCCGTCGGCCATCGCCTTCCCCGAATCGACCGAAGACGTTATTAAATTGGTCAAATGGGCCCGAACCCAAAAAGTAGGTTTAATCCCTTCCGGCGGGCGCACTGGCTTAAGCGGTGCCGCTTGCGCACTGAATGGCGAAGTGGTCGTGTCGTTTGAAAAAATGAACAAAATTTTAAAATTTAACGAAACTGAATCTAGCGTTGATATTGAACCGGGCGTGATTACCGAAAGCTTACAAGAGTTTGCAAAAACAAAAAACTTGTATTACCCCGTCGATTTCGCTGCTCGTGGCTCGTCGCAAATGGGCGGCAATATTGCTACAAACGCCGGCGGAATAAAAGTCGTTCGCTACGGTCTTACGCGTGACTGGGTCATCGGCCTCGAAGTTGTAACCGGCGCAGGTGAAGTATTACATTTAAACAATGGTTTGGTCAAAAATGCGACGGGTTTAGATCTACGTCATTTATTCATCGGCAGCGAAGGCATTTTAGGTTTTATTACAAAAGCGACGATTAAACTTGCCCCGACTCCGCCCCCTTTGAAGGTTTTAGTCTTTGCGCTTGATAAGCTATCAAGTGTGATGAAAGTTTTTTCTGAATTTAAAAATAATACTCAGCTGCAGGCCTACGAAATGTTTTCTGAACAGGCCCTGAAGCACGTTCTGCATTCGACGGGTCTTACACGTCCGTTTGAAACCGTAACAGATTTCTATGTAGTATGCGAAGTCGAATGTGCGACTGAAGCCGCCGAAGAAAAAGTAATGTCTGTTTTTGAAAGCTGTCTTGAAAAAGGTTACATCAACGACGGCGTTATTTCGCAGTCCGATATACAAGCCAAAACCTTTTGGCGTTACCGCGAAGACATAAGCGAATCTTTATCTGCGCACTCACCTTACAAAAATGATGTGGCCGTTTCGATTTCTAAAGTTCCTGATTTCATGATCGACCTTGATGCAGTTTTAACCAAAGCTTATCCCACTTGGGAAGTTGTGTGGTTTGGTCATATCGGTGATGGTAATTTACATATTAATATACTGCGCCCGGCCGGCATGGTGAAAGAGCAATTTGTTAAAGAATGCCGCGACGTTGATGAATTGGTATTCAAAGCCGTACAAAAGCAACAAGGAAGTATTTCAGCCGAACACGGCGTAGGTTTAACCAAGAAATCTTTTTTAAATTATACGCGCTCTCAAGAAGAAATCGAGCTGATGAAGGGGATCAAAAAAGTTTTTGATCCCGACTCAATCATGAATCCCGGAAAAGTTGTCTAATTTTTTTTAGTCGGCAGTAAAAAATCTTACTGCGGAAATAAATTATCTTGCGGGATTAAAGCTTTCGAAATACCAGGCCCTGACCAGCGCAATTCAGCTTGCGAGAATCCCGCGTTTTCAAAATAATCCATGCGCACGGTGTAGTACTGCCCGCCGGTTAATGCTATGGCTGCTGAAGTGTCTTCTGTCGAGGCATGTAAACTCCAATTGTCGATCAGCGACGTTCCATCTATCCATAGTCTGACACCATCGTCGGTCATGGTATAAAACGTATAGTTGCCCGTGGTCGGAACGTAAATACGACCCGTCCAACGAATACCGAAATATAAAGGCTGGCCTAAATTATTCGTTCCGGTGCTCCAGTTAAAATAAACCTGCGAATCAATACGCGAACCAAATAAAGTTTCAAATGGATCTTTCATGACGCCGCTATTAATAATGGGACCAACGAAGTCATAATAGGTACCCGTTTAGCCGACTCCATGGGGAACCGCAGCAGCCTGCGCGCCATTCGTAACGGTCACGCCAGTTGCTACACTTCTGGTCGCGAAACTAGCCGTCAAAGTTGACGTGCCGGTGCCCACACTTGATACGGTTCCTCCGACGGCGCCCGCTACGCCCGCCGCAGTCGAAGCCCAAGTCACGTAGTTCGTCATATCTAATGCGAAAACGTAATTTAAACTATCAATAAAATTTCCGTAGACTTGAATAGACTGAGATTGGCTAGGCCCCATCGTTAATGCCGTCTTAGTCAGAACTAAACTTTGTAATGTCGCAGGCACGATCGTCATCCGTATAGTGATCGTTTGATCGTTATATCTACAGGTTACTTGAACCAGTTGAATTTGCGTGCCCGTATAAGTATTAGAAACCTGCCCACTTGCGCTGACCGTCGCGATCGGATTATTTGTTGTACAAATCGCTTGAGAAGTTACGTCTGATGATCCAAGCAAGGTATCTGCTTTTAAAACCTGAATGTTTGTTGAAATACTTTTGGGTACAATTAAACTTGTTGGTAAAATCGAAATCGAAAAAGCCGATGACGGAGCTGCTCCGCCGCTTTTCGCGCATGCACCTAAGACTGTTGTCGTCGCTAATAGTAGAATCCATTTCACCATACAGACCTCCGTCAGTGATGTCCGAATATTATACTTTTCGGAGGTTACTGAAAAAAAGTTTAACAGTTTCTTATAAGGATCTCAGAATGAAACAGAACGAAATACATTAGACTCTAGAACAGATCTAAAAAATAACTCTGGTTTTAATACTGCGGGCCGAGCTTTGAAATTGCGCGACTAAAGCCTGAGCCGTTGACTGTGTCGGATTCAATTCTAAATCCGTCACCAGGTAACCGATATATCGATCCGTTGATAGGTACTGACCCTGGATATTGGCGTGCGCGGCCGAAATAAACCCATTAAGCTCTCCTAAAACACCGGGCTCATTTCTATGTACGTTCATAATTCGGGTCACATCTGATTTTGCCGCAAGCTCGACGTTCGGAAAATTTACTGCGCCTGCAGTTGTACCAAAACGTAAAAATTTTCTGAAACTTTCGGCCACTTCTAGACCAATTGCAAACTGCGCTTCTTCGGTGCTACCGCCAATATGCGGCGTTAATATAACATTCTTCAATCCCTGAAGCGGAGATTTAAATCTTTCTTTGTTCGAAGCTGGCTCTTCCGGAAATACGTCGACGGCACATCCCGCCAGATGATTCGACTGCAAAGCTTTCACTAAATCTTCGATGACAATAACAGTGCCGCGTGATGCATTGATCAATAAACTGCCTTTTTTCATTTGAGCTAATTGCTCGGCAGCGATCATATTTTTTGTTTCTGCAGTTTCTGGAACATGCAAACTAACGAAATCAGACTCTTTTAACAAATCAGCTAAATGAGTTTTCGCTTGAGCGTTGCCTAAGGGCAATTTTTTAATAACATCGAAGAAAATCACTTTAATTCCCATCGATTCAGCCATGACGCTGACTTGGCTACCGATATGACCGTATCCAACTAAGCCTAAAGTTTTTCCGCGCACTTCTTTTGAACCCTCGGCCGACTTCATCCACTCACCTTTGTGAGCAAAATTATTACGATCACCTAGTTGACGAGACAGCGCGATCATTTCGGCAATGACAAGTTCTGCGACCGAGCGCGTATTACTATGGGGAGCATTAAAAACCGGAATTCCCACGCGATTCGCTTCAAGTAAATTAATCTGGTTCGTCCCGATGCAAAAAGCACCAATGGCCATTAAATGTTTGTTCTCAGAAAGAATTTTTGGCGTGATTTCAGATTTAGATCGGATACCTAAAACTTCGTAGTTTTTTAAAAGCTGAATATACTCATCTTCAGAGGGCGCATGCGACAGAAGGTCAACTTTAAAACCTTCTTCAATTAATTTTTCTTTAGCCACTGGATGAATATTTTCAGTTAATAATATGCGCATTGCACTAATGGTAACAAGCTTTCGCAGTTTCATTCAAGATATTCGTAGATGACGAGCAAAACTATACTTAACTTACTTATTGTTGAAGATGATCAATTACTAGCCAGCTCGCTGAAGCTGATGGCGCCAGACTCGTTCAAAGTTTTTCTGGTACAAAAACCAAGCTTAGTACCCGATCATGTTTTTTTTCACGCCGCGATGGTTGATATGCATCTCGAAGTTGAACCCGGCCAAAAGGCCGATGGTCCGCTGGTTATTCAAAAACTAACAAAACGAAACCCGCAAATAGAAGTGGTCGCTATGTCTGGCCACCTTGATCGTGCCTTAATGGAAAAAGCAATTCACGCCGGGGCACAAAGATTTCTAGCGAAACCTTTGCTGGCCGAAGAGGTCATTTCAACATTAGGAAAAATCGAAGCTTACTGGAATTTACGTTTAGCAGCTTACGAAGGCTCTAAAATTAAATCAAAACTAATTGGCACGTCAGCGCAAGCCGAAACCATGCGAAAGCAAATCGCGCAGCTTAAAATGGAAAAAACTCCTATTTTAATCGAAGGCGAAACCGGAGTCGGTAAAGAAATTATTGCGAATCTTTTGAATCAGCAAGAAGGTTGCCGCCCTTTCGTAGCCGTCAATTGTTCGGCTTTAACCGAAACACTTTTTGAAAGTGAATTCTTCGGGCACTTAAAGGGCTCATTCACTGGGGCTGATTCTAACAAAATCGGTTTTGCAGAAGCGGCTCACGGCGGCGATTTATTTTTAGATGAAATTGAAGCGCTTCCATTGTCGCAGCAGGCAAAGCTACTTAGATTCTTAGAATCCGGCGAGATTCGTAAAGTCGGCGCTAAAGAATCTATGCAAGTCGAAGCCCGGGTGATCTGCGCCAGTAATATTCCTTTAAAAAAACTAATCGAACAGAAAAAGTTTCGCGAAGATCTTTATTTTCGCTTAAGTTCTCATCGTATCGAAGTACCTGCCTTACGAGACCGCAAAGATGATATACAAGAAATCGCAAATTTTTTTATTGAATTAGAAAAGCCTAAACGCAATAAATCTTTCGAGACAGAGGCCTTCACGGCCTTACAAGATTACAAATGGCCCGGTAATGTTCGTGAACTTAAGCGCGTCTGCGAACAGCTTGTTCTAACTTCTCCGCTACCAATGATTCGCGAACACGACGTTCGAAAAATTTTATCATTCGGCCAAACAAGCACGCTGGCCGAAGAATTAGACTTAAATCAAACATTAGAAGCTTATCTTAATAAACAAGAGAAACGTTTTATTGAATTTTGTCTACAACAAACAAAAGATATCGAAAAATCTTGCGAGATTCTAAAGGTTTCAAAATCAAACCTTTACAAAAAAATAAAAGATCTAGGAATTACTTATGAATAGCGAATATTTTTTCAATGCGGCCGCCGCTTGGGACAGCCCAGTCTATCAACAAACGGCGCTGATCGTTGTTTTAGTTATTTTCTTGGGCGGGGCAATTAACTTTTTTTTTCGCCGTAAAAATCATTATTCGATGGTCGCTTGGGCCTCGCTGAAAAGCTGGCTGATTTTAGCGCCATTGATGTTTGGCTTTTTAGGGCTACGCGCCCCGTTTCCAATTATTTTTCTAACCTTATTGGCCCTATACGGAGCTAAAGTTTATTTTCAAATCTTAGGAATGTTTCACAAGTCATGGTTTGTCTATATTTGCTATTTAGGAATTATAGGCCTTGGAGTTTTTAGTCAGATGAATAATTTGGTCGTGTACAACGAAATGCCAATGATGGTGCTGGGACTATCCTGCCTGGTTCCTCTGATTCAGCGCGACTACAAAAACATGATTCAATATATCTCGTTAACCTTGCTAGGTTTTATTTTCATCGGTTGGTCTTTTATGCACTTAGGGCTGATTTTGAATTCAGACAGCGGTATCTACCAAGTGATGTATCTCATTATTCTGACTGAGTTTTGCGACAATACCAATTTAGCAGTTAGCCGCTACTTTCGTGGTCCTAAAATTTTAAGCGCCATTAACAATAAGCGTACTTGGCTTAGCACCATATTCTCAATTACTCTGACGGTCATGCTTGCCTACGGTATGCGCCACTTGCTACCCGATCGCAGTGACAAGTATTGGTTAGCATCGGGGCTGATTGCTTCATTCGGTGGAGTGATCGGTGATTTAGTCATGTCGGTTATTCGCCGTGACGCCGGTGTTAAAATTGCGGGTTCATTTATTTTAGGGCGCGGCGACTTTCTGCAACGTATGGATCGATTAATTTTCGTAGCTCCGATTTACTACTTTGTGATGTTGGGATTGGCCTAATGCGCGAATGGAACTACGAAAACGAACAATGGACTAAACTTCCGGGGTATTTGAAGCATCTACCACTCTTTACCCAGCACTATGATTTATTTAGCCGTTTCATTCGGTTTATCTGGTCTTTGATTTTAAAGAATTGGTTTTACACGTTCTATATTCGCCTTGAAGTAAAAGGTGGAAATTTTAACGATCTTTACCGCGACCATAAAAAGTTAATTATCATATCAAATCACGCATCACATTTAGATGCGGTCTCGATTGCGGGTGCTATTCCGCGCTGGCAGTGGATGGATTTGTATATGGCGGCCGCAAAAGATTATTTTTTTACAAACCCTGTTTTTACATTTTTTTCTAAACACTGTTTAGGTGCTATTCCGATTGATCGTAAAGATCGTAAGGGAGAAGCCGTGCAGTTGATTATTACTTTACTTACTCAATTAGATCGCATGTGGTTAATTATCTTTCCGGAAGGAACCCGCTCTAAAGACGGAAAAATTCAGGATTTTAAACGGGGCATTAGCATCTTTGCAGAAAAAACTAAAACTCCCATTTTATTTTTGTATATCGATGGCAATTCACGGCTTTGGCCTAAGGGCGCAATCTTCGCGAAACCAGGTAAATTAACAATACATATTGGGCCCGTTCAACAGCCAACGTCGATTAAAGAAGTTCAAAAAAATTATTTAACTTGGGTGAAAACGATTGATGCCTCTGTATTACCCGATGACATGACCGAAGAAAATGATGTAGCTCCCGAAGAACTAACTTCTTTACAAGAGTTCGAAAATGAAGAGGATACCAATGACGGCAAAACCTGTTAATTTAGCGACGATTCATTTACGAATTGCAGGTTACGAAGTTTGTCCGGTGCCAACTGGCCTTTTTGGTTTAGATGGCGGTGCGATGTTTGGAACTGTACCGAAGGTTATGTGGCAGAAAACAAACCCTGCTGACGAACAGAATCGTATTCAAATGGAAGCCCGCGGCTTACTTTTAAAATCATCTGATCGAACGATATTAATTGATACTGGAAATGGCTCAGATTTTTCGGCTAAGTATGGTGAAAAGCTAGGCTCTAAATTCTCTGAGATCTACGCTGTTGATCAAAGCGGTCCAAGCCTTATGAGCTCACTTAAGAAGTTTGGTGTGAATCCCGAAGACGTTACCGATGTTATTTTAACTCATCTTCATTTCGATCATGCGGGCGGTGCTACGACTGAAAAAAATGGCAAGCTTGTTCCGACATTTCCGAATGCGAAATATCACTTGCAAAGAAAAAACCTTGAGACCGCCGAAAAAGCAAACTTACGCGAGCGCGCTAGTTACTACCCGGCTAATTTTCTACCGCTCGTCGAATCAGGCCAATTACAGTTAATAGACGGTGATCAAAAAGATTATCTGCCTGGAATTTCACTTAAAGTTTCAAATGGCCACACCGAAGGTCACCAAGTCGTGATCATTGAAGATGAACTAGTCGCGCTATTTTACTGTGGCGATGTGGTACCAACTAGCAGCCACGTTCGTTCGGCGTGGGTTATGGGCTACGATTTAAACCCCTTGCTACTTATTCAAGAAAAACAAGCATTGCTTGAAAAAGCTCAAAGTAAAAAAACGTATCTTTACTTCGAACACGACCCCTACTGCGATGTCGCGACAGTTGAAAAAACAGCAAACGACTTTGTGGTCAAAGAAAGATTTCTACTTGCTTAAAACAACCCAAGTTTATTTTCGTAAGGTTGTTGAAGAGTTTGCTGATATTAAATTTGCAGCTTCTAGCCTGGCGTTTTCAAGCCTGCTTTCATTGATTCCGTTTTTAATTGTGGTGTTAGCCGTATTTCAATCGATCGGCGGATTAGAAAAGTTCTATCCAAAAATTGAAGGCATCATGATTGGTTCGCTGAAAGAGGCCACCGGATCAAATGTCAGCCAGTACGTTAAGAATTTAATTAGCAAGGTTAAACCGGGCACAGTCGGAGTTACGGGCGGTCTATTTCTACTTTGGGCCTCGCTGGGTTTGATTAAAAATATCGATATCGCTTTTCATCGCATTTGGAAGATTAAGTTTCGCAGGCCCATTCACCGACGTATGCTACTTTACTGGATCTTACTTGCGGCAGTGCCAATCGCGCTGGCTTTATTCACCGGTTTAAAATCGATCACATTTATAAATGATATTAGCGAAGCTTTACAGCACCAATTCTTATTTTCAGTTTGGATAGCACTTTTTTTATGGGTTTTATATAAAGTTATTCCTGATACCGAAGTGGGGCTACTTCCATCATTGATTCCTGCCATCGGCGCCAGTGCAGCACTTAGCGTCGTGCAAAAATCTTTTTTGTGGATATCAGTCAAAGTTTTTACGCTAAATAAAATCTACGGTTCTTTAGCTTCATTTCCGATCTTTTTGATATGGCTACTCGTGGTTTGGTACGTCGTACTTTCCGGAGTTGCCTTGTCAGCACTCATGCAAAAAAGAATGTTAAAAAAATCTTAGCGTATTAGATTAACTGGCAAAATTAATCTAAATATCGACATGAATAATCAAGCACCGAGGGGCTTAATTTAATTTTTTTGTAATTTCTTAAATTGCTTTTTTTATATGACTGCATACAAGATTCAACCTTACTTAGCATTTGCGCTTTTGTCGCTATAGCTCGCTCGTAATAATCAGGGAACGTAATTAAAATATCGTTCTCCATCAAATCACCCGAGGCACCATGCGGCATATCAAAAGTATATAGCACCAAATCTTGCAAAAATCGGCTTGTTCGACCGTTACCGTCAGCAAATGGATGCACGGCTACGTAATATTTTTGAACGAAATAAGCAAGCTCAGTTGGCGTCATCATTTTACCTTTCCAAACCATGTGCTGGCCCGTCAAAGCCTGATCGATCATCGCGTTCAAGAAGCTAACAATTCTATAAATATGTGCTTCATTTACGCGTGAATCACCTCCGTAAATAACGTCAACGACTTTGCCACCCGCGGCCTCGCCGCGCTTTAAGACATTGTATTTCACACGTAGAATATCTGAATAATCACCTTGAACAATTTCAAGAAAATCCATTTTTCGAAATTGGCTATTAACCTGAGTCAATATATTTTCTGCAGCTGTGGCTTCTTCGCGATTTCGAAATTCCCACCAGTAGACATCTGCCTCGTGAGCTGGTTTAAAAAGACCAACATTGGGCGCGTTTGCTTTGTCGCTTTTACTTCCGGCATCTTCGTCTTCATTCGCTAGTCTGTAGAAGCCAACGTGTACGTCTTTCAGGTCACTGACGTTAAAATGCTGCCCTCGTAATAATTTATTGCTGGCTTCGCCTAATTGTGAAATTCCAATTATCCAGTTATCCCAGACCGTGGTCTTCATTTCTTCTACAGCAACAACTTTGCCCTTATCTTTCGGGTCGACGATTTGATATTTCTTTTGTACAGGAATTTGCGCAGCTTTCGCAGCCTCAAAATCAGAGCGACGCAAATAACGAATGGCTTGATACTCGGTGATACTTTCAATTCCCATCTGAAAATCAGCCTGTAATTTTAATTTTATATTTCTAAATTGAGTTGTAATCTGGCACTCACGACTCAGTTTCGACTCGTAGGCTCTGATTTCATCGCGGCTCATCCCCAAACCCACCGGTGTAGCCGTTTTAATCAAAGAACAGGGGTCTGATAGAGCGTTAGCCCCAAGGCTCGTTAAAAGCGTCGCCGCAAGCACACCAGTCGTCATAAACCATTTAAATGTTAATACCTGCTTCATCGCATCTCCAGAATTAGTGGGTTCAGAATACAGGCCATAGGTTGCCATTATCTTGCCAGTTAGATGGTCGTTTAATGCTCTTAAGCCGTGTAGAAATGCCTAAGGGGTCGATATAAGTGCAATTTTTGGCACACGAACAATTTTTAGAAGACAACTTTAACAGACTTTGCTAAATATTTACCTAAATCAAAAACGGTTCCGTAGCTCAGCTGGATAGAGCATCTCCCTTCTAAGGAGAGGGTCGTACGTTCAAGTCGTACCGGAATCACCAATTTACCCATTGTGCAATTTTCGACGCACTGTTTAGAAACAGTTCCTAAAGCAGGTTTACACACGAGCTAAGTTAATGATGTGATTTATGAATTTTAAATTTTGACGAAAATAACATTGATGTTGAATTTACGATTTCAACGTAAGTACTAGCAGCTGATTTTTATCTGATGAGATATTTCAATAAGTTAGATTGTGTACGTGAAATTTTGATAGATTCGTAAATGCGAACAGTGAATTAGATGTTCAAATATGTAAAACCCTTGAGCAGATCTTGATATCCTTGAAAAATATATAATGGATCACTTATTTCCAATTGTACGCTAGTTGCCCAAACTTAATTATAAACTAAAGGTAATTTCCAGGCCCTGCAATTGATGGAAAATGGAATTAATTTAAGGTTCTACTCAATCAGAGGGGGAATCGCAGTTTCAAGTTAATGAAGTTTTCTAGTTCTATTTATTATTCCATTCCATCCACAAAGTGCAAGCACTCTTAATCTATAATTATTAAAATTCCTAAATCCAAAAGCACGTCTG
>JANPPC010000033.1:0-5323 GCA_031428275.1 Bdellovibrio sp.
TAAGAAATGATTTTAAAATCGGGCAAACCAATGATAGGTTCGTGGATATTCGGGGGCATTTGGGGTTCCTTTTGTTAAAACGTTTCGTAGTAAAAACATTCTAACAGATTTCCTGACTGCCCCTGTCATTGATGGAGAACCGAAAGTTCAACTTCTAGAGCTATTTTTTTATTTTCTTCAGACCCATTTAATGTAATCAAGAGATCGGGATACCTCGACGAATCTTCAGGATCATAACCTCTTCTAGTTCTTAAATCTTCGCGATTAAGTTCAGCTTCAAACTTTTCAGAAACTGTGACTTCTTTCCTTGAAAGCTTTAAAAAAGTTTGTACAACAATTTCGTCGAGAATTAGAACACTAATTGGTGGTGCCGTAGTAACTGCATCGCCCGCAATTTTTACTACGCTCGGATGTTTTTGATTTGGAACTAGCACCTCATTTAAGACTCCTTTAATAAAAGGCCATACAACAGGCCCCTTACTTGTTACTATTGCAAGGCATGCCAACTATCCTGAAAAATCAGCTAAGTGTTAAATATCGCTCAGTTAAATAAAAAATATGTGATTTTTTAAACTCGAGAAGTTTCAAATAATATGTAATAAAAATTATGAATTTGAACCTTTTCAATGACTTAAGTGGTTACAAAAAAATTGTAAAACTTCAAAATATTTGAAGACACCTTAATTAATAGCGATGCAATCTTAGCAATAAAAAGGTTAACCTTTAAAGTTAGCCATTTTTGAACAAAATAGTGTTAGGAAAACAAGTGATACCTGCCGGGTGGATTCGCGGTAAGCCTGATCAGATCGATACAATTGCATGCCGTTTACAAGATTGTGGCAAGCTTTTTATGATCACAAATATATAAGATATCATAATGACAATAAATAAAACTTATGCTAACCGCTTGTAATCGTTGGTGATAATAGTAATTTGAAAAATACAATGATCACAAATGTGAATTTTAAATGTGATTATTCCGATTATTATATTAACCTAATGAAGTCAGCAAAATGCGGTGCTCAAGCCTAAGAAGGCGACACACCAAACTAACAGGAGGTTTTTGTGAATAAGTCGAATTTGAGTTTTAAAGTAGTGGTAGCGGGTCTTGCAACAGTATTAGTAGGTGTGGGTTGCGCCAAGCCAGCAGCAGATACACAGCTTGTAACAGCAGCTTTGTCGATGACTGGATCTAGCCAACCTACAACGATCGCAAATTATAAAAAGGCGCACCCGCTATTTCAGCTGTTGTCGCCAACAGCTGTGGCTTTAGCTCCGCCCGCAATGAAAGATTCGGGAACACGGGTTATCGCCCTGAACAAGGCTTGGGTTATTATAAAAGAAGTTGAATTTAAGGCTGCAGAAGTTGCAGGAGCAGATGAAGCGACCTCAAGCGACGTTAAATTTCGTGGACCGTACTTTGTGGATTTGTTATCTACTACTCCAGCGTCATTTGGTTCAGCTGAAGTTCCAGCAGGCGTTTACCGTCGTGTGAAAATGAAACTAGAAAAAGATTCGGCTTTACCAGCTGGTGCGCCAGCGGGTTTAGTCGGTAACAGCATTTATCTTGAAGGAACCGTTTCAGGTTTAGCATTTACTTACTCTGCTCCGGATGGAACTGAGTTTAAGATTGCTGGCCCAGGTGGAGTTACTTTAAGCGCTACTTCGAACATGGTTATCGGGGTGAAAGTGTCAGATCTTTTCCGCCTGATCAATATGGACGCTGTTGCAGCTGCTGCGAATAAAAATATTTCGGATGCAAATCGTATTTCAACTGGATCTGTTAGTGCGTGTCCGTCAATTGATAACTCGCTACGCGATATTGCAGCCTGCTTTCGTAAAGGTTTAGAAAAAGCCGGTAAATTCGGTAAAGACAGCGACAATGATGGCGAAATCGAAGCCGGTGAAGACGAAGTTCAAGATTAATTGTAAATTGATCGCCAAGAGTCAAAGTAAGTAGTGTAATAGCAAATGATCGAAGGAGGTAGTCATGAAACCAAACATTCAAAATTATCATGACTACCTGGAATTTTTAAAAGACTGGACAGAGTATCTTAAGGAACAAGAAAGAGGGTTCAGTTTACGGAAGATAGCTAAAGAGGCAGGGATTGCTTCAGGTTATCTTCCGATGTGTTTTAGCCGCAAACGAAAACTGTCTTTAAAGTTTTACGAAAAAATAAAACCCTATCTGAAATTATCATTAAAAGAAAAACGCTTCCTCGACCTGTTGCGGATCATTGCCGAATCAGAAATCCCCAAAGAACGAGTTCAGGCTCTAACGGATTTACAAAAATTAAATGACTATAAAGAAAATCATCATTCGGAATTAGAAGCCCATCAGTATTTAAGTCGTTGGTACTATGTCGCAATTCGAGAATTGGTTAATTTACCGGACTTTAAAAATGAACCTGTATGGATACAAGCGCGCCTTCGCGGTCGAATTTCACAAAAGGAAATCTTCGAGGGCGTGCAATTTCTGATTAAATATGGATTCATTTTAGAAGGACCTGCGGGGAAATTCAAAGTTGCAGAAAAGCAGCTAAGCTGTCACGAAGGTGTCTATAAAATTTCTTTGGGTGAATTTCACCGACAAATGTTAGATATCGCAAAAAATTCTATAGACGAAGTGTCTCGTGAAGAACGCATTTTATTAGGTCATACAGTGGCGCTAAGCAAAGAACAATACGATAAAATTCAAGCAATATTACGAGATGCTATAAACAAGATTGAAACTGTGGATAATACATCACAGCCAGAAACTGAAGTATATCAGATTGAAGTAGCGGCGTTTCCATTAACAAAAAAGCCTTCATCTGGTAGCGGAAAAGTGGGAGAATAAGTATATGAAAACTGTCTTAACTATTTATGTAGCGTTACTATTTTTAACTTTATTGGGCTGTAAAAATAATGAAGCCGGTGGAACAACTGCGGGAAATCCCTTGGTCAGTTTTACAATGACGGGCTCTTCGGCCCCAACAACAGTAGTGATGAATAACATTAAATTTCCATTGCTCGGAGGAATGCTAACCCAAGCTATAGCGCTTCCACCGCCGATATTGAAAGACTCAACCAATGCGGCAATAAGTTTAAATGAAGCATGGATTTCTGTAAAGCAAGTCGAATTTAAATCTACCGAGTCAGCAAGTTCTGGTGAAGTCGATGGTGACAGCGTTAGCTTTGAGACACCAACGGCAGTCAATTTAATAGCGTCGACTCTACAATCTTTTGGACAAGTGCGAATCGGGACTTCACTTCGAAGAATAAAAATGCAGTTACATAATGTGGACGTGTTGCCAGCGGGTGCGCCAGTAGGTCTAACTGGTAAAAGTTTCTACTGGCAAGGTACCGTCGGCGCCAGAAGCTTTACCTTCACTTCCACGGAAGGTTACGAATACGAATTAGCAGGCCCAAACGGCGTCGCATTAAGTGAAAATTCAAATATTTTATTAAGCATTCAAATCGCTAATTTATTTAAAAAGATAAATATGACAAACGTTGTGGATGGCGCAGTTATAAGTCAAAGTTCTCGAGTGCCAGCAACAAACCCATGTCCGCTAATTAACGCATCCGCCTCAGACATCTATACATGCTTCAAAGATGGTCTGAAATCGGAAGCAAATCTGGGAAATGATCAAAGTAATGATGGCGAATTAGCAGGCGATGCGACAGTCAAGTAAACTTCGTCGCATAACCGACGGTTGAATTGTAGCAAATTGCAAGGCTTTAGTCATGCGGTACCTTTTATATTTGCCGGGTGCGTAGACGTATAAGTACGCCGCTAAAAATATTTATTGGGATGAATTTAGGGGGTGAAGAAAAGCTACAACTTTATTGCCGTAAGTTTAGGTAAGAAATTTAATTCACAAAGACGGGATGTAGCCGCGCCCTTAAAAAAAATAGGATTATTTCGAGTAAGTTTTCCATTCGATAAAGTAATGAGTTCAGATCGGCTTCAAAAGCGAACTGAATGCGTTTTAAAGCTCTCCTACTTCAATAAGTTTTTTGAAGCCCATAAAATTTTTTCTCTTTCTGTATTCGTCAGACCATCCAATTTAGAATTAAGTTGTCGAATGTTCCGATAATAGTTTTCAATAGCATAAGACGTCTTTTTAAAATGCTTCGCCAAACTAACTGTATCCATTCCTTCAATTCAATCCAATTCAGTTCTGCCAGCTCCGCTAGATTCAACCCTAAGTCACGCCTCTGTATAGGATACGTTCTATCGTAAGCGATCCATCAGGCCTATTTGCTAGGTATTGATTTGATGCCCATAATGATGTCGGCGAGGTGCTCGATGTCTTCAACTAAATTTGACTTCGGTATTTGTTCAAATAAATATTTCATAGCATCGTAAGTTTTAACGCCGTTTATTTTCGCCGTGCAGAGCAAGCTGTAAAACATGGCGCTGGCTTCAGCACCAGCTTCAGTATCACTGAACATCCAGTTATTCCCACCAATCGCAAATTTTCTAATCGCACGCTCTACAAAGCCATTATCCATTTCTAGACGTGGATCTTTTAAATATCCAATTAAATTTTCATATTCGTTTTGAAAATATTTAAACGCTTTGCCGATCTTACTTTTTGGTGGAACTTTTTTTATATGACTATCTACCCATAACTTGAACTCATCCCAGATCGGAACATGCTTTTCTAATCTTTGTTTTTGCTTTTCATCTAAATCGAGTCTTTTGAACTCTTCCTCTAAATCATATAACTTCTGATAATATTTTAAACCAACTTCGGCTAATGTTTTTCCAGACTTTGCACCTTCTGCATTGGCTTGCTCAAAATATCTTCTGCCGTGCATGTTGCAGCCAATGCGGATTATACCGTTTTTATGTTCTAAAATATTATAACTGGCATAACCATCGACTTGCAAATAACCCGCAAATTCTTCAAATAATTTGTTCGCAACTTCTGCTGACCTTGATGGATCATAATCAAATAATATTATTTTATTTTTTGCATGCGGCGTTGATCTGACCCACATCCAAGATTTTGATTCTGCTTTTTTGCCGTTTTCTTTCAAGACTTGAGTGTACGTCTCATCACAGCTGACATAAAAACTAGCTAATAAACGATCGCATAAAATATTATAGACTGATATGGCAGCTTCAGCATGCACAATCACCCAACGTGCCTGAGTTTGTCGTGGTAAATCTACACCAATCTCGTTAAACATTTCTTCGATCCGGTACAACGGCATTCCGTACGCGTATTTTTTTGTTACAATACTTGCCACAAGTTCCGGCGTTGCAAATGATCTTGGAATGATGCTTGGTACTGGTGGCGCTGTTTTTTCGTAATCACCGACATCCACA
>JANPPC010000034.1:0-81072 GCA_031428275.1 Bdellovibrio sp.
CAGACGTGCTTTTGGATTTAGGAATTTTAATAATTATAGATTAAGAGTGCTTGCACTTTGTGGATGGAATGGAATAATAAATAGAACTAGAAAACTTCATTAACTTGAAACTGCGATTCCCCCTCTGATTGAGTAGAACCAGAAGACATAGGCTTAAGTATAAATCATGGCGGCCGGAATAACGATGGCCCAAAATAAACGGCTGCAGATCAGCTGAGTGATTGTAGAATCTAGAATTTGTTTTTTAATGAGCGGCTTCTTGTCTTAGTGCTGAACTTTTACGTTTTTGCTGAACTATGTTGGTTTTTATCTGCAATTAAGAAATTGGTTGCGGGGGCAGGAATTGAACCTACGACCTTCGGGTTATGAGCCCGACGAGCTACCGGGCTGCTCCACCCCGCGACAGATATTTGTTAAAACAATATAGTTTTTTTGCGAGTCACTGTCACGTTTATTCTTTTTTAGCCGAAATGCGAGCGGAACAGCTCAACTTAATTGCATATCATTTTGGTTTTAGCGCGTAAAGTCGCCAAAATTCAGTCGTATTTCAGGCTTCACAGAAATGCGTTCTCTATTTGGCGGCGATAATCAAAGTAAGAATAAACTTTAGCGCCACAAGACCGTAAAAGTTACGGATCATTTGCACTAAGACATTAATCGGTATTTTTTCGAAATGCTCTTCAAGATCAGCAATCGAATAACTATCGAACTTGGCAGAACGGTCAAGATTACGAAGCTTACGCATGCTAATTAAGAAATTTTTAGCTTTTTGAAAACGCTCGACCTCTGCCATACCCCACCTGCTTAAATTGTAAGTACAGGGATGTTGGACTTCGAACTATGAAATGTCATCTACTCTTTTACTTAACTTATTAAACCACGATCTGTCGCGCCTCTGACAGGCGTGTCATTTCGAGTGGCTGCGACCAAGTGGGCTGCGTCACCTATGCTGCGCCACATTGACTTTAACCAATGCCCCTGTAAACATTTTTGTATTAGACACCCGCTTTCCGCACCAGGAGATTCGCCAATGCCCTCATTTGACGTCGTATCAGAAATGAATATGCAAGAAGTAGATAATGCCATCAACCAAGCCCGAAAAGATGTCGATGGCCGCTACGACTTTAAAGGCAGTAAAGCCGAAATGATCTGGGATAAGAAAGAAGTCGTTTTGCTGGCCGAAGATGACTACAAAATCGGCGCCATGGTCGATATCTTACGTACAAAAATGGGTAAACGTGGCATTGATTTACGCTACCTTAAGCTTTCTAAAATCGAACCAGCGGGCGGGCGTTTCTTGCGTCAGGTTATTACATTTTCGCAAGGGATCGAAAAAGAAAAAGCGAAAGAGATTATAAAGTTCATCAAAGATACGAAGTTAAAAGTTCAGGCGCAAATCATGGATGATAAATTACGAATTACTTCAAAAAGTATTGATGAATTACAATCAACGATGCAAACCCTGCGCGCTGAAAATTTTGAAATTGCACTTCAGTTCGATAATATGCGGGCTTAAGCGAACTAACCAGGATGTTCTGTCATTTATACATTAAGTAAAAAATCTTACACCTATATTGCCTACGTTACGTTTTTCTTTATCATAACGGCGCAGGTTTTCTGGACAGCCATTCACGGCGATGGTGCCGTCTATGCTTGGATCACACGCGAAATAACCACGAACGGAATTTTTTCGCCAGAACCCCCGCTGTTTACCCAGACGCGCATTTTTGCCGAACACCCCTATCTGTATTTCTACTTTAGCTCGTTATTTACAAATTTATTTGGATTTTCAGATTTAGTCGTCAAACTGCCGAACTATGTGATCGCCGGCCTATCCATTTATACAGTTCAAAAAATTTGCTCGATTCGACATTTAAGTTCAGTTCAAGCAAAGAGCGTAGGCCTGTTTGCCGCCTATGCTTTGATTTTGAACGGTGCTTTTATTTTGCAGGTGTCACAGCCTTCCCTTGATCCGATGGCACAGCTACTGGCCTTAGGCGCGGCCACCGTCTTGATATTTTTTAAACGCCCCTTCGTGGTCGGTTTATTGATTGGTTTAGCTTTTTTAACTAAAGGCCTAGAACTACTTCCGAATCTTGCTGCTTTATTTTTTATGACTTTGTATTTAAATCGTAAAAATCCGCCCCTGGTGATTTCGAAAAATATCTTATTTCAGCTTCTGGGGTTTTTGATTCCGATCGTTTTCTGGTTGGCTCATGATCAGCTTTCTTGGAACGGACAATGGCTAGGTACTTACTGGAATCGCCAATTTACTGTGCGATTTTTTAACCAGAACAACCAAAACACATTTTTTGATTTCAGTATTTTAATAACGTTCTTTCAAGCTTACTTTCTAGAGATCATGATTTTAAGCCTGGGCTTATGGAAGTCTAGAATGTTTAGGCGTAAGTCAGATCCGCTATTTGTTTATTTTCTTTTCTATTTATTTTTTCATTCGCTGGCCTTTTTTATCATTAAGAAAGATAGCTCACAGCACCTGACCGGTGTATTTTTACTGGGCGCGGTTTTTGTCGGAGAATATCTTTACGAAGCCTGGCAAAAGTACAATTGGAAAGGTTTTCAAAGCGTTATTTTGATTCTGTTTTCTTTGGCAGCCGTCTACTGGGCTTTATTTGTGCTAAGCCCTTATAAAAACAAAGATTACTGGAACGAAATTAAAGCCGAATCTACCGCGCTGACTAATAAAGATTTGCCACAAAGTATTGTAACTAAAGACATCAATGCAAATGGCTACGGAATTTTCTTTACCACGCAGTGGTATTTTTATCCCCGTAAAGTTTATTTTGAAAGTGAGGCCAATCGCTTGATCGGCCAAGAAGTTTATCTATTTCAAGGTCTTGGCGACAACCATCTAAAAAAGACCCGGGTCGTTTACCAACCTGGTGTATTTTAATCTATCCATTTTTAAATATTATTTAATTGATTAACAAATGTCTCAGCTCGAAACGCAGAGCAAATCACCCGTCACCGCAAATTGTTACCTGCCAACAATACTTCACTTCAAAGCGACGAAAAACCAGCCCTAGATTGGCGCGAGGTTCGCAAATATAAGCAGTTAGAAGAGGTATTTCAGCATGAGAAAATCATTTCGTCTCAATATTACACGGTTAGTTTTCGGTTCGGTGATCGTGTTTTCAGCGATGACCGAAGCTCAGCAATACACTTCGAATAAAATTCGCTGGCGTCAGTCAGAATCAGGGTGTACCCGTTGAAGTCAATTACGAAAATGGTGATATGGCGCAAGTGTACCGTCGCGAAAAAGTCGATGAGTTTCGTGGCGAGATGACCTTAAATGAAAACTCTTGTAAAAAAGTCACCGGCTTAAAATGTTATTTTGTTCTGCCCTTTGTTCGTCAACAGCACGCATCCATATGGAAAAATCATCCGTCACGCGGTGGCCACACAGAGCACCTGCGCTTTCAAAAAATGCGCTGGGAGCGAATTGCGGCCTTTTTAAAGGGTCTCAAAGAAAATCAGTTGCTAGAAAAAACTTTAGTCGTCGTTGTGACAGAATTTAATCGAAGCCCTGGTAGAAATTCGAACGCTGGTAAAGATCATAACTATACTGATAACACGATTGCACTTTTCGGACGCAACATCAACGGCGGCAAGGTTATCGGAAATCATAAACTGTATACGCGTGGTCAAAATATGCCGCTCTCTATTTGGGCCGGAAGCTTTATTAATTACCAAAACGGACAAGTCGCTGATCTAGATGCCATCGTAAAAATGCAAACCAGCAAAAAAGTGACTTTACCCGAAAAGTACGATTTGATTCGACCGACTGACTTATGGGCGACCGTTGCGAATAGCCTAAGCCCTGCCATTGTCAAAAATTTAGCACCGGAATCTAGACAAATACCGGGGTTATTTCGTAAATAGCTTTTCGTCATTTAAGGATCATCATGAGCTTAAAAGTATCGCGCATTCTACACGCTGGTTATCTTTTCGAATGCGGCGAAACAACGATCGCGTTTGATCCTATTTTTGAAAATCCATTTAGTCGTAACTGCTACGCCTACCCACCCGTGAAGTTCGATATCGAAAAAATAAAATCGCTTAAACTATCCGCGGTCTTTATTTCGCACTACCATGACGACCACTGCTCGATGGAAAGCTTGAACCTGCTTGACCGTGCCACCCCGATTTATATTTACTGTTTATTTGACGAAATGATCGACTTGATAAAAAGCTTAGGTTTTATCGAAGTGCATTCGCTCAAATTAAATAAGCCCATCGTTTTGGGTGATATCAGCATCACCCCTAAGCGCGCCTTAGACGCCGAAGTAGATTCAATTTTTCATATCCAGGCGTCCGGATTCAATATTTTAAACGTCGTCGATTCTTGGATTGACGATGAGACACTTGAACAACTCGCAAAATACGCGCCCTGGGATATGGTACTATGGCCCTTTCAAACCATGCGCGAAATCGAAGTTATCTCTCCGCAGCGTGCAGAAACCGCCGATTTAGAAATACCCAGCGAATGGGCTCAGCAACTACAAACATTAAATCCAAAATATATTGTTCCTAGTTCGTGTCAGTTTCTGCAAGAACCTTGGTCTTGGTACAACGAAGCATTTTTTCCGATTAGTTATGAGAATTTCAACCAACAAATGAAAACTGTTATTCCACGTGCGAAAGTCATCAAGCTAAACCCCGGAATTTCAACTGAACTCACTCAGTCTGGTCTAAAAAATCTTACACGCCTAGATTGGATCATTCCAATCGGAGAACAAGATGTTGATTATCACTACAAACCAAATTTAATTCCGCCGACGACTTCCGAAGTTTCAAAAAATTTCACAGCGCTTTCAGCAGAACAAGCTTTGCGCGTTTTAAATTACTGTAAAATAGAGATGCTTCAAAAATTAAAAGCTTTACCGGCTGCGCAAAGCGACTACTTCGCAAAATCGTGCAACTGGCAACTTTCGGTCTATGATTATTCAGGGGAAGCGCAATTGCTTTATTATAAAATATTAGAAAATCAGATAGAACTTCTAACCGAAGCTCCGCCGATTATTCATTGGCGCACGGAAGCGGCTTTAGCGAAAATTTACGCGGCCCTTGAATACGGAGAATCGTTAACGTCAATGTATGTTCGAATTAATGAAGGCGAATTTTCGCCCGAGCTTAAGAAAAAAATTAGCGAGGTCGACATTACGGAAGACCCCCTGATTCGCAGTCTATTCAACGGCGCCTTTGGTCATTACCAAAAGGCGCAGTTAAAAAAATTAATTACTTAACTAAAGTCTTAGCGACTTCAATATCTCTTTGAAACGCGGCAACAAAAACCTTAGCTTCGTCGAATGAAATTCCTAAAGAAGAACCGATGTTAACTAAAGTGTAACGGGTTACGTTTTTGTTGTCGTATAAAGCTTGCATATCTGAGCGAGCAATACCAATTTCATCAACGCCAGAATAATCTTTGGCTTGTGCTTTCGTTAAAGCTGTTTGCAACTTCTCAGCGGCCTCGGTTGATAAATGATACTTCGTTGCCATCACTTCTACTTTTGCACGTTCAGATAAAACTTGAGTCACAGCAAACTGGCGCATGTGATCAATTTTTAAAGAACCAGTCGCTAAGAAATGACCACGACGCGGGCCCGGACCAGGACCGACATCACCACGAGGACCACAGTTTCCGTATTCACATCGACCGCCACCACGCCCATCATAACCGCCGCGGTTGCCTCTTTGATCACGCTCTCTATCCCAATCACCGCGACCACCTCTTTGATCGCGTTCTCTGTCCCAATCACCGCGGTGATTTTCATTGCGGTCAGGCTGGCGACTAACTGGAGTATCGTCTGCTAGAATGGCCGCAACGGCAATAACAGCAACGGTTGCGGTGACTTGCTCTTCACTGCAAGATTGTAAGAAAAGACTACTAACACCTAGAACTCCGACCATCGCTAGCGATTTAATTTGGATCGATTTCATAATTCCCCCCGGAATAATTTTTGTTAAATAATTAATTTATCTAACCAGCCAAGCACCAAAGCAACCCCTGTGCCACGTAGCTGTGGCACCAGCAATAGGGCGATTTTTGTGCACTTCAAGTGAATGCTTAGTCTTTACTTAAGCAGATTATGTAATTTGCGAGCGGAAAGTGGAAAGTATGCAGCAACACCATAAGAAGAAAATAAGCCGGCAGTGCCACTTTGCGCAGAGGAAATGTGGCTACCAAATTAAGTATGCGGCTGCGCACAAGGCCGCTCCGATACCCCAGTCTGCGTATGGATTTGAAGTAAAATAAGTGTATGCAATCAGTAAAACTGAAACGACCACTAAGCGCAGGTCAGCTTTTTTACGGGCTTCCCGTAGCATCCAAAAACCGATAACGCTGAAAAAGAATCCGGCAAAGACAGATGATATTGAAAAACTCATCAGCGCACGGACTGCATAGCTTCGGAGTCATTCAGAAAATTTTTTTTCATTTTACTATTTCACTTTATTATTTAAGAAAAAACAAGGCCCTACGTCTAGGCAAGCTTTGCCTAGCGCGGTTGTGACGGTTTTCAAAGTGAGTAGCTGGTCTTTTTCTGGCCCGATTTAGTATATACGAAAGCCTACGTCGATGCAGAAACTATTAAGTAATTTCACCGGCAACCGATACACTTTACATATGGTAGCATTATGGATAACAATCGGATTAATTGTATCAACTTTTTGCGTCTCGATCTTGGGAGCTACGTTTTCGATCGTAGGTATTGGCGCACTGTTTTCTGGTGCCTTGATCGCCGTATGGGCTATGGCCGCTTCGCTTGAATTAGCGAAGTTCGTATTGGCTGCCTACGTTCACCAACGCTGGACAAAGTTAAATCTTCTATTCAAATCTTACTTGGTATTCGCGATCGTCATACTGAGTGCAATTACAAGTATGGGTATCTTCGGATTTTTATCAGACGCTTACCAATCAGCTTCGATCGCCATGGATGCCGCCAACATTAAATTAGACGCACAAAAAACACAGCTGGGAAACTTTAAAACCGAAATCGCCCGTCTTAATAAAGCAATCGATGAAATTCCTGAGACCCGCATCAGCCGTAAAATGAAAGCGCGCAGCGAAGCCGAGCCCTTAATTTCTTCGCTAAATCTGAAAGTTGAAACCGTCGAAAAAGAACTAAGTGAATCAAATTTAGCGATGCTTGAGATCAAGAAAAAAGTCGGTCCTTTGATCTACATTTCGCGTGCTTTCAATATGGATATCGATGACGTCGTTAAATATCTTATCTTGGTTTTTGTCAGCGTCTTCGACCCGTTAGCCATTTGCTTAGTCATTGCGATGAGCCAAGCTTTAGATTCACGCCGTCGTAAAGAGGGCGTGGTAACTGATCTAGCTTCGACTGCGGTTAGTGCGACACCTCAGCCTCAGACGCAACCTCAACCACAGCCTCAACCGGCAGTGCCGATCGTTGACGTGCCGGCTACTGCTGCGGCTCAGCCCAACGTGGCTGCAGCAGAGACTTCTCCTGAAGTCGCTCATGGTGGTGACGATGAAGAGATGTTATTAATGAGATTTACGGACGAGCCTTCGAGCGAATCAAAAGATAAAAACGGAAGCGCGGTTTAACGTATGTTTGCAGTAAAGATCCTTGAGCGAAAAAGCGTTATTCAGCTTTTCGGGATCTGCCTGACTTTATCACCATTTTTTAATATCGGCATGATGGTTTGGATGCAACACGCGGCTAAACATTACCGGTGGAATATGGCTACAGTTCATGCCATTGCCTCGAGCGGAACACCGCTACAATATGCGCTTAGTTTATTAAGCATCATTATCGGAATTATCATGCTGCGTGGTTCAACCACCGCTTGGAAATACGTGCTGTTTTTACTGGGCAGTCACATCTTGACCCAAGTTGGCAGTATTGGTCACGACATTCGCGAGAACTGGCTTTGGGGCCCCTTCTTTCTAATTAACATCTGCGTTTTTATTTTTATTGCCGACCAGTTAGTTTTTAAAGCTAAAGTTCCAAAACCTAAAGAGGTTAAGCCCGTTCAAACCCCTTTGGCGGCACCCGTTTTACAACTGGTAAAAGAAGAAGTCGTTGAAGTTCCTAAAATAAAAGAACATCCGTCGTTTCCGACCTTATATACGAAGAAGCGCACGTTGATTCAGTTTCAAGGATTTAACGGCGCTTGGGCCCAATTAATCAGTGTATCTAGCCACAAAATTCACGTTCGTTGCATCGGTACACCGCCCGTTGATTTTCAATCACGGAAAGTTGAAATTAATTTTCGAAACGGACTTATTTTAAATACTTGGCTGGATCAAAAGTCAGATCAAGATTTCTATTTTGAATACACTCCGCTAACGGTCGACCAAATTGCACTGCTTGACCACTGGGTTAAAAAGTACGCCGCTTAGGGTCTACTATTATTTTGCCGCTACACATTCGCCAACCCATGTTCCATCAAAAGTCACCTTAGCCGTGGCATTGCCGATCAAGCTATGGCGCCCCTTCACCTCGCCTTTTAAAGCGTAATTTTTCTTCGTGAATGTTCCGGTGATTGTTCCGGTGGCTTCCAGTTGATCATTCTTGCAGTTGACGATCGCGTTCACATTGCCTTTTTTAAGAACCCATTTCGTCAATTCACAGTCATTGCGCTTCAGCGATTGTTCAATCATTTTTTTGGGATCTTTAGCTTCGTCACTCGTCACGCAGCTTGAATCTTTTTTAGGCGGCAGCGGTATACTGTTTAGTTTAAAATGAGCCTCAGAATCCCATTGTCCGGTTTTGATTGTTTCGGCATAGGATACGAGGGGCATAAGAATGATAATTAGATATTTCATATCTTAAATATAGCTTTACTTAAAAATTCAGGTCAATTTTTTAACCAATAAACTTGGCAAGTGTTTAGGATGCTTGCTACTGTCAACCCCATGAAAACAAAAATTTTTAAATTCATTTTACCCTTGCTTGTCTTAAAATCGCTTCTATTCGGCTGCGCAACAGCAAAAAGTCGCAATTACGATATTAAAGAGATGACTATCGGTTCGGACTTTCAGGTCAAGTTAAATAAGTACGCGGCAGACACTTCGACTAAAAAGGCCCTTATCATTTTACCCCCGACCGGCGGCACTAATTTTATTGATCGCAGTTACGCGCGTCGCTTCAGTAATGAAGGCTACGATGTTTACCTCGTTGAAGAATGGAGTGGCATGAATGAGCAGTCTACCGATCTTGAGCTTCACCAAAGACTCTATAGCGGCGCCCAACGTGCGGTTTCGCTCGTCATTAACGAAATCAAAAGCCCCTACATTGGCTTACTAGGCACCAGTGTCGGCGCTCTTCACGGCGCAGTGTCAGCAGGAATGCAAGATCGCCTCAATAGCGTGTTTATTATTACAGGCGGGGCCCCTATCGCCGAAATTATTATTACCTCAGACCAAAAAGCGATGCAGGAATTAAAAAAAGCTCGGCAACAACGATACGGCTTTAAAAATGATACCGAATACCGCGCAGCCTTAGACAAGGCTTTTACTCTTGAACCTTTGGCAATGAGCCAGCATACAAATAAAGCTCTAGGTATGGCCATCGCGACCGAAGATGAAACCGTGCCAACCAAAACGCAAAATCAATTGCAAGCCTTCTGGAAGCCACAAAAGGTTATCAGTTATTCGAGCGATCACTTCTGGGGTATCATAAAAACTTGGTGGAGCACTGAAGGCGAAATTGTTGAATTTTTCGAGAAGAACGCGCGATAGTAGGAATGATGTCAGTAGAAGCCGGCGCAACTTGGTCGTACCAAGATCTAAAATTTCATGGGTTATCACTTTCAGGAATTCGCACCGCGATTGCCATGCCCGAATTATCGATTGCATTCGACGTTGCTCAAGGATTTCCTTATTTACTTAACTTAAAACATTTCTTTTTATCGCACGGCCATTTAGATCATTCGGCGGGTATTCCGTATATCATTTCGCAAAAGGCTATGACAAGCCAGGCTCCCGCATCTTTCTATATGCCAAAATCTTTGGTTGAGCCGATGACTCGTATCATGAATATCTGGATGGAGATTGAAAAACACACCTATCAATTTCATTTTCACGGCGTTGAAGAAAATGAATTGATTTCTGTCGGCCAGAATCTCTTCATCAAGCCTTTTAAAACCGTTCATCGGGTCGATTCTTTGGGCTACACACTTTTTAAGAAAAAACATAAGTTAAAAAAAGAATTTCATCATCTATCGCAGAAGGAAATTCTTGATTTAAAATCGCGGGGCGTGGTTTTACAAGATGAAATTGAAACTCCGCTCGTCAGCTTCACCGGCGACACGCAAATCGAATTTTTAGATTCTTGCGACTGGGTTAAGAAATCAAAAGTTTTATTTTTAGAAGCCACCTACTTAGACGACCGAAAAACGGTGGCCAGCGCCCGCGAATGGGGCCATACCCACTTAGACGAAATTATCCCACGACTAGCCGAACTTGAGTGCGAACAGATTGTTTTAATTCACGTCAGTTCCCGCTACCCGACCGAAATGGCGCTGGATATTCTGAATAAAAAAATTCCGGCGCAGTTTAAGGATCGGGTTGTTTTATTTCCGGGTCGCTAAGTTAAGGGCTTCTTCAAGCTGGCATTTTTCTCGCAATAACAGGTCATTACGGGCAAAAAAATCGTTGGTAGTCAAAGTAGGGGCTATAACGACCCATAGAAAGCCGTTAACGGGCCCGTCGTTAAAACTTTAGACAAAGGAGTCCTTACATGAAATCAATTCTGCTTATCTCACTGATGATCTTATCTGCTTCGATCTCGCAAGCCCATGTGGCTAAACTGATTTGCGGTGATGCCGGCAAAACAGTCGAGCTTATATTAGGAGACGTACCTTACTTAAATGCCGATTCAACTTCACTTAAAATAAATGGCTCGGGTCGCACGGTCCAAAAAATAAAAGCCCAGATAAATTCAGTCGGAATGAATGCCATCGTGATCGAGGCCGGCACGGGATCGCGCAGCAGCCACTACTTTTTTCAAAACTTAGCTGCGCAAAAATGTTTAAATCCAAATACGATTCAACAAAATGGCCAAGCTATCGTTAAAGTCATTAACGCTTCGGGCGTGATTTTTTCAGCCGCGTGTGTTTGCGCGGCCTTATAAATTTAATTAATTACGAACTAAAATATTTCTAAACTGCCACGGATCGTTGGCGTCGATATCTTCTTCGAAGAAGTTTGAACGATCTTTTAACGGATTCCAATCCGTGTAAAAACCATTCACCGGGCCCAAGTATGGAGTTTGAAACTCTAAACAACGTTTAAAATCCATTTCATCTGCCTCGACAATCCCCGCGTTGGGATTTTCTAAAGCCCAGGCCATTCCAGCTAAAACCGCCGAAGTGACCTGTAGGCCCGTTGCGTTTTGATAAGGAGCAAGCTCTCTGGTTTCTTCGATTGTTAATTGTGATCCATACCAATATGCGTTCTTCGCGTGACCGTAAAGTAGAACTCCTAATTCATCTTTTCCGTCGACGATTTCTTTTTCGTCTAAGATATGCTGTTCAGGCTGACGAACACCGTTACGACCGAACATTTCTTCTAAAGATAAAATCGCATCGTTCGCCGGATGATATGCGTAGTGGCACGTCGGGCGGTAAGTTGGGTTATCACCTTTACCGACCGTGAAATAATCCGCAATCGAGATAGATTCGTTATGAGTAACTAAACGCCCGTACTGCGCACCCACTGAAGGGCACCAGCTTTTTACTCGGGTATTTGCGCCGGGTTGTTTTAAATAAATCGCGGCCTTACATCCTGATTCGTGCTTCGCGGCTTTTTCTGGCATCCATTTTTCAGCGGTACCCCAGCCCAATTCAGCGGGCTGCATACCTTCGCTGATGAAACCTTCAACCGACCAAGTGTTCACAAAAATATTTAATGGCTTTGCGTTCTTCGCACGCTGAGTATCGCGCTCGGCGATGTGAATGCCCTTCACGCCCACTTTTTGCATCAACGCAGCCCAAGCTTCGCGATTTTTCGGAACGTCGAAAGTTATTTTCATTTCGGTGGCTAAATTAACTAAAGCTTGCTTCACAAACCAAGAAACCATGCCGGGGTTTGCTCCGCAGCACGAAACCGCCGTGGTGCCGCCTGGATTTTTTGCCTTTTCTTCTAAAACTGTTTCACGTAAGGCATAGTTAGAGCGCGCCGACATCGGTTTTTTTTCGTCGAAGTAAAAACCGGTCCAAGGCTCAACGACCGTGTCGATGTAGTTTACGTTTAACGAACGGCAAAGCTTCATGATGTCTAATGAACTGGTATCGACTGATAAGTTCACGCAGAAACCCTGACCTGTACCCGCCGTTAATAAGGGTTTTAAAACTTCGGCGTAATTTTCCGCGGTTAAGCCCGCTTTGATAAATTTAATTCCGCGCTCGTCACAAAGTTTACGGTCGCGGTCAGATGGATCGATGACGACCATCCGACTTTTATCGAATTTAAAATGACGTTCTAACAAGGGTAAAGTTCCTTTACCGATCGAGCCAAAACCGATCATCACGATGGGGCCCGTGATCTCGCCGTAATTTTTATTGGGTACTGTTACTTTCGTCATTTTAAACCTTCTTTCTTTACAGATATTCTTCTTTAATTTTCTTAACGATGCTTGCGATCTTTTTTACCGAAACCGGCGCGATAAAAATCGCGTCATCTCCGGATATGGTACCTAAAATTCCGAGCGACGAACGAAGTACATCAAGTCTAGCCGCGACTAAACTAGCCGAACCCGGTGTCGTGTGAATCACGACGATGCTTTCGTTTGCCTGAACTTCGCGAACTAAACCGCTTAAGTCGTGAACTGCGTGCATCGCCATCGGACGATGGTCCTCGGGCAAGCGATAAATAATCTCGCCTTCGGCATTCGTCGTCTTAATAGCCCCGATTCGTCTTAAATCGCGTGACACCGTGCTTTGAGTTACGTCGAATTTTTTTCGGCGTAAAGAATCGCACAGCTCTTCCTGGGTACTTGAATCACCTTCGCGAATCAGCTGTCGTAAGACCGCTAATCTTTCCTGGGATTCATTAACTCGCTCTTCCATGTTGTGCTCCTCTGGTTGACCCACTGGCTAACGTTCTGGCTGACGTTCCGGCCGCGTTGCTTTGGGCCGGTTGCATTTGCACCTCAGTGATTAACGTGCCGATTTTTTCGGTCGACAATAGAAGACTAGCAAAACTTGCGTGTAATACGCGAACTTGCTTAACTCCGGCGGACAACGCCGTCGTCATCGCCTTCACCTTGGTAAACATTCCGCCCGATATTACGCCGCCTTCGATCATTTGATCAATCAATTGTGGCGTCGCTTTCGTTACTAAATGCTTTTCGCCGTCTAAAATCCCCACCTGATCGGTTAAAAAGATTAGTTTTTTTGCATTTAACGCTACCGCAATCTGAGTCGCCGCCCAATCGGCGTTCACATTATACTTTTCGCCGTGATGACCGATTCCAATAGGCGCAATGACCGGTACTTTCCTACCAAAATCTGAAAGTACTTTTTCAATGGCCGAAGCATCAACACGGTCAACCTTTCCGACTAGCATTAACTCTTCACGCGCAGGCGAACAAAATAAAATCTGATCAGCCGCCGCCGACATCTTAACCGCCGCAATTTTTGCGAGTTTTAATTCTGCAACTAGATTTCCGTTCACTTTATTCGCTAGCACATCATCAATCACGCCCATCATTTCAGGCGTCGTCTGACGTTGCCCATCGATAAAAGCCCAAGAAATTTTTTGCCGATTTAATTCTTCATTAATCGCGGGGCCACCACCGTGCACAATCACAACTTGATAGCGACGCTTCTGATAACCGCGCACTAAGGCCGCAAGCTCTTGCAGCGTCGCTGGGTTTTGTAATGAAGAACCACCAAGCTTAATAACGATTCGTTGTTTCATTCTTAGTTCCCTTTCTTTTCGGATATCAGATATCAAAATATCTGATATCCGAGTTTTCAAGAATACTCTGTGTTAATTTCGACGTACTTCTTTGATAAATCACAACCCCATGCCGTCGCTGAAAATTTACCCGAGCTTAGATTCACCTCGATTTTTACCAGCTGTTGTCTTAGTAAAGCCTTCACTTCTTCTTTAACAAACTTAACGGGTTGCCCTTTTTCAAAAAGCAGTACGCCCTGTAACTTAAGCGTCATCTTCTCTAGCTGTGCGCTCGGAATACCCTCTGCACCCAGACGAGCTAAGATACGACCCCAGTTCGGATCCTCGCCGTGAATTGCGGTTTTAATCAACGGAGATAAAGTCACCCCGCGAGCCGCTTTTCTGACCAAGGCTAAATCATCCGAACCTTTGATCTGCACTTCGATTAATTTCGAAGCGCCTTCTCCGTCGGCCGCAATCGACTTTGCTAAAAAGATCGCGATATCTTCAAAAACCGCTTCGAACTTTTTAACGTCACTGTCATTTTCAAGCGCGATGCCCGATGCACCGTTCGCCATGACAAAGCAGCAATCATTCGTCGAAGAGTCTCCGTCAACGCTGATCATATTAAAGCTGACGTCTGAGGTCTTCTTAATCAAACTTTGCGCGTGCTCTTTCGTTAATTTCGCGTCGGTCAATATGTAACCAAGCATGGTCGCCATATTCGGGTGAATCATGCCCGAGCCCTTACTAATACCCGTTATGCGCACAACACCCGTCGAAAGCGTAACGATCGACGTCACCGTTTTTGGCACCAGGTCAGTGGTAAGAATCGCCGTCGCAAAACTTTCGGCCGAGTCATTCGCGCGCGCGACCAGTTCATCCATCGCCGGTAGTATTTTTTCGGTATCTAATTGCTCGCCAATTTTACCCGTACTTGCGACAAGCACTTGATTCAAATCACAGCCTAAGCTTTTTGCCGCAGCCGAAACCATCATCAAGTTTTTCTCAACACCTTCAGAGCCAGTTGCCGCATTGGCTTGCCCTGAGTTCGTTAAGATCGCGCGAATATTATCGGCCGGAAGTAATGATTGCGTGTAGCGCACGGGGGCCGCTTTACATTCGTTCAATGTAAATACGCCGGCTGCAACTGCGGGCACGTCAGAAATAATCATTCCAATATCCGGGCGGTATCTGCGCACTCCGCAGTTGACCCCGCTAGCTAAAAATCCTTTAGGTAATGCTGTTCTGCGAACGCCTGGTCCTTTAGTCATATCAATGCCTCCATTCTACTTACGCCGGTTGTAAGGGGTAAGTCTAAGATGCGGTTAAAGTTTTCAACGGCCTGACTAGCAGCGCCCTTTAATAAATTATCAATACAAGAAAATACGTAAAGCCGATCACCTTGCATTTCAAAAGCAATGTGCGTCTTTGCGGTGCCTACGACTTTCTTTAACGAAAGTAGGCCTGGTTTGTCGCTGACCGCGCCAAAGCTCACCAGCGGATAATCTGCGTAAGCGTCGGCAAATGCTTTTTCGATATGCGCGGCGGTTACGCCCTTATGAAGCCTGGCGTAAATTCCCGCGATGATCCCGCGACGGACCGGTAAAAGCGAAGTCGTGAAATGCGCTTCAATCGTTTGCCCCGCGAAGGCTTCAATGGCTTCGACCACTTCTGGATAATGCTGATGCCGCCCGACTTTGTACGGCAAACATTCGCCGTCAACTTCGGTGTACAGTAAATTCTCGGTCGCTTTCTTTCCGCCGCCGGTTGAACCTGACTTCGCATCAATCACAATGTTATCCAGCTGAATCAAATGACTTTTCACCAGCGGAATCAGCGCGGTCGTTATTGCCGTTGCATAACAACCCGGGTTTGCTATTAAATGATTCTGCTTCGCCGGACCAACCCAAGGTGCTAAACCATACTGCGCTGACTTCAAGTTAACTAAATCAGTGTGTTCGAAGCCGTACCACTTTTTGTAGTCGTGGTTTTGCAAACGAAAAGCTCCGCTAAGATCGATTACTTTTTTACCGGCCGCTAAAATTTGCGGTGCCAGCTTTAAAGAGACCTCGGCCGGAGTCGCTAAAAACACGACGTCCGTTAAGTGCTGCATCATTTCAGCATCACCCAAGCAAACCACTTTTTCAGCGTGAGCTATATAATCCGCTAATTTAAATGCACTGGTCGCAAAACAGTAAGTTAAATCGGCATTCGGGTGCTGAAGTAAAATTCGAGCCAGTTCAAGCCCCGCATAGCCGCGGGCGCCAACGATTGAACAAGTTGCTTGAGTCATAACTTCTTTCTTCATCAAAACCCCCTTCTGCATAATTATGCCACATATGCGCATAATTATGTATTTTTATTTTACCGTCAACGTTTTATTTGCTTAATACAGATTTTAATGCATAATTAGTCTTTCGGCTTTAATTTATGCAGGCACCTTAAAAAGGAGGAAGTTATGAAATTTAAATTTCCCATCGTCATCATTGATGAAGATTTTCGCTCTGAAAACAACAGCGGCGTGGGCATTCGTGCATTAGCAAGCTCTATCGAAAAAGAAGGTGTCGAAGTTCTAGCGGTCACGAGCTACGGCGACTTAGCGGCTTTTGCTCAACACCAAAGTCATGCTTCGGCTTTTTTATTGTCGATCGATGATGAAGAGTTCGGCGCTGGTTCATCCGACGAAATCGCAGCCGCGCTTAAAAATTTACGAAGATTTATCGAAGAAATAAGATTTAAGAATTCTGACATTCCGATTTTCTTATACGGAGAAACCCGCACGTCTCGACACATTCCGAACGACGTGCTGAAGCAACTGCACGGGTTTATTCACATGCACGAAGACACCCCCGAATTTGTGGCCCGACATATAATACGTGAAACCCGTAACTACTTAGACGGGATCGCTCCCCCGTTTTTTAAAGCGCTTTTAAACTATGCGCAGAACGGATCGTATTCGTGGCATTGCCCGGGACACTCGGGTGGAGTGGCTTTTTTAAAATCTCCGGTGGGTCAAATGTTTCACCAATTCTTCGGCGAAAATATGCTGCGCGCCGACGTGTGCAATGCGGTCGAAGAACTCGGGCAATTACTTGATCACTCGGGGCCGGTTGCGGCTTCTGAAAGAAATGCCGCCCGTATTTTTAACGCCGATCACTTATACTTTGTGACGAACGGTACTTCGACGTCGAATAAAATTGTGTGGCACTCAACAGTAGGCCCCGATGACATCGTGATTGTTGACCGCAACTGCCATAAATCAAATCTGCACGCGATCATGATGACCGGAGCCACGCCGATTTACTTAGCGCCGACCCGAAATCACTTTGGCATCATCGGGCCCATACCCGAAAGTGAATTTTCAATGGAAAGCATTCAAGCAAAGATCGATGCCAACCCGTTTATCAAAGATAAAACGAAAAAGCCGCGCATCTTAACGTTAACGCAAAGTACATACGACGGCGTCAGCTATAATGTTGAGACGATTAAAAATAAACTCGACGGCAAGGTCGACACGCTTCACTTTGATGAAGCCTGGCTTCCGCACGCCTCGTTTCATGATTTTTACAAAAATATGCATGCCATCGGTAAAGATCGTCCGCGCACAAAAGACTCTTTGATATTTTCAACGCAGTCGACACATAAAATGCTAGCGGGCTTAAGCCAAGCCTCGCAAATTTTAGTCGCCGAGTCTGAAAATAAAAAGCTGAATCAAACGATCTTTAACGAAGCCTTTTTGATGCATACGTCGACCAGCCCACAGTACGCAATTATCGCCTCGTGCGATGTCGCAGCCCAAATGATGGAAGGTGTCGCTGGTACAGCCCTGGTTGAAGAAAGTATCGCGGAAGCGATGGACTTCAGACGAGCCATGCGTAAAGTCGATATCGAATTCGGTAGCGACTGGTGGTTTAGCGTTTGGGGTCCGGATGAAATTCCCGAAGAAGGTATCGGCACGCGTGAAAACTGGGTGTTAAAGCCAAACGAAAAATGGCACGGCTTCGGTGAAATCAGCGATGGATTCAACATGCTTGACCCGATTAAGACGACTATCTTAACGCCGGGCTTAAGCGTCGACGGAACTTTCGCAAGCGAAGGAATCCCTGCGAACATCGTCACGAAGTACTTAGCCGAACACGGAGTCATCGTCGAAAAGTGCGGGTTGTATTCATTCTTCGTGATGTTTACGATTGGCATTACTAAAGGCCGATGGAATACTTTATTGTCGGGCTTACAACAATTTAAAGACGACTACGACCGTAACCAACCGATGTGGAAGATCTTACCAAAGTTCGTAGCCGCCAACCCACGCTACGAACGCATGGGGTTAAAAGATTTGTGTAAGCAGATTCACGAAACCTACAAGCAGGCCGACATCGCACGCATGACGACAGAAATGTATACATCAGTCATGCAACCTGCGATGAAGCCGTCAGATGCGTTCGCAAAAATGACGCACGAAAAAATCGACCGCGTCGAGATCGAACACCTTGAAGGTAAAGTGACCGCCGTCTTGTTGACTCCGTACCCTCCGGGAATTCCGTTACTGGTGCCCGGTGAAAGATTTAATAAGACGATTGTCGATTATTTAAAATTCGCGCGCGAAATGAATCAAAAGCTTCCGGGCTTTGAAACGGACGTGCACGGACTTGTAACCGAATACGTCGACGGAGTGAAAAAATACTACGTCGACTGTGTGAAAGAATAATACGAATGGCTACTGGGCTAGCACCGTAAATACGCGTGGCTCAGTAGCTAAGTCTTCGGTCACCTCAAAATATAATCTTGAGATCTCGTGGCCCATCGAAGTTTCAACCTGCACGCGCCATTCGCCTGGCTGGTAATTCGCTTTCACGGCGTGACCGCGAAAGCCTTCTTTGCGACCGCCCGTAATTTGTAGCGGAATACGATCGGTACTCTGCCAACCCTTCAATGCATCTTTTCTAGACCACTTAATAAAAATTTGATCCGAAAATCTTCCCGGAGAATAAATTTGCGCATAGAAATAAATTTTATCATCAGGTCTTGCTTTAAAATCTTGATCCCCTGAATGCCAGAACTTCCACCAAACTTTTTCAGTTGAAAGCAAATACTGCCCGTTCTTCTTCTCAACAAAGTGATAAATACCTTGCTCTTTCACGCTCAGCGGAACAGGTGGTATCCAACCTAAAAAATAAAATAATGTAAATACAGCTAAAACACTTAAACCCGGAAATAATAAAGCCTTATGCAAGGTACGTTCATCGGGAATACGACGCTTCAATAAAAAAAGCTGAACATAAAAAAGCCCCGCCGTGGTCGCAACCGCTAAAAAAAACGGAGTCCAGCCCACGTATCCCAAAAGAAGCGCATACAAAATTGAAACAAAAGAAAATAAACAAATAGCCGCTAATCCAACCTTAAAACTGACCTTCGATTTTTTGACTAACGGAAGTTCGTTACCAACAACCAACGCGACCATCAGCAGTAGAAAAATCAAACTACTCATCACGGACGAGCTTTTAATGTAAAACAGCGAATAAATATTCAGTAGGCTTCCAAGTAAAAAATGCAGAAGAAGATTTCGATATTCCCACGCCCTGACCATAAATCGCGAAGGTCGCCACTTCAAAGACCGATACAGAATTTCAAAATGCACCAGAGCCGCGATCACAAAAAGGTATATGGCCTGCTGCCACAACGAGAATTGATCATCAATCTCGGTCATCAGTAGCGCGTCAAAAATAAACCCGCCGACGAAGAAAAAGACCTCTAACCGAGCTTCATACTTTTTAACGAAATCAAGCATGGATTGTTTTATTTTTTGAATCATAGATTTAAATGCTAACGCAATTCTACAGAAATGCACTCAATTTACCTGTTTGAGAAGTATTGCCTCAACTGATGACCCTGCGCATGACCTGCTTCATTTTAAAAGAGTTGTATCTCTTACTAAAATGCTTTGCGCCCAAGAGAACGGACGGCTCGAAGTCGTAGTTCCAGCCGCGTGGCTTCACGATTTTGTTATTATACCTAAAGACAGCCCTCTGGGAAGCAAGAGGGGCTTCAACGTATTAAAGTTATGAAAACTTTTTTGTCTGACCTAAAGAAAGACATTTATAAGCGCTAGCATCTTCGAATTTCGAACGCCTGCGAAGGCGGTATCGCAGGGTGTTCACCAAAACTGCGTCTACCGCTTTATTTATAGATTCAGACTTATGGGCTCTTTTCAAATTAAGCTATTCTTCTACAGCAATTAAGAACTTTTACGAACCGAACATTGCGATTCATTAATTCTTTTAACACGACTGTGATCATCGATATCAAGGTGACCTTTGTGCTCTTTTAGATCTTCGACTTCACTCTGATGCAGACCTATGTGACCGCTCGTGTTTTTAATTTCGTGTACTTTGACTCCACAAATAATTATTTTTCCGTGACAGTTTTTAATAGACCGAACAAAAGAGTGCTGACTAGTACCCACCACGATAAAGTTTCCTTTGTAGTTCTGAATTTTCAAGTCGTCTGAATTAACAATTTTAAACTTGTAATCTTTGTATCCTTTTTTATAGTATTTTTTTATAAATTTGCTGTCGCAGTATTTTTTCGAATCATCTTCTTTTTTCACACACAATTTATCTTTGTGTTCGCCTCTTTTTTCATCTCTGTCATCTTTTGAGCTATTATGTTTTCCATAACCATAATGTTTAGCATTTTTCAAGAATCCTAGGTGTTTTCCATTATCATGGTGATTTCGGTCGTCATCATCTTCGTCATCTTCATCGTCGCTGTCTTCGTCATCGTTTCTACAAACAGGATTAGGAGTGATGACAACTGGATCAGCCTCGATCACAACTGGATCAGCCTCGATCACAACTGGATCAGCCTCGATCACAACTGGATCAGGCTCGATCACAACTGGATCAGGCTCGATCACAACTGGATCAGGTACAATCACAACTGGATCAGGTGCAATCACAACTGGATCAGGTGTAATCACATCAGTTGGAATTATGAATTCACCGGTGGCTGAAACGGCCTGCGCAATGATTGTTGTGCCACTTCTAAGAGATGAGCTATCTAAATTTGCCGTTGATTCTATATCCCCAGCGCTATTTCCAGAACATCCTTGTAATAAAGCTAAAGCCAGTAAAGTAACTAAACTGAATTTTTTTTGCATCAACATCATATTGTGCTCCTTGAACCAAACTATTCAGCAAAACGAATGCTCGCCAAAGTCAGCAGAAGCCCCTGAAAGTTAATGAAAAGTGTATAAAAAACTTTTTTGCATATTCTTTTTACGAAATGATTAAACTTAATTGATATTTCATTTTGAAACAAATTTTAGGCTTTAGGTTTTTCGTTTCAGATTTTTTTGCAGTGAGAAGTGGTTTGCTGCCGAAATAAAAGAATTCCTTAGACAATGTTGCTGTTAGCGAGGTTTTAGAAATCAGTGTCGTAATTTGATAGGCTCGCTTAGATCAATTGATTTTTTATGACTAACTTTTTGACGTTTTGAATTTTGAATTTCTTTATTTTCAGACCGTATTGTTACAAAATTAGAAAAATTTTTAAAGGCTGTTGCTTAGCAAATGAAAAGTTTATTCTAGCTTTCAAGGGGACTAGATTAGTAAACCAAAAATTCAACAAGGGGATTATCGAATGAACAAGCGTTCAAAGTTAGCATTAGCCGCGGTTTTAACTTTTATCGGGCTACAATTTTCGTCACAGTCAGCTCAGGCCTTCACCCAGGAAGAGTGCCAAATAAAGCACGAAATATTAGTTAGTCGAATAGAATCACTTCAGGCCGTGATTCGGCAAGCTTTTGTGTCGAACTTGCGCACTAAGTATGTCATTCAAAAACTTCGTAATCAGCAGATCACACAATTAAAAGGCGAATACATGAGCCAATGCGCTGAATACATTCCTTAGTTTTCTTCGTTAAAATTGGTGGCATTTTCTGGAGAAACACAGAAGCTGCCACTAGCTCTACCTCACAACGCTCGCAAATCATTCTGCCGGAACTGCATGCATTAAAGATTAACTGGCCATCGACTGTCCAAATTTCTTATCAATCTCAATTCCAAGGCTGTTTAAGAATTTATGCGGAAGCTCTGCGCCGGCAAAAACAAATACATAATTATTTTTTAGAACGACAGTCTCTGATTCCTTTTTAATTTTAATTTCGGATTCTTGAATTTCTAGAACAGATGAATTGTACCAAATTTTCACTAATCCTTTTTTTTCCATATCTGTAATGCGCTTTATATTGTCTTCATTACAGCGGTCAAAAGTGGCGCTGCGAACCAAAAGATGGACTCGGTTCTTCCAACGAGCTTCGCCAAGCATTTGTGCGGATTCGACGCCCGCGTTCCCCCCACCAACAACCACGACATCACAATTTTGATATTGTTCTGGATCCAGCAAGTTGTAAGTTACTTTAGCTCTGTCTTCGCCTGTTACACCCAGTTTTCTGGGACTGCCGCGCACACCCATCGCTAGTATCACTTTTCGACTGCTGAATTCGCCTTTACTTGTTTTCATTTTGAATCCATTACCAATTTTTTCTAAACCGATAAACTGGGTTCCTTCAGTCACTTTTAGATTGGTTTTCTTCTTAACTTCATTCCAATATTCTAATAGCTGCTCTTTAGAAACTTTATTGGATTCAAACTTCATTTTTCCTACAATTGGCAATTCGAAGGGGTGACTCATGACAACTTTTTGGCGCGGAAAATTATAAACTGTTCCACCAAAGCCGCCCTGCTCTATAAGCAGATACTTTTTCTTACTAGCAATCGCAACTAACCCTGCTGCTAAACCTGCTGGCCCTGCACCAACGATGATTACATCGTAGTCGCATTTCTCACTGCTTACCTGAGATAGTGAATGCTGAGCCGCCATAATTCCTTGCTTGATGGCGTTTCGAATTAATCCCATTCCACCAAGCTCGCCGGCAATGTATAACCCAGAAACATTCGTTTCAAAGTTTGTAGTAACACGCGGAATATCCATACCGCGTGATTTGGTACCAAATACTAATTTAATTGCATCATAAGGACAGGCCCTTTCACATTCGCCATGTCCAACACATTTTGTTGGACCAACGAGCACCGCTTTATGATTAATCATTTTTAAAATGTCACCTTCTGGGCATACTTTCGTACAGGCACCGCAACCAGCGCAAAGGGCTGGATCAATTTCAGGGTGCAAAGTAAGAGGCTCATTCATATTTGATTTTATTGCCTTATCTAAAATTTTTATTGCAACTTTGTGATGTTTTTCACGCTTAAGAATTTGCAGTAAAACAAAAATACCGGCCACGAAAAAAAATGTGAAATAGAGATTATCGATTAAAAAGTTTAATAGCTTTTCAAGTTTCATATTTGCATATCGGACAGATTAAACCGAGTATTAAATGAATTCTAGCCTCGTTAAAACACACCAAATTTTGACAAGACCCTAGCTAAAAGATATACATTAATGACATCATTTTTTTGAAACGCGACCAAGGTCATAAAGAACTATTGTCAATTCTATCGTTTCAGTTACTTAATGAGACAGCTGACATTAATCGAGTGAAAGCAAGGAAGAAAACGATTATCCTTTTAGTTGGAAAACAGTTCTTGATTTCGCCGGTTTGATCACAGGGAACACAAATGATGTCCAGTCGCTTCACCACAATTTTTAGTCGTTGCTTGGGCTTAGTTAGCCTAGGTCTCGTTATGACATTATTTTTTCAAAATTGTGGCGTCGAACAACCGCGGGTTGAATTCCCCTCGAGTGCCATGAACCCGGCCGCCCATCAAACACTTAGCAGCGACACCAAGTGCGCAACTTGCCACGAGGCTGCCAGACCCCAGATTCGCACCCTGAACCATAATTTTAATCACACGAGTTCGTCTTTCATCGCCCAAGACTGTATAACTTGTCATGGCGACAAACAAACCTGGGGATCAACTTGGAGTGGCGGACAATATTCGCATTCTCCTTATCCGGGTGCATGCCTTGAATGTCATAGTAATCAAATGCCTAAGTCGAATATTTTTATCGCGAATAATACAGCGCAGCCCTATTTACATACTGCGGGTGTTGAATGTTCGACGTGCCACACCAATACTTCACAATTTAATACTTTATCAAATTGGCGCCCTGCCATGGCCGAACCGAGTGGTTTGGTTGGTAGTAAATCATTCAATATTCAAACGACTATCCCTAGCTTCGTCGGCTCCATCATGACCCGACCGGCACCCGTTTCAAAGATACTAAAACTAGAAATCGATCATTCTGACGTGCAGGTTTCTGCTTTGGCGTGCGTGACCTGCCATTCCAACAGCTCGACAACAGGATCGTTTTCGGGCGCTTTATTCCATAAAAATATTTCGTCAAATCCAGCTAGCTGCGTACAATGCCACACGGGTGCAAGGCCTTCAGGCGCGGTTGGTGTGAAGCAAATTATGCGTCACGAAGCGGTCGCCTGGGTGTCTAATACGATTGGATCAGTCAACCGTGGAACCGCATCGATGGTCTTAGCCGAATGCACCAGTTGTCATACAAATGCGCCATCAATGCCCCTACCTGGGATTAATCCCATTCCAAATTCTAAACCATTCTCTGGAGCTCAATTTCACGCCAATACGGCTGCCGCTGGTTTAGCATCGTGTTTAGATTGCCACGCTCACAGTCGGCCCGCAGGTTCAACGAATTTTACAGATCCCAACTGGCGCAACAAAACGAATATAGGTGCACCACCATTTACGACATTCGACTTAGCTCGACATGCACCTAATGTAGATTGCGCCACATGCCACACGGCACCTAGCGTCGCTAACACGACCGCTGCTAATTGGGCTACGGGAAATTTTAGTCACCCGAGCGCAAACTTAAATTGTTTAAATTGTCATACGGCCAGCGGGGTCTCATCAGTTAACCACACTGGCTTTAATTCGAATTGTGTTTCGTGTCATACGGGTGCTGCAACTCAGTTTCCTAATCCTGTTATTGGCAGTTGGAAATTAGGCGTCAGCGGTGGGTCTCTTCCAACGGGCGTTGTAGGAGATAAAATAGTTTCCAACGCCGTTACTTGTACAGGAGTGCTAGGAAGTGTGCCTGCGTGCTCACCGGCAAGTCCAAACTTAATAGTTAAAGGAATGGATCACACCGTAAATACAAATGCGGTTTCTTGTCAAAACTGTCATGGACCAAATACCGCAACAGCTGCAAATGGAAAATTTCATACGCGCCCTACCGGCGCAGCCACGTGGACAGCGCCAGCTGCGGCAGATGTTACAAATTGCATAAAGTGTCATGACCCTGCAACGAGTCCACAAAATGTAGCAAGCATAAGAAGAATTGGTACGGTTGGATCCTTAGCCAATTTAAATACGGGTGCCGCACCCTTTGCTGGTGTTCACCATGGAGTATCATTGATCGCTGGCCAGCAGTGCTCAACATGCCATACAGCACCTAGTACAACATCTGCAACAACTTGGAATTTGGCAACAAAGATTCATGCTTCATTCACACAAACGCAGGTAGTAACTTGTACTGAATGCCATTACAAACGAATGCCGGCTGGGAATTTAGCACGAAAAAATCAGTTAACTTATAAGGGTACTCATGTGCCGCAGGAATTTACGCATACCAGTTTAACCAGTCTGCCAACTGTTCCTCAGCAACAGTGTGCAACGTGCCACACAGATGATGGAATATCATGGACAACCCCAGGAAAAAATACTTTCCACAATAAGGTTTCAGTGACATCAAACTGCAGCACTTGTCATAATGCCCCACAGGGGGCCATCACTTCAGCAACGACGGGAATTACTTTCAATCATTCAAGTGTCGCCAATATTGGTGAATGTGCTACTTGTCACCAAGCTACGATTTCCCGTGTTAGCAACCGGGTGCCAACAGCTATTGACTGGGATGGCGGAATCGCTGCACCGGCAACCTACACAATACCTAGCCACACAAGCAGCGGAATCACGATTCCCGGCTATACGGGCGTGCACACGACTAATACGAATTGCGTTTCATGCCATGGGACAAATAACTATAAAGTTATAACTGCCTTTGACCACCAAGGCTTACCGGCCGGCGAAAACAGTTGTGTTAGTTGCCATTTAGGATCGAAGAAAGATGTTGCGGCTTTTATTGCATCAACAAGTGTAATAACCGTGAAAGCTTTAGGAAGTCGGCATCATCCTACGGCAAAATTTAATGGAACTAGTTTAAGTTGCGTTGGCTGCCACACAAGAACTCGTGGAACGGCCACATTCACGAATTCAAATGGTATCGTCTACCCTTCTGCTGCACGTGCGTCTTACGTTGCTGTAGGTTGCGGTTCAGTCAACAACTCAACTCTTTCATGCCATAATGGAAGTCAAGAAACGATGACTATACCAACAACGCCGGGAACAACAGGTCGCTGGCGGTAGGACTAATTCAAACGGTATGGCTACGTACTGTTTGCTAATTAATAAACTGAACTTTATAGTTTTAGTATGAAAATTTATATGTTCACTTGGTTATTACTTACTGCTTTGCTTGGATTTGAATATTGGGCACTCACCTATAACAACAATTTTAGTTTTTTACTTGCGCTACAAAGATTAAATCTCATTGATTCTAATCTAAAATTTAGTACGGCACCTGGTCGAACAATTAGTTTGTGGATTGGATGGATTGGCTACGGCCTTATGGTACTGATGAATGTCTATTCGATGCGAAAGCGTTTTGAATTTATGAATAGACTTGGAAAACTATCGTACTGGTTAAACTGTCATATTTTTTGTGGCTTACTGGGCCCAACCTTGATTATTTTTCATACGGGCCTGAAAGTCCGAGGTCTAGTGGGAATTTCATTCTGGAGCATGATCGTATCTTTAGCTAGCGGCATCATTGGTAAATATTTTTTTACTCAGATGTCAGCACAACGAAGTGATTTCGATAACGCGTCTATGGCCGCTTTGAATAGTTTAAATGAGTCTTTTCAAAGGCGAAAAATGGCCGTCGATGAAAAATATAAAATCAAAATACTGAATGCAAATCTTTCGTTTGCCGGAGCCGTATTAACGAATAAAACAATCAATCCTATATCTGCTTTTTTCTATTCTTTCTTGGGTGATTTTAGACTGTATTTTTTTGATATGCCAATTCCTAAAGAGTGGCCGCTTTCGGCAAGAGCATATATCTCTAGCTACAGCCTTAACAGAAGGAAATCCCAGTTTCTCGGGTCCTATGAGAAACTGATGGGATACTGGCACGCTTTTCATTTTCCGTTCGCGATTTTCATGCATATAGCGGCTGTTATTCACATTGCTTCATCACTCATTTTTCTAGGCAGCGGCTAGCTCGCCACACGATCACTGCGCTGAAGAACGAGCTAGCTTACGTCGAAGAACACTTATGCCGATGACGAGCAGTTGAGCTGATACAAAAATTGCAACTGCTGTTGCTCCGCCGCTAGAAAATCCGTAAGAGTGCAGTCCCGCAGCTAAAATAAAATTAACTCCATACCAAGCCATTATAACCAGTAGATAAGCTACAGGCATCCAAGACAAGAAAGTTATCGGAGTAACCCAGCCAATATAGCGCGCGTGTAATAGCGCAATAAAACCTAGATCAGCAATCAGGGCCCAGGTTTCTTTTGGATCCCATCCCCAGAAGCGGCCCCATGAATAATCGGCCCAAATCCCGCCAAGAATGATTCCAACCGTCAAAAGAAAGCATCCTAATTGAACCATACGATAAGCATAATGATAGAATTCTTGAATTTGCTTGGCCTGCATCCTACCGAATATAACCTTAACTAATGTTACATTTCCTAAAATCATAGCTATAGTAAGGGCAGCATAAGAAATTGTGATCGTCGTTACATGTGTGGCTAACCAAAAATTACTTCTTAAGACCGCAACAATTGGATCCATATCCGGGCTCAGAACCAGTGGAATATTTTCTGTTAACAGTAAAATCAGACCAGAACCTAAAAACATAAAACCACTCATCACAGCATTTTTATAAAGTGAATATAAAATTAAACTAAATAAAGATACGCCAAATGCCACCCAAATCATGGTTCCGTACATGTTAGTAATAGGAGCAAATCGCGTAATGTAAACTCGAAGTACTAGGCCTATAATTGTCGGCGCAATTGTAAGTCCGAAAAGCCAATAAACAGAACGCACTGAGATGAATTTTCTTGTCACATCAAGCAAAAGCAAAAGGGCTGAAATTAAGCTGATGACACTGGCCCATAGAAAAGGACGATAATCAAAAAACCAAACTTCAATGTCTATTTTTTTAAGCGAATGACGAAAAAGCTCGGGCGTTGGTTGCGTCTTCGATATTTCGTTAAGCGTTTCAGACGTGGCATAAGCAAGCTGAAAATCCTTTCTTTTCAGTTCATCCAAATAGCGGTTTGCTGTTTGCGCTACTTCATTTTTTTCTAAGCCCTCTTGATCGGTCTTTTTTTCAAGCAAAGAAAAATCTATTGATCCCGGGAAATGGTCCTTTAAGGCAATTTGACGAAACACATTCATTTGTGAAAACGCTTCAGTTACTTTTTTATCATTTTCATCAAGTTTATTGCCGTCTTGTTCTTTTTGAAAAATGGGCATCGCCAGTTTTTCAAGTTGTGAACTTTCTAAATCAGCCAACGAAAAATATTTTTTGTCGGCCGTGAACCCTAGTTTTTTTCGTAGCTCAATGTCACGAATTTCAATAAAAGGTGCGTACGGTGCCGCTTCGCTTGCTGAAAAGGTTAAATAAAGTTGTTCCGAACTTAAGCCCCAGCCCTTAAACTTCCCCGTGATAAATAAAACCGTCTCTCTAGAGAAAGTAGCAAACGGTTTTACGCGCCCATTCTGCGTCATAGCAGCGGTTCGAATTTTATCTACGTTAATTCGTTTTCCAAATTGAATTGATTCTTCAAGAGCACTTTCCGCAGTTAGTGGCTGAGATTGGCTTTGCATCGAATCATGCTGAGTGTTTGAAGCACCAGTTTGCGCAAAACAGACCTGAACTAAACACATCGTAAAACAAACTCGAACTAACAAATAAATTAAATGTTTCAAGTGCTTTTCCTATTCTGCCGGTTTTTATAAACGCGACTTCTCATTAATGTAAATGATGCGATACCCAGGCAAAGTATTAAACTACCTAAGTACTTAACTGCACGACCTGGATCTTGATTGACAGATAAAATAGAAACCGGTGCCTGCCCCGGATTTAAAGAAAAACTGGCTTGATATAAAGTAAATCCATCCGATTTGAGTGGCTCGTTCATTGATATGAGCGACTGTTCATTCGTTCGTGAGTGCGTAACCAGACTTTCGTAGCTGTATGGGGTTTCTGTTCCGGGGTAATCTTTTTTCGTGAATTTATCTAATTTGACTTCAAAAGGTAACTGCATACTTTCATTGGCAAACACCACGTATCCGTTACGTCCAGAAATGCTAAAGTTTTTAACTTCGCCTTGGCTAAGCCAAAAACCTTTATCTTGCCCCAGTGGTTTCACAAACAGGGCGCTCGGAGGCAAATTTTTTCCTGGCTTGGGTCGAACGGCTCTGACATCAACTTGTTTTTCAGAACCGAAATTGATAGCCCCGATAAAAAGCTGCATTCCCATCCAAGGAGTTTGAAATATGTCGCCTTCTTTCATCAACCTTTCGGCGATTCTTTCATCTTTTTTAATGAGTAAAATACGTACCTGCGACGGGTCCTTTCGATTGACATGAAATTCAATGATATTTTCGCCGGGAACAATACTTGATGCGGCCGCCTGCATCGAGGTTGTACTTTCATCGACTTCGGCCGGCGCATTCGCCGCAGAACCATCTATCTTAGGGTGGCCCGATGGCAGCACCGTATCTGAAGTTTCGACTCCCGCCAGATATTTGAAACTTAAGCCAAAAAGCCCATCTTTATTCAATGAAAAACTAGGAAATTTGCCATAAAGCACTTCCCTTACTTTTTCGTTTCCTTTTTCAATTGATAACTCTAACGCAGGATTTAAAGCGCCAGCAGGATCTTCATTCTCGACCATTTTGTTTTCAGCTACGATGGCCCTAGAAAAAGATTTAACTAGCTTGATACTGACTCCGTTTTGCGAAATGCCTTTTTTAAGTTCAGCCAAACTTAATTTTCGTAATTCTTTTCCATTTTTTTGATCCAACACAACCACTGTATTTTCAGCCTGTGCGATGTTTCGTGATTGCACACCAGACGCATTCGCTTTTTGCTTTTTTTTCTTTGGAGCTTCAGGCTTTATAGAATTCTGTGGAATATCGCTGTCGTCGATAATTAATTTTAGCGTTGCCGGACCCATCTGGAATACTGGGTTTTCGTCACTGTGTAACCATTCTTTAACATCAAAAAATTGACTCTTCAGGCCAAAGCTAATGCCGACTGGGCCGTTGATGTCTTGGTTTGTTGCAAAACCTTTTTCAATCTCTGCAAATGGCACAAAGCGTTCAACTTTGACGATATGGCCAATTTTATCATTGATAAAATCAAGCTGGTTTTCCGACTTTTCAGAGAGCGTTTTATCAAAAACAACTGAACTTAATGTCGAGCTTCCGTCAAATTGATACCCAACCATGAGTCGCGGCATAGTCACCCTATTTTGCGACTGACCCTCTTCAAATTGTAATGAACCATCAATACCATAAATTTTAGTCATCCAACTTCCGATTAATACAATAATGATTCCGATATGAGTCATTACAAAACCCAACTGATAAAACTTCCACGGATACCGCGACAGCATGGATGCAAAAACATTCAAACCCAATAAAGCCAGCAAGGCGTCAAACCAAGGCGCATTATATAGAGCAATCTTTGCGTATTCTGCGTTGTGCATACTTTCAAAAACGGTTCCTACGGACACGGCAATGATTAAAGCAACTATAACTGGAACAGCCAACTTCACTGAAGATATATATCTAAAAAAAATGTTTTGATTCCATTTTGTAATAGTAGTTATTATAAATTGATGCATGAAATCCCTTTGAAAGTTAAACTTTGAGACCATTTAATGTTAAGTATACTGGTTTGGCAATTTTGCTATCAGTTTTATTTCCAAGCAAGGGTTTTTCGGGAAACTGGAGCGGTCGTATCGTTTTAGGTGGCTATGCCTCAACTGAAAGGTTTGCTGAAACGACCGGCACCGGTTCTAGTAAAAACGATTTTCAAACTTTGTCGGGACGTTTTTATTTGAAAGGTGAAAATCTTGGCTCAGGCCAATGGGAATCCATCACCGATCTTCGCGATAAGCATGATTTTTTCGAAAAATTAAATAAAGAAAATTTGACGTTAGAGCCTCAAAATGAATTTCAAATACGCCAGGTCAGTATTGGCATAACAAATCCACGAAACTTTTGGGGTTTTCAGTTCGGTCGCTTTCCTGTTAGCGAAGTCGGCGCGGCCCATGTGGATGGACTTCAGATTAGAAATTACTGGACTCCAGAATGGAAAAGCACTTATTTTGCAGGACAGAATCCGCAACAACGAGAACGCAGTTACTTAAAAACAAATTCCGAAGCGCAAATTTACGGAACGAGTTTAACCTATCAAAAGTTAGGTGGCGACTGGGACCGAAACACCTATGCCAGCCACGGTGTGGTGCAAGATTTGTATTCCGGGCATATAGATCGCAATTACATATTTCAAAACGTCATCTATCAATGGAACGAAGACAGTCGATTTATATCACTTCTTTACTATGATTTAGTTCCGCGCGGTTATGTACAAAACGGCACTGCCACTTGGCAGCAAGGATGGAGTCGCTATTTCTTTACTGATCTAAATTTGATGGCTGTCGATGTGATTGAATACAGACGAAGACAAGGTGTTCTTGAAACTTTAATTAGTAGCCCTTACAGCGAAGCCAGTATTAGGTTGAACTTAAATTTAGCAGAAAAAATTGAAGTGAACCGTTTTTTTCTACAATTCACCAGCGGCAGCCGTCAGTTGGACAATTTAAAGCGTCAGTCAGTCGAGTTCGGTTATGTTAAATCAAAATTTTGGGGACCCAATTGGGATATTTATGCAACCGTAGAAGCTCGAAAAAATTTTACAAGTACAGACAAATTGGCGCGCCTCGGCTTAGGATACTTCAGTCGGCGTTGGGATGCCAATTTAGACCTTGCAACTCAAATACAAAATAATGACAGCGGAGTCGTCACCCATCCACTTATGATTGATACGAGCCTATCTTATTTGATTTCTCGTCGGCTTTATGTTGCTGTTTCGGTTCAATCTGCTACAGATGAAAATGTAAAAATTGCGAGCGCTTTTTTTAAATTTGGTTACCGTTTTGGAAACCGTGAAGTGCCACCACTTCGAGACGGTGCTCCACCCCGGGGTGCTTTATGATTTTTAAAAAGTTATTTTTACCTCTTTTTTTCTTTTTTTCACTGGCTGCTTGGTCTGAAGAAGGCTTACTCAATAAACTTCTGGCGCCCGGTCCACTGATTCAAGGTCATGAGCAACTAGAAAAAAACGATTGTCTGAAGTGTCATGATGCCGGGAAAGGCGTCCCCGACACGAAGTGTTTAAATTGCCATAAACCTATTCAACGTTTCGTAGATTCTAAGCGTGGCTTTCACGGATTAACAACACAGTCTTGCCGCGATTGCCATTCTGAACATAAGGGACGAAAGTACGACTCGATAGCGATCGACGAGAAAACTTTTGAGCATGCTAAATTAACTGGATATTCATTAGATGGGAAGCACGCTGAAATTAAATGTATAGAGTGTCATAAAATTTTTCAAAAAGAACCATCTGTGCGTGCAGGAAAAACTCGTTACTTTGGTACGCAAGCTAGCTGCGTAAGCTGTCACAAGAAAGATGATATCCACTTTTTCAAGGGAACCTACGCACAAAAAGACTGTGTCGAGTGCCATGGGCTGAAATCATGGAAAAGCGATATAAAATTTGATCACAAAAAAGATGCGGGTTACGAAATAAAAGGGAAGCATTTAGATTTAAAATGTGCTGAGTGTCACCAAATCAAGACCAAAAACAAAATCAGCAGTATTTACAAATGGCCCAATTTAAAACAGGCGCAGTGTTTAACCTGTCACCAAGACCAACATAAAAATAACCTCAGCAAAAAATATCAAAACGGAAACTGTTTAACCTGCCACTCGCTTCAAACCTGGTCTATTCCAAAATTTGATCATAAAATTACGAATTATCCCCTTCGCGGAAAACATTTTGAAATCAAATGTATCGAGTGCCATAAGCAAAATCAAAAATCAGTCACATTAACCAAAGAAAAAGGGTTTAAGTTTCAAGGCTTGCGACAGCAATGCCTTACCTGTCATCAGGACTATCATCGCTTCAATCAGCTTAAAACAAAACATTTTGGTAACCCGAATGCGTGCCAGGCGTGCCATACTGAAAGCGATTGGAAGACCACACCTAAGTTTGACCACAATATTCACACGCGGTATCCAATAGATGGCGAACACTCAAAGCTTAATTGTCTTGAATGTCACACGACTCAAGATAAGAACAAAAAAATCATAGCGTCTGTTTATCGTTGGCCCAAACTCACTGATAAAACCTGTGAATCGTGTCATAAAACTCCCCATACGGGCCAGTTTAGTAAAGCCTTGTTACAAAAAGCTTGTACTGAATGCCATGTTACTACGGGCTGGTTCAATATGAAAAACGGTAAAGGTTTTGATCACGCAAAAACCAGATTTCCGTTAACGGGGTCTCATGAAAAAGTTCGCTGTGCAACTTGCCATGGGCCACAGGGAAAACAAATTTTTAAATTTAAAACTGTAGAAAGCAAATTTTGTATCGATTGTCATAAAAATATTCACACCCAACAGTTTTCAACCAAAATAAATAGCAACGCGTGCTTTGACTGTCACTCAACGGTTAATTTCAAGCAGCTTAAAACATTTGACCACAGTAAAACAAAGTATCCACTTGAGGGCGCTCACGAAAAACTAAAGTGCAGCGAATGTCATGTCCCTACACAGATCAGGATTGCACTTGCTCCGCCGAATATAAAATCGAGTGTGCCGGTGACAAAACCTATCGAATTAACATTAGCGCAGTTTAAATTTCCTCATGTTAGCAAATCTGATTGCTTAAGCTGCCATACAGATTACCACAAAAAACAACTTGGACCCATCTGCTTAGACTGCCACAACTTAGACACTTGGAAAAAAGTAAAATTTGATCATAATAAACAAAGTAACTTCATGCTTCGCCATAAGCACGTAGATGTAAAATGTATCGAATGTCATAAACCCATCCGCGGTGAATTCGTAAAATTAAAATCAGAAACGAGACAGGCTACTAAATACAAACCAATCCCTGACACATGTATAACCTGTCATAAAGATGTCCACCGAGGCGAATTCGGAGCCAAGTGCCAAGAATGTCATACAGAAAAAGGTTGGAAGATAACAAAAAACTTTCATAAAAACTTTTCGTTAACAGGCGTGCACTTTTCACTTGAATGCGCCGAATGCCATAGCGACAACAGAAAGTTGTCTGGATTAAGCCAGCAGTGCATCACGTGCCACGCCAAAGATGATGTTCACAGCGGCACACTACCCCAATGTCAAGAGTGCCACCGTCAACAATTCTGGGAAGTGACTGGGTTTAAGCATTCGCTGACTCGGTTCCCTTTGCGCGGAGCACACAGAACTTTAGATTGTATGGAGTGCCACAAAACCGGAACCTACAAAGGGCTGAGTTCAGCCTGCTTCCAATGTCATACTGCGCCAAGCGTGCCAGATCATAATCTGTTTCCAAATAAAAACAGCTGTAATGAATGTCACACTAATCAGTTTTCTTGGTAGTTAAAACATCCTGTAATTTTTTATTGAAGGCCTGAAAGTCGATGAGCCCAGTCACCTTATAGGCCAAAACTGAATCTGAATTAAAAAGAAAAGTTTCTGGAAGGCCCGTTACTGAATACTGATTGCTCCAGTTTCTATTTGCATCGTGAAGAACAAAAATATTATTTCCTTTAAAATTTGGAAATAGTTTCATAAATTTTTTAGCTTCCTTAAGGTCGACTTCAGCATTTATTGAAATTAAAATAACTTGTGCTGGATACTGGTGAGCTAGCTTTAATAGTGCTGGCATCTCTTCTTGGCATGGAGGGCACCAAGACGCCCAAAAGTTGACGATAACAATCTTATTGATAACATCCGCTGGATCTAATTTTTTTGTTATAAATGTGGATTCAGTAAGCCACTTAAAACTTTCCCCGGACGACGACTCTGGTTTTTTTTTAAAAAAATCACAGGCCGACAAAGCAAGCGAAATGATAAGCACCACTGATAAATGTTTAGTTCTCATTCTACAATAGAATTACAGTTTATAAAATTTTGCACTCTGTATTTTACAATTGAGATTACCCTAAAAATCTAGGCCACATTGCAAATCAGCAAAAATGCTCTGCTGTGCGTTTAGGTATTTTAAATTTTTCTTTTCATTGTGATTGCAAACTTATGGCAAACATCGACGTGCGATCACTTCTTGGTTATGTGTGTTCTTAACTAATGACGACTGCTGGGGTTTACCATTTCTAGGTCCTCCAATTTTGAAGACAGTTTCGCCGTAACCCGCCGTTATTACCAGAATTAGTCCCCGTGTTGTCATCATCTATCATCTTATTATTTTTGGCCAAAATTAACTGCAATTACATTTGCCGAAACTGATTCCAGAGGTACGCTGTAACTTAAAGCTTCCGTAGCACCCTTAACATCGACTCCAGCCAATATTAAATATATGTCGGTCATTTCCATTTTCTTATGCACAACGATGCTCATTACCTTAACCAGCGCAACGCCCTGCGATAATATATAGGCAATAAGGTGTCTTTAAGATCATGGAACTTTACTGTAGTAATTCCAATCCCATTGCAAAACTCCTTTAGCACTTTGGCTTGCTCACAATGAGCCCATTCCGTTAAGTGAGGTCATACTCTATCCTGTATTTTCTTAGCTTGTTTCAGTTCAAATTAAAAGCTCTACAGATCGTGGCTACAAGGAGCAACCCGATTGTCTTCAGTTTTGGTTTGCGTAATTCCATCTTTTTTTGTCCACTACTTCGTTACAGAAATAAGGCTTCTTTCAACATCAATATCGCGCCACAGAAGGGCTCACCTATAGGGCGAACAAGCGACTTAAAAAATAAACACGCCTGTGAACCGCGATTGATTTTTACGCTTTAGCTTGTGTAAAACTTAAATTTTTGCGTGCCCGCCGCCTAATAGAAGCATTTTTTTGTTTGCCTGCTGCTGCCGATCGGAATGTTTAAGCATCATTATAAAATTTCAGAATCGTACTTAGTGATTAATATACAGAAGTAAATCCCCAGTTTCCGCTGCGGCATCGCCGATGTATCGACTGGTCATCATATTCGGTGATGCGACGGGATTGGTATTGACCAGTGCGGCGCTAAGTCCACTAAGCAAGCAGCCAGCATTAACTGTTGTAGTGCCTGTTCCGCAGTATTGAGCACCCCAGCACTTAACGAAATCATTACTTAATATCGCGCAAGACCATGCGTAACCGGTTGCCCATTTTTTTATTTTAAGTCCCGTGCCGATCGACATGTTGATGACGCCGGCCATTCCTGGCGTTGTATCATCGCCGACATTTGCGGTATAGCTGGCATTACTGCTTCCGAGCAATTGCCCAAAGCCGCCACGGCCCCAACAACGTCCATCGTTAGTAGCCATGATTGCGCAACTAACTTCTGAAGCCGTTGCAAGGCTGGTTGCGGTTGTAATCCCAATTACACGAGTGACGGGCGTTCCGGTTATACCGACAGTTGACGTGTTATCAATACCTAGCTGTCCACGATTATTTCGCCCCCAGCAGATGGGTTGGCCGGCGGTCGCGACAGCGTTTGCAACGATAAGCGCGCAAATATGTTTTCGACCCGCGCTGACATCGATGATCGTTTGAGGTGAAGTCGTTCCTAAATTGACCGCCGTTAATGATGCCATCAAATTTGTACCGTCTCCCCAATTTGCGTTGGAAGTTCCGCGACCTAGCTCGCCGCAGTAATTTGTATCAGGCATTGTACCGAAAGCGCAGGTTCCGTTATTTCCGTAGCCCCAACAATAAACGCTTGAAGCGCCCGGAGTAAAGTTTGATGTAGTTAAAGTGCAAGATACATTTTCGGCTAATGCCATCTTCTGCGCCGTCAAAAAGCTTCCGGCCACGCTGATGTAGCCAAGATTTGCCATGGACGCGGTTGTAGCGTTACTACCATAATCGATAATATTATCTTGCCCTAGTTCGCCGCGTGCATTTCGTCCCCAGCATTTAACTCGGTCATCTAAAAATATAACGCAAGTTCTAAAGGCAGCAGCATAAATCTTCTTAGGAGTTCCTGTGCCAACATTTACCACCGCCGCCGGAGGGGAAAATAACGTTGTCGTATTATCATAACCAAGTTGACCATAATTATTTCGTCCCCAACATTTGACGGTATCGTTGCTTAAAATCGCACAAGTGTGAAACAAACCAACCGCGAAATCTTTTATCAGCATTTCACTGCCAGTTGTACCGCTGTTCTTAACCAGCGGTAGTCCATAACCCAATTCTGTTATATTATTGCCAAGCGCAGTCGTTTCGCCATTACCTGTCTCTCCGTACGTGTTAAAGCCCCAACACTTTAATTTATAAAGTCCGGCGCCATAAGTCGAATGTGAATAAGACATACAGCTGTGATAACCCCAGCTCGCTTTAACGTCGACAGGAACCATATTATAGATTGGTCGTGACACAACTTGTGGGGTCACGGGTGTGCTATCAGTAAAACTAAATGTTGATGTTGAAGTCGTAGTTGCTGGCGTGTAAAAAACCGAAACAGCATTTCCAATACCCGTCGTCGGCGAGACAGAGCTATCGCCGCCCGTGCAACTAGCGCTATAGTTTTGAACCCCACAGTTGACAGAAAAATCCAAATTTGCGGTTCGCGTGTATCCTGTACTTGCGGGATAATGCATTTTTGTTTGCGAATTAATTGCGACATCAAAAGCCGCAGCGGTTGGCGTGATGGCCATCGTATTTGATACGTTGATAAAAACAAAAGCCGGCATCTGAGTTGTTGGATCAATGACTTGAATTTGCACAGCACCAGGAACAGCCGTTGCGGTGTAGGTGGAACTTGTTCCGGTCAAAGGCGAGACCGATCCGGGCCCGCTTAGAACCGACCAAGCCAAAGTACTCAGACCACCAGTCGCAGTCATCGCTCTGGTTTGTGTGACACACATATTCCACGGAGATGCTAAAGACGTAATTGGAGCGGTGACATTGACAGCATTAAAAGATCGAACAGAAACTGATGACTGAACTTTGGCTTCATTATAATCAGTGACATAACAAGTGTCAGTTCCCAGGGCAACTGGCGTATAGTCGCCTTGTGTATCGATGGCGGTGCCATCGATTGTGCCCGTTGCCGTGCCTGGGCAAGTTAGCGGATAAACACCTGCCGTGACAGGATCACTCACACATCCAGAGCCGTCCACCGGTCCAAAACAGTAATCATGGGCCCCCGGGTTTGATAAACTAATCGCTTCAAAAGTAGCCGTACTTCCCAGCGGCACATAATACAGCGCTGCCGTAAACGGTGTTGAAGGAGTCGGATAGCAGCCCATCTCACAACGCATCGATAAACTTCGTTTGGCACCCCAAAAAGAAACCGGAAAAAAAACTTGCGCAGATGTTTCTAAAGTACAAAGTAGAACGAACGGTAGAAGTAATCTTCCAATGTTATCAACAACGTGCATATGTCCCCCATGTTAATTGAGCTAGAAGAAAAAGATAGGGATATTTGGCAGAACCCGTTTAATGCTGCCTGAGGGTAACCTCACTGCCCACGGTCGGTTCAATTATGAGACAAGTAGACTTTCTGGTCCTCCATCAATGCCAGGGCAGTCAGTGAATCTGTTAGAGTGTTTTTACTACGAAACGTTTCAACAAAAGGAACCCTAAATGCACTCTAATGCGGGTAGGAGTAAAACTCCGTCTCCCGCTCCAATTTATAGATTCAAATTTATGAGCCAATTTCAGATTGAAATCTGTCATCAGCGTGTCATCATATTTTGAAAACTGCCGAAATTTCATGAAATATCGACGTCAATTCTCTTCTTAGTTTTGTGTGTTGTTAAGTAATTAGACTCGCTGGGATTTACCATTTCTAGGTCCTCCAATCTTGAAAAGATTGGAGCGGGAGACGGGACTCAAACCCGCGACCTATGCCTTGGCAAGGCATCGCTCTATCAACTGAGCTACTCCCGCACTTACGTGCGTTTAAACGTGAACAAAAAACTTAAAAGAATTCATACGATCTGTCAACAAAAGCTAAACTGATGATTAATCTGCTTGATTTGGCAACAGTTTTGGATGTGTTTGACCTAAAACAATAGGCCAAAATTATGAAATTCGTGTCTTTTAGTTGCAATACCTATGGCCATGTCGCGAAATGCAGATTTTTGAACAACCTCCCCGCCCCCAAGCGCAGTTGAAATCCCGTCAAAATAATCTAAACTAAAAAAGTGAAAATTGTTCATCTCTTATCGCAAAATCATTTAACCGGAGCCGAGGTTTACGCGGCTAGTTTAGCGCAGGCTCAGCTAGATACGGGACATCAGGTTTACCAAATTTCAAACGGTTTCTTTTGCCCGACCCCTGCGATTTGCAAAACGCTCGCCGTCGAAACCAAGTCTAAGCTAACGTTTTATAAGAATGTTCTATGGCTTCGTGATTTCATTCAAAAAAATAATATTCAGATTATACACACGCATTCACGCGCAGCCGCCAAGTTAGCTTACTGGGCTCGTGCCGGTTTGAATATTGCGATGGTTTCGACCGTTCATGGGCAGCAGCACTCATCATTTTCTAAAAAGCTATTTAATCAATACGGCGATTTTATGATCGCCGTCTGTGAAAACTTAGGTAAACATTTAACCGATGACTTTGGGTACGATCAAAATCGAATCAAAGTTTTAAGAAACGCGATCAGCGAAAAAAAATTTCAATTTCAATACGATACGCAAACTCACAACAAATCTGCAGCCAGAAAAATTGCTATCATTGGTCGTACGACGGGCCCTAAGCGAAATCGCACCGAACAAGTCATTAGATCTTTAGTTGCTTCGGCTGACGATTACGAAATAACCCTGATCGGCGGCAAGATCTCTGATCTGCAGCTGATCGAGAACGAAAAGAAAAAAGTCATCGAACTTTGTATACCGGCGCTCACAAGCGAAGCTTACGCCGCGTTTGACCTTGTGATCGGAGCGGGGCGCGTTTGTATGGAGGCGCTGATCTCGGGCGTACCAACGATCGCTTTTGGCGAAGCACGCTATGAAGGCTTAGTCACATTAGAAAGCTTACCCCGTGCCCTTACATCAAATTTCGGTGACATCGATTTAACCTCACCGGGCCCTAGCTTAAATGAAGCTCAATTTAAAAAAGATTTAGTCACTGTTATCCCCGCAACTGAACTTAAGTCGCTTTCGGATTTAGCTTCAAAAGAGTTCTCTTTGATTGAACTAAACCGAAAAGTTCAACGCTTATACGAATCAGCATTTTTTCTGCGCAATTATGCAAAGTGGATTCCCACCTTGATGTACCATAAAATTCCGGCGACTGAAATTCAGACTCAGCACCGTATTTTTGTAACAAAGAAGAATTTTGCGATGCATCTTAAGTTTTTTAGATTCGTCGGTTTTAAAACCATTACGTTTTCAGAATTAGCACAGTTTCGTCGCGGCGAAAAAGACTTCTCGTTATTTCCGCGTAAGCCATTGATTTTAACTTTTGACGACGGCTACCGCGATAACTTAGAAAACGCCTCGCCTTTGCTTAAGTATTATGGATTTCGTTCACAGTTGTTTTTACTAGCCAACACGGCCATAAAAAATAATCAGTGGGACATGACGCCCGAATCAGCCGAATCGCCTGGCGCCCACACCGAGCCCGCGCATGAAATTATCAGCGGTCAGGAAAGAAAACTTTGGTTAGACAGCGCCTTTGAAATCGGCTCGCACGGTTTTTCACATAAGAAAATCACTGAAATGTCTGATGAAGAAGCCTTAGTCGAATTAAAAGATTCAAAGACTAGCCTTGAAAAAGAATTTGGTATTCATATTAATACCTACGCTTTCACCTACGGTATCACGAGCGCTAAGGCCGCACAGCTAGCCGAATTAGCCGGTTACGACTACGCCGTTAATACCGATACGGGCGGTATTTTATTAGAAGAATCCCCTTACCGAATCTTTCGCGTAAATATATTTCCCGAAGAAAGTATTTTGTCTTTATGGAAGAAAACCTCAAGCTGGTACCGTAAATACTATTTCAATAAACGAAATAAATAAAACTAAAGCCCGAAAGATTTTAAGACATTTACGACCAGCACGGCTAAACCGTATGCCAACAAGTTACTAAGTATAAGTTGAATAATTGCTGGTTTCCATGAATTGGCCTCGCGTTTTAAAATCGCAAACGTAGAAACGCATTGTAATGCAATCATAAAGAAAATTAATATACCAGTTACCGTAGCCACCGTAAAAATCTTCGAGCCATCCGGAAAGCTTGCCTCACGCATGGCCGTTAATAAACCTTTCGTCTGCGCTTCGCTTTCGCCGCTGACGTTAAAGACCAGGGCTAAAGAAGAAACGAACACTTCGCGCGCCGCAAAGGCCGAGATCAATCCGAAGCCTACGCGCCAATCAACACCTAAAGGCTTAAAGATGGGTTCTACAACTTGACCCACTTGGGCCGCATAACTCTGTGAAGCAATTTGGGCTTCTGTCATCTCAACGCCCACCGGGGGGCGCGGAAAAGTTGTTCCAAACCACAAAACCAAGGCTAAAATTAAAATGATCGGACCCGCTCGAAACACGAAAGTTTTCGACTTGGCGAAAGCTTGTAAAACTAGAATGTTCATACGCGGGCGACGGTACAACGGAAGCTCCATCATTAAACGTGAATGGGGCTCGCCTTTCAGAATTTTAGAAAGAATTTTTGAAGCGACTGCGCCGACTACAATAGCGCCGAAATACAGCAAGGCCATAATCAAACCCGCTTTTAGCGGCTGACCGTCTCCAATTAAAAAACCAATCATCAGACCATAAACTGGTAAACGCGCCGAACACGTCAAAAAAGGAATGATACTTTGCGCGATCAGTTTCTCTTTTTTTGAAGTGATATTTCGGGTCGCCATAATGGCTGGGATTGAACAAGCAAAACCCGACAGCAACGGAACAAATGATCGCCCGCCTAAGCCAACGGCCGATAGGGGTTTATCAATAAGGGCCCCGACCCGAGCTAGGTAGCCCGTTGATTCTAAGATACCAATACCTAAAAATAAAATAAAAATTTGCGGAACAAAAATCACAACGCCGCCAATAGCAGCGATCAATCCCGAACCCAAAAAATCACCCACTAGATTCGGAATAGTTGCAGTGACCTTCGCTGCCGTAGCACCGAAAAATTCATCAATAACATCCATCACCGGAGCCGCTAACCAATAGATCGACGAAAACAATAACGTCATCAAAACAAAAAAGATCACTAAGCCGAAAACTGGATGTAAAAAAATATGATCAAGCTTAGCCGTTAACTGCAGCGCCGAATTTTTTTCGCTATTTTTATTGGTAACAACTAAATCTGATGTTTTTTGCGCCCAATCTAACATCTGCTCTTGCTTTTGAATGTTCCATGCCGGTGCAGAGATTGGGTTAATTCCTGGCAATGGCTGCTTCATCAGTAGAATGATATGGTCAAGCCCGCGCCCTAGAATACCGTCAAACAAAACGACCGGAGTTTTTAACTTTTCTTTTAAAAGCTCTTGGTTAAAAACCGAACCCTCTTTTTCTAAAAGGTCCATCATAGTAATGACTAAAATGACAGGGTAACCCGTTTCGCGCAGCTGCTCAGCTAAAACTAAATGGCGATTCAATTGCGTTCCGTCGGCTACAATGATCACCCCATCGATATGGTGCGGAAATTTCTGCTGGTCAAACAAAGTGTTATAGGTCACTTTTTCGTCTTCTGATTGCGGATTCAACGAATAAACGCCTGGTGTATCAATAATTTTCGCCTGAAAGTTTTCAAATTTCTCACTCAGCTGGCTGCGTAAAGGCCCCATGCTGTATTCAACTGTCGCTCCGGGATAGTTTACGGTTTTAGCACGCGATCCCGTTAACCAATTATAGAGAGTCGTTTTTCCGGCATTTGGAGATCCAACTAGCGCCCATGTAGACATGCCATCTCCTGCTCGTTCAGTGCTAATCGGGTTTGGCCATATTCGATGACCGTTACCGTTCCGAAAGAAATTTTACGAATGATCTTAATTTGCACACCGGGACGTAAACCTAATTCATAAAGACGCTGTACAATTTCTGTAGAGGTTTCGTTCTTAGTTAAGGCTTCGATTTTATCGATGGTCAGGGTTTTCATTACATTTCCTAAAAGCGATTGCGGCCGGAACCCTCTATCTCAACCCGCCGGTTCTAAATGACAATCATTTTCAATAAAGCCCACCTAAATGAATACAGATTGAGAATTCTCCTTTGTTCAAAACACCGTCACCTTCATCTGATACGAATCCGACGAGCGGCCCAGAAGTCTAGCTGTGAAGCCTAGTTATGGACCAATTTTATGCAGCTTTAATTGATAGAGTTTAAGTCCGCTGCATTTTACCCCGATTTGAAAGTATGAAACCACTGCAAACGTTGATTCTAATAAGTCTTTTTACGTTTTCACTTGCTAGCAAAGGCGAAGTGCTTCGCTTCCCGCAGGCCTGCACCTCAGGTATTTTAGAAATCAGTAATTTAAAAAATTTGAATCTGCGCGTTTGGTTACAAAAATTTAGCCCTCTCTTGATTTCTGAGAACGAGCTTACTTTGAAACCCTTGTCGACAATGCGATTTAATTTAACGGTTATCAGCTCCGAAGATCGCTTCAGCATACTTAATCTAAACGCGACTGATTCTATTAAAGTTAGTCTGACCTGTAATAAAAAAATCTACCCCGCTCATTCGTTTGAGGGTGGCTATTTGACATTTGCTAAATCTGACTTACCTCAGAACAAAATATGGTTACAAAATTTATTCATCGGTCAGAATTCATTCAGCATCGAATTATTAGATGCAAAAATGAATTTGCAAAGCAAGTTTCGGGTCACTTTAAAGTCGAATCAAAGTACTAACTTCAATCCGCCCACTCGCGGTGTAAATTGGACGCACTTTCGTATTTCAGCCAAAGAAAGATTTACGGCCTATAATTTGACTTCAAACGGTTCTGCAAGCCCCGTTTTCGTGTCACCGCAAGAATCGAAAGTTGATCGCAAGGCCGCCTACTTTCTAGTTGAACAACGCACTGGTGAAACTGATTCGTACATTGTTCGAATCATAGCCCCCCTGATGATCGCCCGTGCGCGCCAACAAGTAGCTGATCCCAGTCTAGAGCAAATACTTTTCGCTAAAATAGAAAAAGGTTCGCAAGGTTTCAATCGTAATTGGTCAAAATTCGATAAAAGTTTTTGGTCGTGGTCGGTCAGTGAAGTTACAAACTTTGCAGACCTCGGTAGCACTTCGTGCAATGGCTTTCCGCAAGCCGTCGAAGACCGAGTTGATCAGTGGGTTACTCAACCTGGGCAAACTTGTTTTTGGAGTTACCGAATTAGAAAAGAGCTTAAACCAGAAGAAGTTGCCGCCGGAGTATCGCTACCCTAGCGCTTAAACTGATTCACCGAACTCGGTCGATGCACTTTGCCCGAGAGTTTCTTCAACACTGACACAAACTTTTTTAACATTTAATTTTTTAAATGCATGAAAAAATTCAGTCGCTAGTAGAACAGACAATTGCTCAACACTTGTATTATTAATTTCAAGCCAAATAACTTCATTCATTGGCAATGAATAAAAACGGTCGCGAAAGTGAATGTCGTAATTCTTGCCATCTAAGCTAATTTTGTACTTCATATCTTTATGAAGGCTAGGCAATAAAATATGCTCGTCCCAAAGATCTAAACGACTTTTAATATGCTTTTTTAAAACGTTAAAATCGACGAAGTAACCCTCGGTAAAATCAGCATGCGAAGGGCAAGTGATATCTACCTTCACTTGATAATTATGGCCATGCAGCATTTCGGCGTGCTGATCATCAAAAATTAAAAAGTGCGCCGACGAGAACTTAAAATTTTGTTTAGCTAAATGAAGTGTTGTCAATGTCATGGTTGATCCTTTAAAATAAAACTACCATGAAATACGAATTGAAACAGCATTTTCAAATAGAATCAGCGCGTTTTTTACCAAATTTACCAGCCAGCCATCCTTGCTCGCGCATGCATGGCCACAGTTTCAAAATCATCTTAACCTTAGTTGGCCCGCTCGATGAAAAAGTGGGTTGGGTCATGGATTATAACGAAATTAGTTTCGCGATGCGGCCACTACTTAATCAGATTGATCACCGTGTTTTGAATGAGGTCGCAGGCTTAGAAAACCCCACTTCTGAACTTTTAGCTAAATGGATTTATGACCAAATGAAAACGAAAATAACTATACTAAAAGATGTAACGGTCGCAGAAACCCCTGCAACAGAATGTCGCTACCCTGCATCTTAGCCGAAGCGGATCAGCTCAGCTTAGTGTTAAGCTAAAGAGCTGTTTACTTTAACGGGACTATTTAACTGCTCTGCCGGATTGAAATCTGTTGGTAATTGGCCTTTTGCATAAAGCATCACGACGGTGCTACCCATACGAAAAGCTCCCAGTTCATCACCTTTTTGGATAGGTAGATTGTAACTCTTGGTAAAGTTCGCCGACGATAGTAATTGGTTGCCAACGATTGATGTATCAAACGCTAAAATAATTTGGCCTACATTTGTGGCTCCGACGAACATCACACCCACGGGCCCGCGGTCTGTTTCGATTTCGACTAAAATGCGCTCATTAATCGAAAATAACTCGTGGATATTTTCGGTTGACCACGCATTCACAGGCCATAAAGCACCGGGGATGTGCGTGATTTTTTTGATCGTGCCCGTCACCGGAGAGTGCACGCGGTGATAATCAGTGGGGCACAAATAGTAAGTTAGAAAAATTCCGTCCAGCCATTTTTTCAAAGCATCTGGATCTTGCGTGAAGTTTGCCAGCGAATAGGTTTTACCCTTAGCTTGAATCAATTTACCTTCGCTCATGATCGCCGCCTGCGTGATGACTGAGTCAGCCGGATTCAAAGCCCAAGTTGCCCCTAGGGGCCGAATCCCCGGTTTCAGGCGACGGATAAAGAATTCTCCTAAAGAGTCGTATTTTGAAATCGGAAATTCGGCTTCGTTTAAGTCAATCTTGTAAGCTTGTGCAAAGTTTTCAATGATCAAATTCTTCAACCAACCCAGAAAGGGCGGAAATTTGAGATGAACAAGTTTTCCGACAAAATAACTAAGGTGATTCTTCGGTAAAAATCGAGTGATTGCTGACATGGCTCTATCTTGCTATAATCTTTGTCTCATGTCGAAGATTTTCAAAGACCTTAAAGTAGATATTAATCAGGAGTTATCCGAGCACTTAGCTTGGTTACTACCTCAGCACGGCATGGAAAAGCACGGTGCGTACCGTATTCTGCGCCAATCCGTTGATGCGCGTAAAAAACACTCGCCGCATTTTGTTTATACAATTGAAGTTGCAGACGAGCTCGAAGAGCTCAGTTTAGAAAAATTTGAATTACCGCGTATAGAAAAATTACCGGCTGATTTTCAAAAACCAATTATCGTTGGATCAGGCCCCGCTGGTTTATTTGCGGCGTTACGTTTAGTCGAACGCGGTATTCCTTGCCGCTTATTCGAGCGCGGTAGCGAATCAGTCGACCGTATCAAGGGTATTAATAAGTACTGGCGTTATGGTCAGTTAGATCCGCGTAATAACGTTTGCTACGGCGAAGGCGGCGCTGGTTTGTACTCAGATGGTAAACTGATCACGCGAATCAAATCAGAACACATACCGTATGTGCTTAATCGTTTGGTTCAGTTCGGCGCACCGGCCGAAATTCAGTGGCTATCAAACCCCCACGTCGGTTCAGATAAGATTCGCAGAGTCATACCGTTGATGCGTGAATTTTTAAAACAGCATGGCTGTGAAATTCACTATAACTCTCAAGTAAAAAGTTTGCTTTACGGTAAACGCAGTAGCGCCAATGCCGCGCAGGCTCGCCCCTTGACCGGACGCGGTGGCATACCTGGTTTTAAAAACGCAAACCCCATTTCTCAGGGTAGTGTCGAGGGCGTTGTTACAGAACAAGGCATTGAATATCGATCGGATCATGTGATTCTAGCCACGGGCCATTCGGCCGAAGATATGTTAAATCACCTGATCGATTCGGATGTTTTCGTTGAGGGAAAGTCATTTGCCATGGGTTTACGGATCGAGCATCCGCAAAAAGAAATTAACCAAATTCAATACCGAGACTTCGCCGAACATCCGAAGCTAGGCTCGGCTAATTATAAGTTAGCTCATCACGATGATAAAACAGGTGTCGGCGTTTACAGTTTCTGCATGTGTCCCGGAGGCTATGTCTTATCTAGCGGCACCGAAAAAGACGGAATCGTCGTCAACGGAATGAGTAACTTTAACCGCAATTCTCCTTACGCGAATGCCGCGATCGTGGTGAGCATAAACCACGATGATCTTTTCGGATCTGATCGCATGGGCGGAATGAAACTGCGACGTGAAATCGAAACTCGCGCGTATGATTCAATTCAAGCCGCGGGCGGAACAAAAGAATTACCGGCGCAGAACTTAATGTCGTTTTTAAATAAGTCAGACCGCAATGTTTTAAACTCAAGCTCGTCTCCATCAGGCGTCAAAGCTATTCGTTTAGATGAGTTACTTCCTGAATTTATGTACGGCAAAATCAAAGAGGGCATCGAAAAATTTAACCAAAACATGCGCGGTTTCATCACTAATAAATCGCAATTATACGGAGTTGAATCGCGCACCTCGTGCCCATTAAGAGTAACCCGCGACGCTGAAACCCTAGAAAGCGTTTCGCACACGGGATTATTTCCGTGCGGTGAAGGCGCGGGCTATGCCGGCGGAATCACTTCGGCAGCCTGCGACGGGATCAACTGCGCCGATAAAATTTTTGACAGTCTTAGTTAAGAGCTAATAAAATAATACCTAAAATAACTCGAGTTTTGCGAACACACTTCCGATACCATCTACAGTTGAATAGATAATTATCCGACATACGAACTTCCTTTCATGAGGAAGGGCTTCATGTCTTCTAAAAGCGAGTTGGCGCCAAGCTAAACTCGCTTTTGCATTTTCTGGGCAAAGTAAAAAACGTAGGCATTAAAACCAAAAAAAAGGCCCTGAATTTCTTCAGAGCCTTTTGAGTTTTTAAAAATTGGTGTTTTTTAAAAACTTAATATTTAACTAAGCGAAAATTCGCCGGGCCAACAACTACTTACGAGTTGTAGGACGACTCGGTGAAGTTTTCATTGGTCCAGCAAAGCGACGTGGACGTGGGCGCTCTGAACCCGCATCGTCAGCGTTCCATGAACGGAAGCCTTCGCTGCGCGGAGCTTCGCCGCCGCGAAATTCAGTGCGCTCTGTGCGCGGCGCTGAAGAATCGCTATTGGGTCTACGAGCTGCGAACGGACGACGCTCGTTACCACCAGATGCCGGTGCTTTATCGCTGTACTTATCACGAGAAACTGAACCACGCGGAGCGTAGTTACCTTCGCGTGCTTCACCGCGTGGAGCGAAGTCAGCACGTGGAGCGGCATCACGTGAATCATTACGCTCTTCACCTACGAAAGCAGGGCGAACGAAAGGTTTCGCTGGACCTTCATTCCGAGGGCCGCGGTAGCTATTTGAATCATTACGGTCGCCGCCGCGGAAACCACCATCACGGTTGTCGCCACGGAAACCATTACCACCATCACGAGGGCCGCGCGAATATCCGCCGCCGCCGCCGTTACCACGGTATCCACCGCCGCCACCATTGCCGCCGCGGTATCCATCGCGAGGGCCTGAAGAATCACGACCAACCGGACCGCGATCACGCGAACCGTAGTCTTGCATTTCGCGTGGAACAACGCCGTCACCAACGAAATCCATTGAAGTCTCGCGGTTTTCGAAAATATCAGCGTGATCAGAAACTAAATAACGTTTCAAGAATTCTTCGATTGTGAAATCAAAAGTAAACATCTCTTTAAGATCAGCCATTTTACGATCTAAAAATTTACCGGCGCGGAAAGAAACGTCATCGTTACCAACAGCGTTTAACGATGCGATAACATCTTTAACTCGGAATAAGTTCAATTCATCATTCGACGGCGCAAGACCTTTTGTCATCACGGCCTTGGTGACTTGCTGAATACGTTTTAAAGTACGTACTTCATGGGGAGCAATTATTGATAAAGCTAAACCTTTTTTACCCGCACGGCCTGTACGACCGATTCGGTGAGTGTAACTTTCAACTTCACGTGGCAACGAGAAGTTAATGACGTGGGTCAAATCGTTGATATCAAGACCACGAGCTGCAACGTCGGTTGCAACTAGGATTTTGATTCGGCCTTTACGGAAATCTTGTAAAATAAAATCACGCTCACGTTGTGGACGGTCTCCGTGAATACAATCTACTTTAAATGATTTGCGTTTTAACCATTCAGTGATTTCACCAACTTCGCGTTTAGTTTGGCAAAAAATCAAACCATAGAATTCAGGGTTCATGTAAAGAACTGAAGATAACATCTGCAATTTACGATCTGGGTAGATTGTATAGTAAATTTGTTCGATATTTGGTTTTTCAGAATCTTGCTTATGAATTTCTACTTTGTCGTAATCTGGTAAGTACTTAGAAACTACGCGGCGAATTTCCGGAGACATTGTCGCTGAAAACAACCACTTGCGTTTTGATTCGTCGTTACCGATGGCGTTTAAGATTTTCTCGAGGTCGTCTTGGAAACCCATCGAAATCATTTCATCTGCTTCGTCTAAGATTAAAGTTTGAACGTCATTTAATTTTAAAACTTTGCGATCAACTAAATCACATAAACGACCCGGAGTACCAACAACGATATGAACACCGCGTTTTAATGCCGTTACTTGGCGATCATAAGAAGATCCACCGAAAACGGTCAAGGTGCTCAGACCTTTCCATTTTGCAATCTTCTGAATTTGCGCTTCAACTTGCGTTGCTAATTCACGTGTCGGGCACATGATTAAAGCTTGTACGGTCTTTAATTTTGCGTCGATTGATTCAACTAACGGAATACCGAATGCGCCCGTTTTACCCGTACCCGTTGCCGCTAAACCTACGAAATCTTTTTCGCGAGTTAAAAGCATCGGAATGGCTTGAGTTTGGATTGAAGTTGGATTTGTGAATTTCATCTCTGCTAGGGATTTCAAAACTTCTTTTGATAAGCCCCAAGATTCGAAAATGTTTACAGGAGTTTCGTCAGACTCTTCGCCTTCGAAGTCATCTTCTTCTTCTTCGCTATCTGCAATAGCTGGAGTTACGGGTTGTCTAGGTTCAACTGTGACTTCGTGGCTGGCTTCGTGATCGGCAGTTGTTGTGATTGTTTCGTGGTTCGAAGACGTAGGGTCGTCGATCACACTGTGCGTGTTATCTACTGTCATGGACTATTCCTTTGTTATGTATGGCACTGGTTGAAGGCGCCAATGTGTTGGCACTTAAAGCCCAATCTATATCCACATAACATAGTTAGCCGTGAGTGCACTTTTACCGTTTACAAGGGTCTACCTAAGTTTTACGCAGCTGGGTAGCACTTTGTTACAATTCAGTTAAATGGGCCTGTGTTCCAAGAATTTTTGAAAGGATCGTGAACAAAATACCTCGAAGAGTCTATCTATCGAGGTAAAAATGGGTCCATTGTGGAACTGAAACTAACTTGCTTTCAAGCAACAGAAGTGAATTTAATCGTCTAGATTTTTCAATAAAGTCTTAATGGCCCAAGAGGCCGCTTCGCCAATTTCAGAGCTGGTCAGCTTTGAGTCTTGTTTAATTTCATGCCACAAGCGCGCATTCACCAAAGACACAATCAACTGCAACCGGGCCGCTTGGCTGGCGCTTAAATTAAGTTTACTATCAATCATGATTTTTTGAATCATAACTTGCTTTACTTTTTTACGAAAAATATCTCGGGCCTGTTGTCCGAAGGGCGAAAACAAATAGGCCATCACTAAATCTTCGTGCTTTTCAAAAAGTTCAAACGTGTGCTTCGCAAAGCCTTCAATATTTAACTCTTGCAAAGTATCCATACCCGCCTTTAAAAAACTTTGCAGGTAACGATCAGTCGCTTCATTCATGGCCTGTTTGTCTTTGAAAAAACGAAAGATTGTTCGCACCGAAATTTTTGATCGTTTCGAAACCTCGGCCATATTAACTTCGCCGCCGCGTCTTTCGACTAAGAATTCAACCACGGCTTGCATAATTTTTTTCTGAGACTGCTCAGACTTCTGCAATCGAGTTTCGTTATTGTAAACTCGCTTACTTAACTTCTTTTGCTTTTTAGCTAGTTTCTTTACTGGCTTTTCTGCCGAACTTTTAGACTTTTTTTTCGCCATCTTCCCTACTTTGGTCACTAAATGCTTTGTGCGTCTTCGCTTAATAGTAATAACCAGTGCAGTGTTTTTGCAAATCATTTCGCATAGTTGCGAATTAATCTCGATCCGAGATGATTCAAATCGTTATACGTATAAAAGTTTTCTTGCGAGAACCCCATTTCGATGAGAACCTAATTTTCGTGACAGTTAATCTGACACCAATTTACCACTCTTAAAGGAGAACGTATGAAGAACTTGAAAGCCCTATTAGCAGCTACCGTAATGATCGCTTTTTGCGGAACTAGTTTTGCCGAAAAGTCAGTTGAAGTCGGTGGAGCAGCAATGTTTCCGTCAAAAGATATCGTCGATAACGCTGTTAATTCTAAAGACCACACAACTTTAGTAGCTGCAGTAAAAGCCGCTGGTTTAGTTGATACTTTGAAGAGCGCAGGCCCATTCACAGTATTTGCTCCAACAAATGAAGCTTTCAATAAGTTACCAGCTGGTACCGTTGAATCTTTATTAAAGCCTGAAGCTAAGCCTACTCTAACGAAGATTTTAACTTACCACGTTGTTGCAGGAAAGCATGATTCTAAGTCAATCGCAGCAGCAATCAAAAAAGGTAAAGGCACAGCGTCTTTTGATACAGTTGCTGGCGGAAAGTTAATGGCGGCGATGAAGGGTAAAGATCTTATGTTAACGGATGAAAAAGGCGGAATGTCTAAAGTGACAATCGCTGACGTTTACCAAAAAAATGGCGTGATCCACGTTGTTGATACCGTTGTAATGCCTAAGTAATTTTATTTATTGTTTTTTAAAAATAGCTTTGTACGATACAAAGTTGTTGTTCGGAAGAGCCGGGATTTGCCCGGCTCTTTTTTTTGAGTACGATCTGATTTAAAAAGTGTAAGATACAGCCGTAACAACACCGTTTGCTTGAATGGTTTCATTGGTCTCGACTTTAACACCGTTCGCCGGGTTAATCGCATCACCGTTAATATTAAAACCTAAAGTTTGAAAAGCGACCAGCAAACTGATGCCTTGTTTTTCGTACTGCGCACCGATCTGCAAGCCTGTACCTGGCTGGGTCGTGTATTCACCCGTATCGAAACCCGCCGCATAAGCGATATTTAAACCCCCGACTGCACTCAAATTTTTTGCGATCGGATAAACGATATCGCCCTGAGCTTTCACAATCGTCATTTTCGAATCGGCTGATGCACTGTTAAGCGACTTATAAACTGTGCCTGAAGTATCGTATCCGAAAGTTCCGAAGGCGTAGTTATCTTTATAACCTAAGCTGATACCAAGCATACTCATGCTTCCTGAGTACTCGGCTTTCGAAGTACCCGCCGGCATTCCACGGTGCGTGCGATCGTTAGCTTTTGTGTAGATATCAGAAAGATTTGAATAGGCTAAGCCAAGCTTTACGCCGGCCGGTTTTTCGATCGGAGCCTGATCGTTCGAGTAAGTCGTAGTGCCCGTTGGGTTTTGCGCAGAGGCAGCCGTCGAAATTAAAATTGCTAGAAGACCTAGTGATACTTTGTTCATTATATACTCCTTGGTTTAGCCAAACGAATCAGCCAGCCACATTATAGCTGATCGTTCTACTAAACTAAAGCGAACGTGTTGTTCGTTCAGTACTCTTGCAGCAACTACTCGAGCGGCAAAAAGTTAGACAGTTACAAATTACGCCGGTACTGGCCACCAACTTCGTAAAGTGCTTGTGACATTTGAAACAGCGAGCAATGTCTTGAAGCGCTTAATAAGGCTTCGAAAACGTTTTCGCCGCCCAACGCGACTTTTTGCAAGTTGGCGATTTCAATATCGGCCTGTGACTTATGCATTTTTTGAAATTGCACCACCTCGGTTAACTGGTGGTTTTTTTCTTCTTGTGATGCTCGGGCCATTTCGATTTTTGGTGGCGTGTAGTCGGCCGCTAAGGTTTTTGGATTGATGAAGGTATTTACCCCGATGATTGGCAAAGTACCTTCGTGCTTTAGGTGCTCGTAGTATAAAGATTCTTCTTGAATTTTCGAACGTTGGTACTGCGTTTCCATCGCACCCAAAACGCCGCCGCGTTCGTTGATGCGTTTGAATTCTTCTAACACCGCTTCTTCAACCAATTCAGTTAATTCATCGATGAAATAACTACCTTGGGTCGGATTTTCGTTTTTAGTCATGCCGAATTCACGATTAATAATCATCTGAATAGCCATGGCACGGCGAACAGATTCTTCAGTGGGTGTCGTGATCGCCTCATCGTAAGCGTTTGTGTGCAGCGAATTGCAGTTGTCGTAAATGGCGATCAGGGCCTGTAACGTTGTGCGAATGTCATTGAAGTCGATCTCTTGCGCATGCAGCGAACGACCCGACGTTTGAATATGGTATTTTAATTTTTGCGAGCGATCATTGCCCTTATAAAGATCTTTCATCGCGATCGCCCAAATACGACGGGCCACACGCCCCAACACTGCGTACTCGGCGTCTAAACCGTTACTAAAAAAGAAAGATAAATTAGGCGCGAAGTCGTCGATCTTTAGGCCACGCGATAAATAGTACTCAACAAATGTGAATCCATTTGAAAGCGTAAATGCCAATTGACTGATCGGGTTTGCTCCGGCTTCGGCTATATGGTACCCGGAGATGCTGACTGAATAGAAATTTTTTATTTGGTTTTCGGTGAAGTAAGCTTGAATGTCGCCCATCATTTTTAAAGCAAAATTGATCGAAAAAATACATGTATTCTGACCCTGATCTTCTTTTAGAATATCGGCTTGCACTGTACCGCGCACTTGTTGAATGGTCGTTTTTGATACTTCGGCGTGTTCGACTTCAGATAGTTTGCGGCCCAAGGCTTTCTCTTTTTTATCGACTTGCTGATCGATCGCAGTATTGAAGTAAAAAGCTAAAATCATTGGCGCCGGACCATTGATCGTCATGCTGACTGAAGTATTTGGATCGCAAAGATCAAAACCTGCATACAGCTTTTTCATGTCTTCGAGAGTACAAATGCTTACCCCTGATTCGCCGACTTTACCGAAAATATCAGGGCGCGGGTTTGGGTCTTGCCCGTACAGTGTGACTGAATCAAATGCTGTCGATAAGCGATTGGCTTTTTCACCCTTACATAGATAATGGAAGCGGCGATTTGTGCGATCTGGCGTTCCTTCACCAGCAAACATACGCTTCGGGTCTTCATCTGCGCGCTTTAATTGAAAGACTCCGCCCGTGTAGGGAAATTCTCCGGGGATATTTTCCATTTTTAAAAATTGGTAGCGATCGCCCCAGTCTTTAAATTTAGGCAAAACGACCTTACGAATTTTTGTACCACTTAAAGTTTTTGATACTAAGTTTTGTCTGATCTCTTTATCGCGTACTTTGAATACTAATTCATCGGCTGCGTAAGTTTTTTGTAATTGATCCCAATTTTCTAAACTTTGAATTTCTTGGGCTTCGAAATCTTTTTTAAATTCTAAAGATTTTTTTTCGATGGTTGCTGCATCTAAGTTAAGTTCTTTTGAAAGATTATGTAACGCACCTAATTTCGATGCCTTGACGGCTAAATCTTTCACACGCGTTTTGTACTTACGATGCGTCGACACAATTTCGGCTAAATAGTTTTGCCGTTCGGCCGGTATAATCACGTGCTCATCTGCCGCTAAAATATTGTTTCTAAAATCAATGTCGACTGGCGGTAAGGCGTGTTTTGCAACAAGCGCATCGGCGATCGAAAAAAATAATTGGTTAACTCCGCCATCATTGAACTGACTGGCCTGAGTCAGGTACACCGGAACTTTTGTCTCAAGATCGAAAATCTTACGCGACCGCTTGAATTGTTTAGTCACGTCACGTAGCGCATCTTGGGCTCCTCGACGATCGGCTTTATTGACGGCTACAAAATCAGCGAAGTCGATCATATCGATTTTTTCGAGTTGCGACTGCGCACCGAAGTCGGATGTCATCACGTACATCGATAAATCACTGACGTCAGTGATCGCCATATTGCCCTGACCAATCCCCGAAGTTTCGGCGATGATCAAATCAAAATCTAATCGTTTCATGAATTTTAGAATGTCGGGCAGAGTGTTCGCAATCTCTTTACCTGAACCGCGAGAAGCGACCGAACGCATATAAATATTCGGGCGAGACAAAGAATTCATGCGAATGCGATCACCCAAAAGTGATCCGCCCGTTTTTCGTTTTGAGGGATCAACGCAAACCACACCTAATTTTTTACCAGGATATGAGTTTAAAAAACGCTGCGATAATTCATCGATAAGCGATGATTTACCGGCTCCGCCCGTTCCGGTAATTCCTAAAATTAAGGGCGCTTTATTTTTTGCGGCGAAATTCGTTAATGCGAATTGATCCAGCTTAATATCGGTGTGGCCATTTTCGATGGCCGTTAGCGCTAAACCCAATTCAACCGACGGAACGGTGTCGCCGGCGAAGATCTGTTTTTTAGAAAATTTCTTTTGCGCTTCGATTATATCAAAATCACAACCATCAATGATCATACGGATCATACCTTCGAGACCCAGTTTACGCCCGTCATCGGGGTGAAAGATCTGCGCAATACCGTAAGCCTCAAGTTCACGCTTTTCTTCGTGCACGATCACGCCACCGCCACCGCCGTAGATCTGTACGTAACTGGCACCCGCCTCATTTAAAAGTTCGCGCAAGTATTTGAAGTATTCCATGTGCCCGCCTTGATACGACGAAACACAAACGCCCTGCGCACCCTCTTGTAAAACGGCTTTAACCACGTCTTGCACCGACCGGTTATGGCCTAAGTGAATCACCTCGGCACCCATGTCTTGTAAAATACGGCGAATGATATTTATCGTTGCGTCGTGGCCGTCAAACAAGGCCGCAGCCGTAACGACTCGGACCGGATTTTTAGGATTCGTAAACGTGGGGGCAGACTTTGTATCAGACATTAAATTCTCCAGTTCGTTCAAAGCAGTGAGGGCTTAAAATATTCGTAACAGGCCAATTAGCCCATTACTCGCCCTTGAATGAAGGCTTTCTTTTTTCGACGAAAGCTTTTGTACCTTCGCGCGTGTCGGCCGAAGTAAATAAGGCTCCGAAAATTTGTGCTTCGTTTTCGAGGGCCTCTTCCGTCGCCAGATCAAAGGCTTGGTTAATTGACTTCTTGGCCACTGAAACCGCTAACGGAGAGCGCGTTAATATCAATTCTAACTTCTGAAGAGCTGTCGGAAGTAAATCAGCTAAAGGTACGACATGATTCACTAAACCCATTTGCATCGCTTGCGTTGCATTGATCATTTCGCCCGACATCGTGATCTCGCGTGCTTTTCGGATTCCGATAGCGCGAGTCAGCCTGACCGTTCCGCCAAACCCGGGTATTAAACCTAAGCTGACTTCAGGTAAACCGAATTTAGCGTTTTCACTGGCCACTATAAAATCACACGCTAAGGCTAGTTCTAAACCACCGCCCAATGCGAAACCGTTCACGGCCGCAATCACCGGGATTTTTAAAAGATTCAATTCATGAAATACGCTTTGCCCGCGCTTAGCAAACTGCACGGCTTGGTCTTCATTTAAATCCATCATCTCTTTGATATCGGCCCCCGCTACGAAAGCTTTTTCGCCCGCACCGGTAATAATAAGGGCCTTAGTTGATTCAAAATCCATTTCAGAGATTTGACGAACGGCATCACCCATTTCATTTAAGATTTGAGAATTAAGAGCATTTAAAGACTCGGGGCGGTTAATAGTCAGTAACCAAACGCCGTTATCTTTGGGTTCTAGTTTTATTTGTTGATACTGAGAACTCATCGGATAGATCCTTTTTTTATTAATTATTTACGAAATACTATTTAGCGTAGTTATAAAAACCGCGACCTGATTTACGACCCAACCAACCCGCCTCAACATATTTTACAAGCAGGGGGCACGGCCGGTACTTTGAATCAGCCATTCCGTCATGTAGCACATTCATAATGGCCAAGCACGTATCTAAACCGATGAAGTCAGCTAAAGTCAGCGGACCCATCGGTTGGTTTGTTCCTAATTTCATCGCTTGATCGATTGATTCAACAGAGGCGATGCCTTCGTGAAGTGTGTAAACTGCTTCGTTAATCATCGGCATCAAAATGCGGTTGACGATAAAGCCTGGCATATCTTTGGTTGATTCGACGAAGACCTTACCTAACTTTTCGGCCAAAGCACATGTCGCTTTGAACGTATCGTCCGAAGTTTGTAAACCACGAATGCCTTCTACAAGCTGCATCAATGGGACGGGATTCATGAAGTGCATGCCCGCCACTTGCGAAGGGCGCTTGGTAACGGCCGCAATTTTTGTAATGGAGATCGATGAAGTATTTGAAGTTAGAATTGCATCTTTTTTAACGATTTCATCTAGTTGACGAAAAATGTTTAACTTAAGTTCAATACTTTCGGTTGCGGCTTCAACAACGAAATCGCAATCCGCTAGGTCAGTCATGCTGCTGGTGGTTTTTATTTTTGCCAATAGCGTTTTCTTTTGCTCTTCAGTCATGGTTGTTTTTTTAATAAGACGATCACAACTGGCAGCGATTGTTCCTAGACCTTTATCCAAAGACCCGGCCGAAATATCAAACATCACAACATCAAAATTTTGTGCGGCCGCAACTTGCGCGATGCCATTACCCATTTGACCTGCGCCCACGATACCTATTTTTTTAATTGAAGAAATTTCCACGATGGCTCCCATAACCTGTTTACGCAATGTTGCGCGTTAGTTTTTTTAGTTTTTAGGTCTTAATACGATTGCGGACTAATATACCAAATCTAGCCTTGATTGCATGGATTTCCCCTCTGAAAATAGATTAGATGCTATTTGTCATATTCTCTTTATTTACCCAAAGTACTTTCAGCGCGATTCCGCCCCAGAAATTGGGCGAAAATTCGGGCGTCAACAGCCTGCAGGTGCCTTTTTTTAGATCTCCCGAAAGTCTTTTCCCATCCGGAGCCATCAGTCTTGCGACCTTACAAAGGCAGCAGATCAATGCCAAAATGAAGACCGAAAAATTTTATAAGTGGAAGTCACAACTCTTTCGTGTTGAAGAATTAAAACCAATTCGTCCTGTGCACCTTTCGAAGACTGTCATTGATCCAAAAACAAATCACCGCTTTAAAGTGACTGAAGCCAACATTAGCCAAATTAAGGTTCGCGACGAAGCTAGTAAAGTAATGAAAACCTACCAGATTGATCAGTTAGCGTCTGATCCTTACGATATGGGCTTAGCAATTACTTTAACCGATGCTTACTTAAAAAAATCAGTGACCGAGAATGCTAAAATACTAACAACCATACCGCAAGGGCAACTGTTGTATCCGCTAGGCTTCGAAAAAGGTTTTGTGAAAGTTCAGTACAAAGATTACGTAGGTTACGTTCGTTTATCTGAAACGATTACGAAGTTTGATCTAGCTACAGTGATCTATGCTCAAGAAAAATGGCAGTTCGTTAAGAGACGCGACTTCGACTATATGGTCACGGTCGAAAATAAAAAAATTCATCTCAGTCAAATTCGCGGATTAGTAACCCCAGATTTGCGTGGCCTTATTGCCTCACCCACACAGAAAATTCCGATGTGGAGTCAAGTCGAAGTCGTCAATGACCAAAAGCCGTCATGGATTGAAAGCAATATCAAAGGTCACGGGTTAGTCTGGTGGAAACCATCAGTTGCGGCCGATGAGATTTACACCATCGACGAATTACTTAAAAAAGAAATATCAAGCGTTTCGTTTCACCCGAAGAACCCACTAAGAGGCCTACTTTCGGCGCACGGCGTATTCATGACTGAAGATGGCTACCACTGGAAAAAACTTTCGCAGTTTGCAGACTTCAACGGGCCCGTCTATTACTTTAATGACCTTTTAATTTTTGTCGGGCACTTTCGCAGTCTAAACGGCGGGAAATCGTTTGATAACTATATTCAGATTGATAAGCTAGCCAGCGCCATCGAATATTCATTGGGGTATTTTCCGAAACGTCTCCAAGTGAAACGCATTGAAACCTTGCCACCTTTTAGACTTAAAATTGAAGTTGATACGGGTGTAAAGAAAATTAAAATGGAAAGCCCGCTTTTTGCACAAGACTGGAAAGTCGTTAGATCTTAGATTGTTTTTCCGTAATTTTTTGTCCAGATATCATTCATCTTTTGATAGACGACTTTTTGTAAATCAGTTCGGTCTTCAGCGCTAAAATTCTTTGTCTCGATCGCAGGCAAGATATGAAGTTCAATTTTAGAACGCCAATGATCTTTGTTAAATAGAAATGCACCCTTGGGCAATGCCCGCGTCGCACCTAAGATCACCACAGGAACCACGGGTACTTGCGCTGACATCGCAAAAACGAAAGGGCCCGCCTTAAACGGCGCAAGCTTCGGGCCGTAGAATCGACCACTCTCTGGCGAAAGCGCAAACATTTCACCGTTTTGAAATCGAGCTTTGGCTTCTTCATAAACCTTATAGACCTCTTGGCGGTTCGAACGGGCGATCGGTAAAGTTCCTAAAATCTTCATCGTTTGCCCGAATATAGGAATTTTAAAAAGCTCGGCTTTAGCACCGAAGCGAATACCCGGAATGTAGCCTGCCAAAGCAAACACATCGAAAAAACTTGAGTGATTAAACAAAAATAAACAGGCCTTACCATTCAAATCATCTTTCGGAATGTTGTCTAACCCGATGACGTGCACACGAACGCCCGACATCACGCAACACATTTGGCCCCAAGCCATAATCAAAGCATCATCAATTTTTCGGCTATGAAAAAGCACATGCATAACAATTGCAATCGGTCCCAAGATCAAAACCGTAAACGGAAAAAATAAAGTTACGATCACAGATCGCATTAACGAGAATATTTTCATTCAGGAAATAACCTTTTAACGGCCGCCTCAATTTGGCGGTTTTTATAAGCCGTATGCTCAGATTCACCCGCCTGCATAATTTCAAATGAACTTTCATTCATGATTTGTACTTCAAAAGGATAGAAAAAACTAAAGCTTTTACCACCCGGCTGATTTGAGCTCACTTGAATCAATTGCCGCGAAATAAATTTAATGTACTTAAAATCTTGCGAAGAAAACGGATTTTCCTTACGAAACAAACCTAAAAAAGCGGACTGACTTGATTTCAATCTTTGCGCCAGCAAGCGATCGATTTTTTCAGACGAGAGCTTCTGATCATCTCCGTGCTTTTTCATCAGCTTATTACATACATCTAAAAACTCTTCGACCGGGTACATATTATTAGAAGACTGATCGGGCATAATTTGCGGAAAGCTAATAATATTTTCTTCGACCAAAAAACGAATCACTTGAAAAGAATCAAATATCGAGCGCGTCACAAATCGCACTCCAATTTTATCAAAGATCTTCATTGCTAGTGCTTCTGGGCGCGCCAGTAATTTTATCACCGTGCTCGTCGAAGTTTTAAAAGGCTTCGCGTGAAAGTTTAAAAGCTCGACGCGGGGATGACCTTCTTTTTGAAATGACTTCAGATAAAGCTTATCTTCTTGCACAATAGCCTGTTCAAACGGCGCCAATATCTGTTTTTGAATTTCTTCTGAAAACGAACTAAACAAATCAGTTTCGGCATGAACGAAGACATGCATACAACGTAAAAAAGCGCAGGCCCACTTCTGTAAATTTTTATCTTCAAACTGCGAAGCGTAAATTAATAAAAATCGGATATCTTTAAGCTCTTCTTTATTTTTTACCTGTTGGGGAATTTCGTCGGAATTAATTTTGAGCCGCTCGGTCATCAAAACTAAAGCCCGACGGTGAAAATACCACAAACGCTCTAAATGTTCGGAATTTGAAAGCTTATAACCGTAGCTTCCTAAAAAAGCTTCCGCCTCGGCCAAGCTGTGAATATGTAAGCTCGGGCGATCAATCGCCGAAGCTCCGCCGGCTACGACGCTTAAAGAAGACTCATCGAAAAAATAAAAAGAAGAATGATTAGCTATCACTCCCCTGATTCAATAGGCTTTAGGCTGTATTTTCAAGCTATATTACTGCGTGATTGCACAGCGTGGAATAGAAAAATCCCCTACTGTTCCCTTCGTTACAGCGCCTACGACGCTAACTAAATTTTGAAATTTTACGATGCCGCTGAAGTTCTGGGCATCGAATTTTCCTTCAAAGCGAATTTCGCCGTAAGAATCTTTTAGAAGCAAAGTTCCCACACCGGTTTGTTGATTGAATTGACCCGTGATGCTGTGGCCAGCGCGGGTCGGATCGAACGATAAATCAATGCCGCGTGCGCCTGTGTTAATAGCGTAATCGCTTAACCAAATGCTGTCATAAACGCTGATCGTTATTTTTGATTTTGAAGATAAGACGTTGCCGTTTGTATCTAAGATAATTTTTCCAGAAAAACGCATACCTGTTGAAGCGCTCTGTTGACCGCTGATCGAACCAATATTTTGCGGCAGGATACTTGCGCTTAATAAGGCTTTAACGCGATCTTCGAAACTACCCGTCGCATCACCCGCTGCATAATTGACGGCCGTCGCTTCGTAAATAATACCCTGCGCGTTGGTAACCGTCGTAGATTGCGCACATTGCACAGAACTTAAAACGCCGCCACTTGAAACAAAGCCGTTTGAATTCGTCGCTTTGACGCCATTCTCTTTTGTTACCTGGCACGAGGCTAGAATTAAAAGTGACAGGGCAAGTAAAAGTTTTTTCATAAAGTCTCCTACCTACCTCTATCGCAAGCCGCGGGCCAAGACTTTTATTTCAGGATGAAGCACTTCTCACTTTTACGTCTGAATTTGAGACAGCTAGAATGAAGCAGGTTAAGCTTAGAATTTACTCGCGCTTTACGTTTGCGGGCGTACAATATTTTGACATGGGCCTGCTGTTAGCAAGCAATCCATCTAGCTGGCTGGCAACGCCTTCTTCGACTTTATTTCGCCGTAAATAGCGAGTGCGACACCCGCAACGATCGCCATGTCGGCAATATTAAAAACGCCGGTACGTAACCACCCGCCTAAATCAATTAACATGAAATCAATCACATGGCCACGTTCGTGAATGACTCTGTCCCACAGATTTCCGAAACCGCCCGCTAAAATAAAACTGTAGGCAAAAAGATTCAATCTTGATTTTTCTTTGGTAAATAAATACCAAAGCATTCCGCCTAAGCCTAAAAAAACGATCAATGCAAAAACCACGAAGCGAACTTCACGCGAAAGATTTCCGCCTAATCCTAAAAAGGCGCCCGGGTTTTCGGCGTAAACGAATTGAAACAAACCATTTAAAAAGTACTGTGGGCTTTGGACCATTAAACTTTCGACGGCCCAATTTTTAGTTGCTTGATCGGCGACAAAAATTAAAACTAGCAATGATATGACGACCTTTAATTTATACTTAAGACTCATTGGCTTCATTCTTTTATTTTGTGGGATTACCCCTGCGCACGCAACTGAATTTTCGACGCTACTAGGGCTGGGACAAGAGAATTTTGGTTTCACAGTTGAATCATTCGGATTAGGTGATCAAAACATTGCTTTTGAACCCAATATGGCAGGCCTTTCCAGATTAGGACTTAGCTACGGCGATTATTCGGTGGGAACCTCTTTTCGATCAAGCTCGGCCGAGCTCAATCCAGAAAAAGGCAAAACAACATTTTTTGATATTCAGCTAGGTTATCATAATCGCAAATGGGGTGTTGATACTTTTTATCAAACCTATACGGGGTTTTTCATTGCGAACACGAACCTCATTCAAGTCTATCCAGATTTAAAATTTCAACATTACGGCATCATGGCACGTTATGCCTTAAATGATAGTGACTTTTCGGTTGCGAGTTTAATGGATCAATCTGACGAAATAAAAAAATCTGCCGGAAAGTATTATCTAGTTAGCGGACTTCGTCAGCACATAATGGAAACCTCAACTTCGCTTCTGCAAGCGGAAAATGCCGGTATGAATACCGAACTAGAAAACCTTCGTAAGATGAAAGTATTTTCGTACAATGCCGGAATCGGAGCTGGAAAATACTGGGTCAGCGATAATCATTTTTTTATCGGCGCGGTTTTAGATCTTATCGGAACGCTGGGCTTTTACGATTTTGAAGACACGACTCAGGTTAAAGAAAAAACCTCTTACGGAACTTTAAGCTACAACGCCAAGGTTGGTTTTGGTTACGCTGGTCAAACTTTTCGTGCCGGTGCCAGCTTAGCAGCCGACTTAACCACGCTACGAACACCGGGCAAAGCATACATTAAGCCCACGGCGCAGAGAACTTTGTTCTATCTTCGTATTGTCTATTGATTTTATTTTAAAAGAATGGCCTTAAAATTTATTGAAATATTTTGGGTTTGCAAAATAATCTACAATCCCAGCAGCATTAAAAAAACAACCGGCCCCGAAGCCGGTCGCCCAATACGGAACTAATTGTAAAACATAGCCTTCGTCGCAGCGCGCTCTTTCATTTTTGAAGTCGGCTTCAAACGATTCGCTTTACGTTCGCTTGAATATTTCTCAAGACGTTGCACGATATAATCTGCTCCGACACTGTCAGCGTACTTTAGTAACCCACCGCGGAACGGTGGAAAGCCTGTACCCATGATCATAGCCAGATCAACTTCATGTGGCGTTTCAACAATTTTATCTTGGTCTAAAGCTAATGCGGCTTCATTCACCATCGCAAACACACAACGCTCGCGGCATTCTTCTTCGCTCAGCGGGTTGGTTGGCGAAGACAAACCCAGCTCTGCGTAAATCGATTGATCGACTTCGGTTTTTCTGCCGTTCTCATACTTATAAAAGCCTAAATTCGTTTTTTGGCCTAATCGAGATTTGTTTTTCTCAAGTTTCTCCATCAACGGCGGCATTTCCACGCGGTCTGAGAATGCTTTCTTGAAAATATTTAATACCTTCACGCACACATCTATACCAACTGAATCCATTAATTCAAATGGGCCCATCGGCATACCAAATTTGTAAACAAAGGCTTTATCAACCGTCTCAACACTCATGCCTTCGGCTAATAAAAATGCGGCTTCTGCCATGTACGGAAGTAACAAACGATTGACTAAAAAACCAGGTCCGTCTTTTACGACCACTGGCATTTTACCCATTTTTTTAGCTAATTCAAAAACCGTAGCAATTGTTTCGTCCGAAGATTGTGTTCCGCGAATAACTTCGACTAATGGCATCTTATGAACCGGACTGAAAAAATGCATTCCCGCAAAATACGCCGGACGCGGATGACCTTTCGACATTTCACTAACGCTGAGTGATGATGTATTCGTTACGATGATCGCGTCTTCGCGCATTTCAGCGGCGGTTTGCGCGATCACTTTTTGTTTTACGTCCATGATTTCAACAATTGCCTCAACTGTTAAATCTATATTTTTAAAACCTGAAAAATCAACCGTGGTCGAAACCAGCGACATTTTTTGCGTGAACTGGTAATTATCAATAACGCGCTTTTTTAATAATTTGGCCCAGAGATCCCGCGCGTGTTTAAGCGCTTTCGCATTCGCATCGAACGAAATATCTTTTACGCGAACGTCGACACCTTTATCGGCTGCGACGTAGGCTATTCCGCCACCCATGGTACCTGCACCCAGAACGCCTAAGTGCTTCACAGGCTTTGCTTTGACACTTGAGCCTGTGACACCCGTTTGTTTTTTTACCATCTCCGTTAAATAAAAAACGTGAATTAAATTTTTAGAAACATCTGTGACCGCTAAGGTTTTAAAATGCTCACGCTCGATTTCTAAAGCTTTCGTGCGATCAGACATTCCGTAAGTTTTCTTAACCACCTCAAGAGCCGCAAGCGGCGCAGGGTAGTGGCCCTTCGTTGCTTTAACAACGCCCTCTTTAGCTTTGCTAAAGACGACGCCTTTTAACATACCCTCTAAAAGTTTGTTCACTAAACCCTTGGGTTGAAAAGTTTTACGACGCTTTTGGCTACCGTCTTTGACGATTTTTTCAATTTGACCAGCCGCGAAGTTTTCAATTAAATTTGCGTGCACAACGTAATCTACTAAGCCAATTTTTTGTGCCTTTTTAGCATTTAATAATTTACCGGCTAAAATCACGTCTAAAGAAGCTTGAAGACCGACCACGCGTGGTAGACGAATGCTGCCGCCAAAACCGGGCAAAATACCTAACTGCGTCTCGGGTAAGCCAATACGTGTTGCAGAGTCTTCGGTCGCAATACGGTAATCACAAGCAAGAATTAATTCACAACCGCCACCCGCGCACGCACCGTTGACTAAGGCCATCGTTGGCATTGGTAAATCTTCAATCATATTGAAAATATCTTGGCCTTGCTTAACCGCCGCTTCAACTTGTTCTTTTGTAGATAGCTTTTGAATTTCTTCAATGTCGGCACCAGCAATAAAAATTTTTGGTTTCGCTGATTTAAAAATAACGAAGCCCGTGCCCGAAGTTTTGATTTTTTCTAGGTGTGCTTTTAACTCAGTCATCACCGGCGTTGAAAGTTTATTTACTTTTTCACCTGGCAAATCAAAAGTTAATACTGTTACGTCCGTTGATCCGATTTTTTGGTTTGATACGATAATTGCTGACATTTAAACTACCCTTCGTTCTCGATAATGATTGATCCACCTTGGCCGCCACCGATACATAATGTCGCAAGACCGTACTGCACATGACGGCGACGCATCTCTTTCATGAGTGTTAAAACTAAACGCGTACCTGTCGCACCTACAGGATGCCCCAAAGCAATCGCTCCGCCGTTCACATTCAAAATATCAGTGCGTAATTCACCGATTTTACCTGGTAAACCTAATTTTTGGCCGAATGAATCTGAGTCAAAAGCTTTCTGATTCGCCATCACTTGCGCTGCAAAAGCCTCATTCAATTCGACTAAGCCAATATCTTTCATCGATAAGCCCGCACGTTTTAAGGCGATTGGTGTTGAATAGGCCGGCCCCATACCCATACGTTCGGGTTCTAAACCTGCAAAGGCGTAACCTCGAATTTTTGCGATGGGCTTGTAACCAAGCGCATCGGCCTTTGCACGCGACATTAATAAGACCATCGCCGCGCCATCAGTAATCGGGCAGGAATTTCCCGCCGTGATTGAACCGGTATTTTTATCGAAGAAAGGTTTTAATTTTGTTAAAGCCTCGATCGTTTGACCATCACGCGGCCCGATATCTTCAGTGATTGTTTCGGTGTAATTAGGTGGTAGGTAAAACGGCGTTAATTCTTCAGCTAATTTTGCTTTAGCCGCAACCGCTTTCTGATGAGATTTCAAAGCGTACTCGTCTTGTTCGCGACGAGAAATATTAAATTCTTTCGCGATCACTTCAGCCGTCATTCCCATATTCATGCCGACAAAAGGGTCTGTTAAACCTTCGGCTAAAGTAATAATGGGCTTATATTTTGTTTTTTGTAGCGGCGCGGTTGTCGCCATTTCTTTTATTTGCGAAAGATCGGCTTTAAACCAATCCCACAGAGCTGAAAGTTTTGCTCCGCTCGTTTTAGCCGAGCCTAATCTTTCGATGATGCTGGTAATTGCCGGTGGCATTAACAACGGCATTTGCGACATATTTTCAGTTCCGCCCGCGATCACCATTTCCATCGTGCCTGATTTAATTCTTTCGTAACCAGAAGTGATCGACTCTAAAGCTGAAGCGCAATTACGGTGAACGGTCACGGCCGAAGTTTTTTGCGGAATACCTGAATTCAATGCAACCACGCGCGCGATGTTTACGGCATCAGAAGGCGAACCTGTGTTGCCGATAATAACTTCATCAACTAAATCGACGTTTAAATTTGTGCGCGCGATTAATTCTTTTAATGCAACTTGCCCCAATTGGGCCGCATGCACTGTTTTTAATTTTGTGCCTGATTTTGCGAAGGGAGTGCGTACTCCTTCAACAATGACAACATCCGTTGGAAGCTTTTGCTGTGTGCTCATGATGAACTCCTGTGTATTTGAATATAGAACGCTTAATATTAACCCTGAAAATCATGTGTGGCAATTGACGCTGTCTAGCATACCCCTCTGGCAAATTGTGCTTTTCGTCTAGCAGCAATAGACTGATCACTCTAATTTAATAATCAAAACGACCTCGCCTGAGCGAAAAAACTTAGGCGAAAGTCGTAGTTGCGAATGGGGTTTCGTTTGGAAAAGACACAAGAAAAATCAGCTGACAAAATTGCGCACGAGCGCGAGCTTTTTGATAAAGAAGCTTTAGACTATCACCAAAAAGGTCGTCCCGGTAAAATTGAAGTTATCTCAACCAAAGAATGCAACACAGAAAAGGCATTATCATTGGCTTACTCGCCGGGGGTTGCGGCACCTTGTAAAGCTATCGCCAAAAACCCAGAAAAAGTTTACGACTACACCTCTAAGGGAAATTTAGTTGCGGTGATCTCAGACGGTACGGCCGTACTAGGTCTGGGTAATATTGGTCCCCTAGCTTCAAAGCCCGTGATGGAAGGTAAAGGCATTTTATTTAAAACTTTTGCCGGCATCGACGTTTTTGATATCGAAGTTAAATCGTCTTCGCCCGCTGAATTTATCGCGGCCGTGCGTACGCTTGAACCTACTTTTGGCGGAATCAACCTAGAAGACATCAAAGCACCCGAATGTTTTGAAATTGAAGAGACTTTAAAAAAAGAAATGAACATCCCCGTATTTCACGATGACCAGCACGGTACCGCAATCGTTAGCGGCGCGGCTTTACTGAATGCGTGTCACATCATTGGTAAAAAATTATCTGATGTGAAGCTGGTGATTAACGGAGCCGGCGCAGCGTCTATTTCATGCGCGAAGATTTTTATAAGCTTGGGCGTCCGCGTAGAAAACGTCGTGATGTGTGATTCAAGCGGCGTGATTTATAAAGGCCGCACCAAAGGGATGAATAAGTACAAAGAACTATTCGCGAACGATACCGAAAAACGCACTTTAACGGACGCCCTTAACGGTGCCGACGTCTTTATCGGTTTATCAGTTGCCGGCGCCGTCACAGGCGAAATGTTAAAACTGATGGCGAAAGATCCCATCATTTTTGCGATGGCAAACCCCGATCCTGAAATCACTCCGTCGGCTGCGCGCGCGGCTCGACCGGATGCGATCATTGCGACCGGCCGCTCAGATTACCCGAACCAAGTAAATAACGTTTTAGGCTTCCCATCGATTTTCAGAGGAGCTTTAGATACTCGCTCGACGCAAATTAATGAAGAGATGAAATTAGCTGCAGTGCATGCGTTAGCTAATTTAGCTCGTAAAAATGTGACCGACGATGTGTCGGCCTCGTACGGCGGTCAAAAATTTAAATTTGGCCGTGATTATTTAATTCCGAAACCTTTTGATACGCGCGTTTTACTTTGGGTAGCCCCTGCGGTGGCTAAAGCCGCAATGGATTCTAAAGTTGCGACGATTCAAATCACCGACTGGAATAAGTACCACGACCAACTTGAGGCCATTCAGGGCCCACGTAAAGTATTTATCAGATCGGCCGTCAACCGCGTTCACCAGAATGCCGAGCGCATTGGTCGCCTACCAAAAATTGTTTTTGCCGAAGGCACTAGTTCGAAAGTTTTAAAAGCGATTCGTCAGTGCGTGGATGAAAACTTATGCGAACCCATCGTACTAGGTTATGCAGATCGCATTTTAGAAAAAGCGAAGTTACACGAAATTGACATGACAGGCATTACGATTATAACGCCGGTTCAACACGAAAAATTTGCTGCTTACGCTGAAGAACTTTACAAACGTCGCCAACGTAAAGGAATCAACATCAAAGAGGCCGAGCGCTTAATGAGCGACCCAAGCTACTTCGCTTCAATGATGATCGACCAAGGCGACGCCGATGGTATGATTAACGGCGCGACTACAAATTATTCAGAGGCTGTGAAACCCATTCTACACACCATCGGCTTAGCCAAGAATTCGGTGCCGGCGGGTTTGAATATTATTCTAGCCGACGATAAAATTTTGTTCTTTGCCGACACCACGGTAAACTTTAACCCGACTTCCGAGCAATTGGCCCAGATCGCTATTCAAACTGCGCAAGTAGCCGAATACTTTGGTCAAAAACCGCGCGTCGCTATGCTTAGCTTTTCAAATTTTAGTGGCGCAAATGGTACGCCAAGCAAGATGAAGAAAGCGGCCGAGCTTGCAAAACAGCTTCGCCCGGACTTACACGTTGATGGTGATATGCAGGCCGATACCGCAGTCTCTAGCGAAATTCAAAGCCGAATCTTCCCTTTTACCAATTTGGGCGGTGAAGCTAATATTTTGTTATTCCCAAATTTAGAAAGTGCAAATATCTCTTACAAACTACTGCAACAAGTGGGTAAAGTAGAAGTACTGGGCCCCTTCTTACTTGGGGTTAGACGCGCGGCAAACGTTCTACAACGAACTACAACCGTCGATACGATTTTTAGCTCGGTCGTATTAACAGCGTTAGAAGCACAATTTATCCACGACTGGAGAAACAAAAAAGCTTGAACCAAGTTAGAATTAACGAAAAAGATAAAGTAATCGTCGTCGGCGTTGGGCTTAAATCTGAACCCGTGACCGAAATAAAAGAAAACCTTTTAGAACTTGAAGAGCTTGTCGTGGCCGCTGGCGGAGAAATCATCGGCGCCACAGTTCAAGTTCTACCCTCGTGGAATCCGAGTACGTTAATCGGTTCAGGCAAAGTACAAGAAATCAAAGAGATGGTCGAAGAAAGTCGCGCTCAGATCGTGGTTATCGATCATCAACTTTCGGGCATTCAGTCCCGAAATTTATTTCAACAAATCGGCTGTAAAATTTTAGATCGCTCACAATTAATCTTAGATATTTTCGCGCAGCGGGCGCGCACTTACGAAGGCAAATTACAAGTTGAATTAGCGCAGTTACTTGATCAGATGCCGCGCATGATTGGCCAGTGGAATGAATCTTTGTCGCGCCTAGGTGGCGGTATCGGTACCCGTGGCCCCGGCGAATCAGCCCTAGAGAATGATCGCCGTCGCGCCCGAGAAAAAATCACATTTATTAAAAAAAAATTAGAAGAAGTTTCACAGCAACGTTCGCAGCACAGACAGTCGCGCAGACGAAACGAAATACCTAGTTTTGCTTTAATTGGCTATACCAATTCGGGTAAAAGTTCACTGCTTAATCGCTTAACAGGAGCGCAAGTTGTCGCAAAAGACATGGTGTTTGCCACGCTTGATCCGACGACTCGAAAAGTATTTTTAGACGAAGGGCCACCGGCGGTCGTAACAGACACCGTAGGTTTTATTCGTAAATTACCAACTCAATTGATCGAAGCCTTTAAAGCCACTTTAGAAGAATCGGCCGAAGCCGATATTTTACTGCATGTGGTTGATTTATCTTCGCCGAATATGGAGCGCCAACTTGAAGTGGTTGACGGCCTGATTAAAGAATTCGGCTGGGAAGGTAAAAAAATTATACATGTTTTTAACAAATTCGATATCGCGCCCGTGGATCGACAGTTCAAAGTGAAACACTACCCGCGCGTTTTCGTTAGCGCTCTGACCGGTCATGGATTCGATCAATTAAAAAAAATCATGGCCGACTCGATTAACGAGATGCAAACCGAGGTTCAACTGTACTTTGATCGGGCTAACGAGTACCGCCTTTACGACTTAGGTCGCGAGGCGAAGATCATGCGTAAGGAAGCCGCCACCGAAGGCACCATTTGTATCGCGATGATGACCCCGACTTTAATGAATAAATGGAAAGATTTTTTAGTCAAATAGGCCTATGCATTGCTAAACTAAGCAAATGAAACAAAAAGAATTTTTTTTAGCGGTGTTTGTGCTTTTGAGTGCACGTATTTCTTACGGCCAGCAAAAATGTATAAGCGGTTCGGCTTCAGCTACTAACTTAATTGACCAGTTAGCAGAAGCAAAACGATCAAGTCCAATTACGCGATTAATCGCTTCTGAATTTAATTTACAATCTAAAATAGAAGCTTGCACCTCCGATTTTTGTATACCAAAGACGGGCTCGATACCTGCCTATGCACAGATAGAATCTATCCAACAAATAATCCAACAACCGGTTGCTTCGAAAGAAGATAGCGGCAGTGCTTTACTTATGTTTAAACCTGAATGCATGGCTGCGGCGAATACTTTCAAAGCAGCAACTGCAGAAATTAGCTGCCCCGCAGGCAATAAAGCTTCTGAATCATCTTGTATTAACGCTGAACAATTAGCTTATCAAAATGCTGTCATAACAAGTTTTGCCAACTGCACGATGAAAGAAAATATGTTAGGCGTTGATGCCGCCGCACTTTTTTCGATGTTTTCAAAAGAGTCAGGCTTTCGCCCGAATTACTCCTACGTCGGCGGAGTTGGAATCGGCCAGCTAACAAGTATTTTTGTCGAGGACATCCACCAAAAGCATCGCGGCTACGGCCTCATGAAACAAGTCGCCAACAGCAACACACCTGATTGCCGAGCGGCTCAGTTAATTGCAAAAAAAGATTTAAACAACAAGCCAAGCCTAAGCGATCGCTGCAGCTTTATTGGCACCGGCGAAGGTATGGAGCGTAATATTTTTTACACTTTAATTGGTATGGCGAACTCTTGGCAAAAAGATATAAAGCCCGTGCTAAAAGACTATTTAGAAAAGTATAAAAATGACCCTATGATAGACGAAGTTAAAGACCTAGCCGTTCTAAATGCTTATGGACCCGGCGGCCGCGCAGCAGCTCGCGCTGCGGTTTCACGCTTAAGTGTTTTAAAGCCTGAACAATTTATTAAAGCTATGAAAAAACCTTTGTACCGCCGCGAAGGTAGAAGCTTAACAATTTACACAACGAATCTAGCGAACCGACAAAATAGTATTGCAAAATTACTTCCGTCATCGATGCAAGAAACAGGAGCTAAAGCATGTATCAACAATCCGTTTTAATATTCACTGCGGTCACGCTTTTTACGTTAACTAGCTTGGCAGATAAAAAATCAGACCTATCGAATGAGTATACGAATTTTCGTCAATTGCAAACTACGTTTTTCTCAACTCCAGTGAATAAACAAAATTTTGCAGCTAAAGTGACAAAACTTCTGAGCATGCTCAATAACAGTTATGACAAAGTAAAAGTCTTAGAGACTGGCGGAGCTGAAATCGTATTAAGTATTGAAGGCAACCAAATGGCCTACGATCTTGAAATATTAGAACCCCTACGCGATTTAGCAAAAGCAGGGATCAATGCTGATTCTTGTAAAGAAGTGAATCACGACAATCAGATGAATAAAACTAAAGATGCCGACGTACAGGAAGTTACCACTCTACTTAAAAAACTCTGCTCGTAAAATCGCGACAAACTTTCAACGTAAAATTTCTAAGATTTCAGCTCTTCCGTTTTACGATTTTGTAAGCGCTGCTCACGACGGCGAAGGGCCGAAGCAAAACGGCGCTTTTCGATATCAGTTACTAATTGCAGCGGGGGAACTTCCTTTGGCCGTCCGTCCGATCCTAAAGCAACAAAAGTCATATAAGCCGATGCGGTGTGAAAAAGTTCGCCGGTCTTCGGGTTTTCGGCTTCAATACGCACGCCGACCTCCATTGAAGTCTTCGATGTAAAATTAACCGAAGCCTTCATATTAACGACCCAACCAATTTTGACAGGGGCCACAAAATTTAATTGATCAATGCTGGCCGTTACAACTTCGGCATTGCAATGTCTTTGAGAAGCGATGGCTCCGGCAATATCGATCCACGCCATAAGAACTCCACCAAACATCGTCCCAAGCGCATTGGTATGCTGAGGCAAAACCAGTTCCGTCATGACCACTTGCGATGTACTAACTAACTTACCTTTATTCATAAAACTCCCCAAAAAAGATAAAAAAAAAGCCTACCCCGGAGAGGGCAGGCTTTAACAAAGCTAACTATTATCTAGACCTAAACGCCAGCGTCAGAATTTCCGTTACGGCCACCAAAAGTGCCAGTACCCGGAAGTGTAATTGTCGCATTTCCAGCAGGAATTGTTGGAGTTGTTTGTGTGTTGTACGCAGAAGCTCCAGCAGGTTGAGCAACTTCAGCGCGCATTTCATTTTCAACAAAACCAAGATGAGGAAGGCACCATACGATTAACTGTGCACGAGATTTAACGTTCATCTTCTTGTAGATGTTAGTTAAATGAAATTTAACAGTTTTTTCTGTTACGAATAATTGATTAGCGACTTCTTTATTAGATAGTCCCTTTGAAACCAATTCAGCAACTTCAGATTCACGATTCGAAAGGCCTTTTTGGATTAATACGTCTCTGAGCATCCTTGCTCCTCCTGCTATTTGTTTGTTTAGCGTCTAAACTTTTTTTAACTTTTGCAGCCTTCTCCGAACAATCCCAGACAATCCTTAGTCTTAATGAACTTTTCGAATCCAACAACAACAACCTGATCTAAGTCTGACAAGACTTTCTGAAGAACGCAATACCTTTGACCTTATTTATTTTTAAAACTAGACCGAATTTTCGACAGTCAAATGATTATTAATTTAAATTTTTAACCTTATAAACCCGACTATTAGTCTTCAGTTTACATTATATTGGTTATAGTGATTTTCTTGCCGCCGCGATACGACTTACGACCTGCAGAGCGTCGTTTTTAGATGGCAACTTCCCCTGCAATTGTAAAAGTCTAAGTTCATCTAGTGCTTTACCTATTTCAGGCCCTTTGAGCATTGATACTAAGTCGTGGCCCGACAAGACCGCGACTGGGTATTGAGCCAGTAATTTTTCACATTCAGCCACGATTGAAGAATCAAAAAAATCTAAGTGCGCTAAAAAAATTAAAACTTTTTTGAGTCTTTCTTTTTTTTCAATTTCCAAGATGAGCTCGAAAATATTTTTACCGGCTAATTGACTAAGGGCGTAGTGAATCAATTCAAAAATTGAAAGCTCGGCCGCCGAAAGTTTCAAACGCGAGACTAATGTTTTTTTCAATTGCTCAACGCTTGGGCTTAATTGGTGCAAAATAAAAAAGAGCGTTTCGATTTCAAAACCTTCCAGACTTGAAATATTATGTTTCTTTAAAATATCTGGTGAAACACTCGCATTGAATATGAGTTTAAAAAAATCACCAAAAAGTTTTGATCGTAGAATCAAATTCCAACTGCGGGCTTCAGCGATTTTTTTAAGTTCTAGCCAGATACGTTCGCCGCTGACTGTTTTAATGTGATCAATCAATTGAAGAGCGGCCGCTTCCGTATCCGGCGCAACTTCAAAGTGCAACTGCGCGGTGAAACGAATAAGCCTAATCATTCGCAGATGATCTTCGTTAAAGCGAACAAGAGGCGAACCCACGCAAGCCAACACACGCCGATCTAAGTCGATCACTCCACCCGTCAAATCAAGCAGTTGTTGGCTTTCATCATCCCAGAAGAGAGCATTTATCGTAAAATCCCGACGTTTTGCATCTTCAAAAGGTGTCGACGCGCTCACAGCACTAGGTCTTCGTCCGTCAATGTAATCAGCCTCTTGCCGAAAGGTCGATAAGTCAAATAGCTCGCCATTCGAAACCGGAATTTTTAAAACTCCGAAACTTTCACCCACCAAGACTGCTTCCGGAAAAATTTGCTTAAGGGCTTCTGTGGAAGCGTCGGTAACTAAATCAAAATCATAGACTTCGCGGCCTAAGTAAAGATCGCGCACGGCTCCGCCCGCCACCCAACAAACGAACTGGTGAAGCTGAAGTCTTGACTTCACTTGAATAAAATCTGAATAAAGACGATGCTTCTTAAACGATAAACCCAGATTGCGCATGGAATAACTATGTCTGATTTTAAAACAACTCTCAATCAAAGTCTTTCTGCCGGCGGGGCGCAATGAACGCGCGCGGCTTGTCGGATGAATTGAATCAGCTGACGGAATCGCTATCGCTAAATCAAATTGAAATCGGCCCGCTGGGGTCGCCGCTAACAATCGATTTTTACGAAAAATGGTTAAGCGAAAATAACTACGGTTCTATGACTTATCTAAAAGATCACTTTGAAGCTAAAAAAAATCCGCACTTACTTTCTGCGTCCGGTGCTCGCGAGCTGAGATCGGTGATTAGCGTTTCGCAGTCGTACTTTCCCGTCGTACATCCGCAGGTCGAGAAACTAGTCGCGCGAACGGCGACCTACGCGCAAAATGAAGACTACCACTACTGGTTGAAAGAAAAATTAATGCGTTTAATTAGTGCGCTTAATGAAAAATACCCAGCCGAAACATTTTTACCTTATGTTGATTCGGGCCCGGTGCTTGAACGCAATTGGGCCTATCAAAATGGCTTGGGCTGGTTTGGTAAAAACACTTGTTTAATTCACCCGAAGCACGGCAGTCTTTTTTTCGTGGCTGAAATATTAACAAGCCTTGCTTCGCCAAACGAAATCACGATTGAACCGATTTCTGATTTTTGCGGTAAATGTCAAAAATGCATCGATGTTTGCCCGACCGATGCATTAACGGCGCCGCGCCAAATGAAGGCCGACCTTTGCATTTCCTATTTAACTATTGAGGCTAAAACTTCGCCCCCGGTCGCGCTACGCGAAAAGATGGGCGACTGGTTTTATGGTTGCGATCTGTGCCAGACTGTTTGCCCGTGGAATGAAAAGGTTTTTCGGGTGAAAGGTATTGAAGCGTCTCACGATACTTCGAAAGATTTATTACTTAACTTGTCGGCTTCCGAAAAATCTGAATTAATTATTTTTTTCAAATGGCTGTTGACCACTTCGCATAAGCAAATTCAAAAGAAATTTTTAGGTACGCCCTTAAGTCGCGCCGGAGCCAAGGGTTTGAAGCGCAATGCTTTGATCGTTATTGCAAACCGCAAATTGACTGAGCTGCAAAGTGAAATCGAAGCCCTTCAGTTACCTGAACTAAACGAACTTAAATGTTGGGCGTTAACAAAACTTCAGTAAGAGCGCGGTCGTCATCTTGAAACTACTTGATCAAAAAGCCCAAAGTTAAAAACGGATACGTTTCTTTTTTTGTCCAGTAGTCGAATCCCGAGATTAAACGATTTTCTTTGAATGTAACTTGGCGGTGTGAAACCGAAAAGCCCACAAAAAAATTCGAAGTCATATTCACTGAAAAACCTCCATCAACCTGGAAGCCCGCACCGTCTTTATAGTCGCCGAACGTTTCATTGAAACGATAATAACTACGCAAGCTAAACCCGTTAGAAGCAAGATAACCTACTCCAACGGCTGCCCCGCCCCCGCTTTGCGTATCGTTGGCGGTGGTCGAAAGTGTAGCCGCATTCGACTGCGTGTAAGTTGAATACTGTGCGCCGCCGTAGTAGCCGTCCGGATTAACGTAACCAAGTTTTATATCGTAAATTGAACTGGTTGATTTCCACTCATTACCAACAGCCGGATCAGCTGAAGCCTGACTTTGTCCGTAATAAACCGCGACATCAAAAAGAACTCCCGATCGACCCGCTCCATAAGAAATAGGTTTTGCAGACCGACCTGAACGGCCCTCTTGAGCTTGTATTTTTGCGGCGGTAAAGACTGAACAGATTAAAAAACAGACAGATGCTATAAGCTGATTAAATTTCATGGCTTCATTTCATCTTAAATAGTCCAGATTTCATACGTTTAACGCACCAAGCGAAGATGCAAACGCTAAGTTTGACGCGAATCTCGGATCATGGTTTTTGAAAGGTAATGCAAAGCTTTTACTACTTCACGATACCTTTTCTAATGACCCTTTCAGTTTTTGCTACCGACTATGAAGGTTCGATCACGCTTTATAAATCGAAATTAGCATTAATTGAAAGTAAAACCCAAAAAAAATTAACCCTCACATTTAAAAATATCGAAATCCAAAGCCAAGTTAAAAATCTTTCACCAGGGGATTTTGTTTCGTTTGAAGGTGTGCGCAGCAGCACCGAAGCCAAGATCAGCATTATTTCACTTAACTATGTGGGCCTAAAAACTCTTGTCGGTCGCTGGACTGGCGACGATAAATTTTGTTACGACTTTGTTAACTTCAACGAAGTTTATGTTTTCTTACGTGAGAAAGAGAAATGTGATTTTACGATGCGTTCAGACCTCACTTCGCGCTACCTCACTTATACTATTAACCCCACCGCGTCTGGATGGTTAGCGCTTTTCTCTGATGATATGGCTAGTTATGCGGGTGAGATTTCATTTAAATCCAGCGTGCGCGCTTCTTTAAGTTTGTATGATTCTAATTCTGGCGATATTCTTAAAACGATTGTTTTAAAAAAATAATTTCGTTCTACGAAGCGTTAAAAACATAAAGAAAATAAAAAAGAGGCAAGATGCCTGAACAAGTCAGCAACCAAACACCCATCGTGATTAGCCCATTGAGCTTTGATAAAATTCCGCTCATTCCTTCAAATCCTAATCTATTTTTTAGTAAACATGATCCCGAAGACCCACGCCTTGGAGATCTATTTAAACACCTTGCACTGGCGGCAAACAAGCTTCAGGCCAGCGATATGGCATTGATGGGTTATCCTGACGATGATGGCATTCGTTTGAACGGTGGTCGCCCTGGTGCAAGCGAAGCACCACGCTTGATTCGCCAGTTTCTTTACAAGATGACTCCGCCAACAAAAAATATAAATTCTTTTTTCGATATTGGCGATCTTGAGGTGAAATCTGAGTTGGCACTTCGCCACGCCTACGCGCACGAAGTGGTCTACCAGCTGCAATTGAAAAAAATCCGCACCATTTGTTTTGGCGGCGGTCATGATTACGGTTTTTCAGATGCGGGCGGCTTCGTAAAAGCGGCACTTGAAAATGACCCGAATGAACGCCCCGTGGTTATTAATTTTGATGCGCATTTAGATGTGCGTCCTACAACGATGGGTCTTAACAGCGGTACTCCATTTTACCGATTACTAAGCGAGTATTCAGCAAAAATTGATTTCGCTGAAATCGGTATTCAGCCGCAGTGTAATTCAGTTTATCACCGTGAATGGGCCGTGAAACAGGGCGCTACTTTATTTGACTTCAAAGATATTCACGCCGGCAAAATTCAAAATTTATTTGATCATCCATTTTTCAAAAAAATTAAAAAGACGACTCCGGTTTTTGTAAGTTTTGATATAGACTGCTTAAGCTCTAGCGAAGCCGGCGGCTGCAGCCAATCGTGGGCCACTGGCTTAACGGTACAAGAGTGTTTAGATTTTTTAGGTCATTTGTACCAAGTTTCTGACGTGCGCGGTCTTGGTATTTACGAAGTTTCACCACCCCTTGATCATGATTTTAAAACGTCTAAGGCCGCAGCCCTTTTAGCCTATCATTATTTATATCAGGGCTTCGTGTGAAAGGCTTCGGCAGCGACAATCATTCAGGCACCCACCCTGAGATGCTAAGAGCGATCAACGAATGCAATAGCGGGCACACCCCAAGCTACGGCACCGACAGCTACAGCGAAAAAGCGCTTGATCAATTTAAAAAAGAATTTGGGGCGCACGTTCAAACGTACTTCGTATTTAATGGCACCGCCGCGAATGTGTTAGCTTTGCGATTTTTAATGAAGCGGCACGAGTCTGTTTTATGCTCGAGCGCTAGCCACCTTAATATTGACGAGTGTGGAGCCCCCGAATTTTTCGCGGGTAAATTAATTCCATTACCACATCAGCATGGCAAGTTAAGCTTAAGCACTTTGAAAGAAGCCGTCACCAGACTTGGCGATCAGCATTTCAGTCAGCCCCGAGTCGTAAGCCTGACTCAGCCGACTGAATATGGCACCTGTTACAGCCTAACCGAGATTAAAGAAATAACCGCCTGGGCCCACGCAAAGCAAATGTACGTTCACCTCGATGGGGCGCGCTTGGCGAATGCTTTGCAATTTCTAGATTGTAGTTACAAAGAGATGACGACCGATCTAGGGGTCGACGTCGTTTCATTCGGTGGAACTAAAAATGGCCTATTGATGGGCGAAGCCATCGTTGTCACCAGCACCGAACTAGCTAAAAACGCACATCAACAATTAAAATATATTCGTAAACAGTCGGCGCAGTTGCCGTCAAAGACGCGATTTATCGCGGCGCAGTTTAGTGCGTACTTCGAAAATAAAACTTATTTACAGATTTCGCATCACGCCTGCGAAATGGCCGAGCGCCTATATCAGGGTTTACAATCAATACCACAAATTAAAATCAGCTGCGAACGTCAAAGTAACGCCGTCTTCGTGGTTATTCCGCAAACCTGGGTAAAACCTTTAAGAGAGAAATACTTTTTTTACGTTTGGGATGAGAAAACTTTTGAATGCCGATTGATGACCAGCTGGGATACAACCACCGCTGAAGTCGATGAATTTTTACATCGAATTCAGCAGCTGGCCATTCATTCCTAATTAAATATTTTACTAATTTGAACGAACAAACTGTAACATTTGTTCGGCGTGACCTTCAGGTTTAATTTTTCTGAATTCGCCGATTAAGTTGCCCTTTTCGTCGATCACAAAAGTGCTGCGTTCAATACCCATAACGGTTTTACCATACATATTTTTTTCTTTGATCACATCAAACAATTGGCAAAGCATTTCGTTCGGATCACTTAACAATTCAAATTGATAACCATATTTATCAATAAATTTACAGTGCGAAGCTACTGAATCACGAGAAATCCCAAACACTTTCGTATTCGCTTCAGTAAATTCTTTTAAATGCTTATTAAATTCATGGCCCTCTAAAGTGCATCCCGGAGTATCATCTTTAGGATAGAAATAAAGAATCACTTTTTGACCTTCATAATCTGATAAAGTCACCTTCTGGCCCGATGAACTTTCAACCGTAAAATCCGGAACCAAGTTACCGACTTCGATTCGGGGCTTCAAGAACGCCGTTGTTTTTGGGGACACCGCCGTTGTTTTCGTCGCTTTGGATGTTTTGACGGATTTCTTCGCTTTGCCGCTTTTCTTCAGTGGCACGCTGCTCGGCTTCTTCACGCTCGATTTCTTCGCGGGTTTCGTTTTCATACTGGACTTGTTTTTGGCTTCGGTCTTCACTAATGGCGTGGCCTTGCTCAATATTTTTTTGCTCGTTTTTTTGTTTGGCTTGGTGGTTTTCGTCGCCGATTTCTTGACTGCTGTTTTCTTTTTGGCCATCTGGGCCTCCTATGACAATGGGTTTTAATTTCTTAGACTCTTCACTTAATTTTAATTCTTCAGGCTTTTCAGCGAAGTCATCGATCACTTCGATTTCTTTTTCGATCACTTTAATCTGACCCGTTAACGGAACCAAGATTGAGATTTTTTTATTTTCGACCAGATCTTTGTAAAAACCACCTTTTAAACTAAATTGCAATTCGCTTTGACGATCAAAACTGAAATTGGCTAATTTTACTTCGGTGGCGGAAAGTTTGTTTTCAGTCACTAAGTAGGCCCAATTGCGGCACTTCATCAAGGCTAAACGTTTATTACGAATGGTTAGCTGGCAACTTACATTGGGGTTCGTCAGCGCAACAGATGAACCGATCACGGAAGACCACTCGGTCGCCTTGAACTCAATATCTAATTCGGATCCGCCCACTAAAGATTTTATTTCGATGGCTAATATTTCGGGTTTTTGGCAGGTTTTATAAAAGTACAAAATCGAGTTCTTTTTTTCGGTTCGAAAGCGTGAACAATCGATATTCGCAGGAAACATTCGCTTGACCCCGGCTTCGGC
>JANPPC010000035.1:0-25919 GCA_031428275.1 Bdellovibrio sp.
GAACCCAACATTAGCTGCAATCAACGCAGGCGGTACGGGCACAAAGATTACGTATGACACCAAGGGACGTGTTATTTCTTCGACTAGTTTAAATTCTTCAGATGTAACGACAGCGTTGGGATACACGCCAACGATTTCGCAGTGGTCTACAAATGCTTCAAATGATATTTCTTACAGCAGCGGGAACGTTGGTATCGGGACGATAAATCCAAGTAGCCGCCTAGATACTTTTGATTCTTCCACTCTTACCTCGGGAAGTCGAAATGCACAGGCGGTGGAGCTGGACATCAACCCTGCGAGTGCAACCTCTGCTAACTTTTGGGCGACAAAGGCAATTAGTGCCTATAATTCAGCGCAGAATTCAAGTGGTGGGGTACGCGGAGGGGAATATTTCGTCTTCCACAATGGTGCTGGAACTTTGGCGAATACTTATGGCCTGATTGGTACCGCAGTTAATAGTTCTAATGGAGCAATCACGACGGCGATCGGAATCCAAGGGGGTGTAACCAATGCTTCCACCGGAATCATAAGCAATGCTTCGGCCGGTACTTTTTCTATTGCAAGAACTTTGGGCACCATCACAAGTGGTATCGGAGTGAACATCGGCACCATTCAGGCAACAAACAAGTGGTCCTTATACGCCAGTGATTCAACGGCGCCATCTTATTTCGCCGGTAACGTTGGTATCGGGACGACGACACCAAGTTACGCTTTAACAGTATCAGGTGATGTCAGCGTCAGCGGTAATTTCAAAATTAACGGTGTCAATATCGCTGCAGGTTCGGGCACTGTTACAAGTGTTGTTGCGGCTGGAACAGCTGGTAACCCGATAACGGTCAGTGCATCAACGTCGACCCCGGAGGTTGATATTGCAAGATCTACTGCATCAGTAAATGGTTATTTAGCTTCGGCTGATTTTACAACTTTTAATAGCAAGCAAGCGGGTTCTACCGAGCTAACGGGCCTTGCTGCTTTATCTACAAACGGTTTTGTTCGCAGAACAGCTGCGGGTACATACACAACAACGGCTTCAGCTGATTTAACAACCCAAGTTGCCGGAATTTTACCTGTCGCAAACGGTGGTACGGGTCAAAGTGGTTTGACTTCAGGCTCAATCGTCATTGGTAACGGAGCTAGTGCTGCAACATTTTTAGAAGGCGGTACAACAAATAACGTGATCTACGCGACCAGTGCTACAACGTGGGCAAGCGCATCGCCTGACACCGCGGGCTTAGTTAATAAATCTTCTGCGCAAACGATTTCAGGTCTAAAAACTTTTCAGCCTACCTCGGCTGCGACGGTCGGTGTCGAAGTTCAGGGTGCTAGTGCCCAGACAGCTAACTTGCAAAACTGGAAGAATTTTGCCGGCACAGTGCTGGCTTATATAAGTTCAGCAGGTGATTTTGTGATCTCAACAGGTAATTTAGTTATTACTTCAACCAATGCGGTCGATGCAGCTGTTTGCGCAACAGTCGGGTCAATTGCGCGTGACGCAGCTGGCGACTTGTATATTTGCAAATAGGTCTGGTTACGGCAAGCCGTAGGATTTTTTTTGAAATACAGCGTATGTCTTGTTAACCTAGCAGTGAAGTACTTTAAAACTAAGGATAAGTTTTGGAAAACGACGAATCAAATTCAAATAAAAAAACTATTCTAAATAGACGCGAAGCTTTGTTTCGTTTCGCAGGTGCTACGGGTCTGGCTTCGTTAGCAATTCGAGGCGCTGAAGCACTCACGGGTTCGACGAATCAGGCGCAAGCGGCGAATTGGCAGAAACTTGGTACTGTGGTGGTTAGCTCACGCGTTCGTCTACCGAATGGGAATGGACGCGTCAGGAATACGATTGGTGGTGGATTTTATCATAACTTGTCAATACGGAGTGATGGAATATTATTTAGCTGTGGATATAATTTGAGTGGGGCATTAGCAGATAATACCGCAATCAGTAAAAGTACATATGTTCAATCGACTGGTGTTAGGAATGCTGTTGCTGCAGATGGTGGAAATGCGAACAGTATAGTTTTGCGCAGTGACGGACTAGTGTTTGCCACCGGAAGTAATGATTTCGGTCAGCTTGGTGATAATACGATTGTCAGTAAGAGCACATACGTTCAAGCGATCGGTATTAGCAATGTAGTTGCTGTAGCAAGTTGGTTACATACATTAGCTTTACGTAGTGACGGATTGGTATTTTCTTGCGGAGAAAATGGCGCTGGTAAGTTGGGCGACGATACCCTGGTCAGTAAAAGAACTTACGTTCAAACAATCGGAATTAGTAATGCGGTCGCTGTATCAGCAGGTCAATTTCATAGCCTTGCACTAAGAAGTGATGGCTTAGTGTTTGCGTGCGGAAGTTCGGGATTTGGGCAGCTAGGCGACAATTCAATCACGAGTAAAAGAACGTTTGTTCAATCAACTGGAATTAGTAACGCGATGGCGGTAGCGGCGGGTTACCAGTTTAGCGTTGCTTTGCGTAGCGACGGTTTGATTTTCGCTTGCGGCAACAATTTTTATGGTGTGCTAGGTGATAATACGGGCGTTTCAAAAAATACCTACGTACAGTCGACAGGAATTAGTAACGCGATTGCAATAGCTTGTGGATATTCACATGTTTTAGCTTTACGCAGTGATGGTTTTATTTTTGCTTGTGGCCAGGGTACTGTGGGCCAGCGGGGAGACAATGCAACAGGAAGTGTCCGCACATATGTTCAAGCAACTGGTATTAGTAACGCGATTGCGATTGCCTGCGGCAAATTTCACAGCATAGCTCTGCGAAGTGATGGAACAGTTTTTTCTTGTGGCGACAATCAGTATGGTCAATTAGGCGATAATACGACAGTTAGCAGGGCAACATTTATCCAATCAACCGGAATTTAATAGATTGAAGTGTAATATGACGTGCGAAAATTTAAAAAATCTATAAAAGTAAAAAAACCTGTTTACGCAAATTAAGAATAATTTTAATCAAACGGGCTAGAAGCAACTAATTGAAAATTCAAATTCTGGTTGATTGAGCGTAAACGCCTCTGCTAGCATCAATTCATGCAATTCGATTCAAAAAAACGCAGTTTTATAAAAGCCGTCAGTTACCGTTTTTTTGGTACCCTGATGACGACGTTAATAACTTATGCGTTGACAAAAAACCTAGAACTTTCGGTCGCAGCCGGAGTACTTGATACAGTTTTAAAAATCGTTATTTATTTTATTCATGAACGTGTTTGGCAAAAAATAAGCTTCGGGAAGGGTGTGCGTCCTGGTAAAGTTGTGTGGTTTACAGGGCTTTCGGGTTCAGGAAAGACCACTTTAGCCAAAAAATTAGAGCTTCATTATAAAACTAAAAATCAAATGGTCGTCTGGCTTGATGGTGATCAAATCAGAAAGCACTTCCCGCAATTAGGGTTTTCGCGTCCTGAGCGTGAAGATCATATTAAGCGCGTGGCTTTAACCGCTAGCTTGCTTGAACAGCAAGGCACAATCGTTATTGTGTCTTTGATTTCGCCGTATTTAGAAAGTCGTTATTTCGCGCGCGAAATATGTAAAGAATTTCACGAAGTTTATTTGGCGGCCGATATCGACGAATGTAAAAAACGTGACGTGAAGGGCCTTTATAAAAAAGCCGAAATGGGCTTAGTTCAAAATATGACGGGCGTCGGTGACGTTTACGAAGCTCCGGTCAGCGCCGAATTGGTTTTGCAAACAGGCCGTGAAAACGTAGACGAATCGTTTGTAAAATTAAAAAAATATCTGAAAGCATAACTTAATCGAGGGACTAGAATGAAAAAACTGCATCTTATATCAGGGCTACCCAGATCGGGAACAACGCTGCTTTCGACCATTTTAAAACAAAACCCCCGTTTTTCAGCCTCGATATCTGGGCCGGCCGCCCGTATGGTGCGTTCGATCGTAAACGAAGCACAGGCGCAGGGAGGGTATCGTACACAGTGCCCTGAAGCTAAACGCAAAAAATTAATTCAGAACTTGATGCATACTTATTATGAAGATTCGAATGAAATAAGCTTTGATACGAACCGCGGCTGGACTTTAATGACGGCGCTGATGCGGGATGTGTTTCCCGATATCAAAATGATTTGCTGTGTACGTGAAGTTCCCTGGATTTTAGATAGCTTCGAACAGCTTTTACATAAGAATCCGTATTCGACCAGTTCACTTTTTTCAGCTGAAGAATCAGTTGATATTTACTCACGTGCGGCCGCATTACTTAGACCCGATCGTACAGTGGGCTTTGCATTAAACGGTTTGAAGCAAGCTGTTTACGGTGCCGATCAAGACATGATTTTGATGGTTAATTACGATGATCTTTGTAAAGCACCAGAAGCCGTGATGAAAGATATTTATCAATTTATCGGCGAAGATGATTACGCGCATGATTTTAGTAATTTGGCCGCAAGTTACGATGAATTTGATCAGGATGTAAATTTAAAAGGAATGCACACGGTTCGAAAAACCTTAACAAATATTGTGCGTGATCCCATTTTACCCCCAGATTTGTGGCATCAAGCGGCGTCGCTTTCTTTTTGGAAGACACCATAGAAAAATCTGTACCGACTTCGCAGACGAAGACTTTGTCAGATCGTGATTTAGGTTTAGCCTATGCCGATGCCAACCAATGGAACTTAGCCATTATTCATTTAAATCACGCGGCCCGCGCAAAGCAGTTAGCGTCGTCGTTCGACTTAGCCAGCGATTTAGTTTTGCTAGATGCTTTAGGCGAAGCCGCTTATCGCAATGAGACGGCAGAAGCTTTAGGGCCTTACCAGAATTATTATAAATACCCATCTTTAGCGACGCACATGGCCCGAGCTTTTTTGATGTTAGGTGATTTAAAGTCTTGCCAAGAATTTCTAAGCTATGCGAAAGATTCAGCGCTAAAATCGGCGCTTATCGGTATGACCGAAATGGGAAGCGACATTCGTAAAACCGCTTCGTTTATGTTACCGGTCGCTGAAAAATTTCCTGATTTATACTACCCCGAATACTGGCGGGCCCTGGCCGCGGTCGCTGATGCCGTTAAAAATATAAAGCTCACTCAATTAGCCGAGCGCAAATCGAAACAATATGCTTACAATGACCCAAATATTCACTTCAACCAAGCATTACGCATGCTGGGCCAAGGCGAATTTCAAGCGGGCTGGAGGCTGTATGATTGGCGATTGGTCCCGGGAGCGTCGCAAAGTAACAGAACCGAGCTAGGCAAAATCCCTATGTGGGAGGGTGAAAACTTAAGCGGTAAGACCTTACTTATATTTCTAGAGCAGGGTTTAGGCGATTGTTTGTTTTCACTTCGCTACGTTCAATACTTTTTACAACAGAACATATCAGTACAAATCGTAGCAAGACCTTCACTGATTGAGCTTATCAGAAGTAGTTTTCCGAATATCGCCGTATTCAGCGAAGATGACGTTGCCGATCATGATTACTGGCAAAAAAAACACTTGGGCGTTGTTGCTGATTTTTGGGTTTATGCGCTGTCGATCCCTTACCGCGCCCATTTAATAGCTCCGCAATTTACGGACGCATATTTACAAATTTCAGAAAATTATTTAGTTCAAGCCCAGCAGAAAATTAAGATTCTGAACCCTGAAAATTTGCCAGTTTATTGTATCAACTGGCATGGTCGTATCGATACCGAAGCCGATCGAACCAGAGCTTTTGACGCGACTGAATTTTATGAAGTTTCTGGTCTAGCAAAAACGCGCTGCTTGATTATTTCTATTCAAAAAGATGCAACCCCGACAGAAATTGAACAACTTAGAGTAGCAGCTGGTAAGAATGGATCAATCGTTTTTGATTCGTCTGAATTACTGAATAGTTTTTCGGATACGGCTGCGTTTATACGATGTAGTCAGCGGCTCATTACGAACGACACTTCAGTGGCACACTTAGCTGGGGCTTTAGGGCACCCGACGACAGTTCTAGCCAGAAATAAGGCCATTTGGCAGTGGCTTCGAAAAGATTTTAAAAATCCAGAAGACTCGAAAGTTGAAAATTCAATTTGGTATGATAGCGTAGATATACAGTACGCAATGACCCCGGAAATTTCTTGGTTATTTACAACAACAAAAAAAGATCATCCGTTCGCTGAAGGAGATAGCAATGCCAGCAATAAAAGTGACATTCGACCCGAAAAGCTTCAGCTTGGTCTCAGAGACCCAGCCAGAATCAGAAAAAAAATCCGCTTCGCTGGTCAATCTGAATCATAAATTATCCCGTGCCGATGAATTACTTTTTTGGCAGCGCTTAAGTCTAGATCTGAATATCAAGAATAATACTTGTACTGAATTTAATCTAGGCGATTTATTTTGCCGAATTGACCGAAGTTCGTTTTTAATTGCTGTCAAAGAAATTTGGACATGGGCCAATGATTTTGCAATTTTGAATATTAGTTTACCGCACCCAAGGCATGATTATTTTTTTAATGATTTAGGTTACTTAAATGCTTTATTACCTGAAACTTTTTTAGAATTTGACCCGCAAAACTCTGTACTTGGTTTACATCATCAACTTGGCGTTCGTTACGAAGTACAAGAGACTCGTTTTGAATTTGATGCGCTTTATGAGAACGAAAAAATTGAAGATTTAGAAAAACTATCAAAGAAATACAACAATGTAATTGTCTTCTTTCATCAAAAAGTCATTATTCGTAAATCACTTTGGGTTGAAACTTCGGCCGAAAATTTAAAAAGTCAGATGTTAACCCCCGATATGGAAAAACAATTACGTGAGCAGTACCAGTTGGCGGTCAGTCGCGGTGACCTGGCCGCTGCGCAAGTGATTCAAAAATTTTTAAAAGATAATAACAAATGAATTCACTTTTAAAGCTAAACATTGGCTGTGGTTTTGATAAACGACCGGGCTACTTAAATATTGATAAAATGGCGACCTGCCAGCCTGACATGGTCGTAGACCTTGAAGCGCCATGGCCTTTCGATTCAGATTCGGTTACTGAAATTCAAGCGTCGCATGTTTTAGAACATCTATGCGCTTCGACGGATGGTTTTTTAGCATTAATGAAAGAAATCTACCGAGTCTGTGTCGATGGAGCCAAGATCTATATTCAGGTACCACATCATGAGCACTGGACTTTCCATTCTGACCCGACGCACGTCAGAAAAATTTTACCCGAGACTTTTAAATTATTTGATCAAGCCGAAAACCGTTTTCATATTGAAAATAAGCACGCAAATACGCCACTAGGAATTTACTGTGCGGTTGATTTTGTTTTAGAAAAGGCCACGCCCTATTATGACGAGCCCTGGGGTTCAAGAATAAATAACGGTTTGGTCACAAGCTATGATTTGAATTTTGCGGGCCAACATTACAATAACGTGATTTACCAATGGGATATTGTACTTCGTGTCAGAAAAAGTTAAAAACGAAGATAAAATACAGCGCCAAAAACTTTGGCTCGAGACCGAAAAAAAAATAACTCTCGGTTTTAGTGTCGAAGACCTTCGAACTTCGGGTTTACTTTCGGTCGAGCGCCGCAATTGGCGCGCGGCGCTGCTGCGCCTCACTGAAGCTGTTCGCTGGGGCGTGCGCGATTTACAAACGCTTGATGCTTTAGGTGAGGCCGCGTATCAAACCAAAACTCCTCAAGCGCTACTTGCTTTTCAGAATGAATACACCGAATCGATGGTGGCCGTGCATATGGCGCGGGCTTTTTTAATGATGGGCCAGCTACAAGAATGTCGAAAGTATTTAGCCATTTCAAATGATACATTATTAAAAGAAGCCATCGCGAAAGTGATCAGTGTTGAAAAAGATATTCAAACCGCGATCGAAGTGATGACCAGTCCGCTGATTCACGCAAATGAAAACTTAAACTTGATCGAATACTGGCAATTGTTATCGCCGGTAGCCGAAGTGGCGGCAAATCATCAGTTGGTGCAGCAAGCCGAAAGAAAACTAAAAGCTTACGCTTACGATCGACCCGTCGTGCATTTTAACCAAGCTTTGCGGCTTTTAGCTTGCGGCGAATTAAGTGCGGGTTGGAAGCTTTATGATTGGCGTTTGGCGCCAGGGTCTCCGTGTGCTCAGCCAATGGCTTGTGCCGATATTTCTGTGTGGGAAGGTGAAGATCTAAAAGGTAAAGAATTACTTATTTTACTAGAGAACGGATTCGGCGATCAAATTTTTTCTTTGCGCTATTGCCAAGCTTTATTAAACGACGGCATTCACTTATCGATCGCGACAAGCCCAGAACTTTTTGAATTAGTTAAAGCCAGTTTTCCGAAAAACTCTGTGCACCTGATGAAGGATGCGCATCAAATTGATTATTGGAATTCGAAAAATAAACCCGACTATTGGATCTACGCCTTTTCGGTACCGGCTCGGTCAAAGCATTTTAGTTATGTTTGTACGGAAGGTTATTTGCAAGCGCATGCGAATTCTGTTGCAGAAGTTAAATTAGAAATCACAAAAATTAATTCCGAATTTTTGCCCGTTCGTGCAATCACTTGGCACGGCGATATTGCAACAGCCCCCATGCGCACAAGGGCCTATTCAGTGACCGATTTTTTAGAGCAAAGCGAAGTTTTAAAAAGTCCTTGCGTGCTGATCAATTTACAAAAAGATGTAACCGCCGCAGAGCTTTCGATTTTAAAAAAGGCCGCCACAGACAACAAATGCATTTTGCTAGATCCATCACAAAGGTTAAATGACTTCGCAACCACGGCGGCTTGGTTAACAAATTGTGATCAAATATACAGTTGTGACACGGCGGTCGCGCATCTGGCAGGGGCCCTGTCGCTTCATTTAACCGTGCTCGTGCGAAATAAAGCCATTTGGCACTGGATCGCTAGCGAAGCGGGGGCAGGGCAATACAAGTCGAATTGGTATTCTTCTGCAAACGTAAAATATGCTCTGACTCCGAAATTTAGTTATATGTTTGATATCAGGCTATCAGAAACCGTATGAATGGCGAAAGACTCTGCCTAAAATTGATAAAAAATGGGTTGCATAACTCCATTTTTTGCGAAAAAATGGAGTTATGTACCCTAGAATTTTGAATCCAGAAGAAAGTCAGTCTTATTTTTTATTGGGCCCACGCGGGACGGGGAAGTCTAGTTGGCTGAAGCAAAAATATCCAAAAAGCACTTACATTGATTTACTTGATGCCGAAATTTTCAATGTTCTGAATTCAAATCCGAAGGCGCTGATCGATTACAGCCACGACACAAGTCGATTTATCATTATTGACGAAGTTCAGAAAATACCACACTTGCTTGATGAAGTTCATCGTTTGATCGAAACTAAAAAATTTAAGTTTATTTTAACCGGCTCGAGCGCCAGGAAGCTTAAATCCAAATCAGTTAATCTCTTGGGTGGGCGTGCACTGACTTATCATATGTATCCTTTGACAAGCGTCGAGCTGGGCAAAGATTTTAATCTTTTAAATAATCTACAATTTGGTTTTCTGCCGATGGCCTTGACCTCAAAAAACCCTAAAAAATTTCTAAGTTCTTATATTCATTCTTATTTAAAAGAAGAAGTTCAGCTTGAGGGGCTGACTCGAAATATGCCGGCGTTTAGTCGGTTTTTGCAGGCGGCCAGTTTTTCACAAGCTGCGCCACTCAATGTTTCAGCTGTTGCTTCTGACTGCGGTATTGAGCGAAAAGTGGTCGAAAATTACTTTTCAATTTTAAAAGACTTAATGATTTCATTCGAACTGCCAGTTTTTTCAAAGCGAGCAAAGCGAAGCTTAATTACAAAATCAAAATTTTTCTTTTTTGACTGCGGAGTGTTTAGAAACTTAAGACCGCGCGGCCCCCTAGATACCGATTCTGAGGTCAACGGTGCCGCTTTTGAAACATTAGTCATTCAGAACGTAATGGCAGTAAACGAACTTCGCGAATGGGAATACGAATTATTTTATTGGCATTCGCGCAAACACGAAGAGGTCGATCTGATTTTATACGGGCCAAAAGGGCTATTTGCGATCGAGATTAAATCTTCAAATCGACTACGTAATACTGACTTTGATTCTCTTGAGCTATTTAAAACAGATTATCCGATGGCTCAGTGTTTTTTAATTTATGCTGGCCAAGAAGATCGAAAGTACAAATCAATTCAAGTTTTAGGCGCCCAAAGCTTTTTTAATCAAATAGAAATACTTTTCGGAAAAGCTAAGTAATCATGCAGCGCTGTGAAGTCCATTCGACTTTTCCGACACACGAGGTATGCCATTTAATAGCGCCACTTGGTAAAACACCTTGCGTCGTTTTAGATGAAACTTTAACTTCAACTTCGGTCGCTAAGTGCTCGACGTCGTTAATGAGTACGCGCCATGCGGGCAAGTTTTGGTCTGTTTTATCTTTTTCTGTGTTGTATCGGATTTTAATTTGATCCATTCATAAAAATTTACTGAACAACAGAATCTCAGGCACTAAAATATCCATTTTTAAATCGAACTGAGACATTTTTAGATAATGACTATACTTTTATTACATAAAAAACTGGTCATTCTGAGTCACCATGCTATCATTAATTATGGCCGAAAACAGTCGCAGAAAATTCTTAAAATTCGCCGGTGTAACGGCTGCCGTGACAGCAGTGTCTGGATTGTTTCGTAAAGCCGAAGCTGCGACCTGGACAAAAATTCCGGCGGCCAGCGGCGCTGCGAATACCTGGCGCAAGTTGAACCCGGTCGTTAATGCGATTGGGGCTGCGGGGGTTACAGGTGGTCAATATCACAGCTTTGTTCTACGCAGTGACGGATTAGTGTTCGCTTCCGGAGTTAATAGTCGTGGTCAGTTAGGTGACAACACGATCGTTGATAAAAGTACTTACATTCAGTCGACTGGAATTAGCAATGGGATTGCGATCGCAAGTGGCAGTGGGGGCCGGCATAACTTAGTTTTGCGCAGTGACGGATTAGTCTATGCTTGCGGATATAATAATTTAGGCCAACTGAGCGACAATACGACGGTTAACAAAAGTACCTATATTCAATCAATCGGAATTAGTAACGCGGTTGCAATTGCATGCTCAGCCCTTCACAGTTTAGCTTTACGTAGTGATGGACTCATATTCGCTAGCGGATATAATGTTCGCGGACAGTTAGCACTAAACGACTCGACGAATCGAAGCACGTACGTCCAAGCAATAGGAATCAGCAACGCAATTGCGATTGCTGCTGGGATGAACCATAGTCTGGCTTTGCGCAGTGATGGAATGGTGTACGCTAGCGGGTATAACAACGTTGGTCAGCTAGGTGACAATACCACCGTTAATAAAAGTACTTATATTCAATCGATCGGAATTAGTAATGCGATTGCGATTGCCTGTGGATATGATCACAGTCTTGTATTGCGCAGTGATGGATTAGTATTTGCTTGTGGAAATAACACTGTTGGTCAACTTGGTGACAATACAATAGTCAGTAAAAGTACATACGTACAATCAACCGGCATCAGTAATGCGACGGCATTGGCTAGTTCTGGCAGCCATAGTTTAGCTTTACGTAGTGACGGATTTGTATTCGCCAGCGGATTTAATAACTACGGTCAGCTTTCTGATAATACTGTAGTTAATCAAAGTACGTATATCCAATCAACTGGTATTAGTAGTGCGATTGCTATAGCCGGCGGAGCTACTCATAGCATAGCTTTGCGTAGTGATGGATTAGTATTCGCAAGTGGTTATAATGTTCAGGGCCAGCTGGGTAATAACTCGGCCACAAACAGATCTACTTTCATCCAAAGCACCGGAATCTAAGCGCGAATTTTTCCCGCCGCAACGATCACGTGATCCTTAATTAAAACAATTCGCCCTAGCTTCGAATCATTCACGAAGTGATCACAAAAAACGGACCTTGCTGTTTTGAAATAGCAAATAGCGACGCGACCTTTTTTTAAGATTTGATCTTCGTGCTGGTAGCTTAAGTTTTCGCAGTCGAATATTTTTTCTACGGCTGTGACTTCGGCGGTAACTTCTTGCTTTGCTAATCTTAAGACTATTTTTTCGCCGACGCTAAGGCTTGAGCTGCCAAACCAAAACACGGAACATTTTAAGTGGTCGACGAATAAAATATCTGAATCTGTTTTTTCGTAAATGAATGTTCCGCGATAAACATTGTCTAGGCCTTCGTCGACGTAGAAACTTTTTTGTTGGTCGCCCTGATAAAGCGAAATTTGTTCGCAGGCTTTATTGTTAACATCGTGGGAGCTAAGTTGAATCGTATGAAAACCAGAAGTTCCGAACGTACTGTATACTTTTGAATCTTCGATTTGCCCTTGAATCAATTCTGCGAAAATGATCTTCTTTTTTTCAAAATGAAAAACATCTTGCACAATCAAGCGCGCAGTTTCTGTATCATCGATTTTAACATCTTCATTTCTTTGAAATTCGGTAAGAAGTGTGGCGACTTGCGGGCCCGCGTACCATGACATATTTGTGCTAGCTGAGCAAAAGTTTTCGGCGGTGTAGGCGACAATCGGAATAGCTAATGTGAAAGTCATGTCAAGTTCGCGCATTTTTATTTTAATCAGTTCAGTCAATTCTACAAAACGCTGCTCAGAATAGTGAACTAAGTCCATTTTATTAATCAACAAGACCACTTTTTTAACTCCAATAAACGATAGCGCATATAAATGCCGAAGCGTACTTTCTTTAATTCCTTCGCCGGCGTCGATTAGTAAAAAAGCGACATCCGCGCGGGCAGCACCCGTGATCATATTCTGCATAAATTCGAAATGCCCCGGGGCATCGTAGAAAGCATAATTTTGATTTTGATATTTAAACGCAAGCTGTGAAAGTCCGATCGTGATGCCCTTTGATTTTTCGTCGGCCAAGGCATCGACTAACTGAGCGTACTCTAGTTTTTGACCCGCTTGTTGACTAGCTTGTAAATAATCTAAGCGATCTTTTGAAATTAAACCAAGCTCAGTCAGTAGTCGTCCGACAAATGTTGATTTACCGTGGTCAATATGGCCGCAGACGATCATGTTGATTCGTTTTTGGCTCACATATATCCTTTGCGACGTAATACTTCTAAAGTGTTTCCGTTCTCTTTATCTTGCGCGCGGCCCGATCGTTCGGCCACATTTGCTAGATCTCCGCTAGAAATTTCAGCCAAGACTTCTTTTGCATTTTTAGCGGTTGAATTTATTTTTTGAGTGCAGGGGTAGCAGCCCAATGATCGGTAGCGCGTATTTTCACCTTGATTAAAGTAAAGCGAAGTAACCGGTATATTTTCACGAACGATATATTCCCAAATATTTTTTTCGGCCCAATCAAGTAAGGGGTGAATGCGCATGGTTTGGTCGGGATCAAGATCTGTATTGAATTCGTCCCAGATTTCGGGTGGCATTGTTTCAATCTTCCATTGATCAGTGGATGACCTAATTGAAAAATATCTTTCTTTTGATCTTGAGCCCTCTTCGTCGGACCGAATACCCATGATCAAAGTTTGAAACTTCTCTTTTTTTAAATCAATTTCATATTTTTGTAATAGGTGGTTGTAGCGTAAACGCTGGCCTTCGGCTTTAACCGTATTATGCAGAGCCATCGTTTTTAAAACATGGCAGCATTCAAGCCGCGTCAACTTTCCGTCCGGAAAAGTATTCTTTTCGGCCAAAGCCAGCTGGTTTTGACCGACAACCATATCAAGTTTTAAGTCTTTTACAACTTCATCACGGTAGCGAATCATTTCTGGTATTTTATAATTTGTGTCGACATGAACTAGCGGAAAGGGCACTTGACCCATGAAGGCTTTACGAACTAACCAAAGCATAACTGTTGAATCTTTGCCAATCGACCAAAGTAAAGCCATACGATCTTTGAAGTGATAGTGAGCTTCACGTAATATATAAATACTTTTTTCTTCAAGTTGGTCTAGGTGATCCATATTTTTATATTAGCGTGATTTTCAGATATAAGGCGATTTTAAACTTACTTAGATGGGTCGAGTTCGCTGCGCGGCTTCACGTGTAGACGTCTTTAACAGCCAACAATTTATAAAATAGGCCCGGCACCATTTCGATTTTGGACACAGACCAGACTTGAGTTTGAGGTTATTAAACATTGTACACGTTGAAGCAACCTCAAATCAGATCTAGAAACGCCCGAGCTATCTTCAGAATTAACAAAATAATTCCTAAAAATACTTGAGCGATACGCACATACTTCCGATAAAACCTATAGTTGTTAGGTAAATCCGACATACGAACATCCTTTCTGAAAAGGTTAGTCTATGTCGTTCAAAAGGCGAAATGGCGCGAGCTACTTCGCCTTTTGCATTTTTTGGGCTCGTTTTGAAAACTTCTAATCGACAGCTGCAAAAGTTTTGACCTTCCATATAGTTCATGTTTCTATGAACCATATGGAACTTGTGATCATCCTCGGAAATCAGCTTTTCGACCCCAAAAAATGGCCTACCTCGCTTGATGGTAAAAAAACTATTTTTATACGCGAAGACCGCGAACTGTGCACGTATCATAAGTTTCATAAGCATAAAATTATATTTTTTCTGGCGGCCATGCGTACTTTCAAAGACGAATTGAAGCAGCAGGGGCATGATGTTCATTATGAAGAACTATCTAGCGACGGACTGACTTACGAAGAAAGTTTAATTAAATTCATTAAAAAATCGAAGTTTACTAAAATATCTATTTTTGAAACTGAAGATAAATTTTTCGAAAAAAGACTGCAGCAAACTTTACTAAAGACCAAGATCGAATTTCAGATTCTTCGCTCGCCGATGTTTTTAACCAGTCGCGATCAATTTAAGACCTATTTGGGGCAGTACAAAAAGCCCTTTATGAAGAATTTTTATGAAAAGCAAAGAAAACAATTTAAAATATTAATTGATGCCGATGAAAAACCAATGGGCGGGCAATGGAGCTTCGACGATGAAAATCGTTTACCCCTTCCAACAAAAATAACTCCGCCGCCTTTACCAAAGCTGGTTTTAACGAAGCACGTGATTAACGTAAAAAAAGTCTGTGAAGAAAATTTTGCAGATCACCCAGGTCAAGTTGATGAATTTTGGTTACCAGTTAATCGCGATGCGGCGGTTGATTGGTTGAATCAATTTTTAAAAGAAAAGCTAGCCTTATTCGGGCCGTACGAAGATGCGCTGGCTGTGCATTCTGAATTTGTCTATCACTCGGTTCTGACGCCATTCTTGAATACGGGTCTACTAACGCCAGCCGATGTTGTGAAAGAGGCGCTTAAGCTTTCCAAGAAGCAAGGCATTCCTTTAGCTTCGCTGGAAGGTTTTATTCGCCAAATTATTGGGTGGCGTGAATTTATTCACGGTATCTATCAAAATTTTAGCGAAAAACAAGATACTGAAAATTTTTGGCAACATAAAAAACAGTTATCAAAAGTCTGGTATCAGGGCGGTAGCAGTTTACCGCAGCTTGAACGAACTTTAGAAAAAGTTTTTAAATACAGCTATTGTCACCACATTGAAAGATTGATGGTGCTTGGTAATTTAATGCTTTTACTAGAAGTAGAGCCCAAGGCTGCACACAATTGGTTTATGGAAATGTTTGTAGATTCGTCAGATTGGGTGATGGGCCCGAATGTATACGGTATGGCTTTATTTAGTGACGGCGGTATCTTTGCCACGAAGCCTTATATATGCGGATCAAATTACTGGCGTAAAATGAGCAAAGAACCGGCCGGTGAGTGGTGCGACGGTTTAGACGGGCTTTACTGGCGATTTATTGATAAGCACCGCAATTTTTTTGGTAAAAACCCACGCCTTTCGATGATGGTTAAGAATTTAGATAAAATGACTGCAGAACGAAAAGAAAAAATCTTCAAAGCGGCCGATATTCTACAAAAGCAATTAACGGAAAGTCACTGATGATTTCCAAAGTAACAGAGAATAATTAGTAATCTTTAGCGCAGACAGTAAATTAAAACTACGGCCCGAAAACTTTCTGGCTGCTTAGCAGCTGCCGCTTAGCCTCGGGATCGATAACTGAATTCGATGAATAAGTATTTGGCTTAGCCGTATTATTCTGCTTCGGATCAGGTTGATTTAAACCTGAATTTTTAGCAGTAGGCTTATCTTCTGTGACAGAAAGACCTTTAGTGATTTTGTCTTTACTGAGTTTTTCTGTCGTGTTTATTTTTTTCGTCGCCGTTATCGATTCAGCTGATTTGTTTGCTTTTCTTGAGTTAAGTACAAAAGCTAAGCCAACTGAACAAACAACGACGACAGCTAAGATAGATTTTTTATTGATAATACTCATGATGACCTCTTCGGTTAATACCTTATTACTTTAAATTTTTACTAAGATCCTTATAGTTAAACCACACGTCGAACAGCAAATGGTAACGACCATCTTTTGTTTTAACGACTGACTTCAATGTTGTATCATTACCATATTTATCTGTTTCTTTGTAATTTGGATCTGCATTTAAGTCGATCACTTCAACTGACATACTTTCTAAAGTGACGAGCTCTTCTGCTTGGGCAAGGCCATCGTGATTTTTATCATTCCACAATCTAAGTTTGTTAAAAATAGGATCTGCTTTGGTAATGAACCCGTCTGCGGCGTTAATTCGTTTTTTACCATCGGCAGACATACCATCATGTTTCTCAAGAGCTTTGTAACCGTCGGCTGCGAATTTTCTATCAGGTCCGTAGGTGTTGTTACCAAATAATTCGTTAATGCCGCGAACCTGGCCCTTGCTGTTCGGTAAAGTAATAAAATAGTACTGTGGTGATTTATACCAAGAGATTCGTTTCATAACGAAAGCCTCAGGATATGAATTCAATCCTAAGATATCAAAGTTAATTCCATTTTTTTGTGAACCGAATACCAAGGGTTCTACCTTTTTAATATTTGAATTAAAATGAACCATAAGTGGAGATCCGCCAGGGCGTTCGCCGCGCTCACACGATAAGTACCGAGCGCTTCCGGTCATATTTCCATTCTGGCATTGACGAGTCTCTAGTTGATTAGCGCAAAGACCATTACTCCAGCCACCTGGTGTCATGTAAGCAGAAACTGTATCTCCGTGTGCGACCGCATAGCTTGCAAAGGTTTGATTTCCCGATTCATCTGTTCCAGCGACGTAAGTAAAATTACAACTAGCGGGGGCCTGAGAGGCACAACTTAACTGCGAGTAACTTCCCGAAAGGCTACCGTTATAGCAAGAGCGATTTTCGGGCTGGCACGATTGGCCGTAAGCGACCACACCCGCGGCGTAAGCAGTCAATGATTGACCATGCTTGATGAACGCTCCGTTTAGCGAACAGTTGGCTGGCTCTTGTACGCCGCAGTTTGACTGCGCGTAGCTACCAGATAAGGCGCCGTTGTTACAAGTCCGATTTTCAGGTTGGCATGATTGACCAAAGGCTACAACGCTAGAGGCATAGGCGGTTAACGTTTGCCCGTGTGCGACTGATGCGCCGTTAAAGCTGCAAGAAGCTGGCGCTTGGGCCGAGCAAGATCCGAATCCGTAGCTTCCCGATAAAGTTCCATTATTACAAGTACGTGCTTGTTCGGCGCAGGCTTGGCCAAAACCAACAACTTGATTTGCAAATGCAGTTACCGAAGTACCGTGAGCCACCGTAGCTCCGTTGAAGCCGCAATGAGCAGCCGGAGTCACCGAGCAATTAGCCGCGGTAAAACTTCCCGATAAAGTTCCGTTATTACAAGTACGATTTTCAGGCTGACATGATTGACCAAATGCGACCGAAGTTGCTTGATAAGCAACACCTGATCCACCGTGATCAATCGTTACGCCGTTTAAATTACAACTTGCGGGTGCAACAGGCGAACAAGTCGTGGCGTTGTAACTTCCAGATAATGAGCCATTACTGCACTTTCTATTTTCGCTATTACAAACTTGCCCGAAAGGTACCGAAGTTGTTGCAAAGGCTTCGGTTGAAGCTCCGCTTGCGATCGTAGTTCCGTTGAAAGAACAAGGCGCTGCGCTGGCAACAGCGCAACTTGAGTGCGTGTATGATCCTGAAAGATTTCCATTCGTACAAATCTTCTTTTCGACTTGGCAAGACTGACCGAAAGGGACCGTACTTGTTTGATAGCCGGCGATGTCCCCGCCGTGTGGAACGGTTACCCCGTTAAACAAACATGCTGTTGGCTGATCAACAACGCATGAGCCGTAAACATAGCTTCCTGATAAAGAGCCATTGTTACACTCGCGAGATTCAGGTACGCAAGAATTTCCGTAAGCTGCGTTGCCGGACTGGTAAGCTGTCACTTGTGTTCCGTGATTGATTGTCGTTCCGTTAAAAGAACACGTTTTTGCGGCGCCCACGCTGCACGTTGGAAACCCGTAGCTGCCCGATAGAACTCCGTTGTTACAAATGCGCTCTTGGGCCGAGCAAGTCTCGCCGAAATTTTTAGTATCTGTTTGAAAACCTGTTACTTTTTCTCCGTGTGCGACGGTTTTTCCATTGAATAGACAGCTATTCGGAGCCCCTTCATTACAAGAACCATACTTGTAACTTCCAGATAAAGCGCCGTTTGTGCAAAGACGCATCTCTGAGCTACAAGATTGACCAAAAGGCACGGTGCTGGTTAAGAAACCTGTTACAGAGTTACTATGAGCCACTGTCTGGCCGTCAAATAAACAAGACTGAGCAGCTTGTGCTGTACAGCTCGCGAAAGTATACGTGCCTGAAAGTGTTCCGTTATTACAAGTGCGATTCTCGAATCTACAGCTGCTTCCGAAAGCAACGGTTGAATTTTGTGCGGCTTGTACCGAGGCACCATGCGCGATGGTGCGACCATCAAATAGACAAGCTTTCGCTACGCCGACTGAACAAGTTGCGTAGCTGAAGCTTCCACTTAAAATACCGCTACTGCACACGCGATTCTCAGATAAACAAGATTCACCAAAGGGAGCAGTCGAGTTTTGAAAAGCCAAAACATTCTGACCCTCTGAATAAGAAATGCCATTGAATGTACATGTAGGCGTATCTGTTCCCGGGTCAGTCGGGTCCATCGGAATTGATGGATCAATTACAGAGGCTCCCACGACCGGTAAATTGGCAAGATTAGTAGCCTTCGAAAACCGAACTCTCGAGCAGTTTTGAAACGAAGCTAACGTAAATGAAATTGAAACCAGCGCTAACATTGATCGAATGATTTTTATTTTCATAATAGTTACTTCGGTTCATCAAGCATTGGCCTTAAGTTTTAAAAAATGACGTTAAAAAAAACACAAGAAAATTGTCTTTGCAGTTTACAGCTGCAAACTTCATAGACGGCCAAAATCTTGTTTTAGAACAACTAAAATGACGAACTTATACCTATATTCAATTGATTGCTGTTGGGTCGAGTTTCGTATTAAGATGAGGCACAAAAAATAAATTCTAAAATTGAGACGAAATCAGGCTTCGGGCGAAGCTCTGGGCAAAAAAAAGCCCAACTTATAAAATTGGGCTTTACCTGCGTACTATAAGAAAAAAAATCTTTAATGATTAGCGAACGTATTTGTACGTGCGTACTTTAACATGTGAATCATGATACTCATTTGTTAAAAATTGAGTCATCGTGATAGTTAAATCTTTTTCATTTGAGTAGTTTGAATGATCAACTAAGCCCGAAATTTCTAAAACTAATTTTTCAGACTGGCCATACTGGCTTGCTTCACGAACGACTGCTGATGCAGTGTACGCTGTTAAGTCTGCACTGATGCGATTCGTCGATTTAAGTGTCAAATTTTGATAGTAGCCTGAATATTCAGGAAAGAAGCTAAAAACTGAAACTGTGCCGGTAGCGGGGTTAACCGTAATAGCTTCTACACAAAGTTCAGTGGGTATTGTTGAACCCACCGCGAATTGAAGACGATAACAAGTTTGGCTTTGAGCATGCTCTTCAGCCCCAGCGTAAACGTTAGAGCTAACGACTAGTAAAAGACCGATAAATAATGATTTCATAAAGACTCCCTTTTTTTTGAGAATCTAGCATGCGAGGTCAATTGTTTGTATTAAGAATGTGTTAGTATTATCGGTTCAATTCTATTTGAAAAATTTACTTAGTTACTTACTTTGCAACTCCGCCGATTAGGATCATTCGTACCATCTTAATTAAATCTTCTTTAATCATGGGATGCTCTTTCTTTGGTCGATCTAAAATATATCCACCCTGTGCAAAAACTAACCGAGTAATAGCTTTTGAAACTAAGTGCGGATACATAATTTGCTGGTTGCTAGCCTTCATCAGGCGAATCAAATCTAAACACAACTCATCTTCGAAATGAGTTAAAAACTGTTCGACGGCATTTCGATAGCGATCTGACCCTACGCTGCCTTCGCGTAACAACAGATGCAATAGGCGCTCTTCAGACTCAAGCATATCCATAAAAGCTTCGATCGAGGTCACGACAACGCTTTTATCTTTCGAAACACGGCGGCGTGCTTCACCTAAAAGTTGATTGAGTGAACGACCAGCTAATGCGATCATCGCTAAAGTAAGTTCGTCCATATCTTTAAAATGGCGATAGAAACTATTCGGCGCAATATGCGCTGAGCGTGCGATCTCGCGTAGGCTTAAACTCGAAACGCTACGATTTGGCCCCACCAAAGAAAACGCGGCATGAATCACATCTTCGCGGCTTATCACGGCTTTGCGGCCCGCAGACTTAGTTAAACGATTTTGTAGAGTCTTTACTTGAGATTTTTTTGACACAACGTAGCCTAGCACAGACCTATTAGAACTGGCACCACAAAATGATTTACCTTTATTTTAATATACATTCGTATATACAAGTGTATAGTAATAGAAATGAAGCGTGAAATTGTAAATCAAAAAGATAAGTCTTTGCAAAATCTTAAGCGGTGGGGTTTGAAGCCTTTGGTATTAGATTTCTACCTTCAAAGACTTTGGCCAACGTTTTCGGTCGAACGAATTTTTGCAAGAATAATTGCAAAGAAAAAGCTAACTGAGACCGTAACCAGTCTAACGTTAAAGCCTAATTTTAATTTTCATCAATTTCAATCGGGCCAGCACATTTTATTAACCACATCGTCAAACGGGCAGCGTTACTCTCGCACGTACAGCCCAACTTTAATCGATGGCAAGTATTTGCAGATCGCCGTTAAGAATATTCCGGGCGGAAAAGTAAGTACGCAAATTCATGACACGCTAAAGGCCGGTGATATCGTTGAAATCAGCCAAGCTTTTGGTGAAATGATTTGGTCGCGGCTGCCTGAATCCAATCACTACACATTCTGCGCGGCAGGAGTTGGGATTACGCCACTACGAAGCTTAATTTCTGAATGGGCTCAGTTTGCCGAAGCACAAGAAAGAATTGATCTTCATTACTGGGCACAAACTGAAGGCGAAATTTGCTTTCAAGCTGAGCTTCTGCAGCTTCAGCAGACTTTCCCGCTATTAAAAGTCTTCTTTTATACCACGCGTGAAAAAAGTGCTGGTTCAAATAGAATTAGCGAAAAATTATTTTTGAACCATAAAACAGTATTCGTCGCCTGCGGGCCACAAAGTTTTGTAGAAGAAGTAAAAAAAATTTCACAATTGAAGCAGCAGAAATTCTACGCAGAATTTGCTTCGTTGGTGAATGTGAATGAAGTCTTTGATCCCGTTAAAGAAACTTTTTATGAACTTGATTACGCCGGCCAAAAAATATGGGCTAGTTCAAATAAAACAATTTTGGAAACTTTAGAATCACAAGGCTTAACGCCCGTGCATGGATGCCGCATGGGTATTTGCAAATCTTGCACCTGCTTAAAAGAAACGGGTCTGACTTTAAATGTAAAAAATCGTATTCTTTCGACCGAGGCATGTGAAGAAATTCAAATCTGTGTTTCAAAACCAAGATCTGCGATTGTACTGAAAGGTGAATAAAATGAAATCAAGCCAGATGGCAAAAGTGCATTTGTCAGAAATCGAGTTAAATAATTTAGCCGCCGAAATCGATCAAATACGTGATGAAATTCAGAATAATTTAGGCGAAAAAGACGCAAAGTATATTCGTCGAATATTAAAGTCGGTTCGCTACACCGAGATCGTGGGTCGGGGGCTTTTGTTCTTTGGTTTTTTTCCACCGACTTGGATTTTAGGAACATTAATGCTAAGTCTTTCAAAAATTTTAGAGAATATGGAGCTCGGCCATAACGTGATACACGGTCAGTATGATTGGATGAAAGATCCTAGTTTCAACGGTAAAACTTATGAATGGGATATCGCCGGTACGGCTAATAACTGGAGGAAAACCCACAATTTTCAGCACCACACCTACACGAATATCAAAGGCATCGACGATGATATTGGTTACGGCATCATTAGACTATTTCCCGATCAACGTTGGTCTTTCGCTCATTTTTTTCAACCCATTTATTCAGTGATCTTTGCTATTTTATTTCAGTGGGGAATTGCAATTCAAGAATTGCGCTTAGGAAAGGTTTTCAGAGGCCGATTCGAATGGAAAACCTTTAAACCAGAGCTTTTAGCTGTTTTAAAGAAAATTCGCTTTCAAGTTTTGAAAGATTACGTGCTGTTTCCCGTGCTAGCCGGAACCCAATTTTTATCGGTCCTCGCCGGTAATATGGTGGCGAACGGAATACGTAATTTATGGACGTTCACGGTTATTTTTTGTGGTCATTTTACTAAAAAAGCACAAATTTTTCACCGCAGTGTTTTGGTCAACGAAAGCAAAGGCCACTGGTATCTACGTCAAATTTTAGGTTCATCGAATTTGAAAGGCGGAAAGCTGTTGCACATCATGACTGGTAATTTAAGTCATCAAATTGAACATCATCTTTTTCCGGATATTCCGGCTCGGCGCTACGCCGAGATATCAGTCAAAGTAAAAGCGATCTGTAAAAGATATGAGATTGAATACAACACGGGCGGAATGTTTTCGCAGTTTTCGCAGGTTATGTACCGTATATGTCGATACAGCCTGCCGATCTAGTTGATCGGCAGACTTGATTTCAACCTGTAAAATGCAATTTGAAAAAGCCTTTTTTTGCCAGCTATCATAAAGCCCGACACATTTAGTTGCTGAATCTGAATAGGTTCGGTTTGAAACAGCACATTGTTTGCAAAAACGGCTTAAGACCGAACAACTTAACCGCCGGAGATAAAAATGAAAAAAGTAATTCTATTAGCAATGACCTTACCATCGATTGTATTTGCGGGTACTACAGCGCCAAAAGAAATTACAGATCTAGTCGGAAAGAAAGGTTCGCTTTTTTCAACTTACAACGGTGGCGTGGTTAAGGATGAAGACGGTCGTGCCTGCGAAATTCAGGTGATTCGCTCGGGGGCCGATGATATTTTAACAATTAGTGCGGGCCTAGATTTCGCCCCAGTCATTCTCTTAAAGGATTCGAACGTACAAAGTTCTGGTTCAACTATTTTAATTGTATCTACAGAAAACGCCAAACGTCAGGGCGGCTCTGTGTGCGGCGATGGTGATCCGCTAATGAGTTATAAAAAAATAGCCGACCTTCAAGATTCTACACTTACGATTCGTGAAAAATATCGTTGTCTAAGCGACCTAGGTAAATCGACTGAAGTCATCGTGGGTTGTCGTATCGGCAACTAAAAGGCTTTCTATTTTTGCAGTGACCTTAAGCGTAGCACTGTAAAGCATTTATTTGTAAATTTAGGCTCTATTCAAATAAAATCAATTTTAAAGTTGGAATGTTTATCGCTAGTTAATCTTTCGAAGAGCGTTCTAATAACACTATTCAAGAATCCCAATTTGAGAAAAGGAAGATTATGAAAAAAGTGATGCTATCGTTCGCGATTCTATTTGCAGTGAATTTAGCGGCTGCCCAATCAAACCCAATGCCTTCAGATTTAAAAGGAACGATGAAAGCAATGGGCGAAGATCTTAAAAAAAATTTGATACAGGTGAAAGATTCTTCATTGAACGCAGACTCGGCTATTGTTGCAGACGATTTTGCGCAGTTATTAGTAAACGCAAAAAAATTTCTTCCAACGACAGTTCGCAGTTTATCTGAACCAGAAAAAACGAAAGCGACAGAAGCCTTTTTAAAGCTTTAGATCAAGCTAGCGCTCTAGGACAGCAATTAACAGCCGCTTTTAAAGCTAACGATAATGCAAAAGCTGCAGAAATTCTGAAGCAGTTGTCGCAGTCAAAGCGCGAAGGTCATTCAGACTTTAAAGAGTAATTGAATTCTCTGATTCTCATTGCAAAAATTTGCATTCAAAATTTTTTAATGTAGCCCTCGGATAGGGAGCTTCAGCCTTAAAACAGGTCCGCCTTGATTTTCAATTGACGTGGTTAAGAAAAAAAATAAGCAGTTATGCTTTCACACGGGATATTTTTGATAAGATCAGAAAGCGACAGGCTTCCTAAAATTTAACACTGTGATTATTTCCTAAAAAATTATTTGTCTGATTGAGTTTTGTAAATAGGCCACTCGTGGAATTACAGCTTTATATGTCTTAGCCGCTGGTCTTGCCAGTAAATTTTAGGCTTTTAATTCTATAAACAGATTCTAGGAATATCTCAGTCTAATACCAAGGGCAGTGTCAAAGCATCAAGCAGCTGCCACAGACTAAAACACTTTTCATTTATCTTGAAAACATTCCAGCACTTAACTAATTGATTTGTTGCGGATGTGTTGAAATTCAATGCGCGCCGTTCGCTGATTTCTTTTTATTGCAATTAAGTTGGCTTTGGCATCGGCTTAGACTTTGCTTTTGTAAATGGTAAGCGAAACTTAAACACAAAAGGAGATTTTATGATTAGTCGTGGATCCACCAATTGGTTTTCAACCGCAATCTTAAGCGCGGTCTCTATCATTGCAATCAGCTTTAGCGCAAATATTTCTGAAGCAAAGCGCGGAACTCGTGTAACGGAAAAAAAGACCCGGTTGGTAACGTTAATGGAATCAGCATCAGGTGAAGGCCTGGCAAAGTATCAAAGCGCTGGTGGAAACTATAAATTTGTCTTTGCTGCAGAGGGTTTTACTGCAGGTGATAACATAGATATTTATGTCAATGATCTCAAAGTAAGTTCGATGTTAATGGAATTTGATCCAGTCGCTGCAGCCGTAGCAGGTGAACTGGTGCTTACGGGTGCAACGGGTGATACGTCAGGGTGGGCAGCTGGACTTCCATTAAACTTACAGGTCGGAGCTAGGATTCGCATGGAAAACACTAGCAACGGTGAAATTATGGAGGGCAGCTTGGATATCTTATAAATCTCATGGATATTCAAGGCAGTGAAAAACCCAAGCATTTAGCTTGGGTTTTTTAAACACAGCGATGGGATAAACTGTTGCTGTTAAACGTAACATAACGTCACCTATAACTATGTATCCTGTGATTATTTCTTAAAAAATTATTTGTCTCATTGAGTTTTGTATAAAGGCCAATCGTGGAATTACAGCTTCAAATGTCTTAGCCTCAAAGTGGTCTTAATTTTTAAGTAAACCTTACCGAGAATCTTGATGAATCTGTTCGATCGCATTGAAAAATATTTTAATCGAAACATTATCGTTATGTGAAAGCATTCTGTGAAGAGTTTGTCGGGTGGTACCGATTGCTTTAGCGAACTGTTCTTGGTTTTCATATTTTGCTGAATTTGAAATGTATGAAGCAATAAGATCAGTCACAGAGGCGACGTCTCCATCTTTCATATATTCGGCCATTTGCTCAAGAAAGTACTGAGGTTGACCAAATTTTTGTTTCAAGCTTAGTCGCTTTTCGCCAGCTGTTGGATTTCTAATTTTTAACAAAGAAGTCCTTTTGTTCACCAAGATTAAAATTTTCCATTTTGAAAATTCAGAAATCCTAAAGCAATTAAAGGGTTAACGGCGTATTTGCTCAGGATATTTTCTGAAGTAAAATTTATTTTTCAAAAAAAGTCGCTTCAAAAAACTTCTTTCTTGAAATTTAAAATTTATTTTTAGGATGTTTCTGAAGCGCAATTGTTTAATGAAATTATGTTTTTCGGTGCGACTTCGT
>JANPPC010000036.1:0-8160 GCA_031428275.1 Bdellovibrio sp.
ACGAAGTCGCACCGAAAAACATAATTTCATTAAACAATTGCGCTTCAGAAACATCCTAAAAATAAATTTTAAATTTCAAGAAAGAAGTTTTTTGAAGCGACTTTTTTTGAAAAATAAATTTTACTTCAGAAAATATCCTGAACAAATACGCCGTTAACCCTTTAATTGCTTTAGGATTTCTGAATTTTCAAAATGGAAAATTTTAATCTTGGTGAACAAAAGGACTTCATTGTGGAGATTCGGCGCTCACAGCGAGCGCTTCAAGTTAGGCCATGAAAAATGGCGGGTCTTTGGCCGTGCTCACAAATGCCAGCAGGCAATCGGTTTAGTGGGCTTTCTAATCACCGCCAACCGAGTAAACCTAAAAATCGAAAAATATGAGCGAAAAAGAGAACTCATTAGTCAGTTTTCTGGTTGTAAAAACTTTAGCCCCATAAGGATGCTTCCATCAGAAGCGCCTTTGAAAGAGGGCTGCCATTAACTGTCGTCGGGTAGCCCCAAATAGCTCTAATTCAAATTAAACGCGGGTTAGCCATTTAGATTTGGTTTCTAACCAGTAAAATTTTCCTGGTGTGGTGCAGTTTAACTCTTTTCATATTATACATTTAACTCTTTAGGAGATTTCCATGTTTAAAAAAACTATTTTAGCCTCATTAACGTTTTTTACTTTTTCAATTTCTCAAGCAACACCAATCGCAAATTGGACCATTAGATCGGGTGCGTTCTCTTTTAGTTTAGGTAACAGAGAAGCCGCATTGAAAGCTTGTAATACTAAATTAAATGCCTTGCTTCAAAATACCCAAGCATACAATTTAAGGGTTAAGTCCGCAGCGTGTACGACCAAGGTTGATGGGTTCGAGACTGAAGGTTTAGAAGGCGGATTATATTTCGCAACAATCGCAGTTGAAGCAGAAAAGTCTGCTGTTTGCGAAGCTTTCCCTGAAATTCTTTGTAACTAAGAATTGGAATTTTTCCGCTCCTGAACAAAACCCATGTTAGATGATCTGAATACAATCATCAACCACTTCCTATTGAAGTGGTTTTGAAATCGACGAAGGTACTTAGACGTAGCGCCACTACTGATCGATTTCGTTTATAAAAAGTTTTTAGGTCCAAAAAGTCACGAAAATTTGGAGCGTCTTTTTTTAACTTTCGGCCAAAGATCAATTCAAAGAACCTTTTGTTCACACCAAACAAAAAAAAGGCCCCGTGAGGGGCCGTTCGAATACGATGTCAATCGTAGGTCTCATAAGCAATTTGCCCTTGAATTTTCCTTACGCTTTCGCGGGCATCTGCTTCAAGTTTTTCTTGTACCTTTGTCACCATTTCGTCCGACAAATTCATAGATTTCATTTTTTCTAAGGTTTTATCAATACCGCTTTCTTTAATTTCATCCGCGATTTTTGCCATTTTCTGTTTTTCGGTCTCTGTCTTTTTACTCTGCCACTCTTTTTTCTGAGCGCTGACACTTCCGTGGCTGCAACGGGCAATTTTCGCAATTTCTCGAAACGAAAGTCCTGCATCAAGCAAGCTTTCAATCAGCATCGAATTTCTCTTTCGCACTCGCCCGATCTTGACGCCTTTTGCTTTAGCGTTTTTCATTCCAGCTCGCACGCGTTCACGTATTAGCTCTCGCTCTAGCTGACTCAAGCAACCTAAAATAGTAAATAGCGCTAGACCCATAGGTGATTCCGTGTCGATGGCTTCGCAAATTGAGTGAAATAGAACTTTCTTTTCTTTAAATTTTTCAAGAGCTTTTAGTAAATGAGTGGTGCTTCGAGCAAAACGCGAAAACTGAAAAACTACAACCTGACTGCAAAGACCTGATTCAACTCGTTCCATCAAACGATTCAGTGCAGGCCTACTTTCTTTAGCACCTGAAATTCCGTGATCTGTGAAAATCTCGAAGTTTGTAATTTGATTTTTTGTGCACCAGTCAGTAAGAGCGCGAGTCTGACTTTCGGCTCCGCCGATTTGATCTAGGGTTGAAACTCGCACGTATAAAAACACCGCTCGGCTATCGGTAGCGGCAGACGAAATTGGTTGCGCCATCATAGCATCACTCTCTTAATCTCATTTTTCAAATTCATAGGTTCACCTCCTCAGTTACGGGTTAAAAATCCTACGAATCGAAATTGCAAGAAACTGCACTAGAGCAGACTGATGCGATAACATTTTATAAGTTATTGTTTTCGCGAACGAAATTTAATTCGTTATAGGAAAAATCCGAGCGCGCAGATGGCGAATGCCCGCCATCTTGAGAATTTAAAATCTAAATAAGTTCGAAGATTTAGATCATTAAACCTAGGTGGCGACTATCCTCCATGGCGATTATTTTTTCGGTACCCGCCTACTTTTATTGGCTTAACGGAAAGAATCTTGGACTACCCCAAGTCTCAGTGCGTGATTCATAGATAAGCTTGGCTTGAGCCCGCCAGATCCAGGTTTGAAGAACATCAAGCTTTCCTATCGTTGAATAGATGATAACCACTGCAATGACCCAAGTAAAAAGTTTATCGAGATTCATTTTTGACCTCCGGTGAATTGGCTTTTGATTTCTTTTGTTTAGCTGACGAAATTAAATGATCCATTGAACCGTTTTGAAGACGTCCGATTATGGATTTGATAACATTATAGCTCCATGGCTTTTTCATCCGAGTCTTGATTCCTTTTTCATCAAGCTTACGAACGATGGAACTAATACTCGTGCCTTGTTTCCACAAACTTTGGATCAATTGAAGTGAGGGGTATTCTTTGGGGTCTTTGATGACTTGCCCTTGGAAATAGCAAAATCCATAGGGAGGCCGTGCCCTCATCTTTCCCCGCCCCTGGCGCCACCGATCATAGGATATGGGGTCTTGAGGTCGAAGCTTCGCCTTATGCGCACGCAGGGAATTCCAAATTGAAGTGCGAGCCAATCCAGTTTGCTCGGCAATATCGGTGACAGATAGGCCTTTTCGGTAAAGTGGGGCTGCTACGTCGAAAATAGAAGTTGACGATTTTTGAAAAAACTCAACAAAATCAAGGGGTGGACTAACATTGCTTAATAGTGGGCAAGGGCATCCAAATTTTTCTTTCTAAATCAAAGTTTTCTGATTTTGAGTCCACTTAAAAAATAATATGTTCGCCAAAATGACTGCAACCAAAGATGCATACACTAAGTATTTAAAGTCGTCGGTACCTGGCAACATACTTCCGGCCGAGAAAAGAACGATTGTGGCTAAAGTTGTCATGACCGCACTTAATGAATTCAACTCGCCTCGACGTTGCTCTGGAATCAGTCGCTGGCGCAATTCAAACTCGCCGCTCGAAAAACCGTACAAACCAATTCGGGAAAATAGAACCATAAGCAGAAAAACATAAATTCCGTAGGCCGCCGTCGAATGAAAAGCAAAAATTCCGATCGTCAACGTTATGGCTTGAAAAGTCAGATGTGCTTTTGAACTCGTTATAAGACCAAGTTTTTTTACCAAGAAAGGAAATGTAAAAGTTGAGACCAAACCGAACAGTGCACCTAATCCTCTAAATAATCCAATCTCTGTTTCAGGTAATGCAACCTTATCTTTTAAGTAACCCGCTAACAAAACTCCGTGGGGGCTCAGAACCGAAAGCCAAAGTAAAGCATAACTAAAAATAAGTAAGAAAATGGGACTACGAACCGAATCTTTAAAACTAAACTGAAACAATTCGCGCCAGCCAGTTTGTGAATTTAATTTTTTATTCTTTAAGCCAGATTTATTAACGACGTTCTTCAAAAGAAAATATTCAGGAATAAAAGAAATCAAGTTCCAGAACGCGATTAATACAAGACCGAACAAATGAACTGAAGATGATTCTAAAGAAAATAAAAAACCGGCTAATATTGGGCCACCGACTTCTGTACCTAAATCGATTCTTCTAAGCCAGCTATTAAAAACAGTTAAACGCTCTGGCGAAACAAGTGCTGGCGCCAAATCATTGCCTACGGATATTTCGGTGATCAACGAACCAAGCGAGGCCATAATCCCCGCCAAGCAAAGCGAAAAAAAATGAATTAATACCGAGGGGGTATTCGTAATAGTTCCCCCGTTATGCGCTTCAACATCTAAGAACCAAAAACAAATCATTCCAGCAGCTACGGCAAAGAACTGAATCCAAACTCCCGTTTTCACAACGAACGTTCGCTCAGTTGAATCAATCCATTTGCCAACGGTGGGCGTGATTGCAAAGGCACCGATCTTAATTATCAAGTAGTAAAGCGCAGCGATTTGTAAGCGCCCGGGGAAGGCGTGAAGAAGTGCGAATGGGATAACGAAATCCCAAGCCTGATCGCCAGACCTAGTTAATAATCGACTCAGTAAAAGTTGCTTTTCCGAATTTAAAAAATTTTTCATAAACTGTTTGACATCCTATCCCCCAGGAGGGGATATATACCCATGGCCCATAAAAAACAACATGCAAGTCACGCAGAAGTTTCAAAACGTTTAAAAAGAGCGAAGGGTCATTTAGAAACCGTCATTAAAATGATTGAAGATAAACGTGAATGCGTGGATGTCGCAAGACAACTTCACGCTGTATCAAAAGCAATTCTGGCAGCGAAAAGCACTTATGTTCACGACCATATCGAACACTGCTTAGACGAAAATCATGAAGACCTCGATTTGAAAGAAATCAAAGAGTTAACTAAATATATCTCATGACGAAACAACTCTGCTTTTTAATATTTCGAAATGTGTTTGCATTTTTTCCAGGAATAAGCTGGATTCAACGCATGCGTATTTTGTTGGGCCTACTTATTTTCGCCGTTTACTTCGCAAGTGTTGCGCAGATGAACGCAGGTAACTCAATTAAAGGGCTCGAAAAAATTCTCGTGACTCATTCGCATTCCGAACCGGCTCACGAACACCAATCACACGAACACGATGATGATCTTGCGCACGGCGAAACTCCTGATGAACATGACCATGAAGGTGAACACGAAGCAAGCCACACGCATGTATTTTTTGTTGCGGCAAGCCCTCTTCATGCGTCTCCGAACTACACAACATTTATAGCTTTTGAATTCAATCGCCCTGAATACCCACGTCCCCAGTCTTTACAGCCGCCTCTGGCGCCCGGACTGGGTTCTATTTTTCGCCCTCCGATAGCATCTTAGTCGCACCTTTTTCTAAAAAAATAAGTTTACCTAACCAGAATTCATCGCATTATGTCTTTGCAGGTGATGACCCCATTTGAATTTAATGCCCTTTAAGGAGAGCCATGCTGAACTTTTTTATTCAGTTTTCGCTACGTCATCGTTTTTTAATATTACTATTTACGGCAGCCGTATCTGCTTACGCAGCCTGGCTCGTGCCCAAGCTTCCCGTAGATGTTTTTCCAAACTTGAACAGACCAACCGTTACAGTTCTTGCAGAGGCTCATGGCCTAGCCCCGGAAGAAGTTGAAACACTGGTTGCGCTTCCGATCGAAGCCATCTTAAACGGAACGCCTGGCGTGCTTCGCGTACGTTCAACCAGCGGCATCGGCATTGCGATCATCTACGTCGAATTTGATTGGGACACAGAGATTTTCAAAAATCGCCAACTTATTGCCGAAAGATTACAACTTCTTGAAGGACAACTTCCGCCCGGGATTAAACCCACAATGGGGCCCGTCACTTCGATCATGGGCGAAATTCAATTTGTTGGGCTAACCAGTCCCGAAAATAAAGTTTCGCCAATGGAACTTAGAACTCTGGCTGATTGGACCTTACGTCCAAGACTGATGACCGTTCCAGGGGTTAGTCAAGTTGTGGTGATGGGTGGCGAAGTTAAGCAATATCAAATTTTAATTTCGAGCGAGAAATTGCAACGTAAGGGGCTTTCGCTTTCAGACTTAAAAGAAGCTTTGGGCCGAATCAGTCAAAACACAACTGGAGGTTTCATTGATCTGAATGATAAAGAATTTCTGATCAGGCCAATCGGCCGAGTCACTTCATTGCAAGAAATAGAAGACTCATTAGTCGCAATGCATTTCGGTCAGCCCGTGCGTGTCAAAGATGTGGCCCAAGTTAAAATCGGTGCGAAAACAAAACGCGGCGAAGGAAGTATTAACGCTCGTCACTCAGTTATCATGACCGTTCAAAAACAACCAACCGCCAGCACTATTCAGTTAACCCGCGCCATCGATAAAGAACTCAACGATTTTGCAAAAACACTTCCGGCCGGCGTAAAGCTTGAAACGGATCTGTTTAAGCAATCACATTTTATTGAAGCCGCCATCGGCAACGTCGAAGAGGCTTTGCGCGACGGTATTTTAATGGTTGCCGTCATTTTATTTTTATTTCTGATGAACTTCCGCACAACCGCAATTACGCTTGTCGCGATCCCTTTAAGTCTTTTGGTAACCGCCATTGTTTTCAAATTTATGGGACTTACCATTAACACAATGACGCTGGGCGGGCTTGCGATCGCAATTGGTGAACTGGTTGATGATGCGATCGTCGATGTTGAAAACGTCTTTCGCCGACTTCGTGAAAATACAAACGCTGGCTCGCCAAAAGGCTATTTGCGCGTGATCTACGAAGCATCCAGCGAAGTACGAAATTCAATCGTACTTTCGACCGTCATCGTAGTTTTAGTTTTTCTTCCACTTTTTGCGTTGGGCGGTATTGAAGGGCGACTGTTTTTACCTTTAGGCGTCGCCTACATCGTTTCAATTATTGCGTCACTTGTCGTTTCATTAACTGTGACACCGGTTTTATGTTCGTATCTGCTGCCGAACTCGAAAGCTATGCAAGAACATAAAGAGGGCTGGATTGTCAGAAAATTAAAATCTGCGGCGATGTTGGTATTAGAATTCACTCTTCCCCGCCCCCTTACGATTCTGGCCGGTTGCGGAGTACTACTTTTGGCATCGCTTGCGTTACTACCACTCATGGGTAGAAATTTTCTACCCGATTTTAACGAAGGCACTGCAACCATAGGCGTTGCTGGCGCACCAGGTATTTCGCTAGCGGCATCTGATCGACTTGGAATGAAAATCGAAGAAGCCATGTTGTCGATTCCCGAAGTGAAATCAACCGTACGCAGAACCGGCCGCGCAGAGATGGATGAACATGCCGAAGGTGTTCACTGGCATGAAATTGATGTCGACTTCAAAACTGGCGGCAGATCACGCGACGTTGTTTTAAAAGAACTTCGCGAAAAAGTTGAAAAGGTTGGCGATGTGTATGTCAATTTAGGCCAGCCGATCAGCCATCGCTTAGACCATCTGCTTTCGGGCGTTCGTGCGCAGATTGCCGTAAAAGTATTTGGTCCGGATCTTGGCGAACTTAGAAAAATTGGTGGCCAGATTTACGATGCACTCGGGACTATTCCTGGCATTGTCGACTTACAAACAGAACCCCTGGTGTTGATTCCACAGCTTAAAATCGCTTTAGATCGCGATGCGGGTACAAAGTACGGATTAAGCTCTGGTGCACTTGCCGAAGACATGGAGATCGCCCTCAACGGCGAAACCGTAACGCAACTCCTTGAAGCTCAGCGCCGCTACGATGTTTTCATTAAACTTGATGATGCGTCTAAAGCAACGCCAGAAAAAATTGGCGAGACGTTAGTAAAAACGCTGCCGACTGGGCAAAAAATCAAACTGTCTGAGGTTGCAAATATTTATCAGGGTACCGGACCTAACATGGTCAACCGAGAAGACATGCAAAGACGAATCGTTGTGTCAGCAAATTCTCAAGGTCGAGATCTGGGCGGCATTGTACAGGATATTCAAAAGCGAATAAGCGAAAATGTAAAACTGCCGGATGGTTACTTTATAAAATTGGGTGGCCAGTTTGAAAGTCAGCAAGAAGCTTCGCAAAGAATTGCTTGGCTTGCGGCCCTTGCTCTGCTCGGAACTTTTCTGGTTCTATACCTACACTTTCACTCGTCGGTTTTAAGCCTGCAGATCATGCTAAATGTGCCGTTGGCACTGATCGGAAGTATCGTGGCGATTTATCTAACGGAAAAAACTTTGTCTGTCGCAACTTTAGTTGCATTTGTCACCCTGTGTGTGGAGTGCGGTGAAGATTTCGTAGTCTAGTTGGATTATCAAAATGAGACAGGCTTCCTGATTTGTAACGATAAATCCGATACGGATTGAAAGTGAGAATCAGAAATGACAGATCCAAAGAAAAATAAAAAATGGCCACTT
>JANPPC010000037.1:0-5110 GCA_031428275.1 Bdellovibrio sp.
CAAGTGGCCATTTTTTATTTTTCTTTGGATCTGTCATTTCTGATTCTCACTTTCAATCCGTATCGGATTTATTGTTACAAATCAGGAAGCCTGTCTCATTTTGATAATCCAACTAGACTACGAAATCTTCACCGCACTCCACTTCTTAAGGCGAATTGGCGTTAGCTACTTCGCCTTTTGCATTTTCTGGGCTTAGCTGCTACAAGAAAATATGTTTGCCGAAAATCCGAGTCACCCCATTCAAGCAATCGCCGATGCCGTTTTAAAATTGTCGGATTATTATATTAAATATCCCGACAAAGAAACTCCGTGGAACGAAAATTTTTGCCAAATTGCTTACCGAAATTATTTTTTACCCTTGAATCAAATTCGGTGCGCTAAGGTGATCGAGCGCGGACAAGTCGTTAATTTTTTCGAAGACCTAACCCACTTTATCGATTGGGGATCGGGCCCCGGAACAGCTAGTTTTGCCTTAGCTCAGAATTTAAAATTAAAAAACCAAATTAAAAAACAGTTTTTGGTCGATCTATCCAGTGGCCCACACCGCACATTCGCAGATATGCATAAAGATTTAATCAACCCAGAATTATCGACCCGCCTAGAATTTAAACCTTTTCTAGACCAAAAAAACAGAACCTGTTTAGTTTTTTCATATTCAATGACCGAGATCGAAAAATTACCGGCCGGTTGGGATCAAGCCGAAGCATTAATGATTCTTGAGCCCGCAACAAGTCAAGACGGCCGAAAACTTTTACAACTTCGCCAGCAGCTAATCGAAAAAGGCTATTCGATTTGGGCTCCGTGCGTGCATCAGCAAGCTTGCCCCCTACTAACAAAATCTGCGACGGATTGGTGTCACGATCGTTTTGTCGTCGATGCACCTGATTGGTTTTGGCAAGTCGATCAACTTTTGCCGATGAAAAATAAAACTATTACGACAAGTTATCTGTTAGCGCGTAAAAAACCCGCTGCCACTTTCTCAAAAAATGATGGCCGCCTAACCGGTGATTCACGAAAAGAAAAAGGTAAAACCCGCCAGATGGTTTGCCGTAATGAAGAACGCGAGTTTCTAACTTGGATGCACAAAGAAGGAAAAACTCAAACTATTCCCCGCGGAGAACTGGTCAAAATAACAGAAAATCACGAGCTAAAATCGAACGAAATTCGCGTTAAAGAAAATTGCCAAATAATCACTGAAAAATCATAAATATTTCAGATACGCATTAAGCTTTTGATTTATTGATGACTGGCCAAGGCCGCGAATGTTAGATGTTTCCTATGTCAAATACACAGCAAAAAACTCCGCTTTATGATGAACACGTTAAACTAAATGCCCGCATTGTTGATTTTGCCGGCTGGATGATGCCCGTGCAATACGAAGGCTTAAAAGAAGAACACGCGCACACAAGAAATGAAGTTGGTTTGTTCGACGTTTCCCACATGGGAGAAATTCGCGTTAAGGGACCAAAAGCCGTTGAAGCATTACAATGGCTAACCACTAATGACGTCAGCACTTTAGAAGCGGGGCAAGCGCACTATTCATTATTACCAAATACTCAAGGTGGATTGGTCGACGATATTTTTGTCTATTGTCTGGTTAAAAATGCGGATTACTTAGTTTGCGTTAATGCATCTAACAAAGATAAAGATTTTGCGTGGATGACCGAACACAATAAGGGCGCCGACATCAGCGATGAATCAAGTATCTGGGGCCAGATCGCGATTCAGGGGCCGAAAGCTTTACAACTATGTGACTCGGTTTTCGCGCCCATTAAAGTTTCTGAAATGGGTCGTAACCAAATCAAAGTTGGTAAATTTAAAAATCACACCATTATGATCGCAACAACCGGGTACACCGGAGAAAAAGGCTGCGAAGTTTTTGTTGATGCGGCAGGTACAAGCGAATTATGGCAGGCCTTACTGAATGACAATTCTGCTAGCGCAAAAGCAATCGGCCTTGGCGCTCGAGATTCACTTCGCACAGAAATGAAGTTCTCGCTTTATGGGCACGAAATCGATGACACAACGAATCCTTACGAAGCCACTTTGGGTTGGGCCATCAAACCAAACGCGAAAGACTTCTTAGGTAAAGAGATAATTTTAAAAGGCAAAGAAGGCGGCTTAAAACGTAAGCTTGTCGGCTTCAAGATGCTTGAACGAGGCATTCCGCGCCAAGGTTATGAAATCAAAAAACAAGATGGCGAAAAAATAGGCGTCGTTACCAGCGGAACTCATTCGCCAACGCTTGATGAACCGATCGGAATCGCCTATGTTGAAACTTCAGTTTCAACAGAAGGCTCGAACTTTTTCGTCGATATTCGCGGAAAATTAGTTAAAGCTTGTGTCGTGAAAACTCCTTTTGTAAATAAAGGATAATCGTTTTAGTTTCTGATTTAGTTAGTTAGCTTTTTACAGCTTTATAGGAGAATCCCATGGCTTTTATCGTACCAGAAGAATATTACTACTCTAAAGATCACGAATGGGCTCAAGTTGACGAGAACATCGTTACCGTGGGAATCACTGAATTCGCTCAAGACCAATTAGGCGAAGTCGTTTACGTAGATCTTCCTGAAGAAGGACAAAAGGTAACTCAGAACCAAACTTTTGGCGTTGTCGAGTCGGTTAAAGCCGTTTCAGATCTTTACGCCCCGGTTTCTGGTACCGTTATCGAAGTTAACACTTCGTTAATGGACGACCCTTCATCTTTAAACGACGATCCAAATAATCAAGGTTGGTTAGTTCGTATCGAGATGGACTCTGAAAAAGAACTTGCTAACTTAATGCGCTCTCCAGAGTACAAAAAGTTAACCGCTGAAAAGTAGTTTTTGCTTTTTAGTATTTAGTTAGCTACTACTACTTATCTGTTTTCGTCTGTGCCCAGTTGGTGGAATTGGCAGACACACTAGGCTTAGAACCTAGCGCCGCAAGGCATGGGGGTTCGACTCCCTCACTGGGCACCATTTTTAATCAAAGCTGACTGTAGAGTCGGCTTTTTTTATGTCAAAATCAAACCTTCACTTAAAGAATCAAGCTTCAGATACCTTTGGTCATATCCATCACGAAACGGTAGCGAACGTCGTTATTTTCAAGACGTTCTAATGCGTTTTGAATTTCACTTGGCTGAATCATTTCTATTTCTGAATAAATATTGTGTTGAACGCAAAAATCTAACATCTCTTTTGTTTCGCGGGTTCCGCCAACCCCCGAACTTGAAAGACGGCGACGGCCCATCGTTAGAAGCACTGGTTTTAAATCAAAACTATCCGGAATTCCTAACGAGCACAGGGTTGCATCCAGTTTCAATGCGATAATAAAGGGGTTCATATTATATTTTTTTGAAACGGTATCTAAAATGAAATCAAAGCGGTAAGCCTGCGCTTCCATTTGTTTTGCATCAGTCGATAAAACAACCTCGTGCGCTCCTAAACTTAAAGCCTCTTCAACTTTATTGGCCGAAGTCGTAAACGCAACGACATGCGCACCCATCGCCCGTGCAAATTTAACGGCTAAGTGGCCTAGCCCGCCGATACCAATGACGCCAACAACTTGCCCTGGCCCGACCTTCCAATGACGTAGTGGTGAATAAACGGTAACGCCTGCACACATTAGCGGAGCCGCCGCTTCGCGCTTAATTCCCGCAGGTAAATGGTAAACAAATTTTTTATCGGCGACGTAACTGTCCGAAAATCCGCCTCGTGTGCGTGCGCCATCGATTCGATCTAAGCCATCATAGGTTAAAGTTGGAAATGCACGACAGTAAGATTCGATCTCTTGCTTACAGGGGTCACAGACCCGACACGAATCAACGATGGTTCCGATTAAAACGGGATCCCCCGGTTTGAACTCAGAAACACTGGCCCCAACTTCGGTCACTTCGCCCATGATCTCGTGCCCAGGCACAATCGGAAATTCACCGGCCCAACCGTCTTTGATTGCGTGCAAATCGCTATGGCAAATACCCGCATAAAGAATTTTAATCGCGACGTCATTTTCACGAATCGCGCGGCGATTAAACGACCAGGGCTTCATAGGCCCACCTTTTTCGAACGCTGCAAAACCCTTGGCCGGGCGATTAAATAGAAATTTTTGATCCATTGATAGCTCCATTTGTGTTACTTTACAGATTGCATGAACTGTAAACATGTTAACACTTTTACAAATTTTGTAAAGTGTAAAGATTAGAGGATCTAGCGATGAATACAAAAGAGCTTAAAATCATTGAGGCAGCCCAAAAGCTATTCTTTCGCCATGGCTTCAAAAAAGTAAACATGAGCGAGATTGCCGAAGCTTCTGAACTATCCCGGCCGTCTGTGTATTCTGCCTTCGCAAACAAAGAGGCGATTATCGATGCCCTCATCCAATTAAGTATTGAAAATAATCATCACGAGACCGGCAAACAATTAATAAAGCAAAAAAATCTACGTGACCAACTTGAATGCCTATTTGATATCTGGATCGTAAAACCTTTTGCCTCTGCGATCGATAACGAAAGCGGCCGCGAAATGTTAAGCACCATTGCCGATATCGTTCCCGACAGTGTGAATCAGATTTACAAAGAATTTGAAGCTTGTGTCGTTACGGTGCTAAAGCCGGCCATGAAAAAGAAGACCGACTTATCACCCAAAGACTTAGCTCATATCTTAAGTATGGCCACGAAAGGCATCAAAGCTTCTTCAGACAATTTACCCGAGCTTCGCCGCCTGGTAAACGGCCTGATCACCATGACTTTGACAATGGTTGATAAATAATATTTTTTAGTAGAAGACCCTGGTCACGAGCGCTATATTAACCCCGAGTCTTTTCAACTGCGCGGGTGGTGGAATTGGTAGACACGCTGGTCTCAGAAGCCAGAGCCGAAAGGTGTAGGGGTTCAAGTCCCCTCTCGCGCACCAGTTTGAAAAGTATTCGAACGTTCATGCCTTCCGCATTAATACGCTCAGTATTCGGAAAATAGAAACGTGCGCAATTCAGGTTCTACTCAATCAGAGGGGGAATCGCAGTTTCAAGTTAATGAAGTTTTCTAGTTCTATTTATTATTCCATTCCATCCACAAAGTGCAAGCACTCTTAATCTATAATTATTAAAATTCCTAAATCCAAAAGCACGTCTG
>JANPPC010000038.1:0-1669 GCA_031428275.1 Bdellovibrio sp.
GCCCATGGGCTTTGAACGGCGCGGCTGTCAGGTGCCAGTGGCGCAGAACCGCAGGCAACAAGCTGAAAAAAAACAGCGCACACCGTGGAAATTTTAAGAATGCTGTTCATACTTTAGGCAGCCTGAAAATTTAAATAAACAAACATAAAAAAAACCGCCCAGCTTTGCAGCAAGGCGGTTTTTGACTAAATCCAAATCAAAGCTGGCGCAAGGCCAGCCTCAAATCAGAAAGAGTGCTTCAGGCCAACGTTGAAGGCGCTGCTGCGATCGCTTGAGCGAATGGTCTGAACGCCAGATGCCGCCAAGAAGTTGTTGGTGCTTTGCGCATCAGTGTTGTTCTGCAGGCGGTTGTAACCGTAGTTAGCTTCAACCAGAGTGCGCTTGGACAAAGCGTACTGAGCGCCCAACTGGAACGCATTGCGGGTCTGTGAGTTAGCAACACGGCCAACGGTGACTTGCGAACCTTGAGCACCAGCAACGTTTTGCGTAGCTACAACGTTGTTCACGCCGTCGGTCACAGCACGGCCGTAACCGGCGATGACGGTGAAGGCGCCAACTGGAGCACGCAGGCCGATAGACCATGCACGCACAGTGATGTCGTTCACGTTGCTAATGCTAGCAGCGAATCCACCTGGAGCAGGCGTGAACGAGTCCTGACGATCCGACTTGGTGGTTTGACGTGTGTAGTTGATGAATGGCTTCACAACACCCAGATCATAAGAACCGCCCAATGTCCATGCGTTAACGCGGCCTGGATTGTTGGAAAGGTTGTTACCGACACCAGCCAATGCGCTGTTGGTTGTGAAACCACCAGTAACGTTGGCTGTATCACGTGTGTTGTAGCCAAAACCAACATAGGCTGGGCCGTTAGCGTACTCCAGAGCCAGGTCAACACCAGTGCGGCGTGAAGCTGATGTGCTGGTAACAACGCCAACACCGGTGTTGATAGGTGTAGCGGTGCTGCTGGTGCTGGTGTCACCTTCAGTTTCGGGTGCAGCCAACATCACGCTGGCTTTAAAGCCGCCGAGAGTAGGCGACAAGTAACGGATGGCGTTGCTGAAACGTACGCCACCAATCAATGGAGCCGTGCCAGTAGCAGCATCGTACAAGCCATTGCTTGAACCAGCTGAAATTGAGCTAGAGAATACGCCGTAAGAACCTAGAACTTGACGGCCAAGGCGCACTTCGCCGAAACCACCAGACAAACCGCCCCAAGCATTACGGCCAAACACGTTACCGCCGCTGTCGCCAGAGGAGTTCACGTTGCCAGCACCAGTTGTAACACCGCCGTCATCAACGCGCAGACCCATTTCCAGCAGGAAGTTGGCCTTCATGCCACCGCCGAGGTCTTCCGTACCACGGAAACCATCACGTGAAGTGCCGGTACCTTGGTCGTTACCGTCTTGATTGCGCATGCCGTTCTTTTGGTTGTTGTTAACAACAACCGTGCCACCAGCAACGCCAGCACCAAAGATCAAAGTACCTGCAGCTACGGCAGGCGTAGTAATAGCAATAGCACCGGTGCGATCAACTCCAACCACTGCAGCAGAGCCAGCACTTATGGTAGGAATGTTCAATACACTAGAAGTACCGAGAGGCGCACCAGAGGTGGTGGTAAAGGTGGTAGAAGTCACGCTCTCAACCTTGCGGTTATAGCCAACATCAACGG
>JANPPC010000039.1:0-19068 GCA_031428275.1 Bdellovibrio sp.
AGCGCCCGTGCCTACATTCAGCACAGCTGAATTACCTAAACCTAAATTTGTGCGTGTTGCACTTGAATTCGATAAACTTAATGCACCTAAATTTGAAATCGATGCATCGCCCGATAACACACGGCCTTCTGCAAAACCAGAACCATTACCGACAAAAATATTTGCCGAGCTTAAAGCATTGGTTCCGTTCGACGGCGTGTAACCCAAAGCTGTCGTTACATCGGCTGAAGTCATGGTAATCGTATAGCCCGCAAGCGTTGTTGGTAATCCCGTAATTTTACTAAACGCTACATCGCTAATCTTGCCATTGCTAATTGAATTTGCGTTGATAGACAATACACCTAGATTTGAAATCGATGCATCGCCCGATAACACACGGCCTTCTGCAAAACCAGAACCATTACCGACAAAGATATTTGCCGAGCTTAGCGCATTGGTTCCGTTCGACGGCGTATAGCCTAAAGCTGTCGTTACATCTGAAGAATTTAAACTAGTCGACGATACAACACGGCCCTTGGTGTCGTAAGTAATCTTCGTACCCGTACCACCCGCGTTGATTGCAGCTAATGCTGGGTTCGGATAAGTTCCTGCTAAATCGCCACTTGCTGCACCTGATGGAGCACGGCTGTCGGTAAAGCGTGCATCATTGCCCGCTGCAACTGTTCCAGCGCCAGTACCAACGTTTACTGTTAACGCGGGCGTTGAACTTGAATTTGCTATACTTAAATAGGCATTCGTTGAAGTTACATTAGTGACACTTCCCCCTGCGCCCGTTAAGTCAGATGATGCCACCCAGTTGGTACCGTCAAACTTAAGTACTTGCCCGGCGCTTGCACCGCCTGCGGTAATAATAGAAGGCGCAATTGAAGTTGGCGAAGCGGCAATACAAGAAAAAGCCGTTCCGTTGTAGGTCAGTACATTTGAACCCAAACACGTCGGTAAGGCAGAACCTAAAACAAAATCAGCTGCGGTATTGTTACCTAACTTTTCTGCAGTCTCTGCAAACATCGCATAAGGTACGCTGTTAATATCAAGTGGTGGCAAAGTCTGCCACCCTGCCGCGGTACCATCGTTAAACTGCATAACCAGTCTTCGAATATCAATTAAGGCCGGAGAGTACGTGCCTGATGATTGGCAAGTATATGATCCCGTCGCATTATTAAATGCGTCGTACCATTCCATACTACCCGAAGTTGGATAGCTTCGTGTGCCTGCCCCAAGCGCTAAAACCACGCTACCCGCACTGCCACTCAGATCAATATTAGAGAAAGTTTCTGAGTAAATTATGCATGTACTAAGGGGATTAAGTAATGAAAATCTAAATTGCACACTACCAGCTTCTAAAGCTGTGCCATCTGGCTTGTAGATTCGTGATTGAAAAGAAATATTTCTTGGCGTCGCCTCAGCCACTATCCCTAAAAAGAATATAACCAGAGGGATCGTAAAAAAGTTCAGCGAAAAAAACCGGGATGGCTTTTTAATACCACGTAAATTTAATCTCAGGTCGTTCCGGATCATGTTCATTTCATCGGACTTAATTAAGAAATACTTTAGTCTGAATCGTCTCAAAACCGGACTAGACGTAAGCAAAAAGCTGTTTGAACTAATTGGCCTACTTCTATCTCAATGTCTTACCGCTTGGCCGCCAACGACGCCGGTATTCACCACTTCCGTCGTACATCGCCGCCTGCCGCTGGGTATTGAAAGTGCGGTCTCGTGGGTCTTGACCGACCCCAGCTAAGTAAGACCAATTTCCCCAATTCGAACTGGCATCGTAATCAATCAGCCTTTGCTCGAAATACTCAGCGCCCCAGACCCAGTTAATTTGCATCGTTTTTGCTAAGTAACTTGCAACATTTTGCCGGCCGCGATTCGACATCCAGCCCGATTGATTCAGCTCTTCCATATTAGCGTCGACAAAATCATCACCTGTTTCGGCATTCGCCCAAATCTCAAACTGAGCCCTTTCTTTTAAAACAACACCCTTCGGCTTCAATCGGCCGCGCTCCTTTGTGAAAAAACTTGGACCTTTTCTTAACGAAATAAATCGAAAGTAATCTCGCCAAAGAAGTTCAAAGAATAACCAATAGGTAGACTCGTTTTGAACAACTTCGCTCTCGTATTTTTTTATATTTTGATAAATTGTTCGCGGCGATAATGAACCGACAGAAAGCCAAGGCGATAACTTTGATGAGTCATTCCAATCGAGCATTCCGTTTCGAGTCTCTTTGTAGACTTTGAGCCGATCTTGGTCCCAAATATAGTCTTGCAGGCGGCTCAAACCTTGAAGTTCGCCGCCATGTATTTGCGAGTGAATAAAATTCTGTGCCGTGCCAGCGAATCGCCCTAAAGCTTCTAATTGCTGAATAGGCTCTGGCCAGATCGGAACTTTAACAGGCGGATCCAACGGAGCATTAATCTTCAAACTGCTTTCGACTTTTTTTCGAAAAGTTGTAAACTGCTCGGGTATATTTTCAATTGCCATCGGCAAATGATGAGCCTGAATCAACGAAGACTGATCGAATTTAAAAACCTTTAGCAATAATCGATCGACAACAGCCTGCTCAAGTATTTCTTCAGTGGTACAATCGGTCGTATAAAATATCGCCTCGATTTTATTTTTAATCGAAAAAGAAGGTAGCAAGTTCTGTGCACTATCAGCAGTAACAATAAAAGTTCCACCACAAGACTCGATTTTTTTCTTAAACGATAAAACAGAATCGACTATAAATTTCTTTCGAAAGAACGTAGCTCGCCGAAAAGAGTCAGTCTCGCACCAAATAAAAATTCCTTCAGAAGCGTTTTCACAAAACGAATTTAATGTTATGTTATCGAGCCAACGCAAATCATTTCGAACCCAGTAAATCGATTTCATCGAATAGAAGCGTTTTTTTGGTAGAATTTTTCAAAAACAGCCCGCGCCGAACGAACGGCTCCATTCAGACTGGCTCCGCCAAAAGCATCTCCAGCTAAAATAATTTTTTTATCTAGCACAGAAAAATACTTTTCTGTAAAAACTGAAGTTGGATGACTGTAACGCCACTTCTTTAATTGTTGGCTTTTAATTACGATTGCCTTCGTCCAATTTTTTTTCAATTCAAGTTGTATGAGTTGTAAACTACTTTCGTCTGAGTGCTCAAAATGTGAATCACTAAATTCAGCATTCATAACGACGGTTAACGCGGGCTGTGCGCTAATACCCTTCCCGTAATTATTTGCGACCGAAAAAATATGACTTGCTGGATTTACGTAGTCTGAATCTAAATTTTCACCTTCGAAGTGAAACAATCCGACGAGCGCTTTTGCATATAGTATATTTTCTAAGCTTTCCGGAAAAATAATTTTAGATGCTCTAAAAATATCTAAGCTCTGCGGAAGCGGCGAAGTTAAAACGACTGAGCCTGCTGTGATTAGTTTACCTGATTCGCAAAGCACTTCAAAATCGTTAGAAGACCCTTTGATAGATACTACTTTTTCACCGAATAGAATGTTTAAATCAGTCGCAAGATTCTTCGCTAGTGATGTCATCCCTTTAGCTCCGCATAAGTAGCTTTTACTTTCACGCGAAAACCAGGGCCGCGAAACTTTCTGCTCTTGCCAGCGGTCTTGCCAAAAAAACTTTTCGCCTAGGCTTTCAGAAAAATACTGCGCACCGTGATCGTATGTACAATCTGAATCACGTCTTGTGGCCATGCGCCCCCCGACAGACTTTCCCTTTTCGATTAGAACCGATTCGATCCCAACATCGGTTAACATTCTGGCTAAGGTCAATCCTGTTAAGCCGGCACCGATGATTGCGACTAAATCTTTATTTGGCATAATTAACTCCGCTAAGAACTTATTTAACGTTTAGGCTTTTAGTTTTAAACGTATGGGGCCACGAAAATCACTTGGGTCAACGATTCGGCCTGCCTGGGTTATGACTATAATTCCTTCATCAGCTAAAAGTCTAGCCGCCTGACGCACGTTTTCCATTGTTTGTTTATTACTCTTCTCTTCATTGCTTAAAATTTCTGAAGGACAAGCCGAATTTTCGCGTGATCTTGATTTTAAAAGAGCAACGATCTTTTCTTTGTAATGTAAAATTAATTTCTTACCAGCACCTTTGCTAGACTGACGACAACGATCGCTACAGAATTTAATTTCATCCCAGTTTTTTTCCCATTTTTTTCTAAATTCGAAAGCTCTTCCGCATTGCTGACATATTTTTTCTTTTTTCATTTAAAACCCTTATTATACTTTGGGCCTTCCATCCGGAAGAAGCTCCAGTCGCTTATATGAAGCATATGCGATGGAAAGTCAGACCGCAAATACTTAGAACTAACGAAAGTATCGTATCCGCCGATTCAAAATCACTGCCAAAAAGTTTGAAACACGCTACACAGCTCGGACTTTCGTGCTTGGGGTAAACAAAGTCGTTAGAAGCTTATGTTTGGTTAAAGCTTAGTCTCATATTGATACAATATCATTATTTTTTTGGTCCCTTAATTGCTAGGTTTATAAGTATGAATTTGATTTATATATGCATAATTTTGGCTTTTACAAATAGTGCTCAAGGGGAAGCGCCTGGTCTTTGCCAGAACCTTTTCTTTAAAACCGCGTACACAGCCGACCCTGCCGTCAGCGAAAAGGTGAACAAGTTAAAGCGCATTGCGCGCGAGGTTCGTAAACAAAGTAAGTGGTATCTTTCTTTCGACCAAATTCAAATTTCAACGATTTTGCTGAATGAATCTATTCAATACACCATTGAAAGCTTGGTCGAACTTAAAAAGCGACTTCCTGAAAAAGCGCAGTACAAAGAAATTGAAGATTACGACTATCGATTTTTAGGCCTGTCTGCAAAAAAAGTAAAGACTAAGGTTCCGACGACCGTTGATCAAATTTTCGTTGACCAAATCATTGAAAATTGGAAGCTTATATTAAAATCTGAAAAAGTTAATTATGTGAACTATCTTAACCTGATCTATTTAAGTGTTTGGGCATCATCTCCTGCTAGTATCGCACGAAATTCTGCATGGCTGGCGGGCGTCAAAAAATTCGCGGTTGTTCGTGATGGTCAAGTTATTTGGAATTTAGAATCGCATATTCTGATCGATCAATTGAATCAATACATTAAAAAAGATCCTTACACCGTACCCGTTGTGGTAAAAGAATTTTTTGACGTTGATGCCTTCATCGATTTGTGGATTTCGGGCGTTCGTCCGCTTGGGCTTAACTTCGAAGAAAGAATTAACTTCGATGGTATTACAGGCTCACCTCTTGATTTCCTACAACATGATGAGGCTCACTTTGCAGTGAGCCAGTTAAGATTCATGCGAGATATCAATAAAAACGGTCGACAAAAAGAGCGCTATCTATTTTTAAAGCTTTTGAACCAAGTTAGAAAAGATAAGCTCAACCCAAAACAAATCTTTGTTATTAAATACTTTCTTTTCTACGAACTACACGAGTTAGCAACAACTCTTACAGGTCAAACGCTGCATGCCGAGCATCGGCTGAAAGCTCTAGAAACCCCACATAAACGAGAAAATGAACTTCGCGCCGACGGAATTACTCACGCCGAGTATGAGACCGCAGCTAAGTACATTTACGGATTTTTGATCCAAGAAAATATGAAATAAAAAAAGCTGTTGCTACAAAAATTGTCACAATCGTCGTTACTTTAGACGACCATGAAAATTCTCTCTGCCAATTGTCAAGATTGTGTTGGTGTTATATTAATAAAAAATTAAATCGGTTACAATCCAATATCAGGAGATCCCCCAATGAAAAAGTTTATTACGGTCGTCGCTTTAATGTTATCAACTCATAGTTTTGCTGCAACATCTGCATGTAACGGAAATCTCGAGGCTCAGTTTGACGGGCAAGTTACGTCGGTCAAATTTCTTGATATTATTGCGAGTACTACCGATCGCGCTGTGTATACGATTGGTCGATTCACAAAATTTCAAGCAAACCCATCATGCCCGTTGGATGATCAAATGGCAGCTTCGGCTCAACTCATTGTTGAAGGAATAACTTCACCCCTTGTTGGTCAGGCGATTTCAGGCGTGCTTGTGTACAACCCAACCTTAAATCTTTTTTCAATCGAGTAATTCAAAATGAAAAATACAAATCTTATTCTATCAGTCCTTATCGTCCTAACAAGCGGATCTGCGTTTGCGGCAAAAAATTGCGCGCGACATGTTGCGGGTTACATGGAAGGTAAAGGAGTTATTTTGCAAATGAATCTAGAAAAAACAGATTCGAACGGTCTACAAACATACACGATACGTACGAATTTGCAGGGCGGAGAAGCAGCTCACGAAGTTATTGTTAAACGCGATTGTTCATTCGCTTCTTATCGTCTGCTTTGGGCCGAATAGAGAAATCAGAAACTGCCCCCTTTAAGTGTTGCTGGGTGGGACTAGGCAATTAAGTTTGGCTTAGTCCTTGATTACTCTTGTAGCTATGGAATGTAGTTACTTATTAAATGAAGCAAGCGTAGATGATGCGTCCGAGTCTCAGATCTTTAAGCATGCCGTTATTAAGAGCGGACTTTTTCTACGCAAATGTGACGGACTTTTAATTCAAAGGTTTTTCTGCAAAACCTGCCACAAATCTTTTTCAACCGAGACCCGAAGCCCGCTTCGTTACCAGAAGAAAAGGCATCTGAACGATTTCGTATTCTCTTTATTCGCCAGCGGAACTTCGCAGCGAAGAATGGCTAGACTCCTTAGCATAAACCGTAAAACAGTGGTCAGAAAATTTACTTTCCTTGGGCAGATTTGCTTAGCAGTGGAAGAGAAAATAAGACGAATTCTAGACTTTAGAGTTTCGTCTATGAAAGCCAAAGGGCACTTGGCGCACAGGGCACGGGCCAAGTACGGATATCGAAAAGACGAGCGTAAAGAAAATCTAACAAGCTTACTTCACAGCGTGAAAGCGCACTCATCGCAGAGGGCTCACATTAAATCTGATATGAATCCGCATTATCTTAATCCGGTAAAGAAGATATTTCCGAACAGCATGCACGAAGTATTCAAAGGCAAAAGAGGTTGCGTTGTCGGTCAAGGAGAGATTAAGGCAACTAGCTTTGATCCGCTCTTTTCGTTTAATCATACAGCTGCGATGTTTAGAGCCAATGTGAATAGACTATTTCGTAGAACTTGGAATACGACAAAAAAACCAACTTGCTTGAGCTACCATCTAGCGATTTATACGTTTTATCACAACCTAAGCCTGATTTGAATGCCCCCTTTAACAACAGTTAAAGGGGGCAGTTTATTAGTGACACATTTTTATTCGACGTCTGGACGACCGTTGTTTAACCAGAATAAATTTTCAGTGCATTTTAAGTCTGCCGGTAGAAGTCGTGCATGGTCTGTTGCAAGTAGCGGGCACAGCGCGGTACGACGCTCTTTTAAACTCGCTTTGCGCAAAGTTAAGAAAACCTGATCGACTAATAAGTTTTTTGAGGACTCATCGATTAATTGCGCCTGCTGTGCTTCAAAAATAATATCTAGCGCGGCGACAGGTAAGTGGCGGGCATAGTTTAAAATATAATTTTGAATTCCAGCAACCGTTCTTAGCGCAGGGCTTTCAATTTGACTTTGCGGCAGTCGACAACTGTTTGCATCTTTAGCTAAACCAGCGAACGAAAGCATACCTGTCCTTCCCAAAGTTCGGCTAAAATTTTCTGCTTTCATAGCGGGTGTCGCCGTCGGAGAATAAGCCGTCTTTAAGTAATTTTGTAACGTCGACTTTATATTTGGACCGGTTGGTCCGGGACCCGCATAGCCAAAGATTTGTTCGGCTTGCGGAAATACTTTTCGGATTTCACTGCGTAATGATTGACCGTAAGATGTGTAACGGCGGGCCGCAATTCTTTGCGCTTGGTGCGGCGAAACTCCGTCAACCACTAAAATGTTTCGATAGCCATCAATCGTGCGGCTATCACGGGCTTTTTCAGAAACCGTATTACAACCGAACAAATAGACCTGACGAACAGACTCGAATAATTCTTTACATTCCTGATCGCAAGAAAATTTAGTCAGATCCTCAAGTCTAACCTCAAAACCCGAACTACCTAAAAATGTCGAAGCAAAATGTCCGGATACAACCAAAACGTCGCAGCGAATTTTTTCGCGGCACGCTTTTTTGATCCATAGGTCGTCGCGGGGTATAAAACGAGTTTCTAAACCCGGAGAATTTTGTGGAAGTAACTCAACCCAAGAATACTCATTCGGATTAAGTTCACTACGGAAAGCTTCGCGTTCCTCGCTCGAATTAACTGTGATTGAACAGACTGTTTTTTTACTACGTTCAATAGGCGGCACTTCGTAACTGCCGCGGTATACGTTCATCTCTTGGATGCTTTTTTTTTGTGGGTACATTTGGCAGGCTTTAAGTGCTCTCGCGGGCTCATCAAAACCAACCAAAAATCGACGGCTTTGACAATTCAGGGTATCTTGATCAATTCCGGGCAAACAAGCGATGCGAGCCTTGTCTTTCGATAACCCGCCTAAAGCGTACAAACTATTGACACAGGTATCAAAATTCGCAACCTCGGCTACGGCTTGGCTTTGTGAGAACGTTGCTATTAGCAGGCTAGATGCTAAAAAATATTTTATTAGTTTCATGCAATCAACTAGATCAAAAAACAGACCAAGGCAGAGCCCGTCAATTACTTCGTGTCTTCAGCGTTCAAATGAGCAACCTTTGCTCGTACAAAAATGTCTTTCGCGCCCCAAGTACATCGAATATCGTATTGTAAGTTTTTTTCACTGCTCGCTTGGCAATTTGCGAGTGCGTCGGACTCTGAAATTCTAGCGGTCGAACTTGCTAAATTGCCATCAAGATATGAAATGTAGACATCTAGTTTGACCGACATATCTTCGGCAGTTGGTATTGGCCTACCTGCAGTAGCACCCATATTCACTGTTACGTTATCTGAGTACGAAAGCGAAGAATCATTCGACGCGTTAATTGAAGATTGCTGAGGCGCACAGTTTTGAAATCCAAACATCAAAACGCAAACGAACCCCAAGATTCCGTAAACGAAGAAGGTTTTTTTCATTCATCCCCCGATGAATCTTCAGTGTTGCAGAAAATGTATAAATATTCTTGTTCTTAATTAAGATTATCAATTCAACACAGATGAAGTCTCGATCTAGAACACAGGTTTATCTTTCAGGCCGATACGTCCAACAAAGGGTAGCTTCAGCGCCGGACGAAGTACGTCGATTCCGAAAGCCATTCCTAATAGATTAATTTCAATTCCTTCAGCAAGTCCCATTGTAAAACCCATTAAACCAAAAAGTGAAACCTGAAACCCCGTTCTAGTTTCAGAAAGGGCGACTGGCAGAGCTTGGCCAATCCAGTCTTTACCGATAGAGTGCGGCGGCAGTTCGACGTAGATACCGGCTGTATTACGAATCACATGCGAAACAAATTTATTGCTGTTCGGTCCCGGAAAAAGTCGATACGTCTTCGGATAAGGGTAAGATTCAACCGCCGCGCGAATTTTTGGAATCATTAACTGCGCAGCTTCACCACGTAAATCAAAAATTAAGTCTGGACTGTTGCCATACCATTTTCGATCGGGCGCTTGATTGTGCATGCGAATAATCGGAATTTCACGCTCGCCGCCGAAGCCCATCACCTCATATGAGGTATATTCGGAGGCGTCTTCTTCTTTTACGCTGACCCAAGTGTGAACCGCAAATGTACCACGCCAGCTATACGCTCTGGCTGCATAGATTTGTACGATTGCGTTCTTTTCTTCACGCGGCTTAGGCGCCAGTCCTATTGAGCCGCGGTCGGCATTCCACCAACCTTGTGCTTCGGGCCTTTTTGAAGAAGAATCATTCTGCGCACCTAGAACACCAGTACTTAAGAAAAAAGCAAAAAGAATCATTTTATGATAAGTGCTCATTATATAATTATAGCGACCAAGAAAAAAACTAAAAGCTTTATTATGCAGCGGTTCGGCTCAGCAAAGTCGCTGAAGCTTATTCGAAGTCGAGCACACCTTATTAAGCAGTGCTCGCCTTAGTGAAGTATTTCTTTAGTAAAGAAAGATCCATAAAAGCTACAGTGTAGTTAATTGCCCCTTCGTTAAGAAAAAAAGCCCCTGATGTTGGAACGTACGAGACTGGTTGACCGTTTATTTCGTTTTAAGCCTTCGCTCAAGTTGGTTTATCAATTGCTTTTAACAAAACTCAATAAAGAAGTTTTGAACACAAATCTAAAGGAGATTTTTTATGTTACGAGCAGCGATTTTGTTTTTTGTCCTAGCGTTAGTGGCGATTTTATTCGGAGCGACTGGTTTTGCGGGAGTTTCTATGGAAATTGGTAAAACAGTATTGTTTGTATTTTTAGTCTTAGCTGTTATTTCGTTTATAGCTAGCTTAGTAACTGGAAACCGTAACTCTAAAATCTTACCTTAATATAGATTGTGAGAATAAATAATATGAGATCATTTACAAAATTGTTTTTAGCCTCTGTCGTAGCCGTTACTTTTACTGGCGGAATTTCAACTGCATTTGCCGAAACTGTCGGCGAAAAAATGTCTGAAGCAGGCCAAGACATGAAAAAAGGAACTAAAAAATCTTACCGTGATGTCAAAGATAAAACCTGCGAAATGATTAATGGCAAAATGGAATGTGTAGCCAAAAAAGTTAAGCACAAAGTTCAAAATGGCATGGATGAGGTATCTGACAAGGCACAAGACGTAAGTAAGTAGTTAGCTAACTACTTAGCTAAAAATTAAAAAAAATATTTCCTAGAGAGGCGCATATGAAAAAGTTTAGAAATTTGATGCTTATTACAATTTTGGGTTTCGGTAGCTTTTTCAGTACCTCGGCACACGCTGTGGGCGGATTGTTTGTAGAACCGATGTTAACCTACGAAACTGGTGACACGAATACAGAATATCCCGCTCCTTTTTCAAATTCGACTGGTACAGTGCAAGGAATCGGCATAGGCGGCCGCGTTGGTTTGCACATCAGCGAAATTCTTTTCGCGGCCTTAGATGTGCGCTACGCAAAACCAAATGTCAAAAACTCCGAAAACAATTTAGACTCTGCTTCGGCATTGTATAACTATGGACCTGTTGTTGGAATTCAAACTCCAATTATTGGTTTACGTGTTTGGGGTAGTTATGTGTTAGATGGTCAGATGGATCCAGAAGAAAGTAATAACGTTGATTTTAAATACACGCAGGCACAAGGTTATCGCGTCGGCGTTGGATTTCAAATTATCATGTTGAGTTTAAATCTTGAATATCAAGATTTAAAGTACGGCTCAACGACGGTGGAAAAGTTCGGCCCATTCGCCGCTAATGCTTCCGACAGTATCAACTTAAAGAACAAGTCATACATCGTAAGCGTTAGTTTCCCACTTGAATTTTAGTGTAAGTAGTTAGTTCGATAATAAATATATATTTAATTAAAAATTAAATCATAAACCAAGGAGCAAATATGAACGAAGATCAATTAAAAGGTAAATGGACTGAAATCAAAGGCGAAATCCAAAAACAATGGGGTAACCTAACTGGTGACGATCTAGAAAAAACTAAGGGTGATATGACTGCCGTTGGTGGTTTGTTGCAACAAAAATACGGAATGCAAAAAGAGGATGCTTCTTCTAAACTTTCGTCGATTTATGGACGTTTCACAGACAAATTAGCTGAAAAAAAAGATGATGCTCTTAAATCGACTGCTCAAATTGCAGAAGACGCTAAAGAATCATTACGTAACAAACAATAATTTCTAACAATAAAACTCGATAGGAGATTTACTATGCAACCACAACAAGAAATCAAAAATCAATTGAACTCGGCTGGTGCCAAAGCTGGAACTGTAGCTAACTCTGCAATAGAAGCTGCAGCTCCGTACGCGACTCAATTGGCACACCAATACGAAACTGTACGCGACGGCGCAGTTGAGTACTACGGTACAACTATGGACTACTTCAAAGCTCATCCCGGTCGTTGCCTAGCAACTGGTGCCGCGATTGGTCTAGTAGCGGGTTTCTTTTTAAGCAGACGCCGTAAGTAATACTATCCAGATTAATACGTCGATTTTAAGGGCTTTCTAGGTAACTAGAAGGCCTTTTTCGTTTGTAATCACAGTTGATTATTCAGACTAGAAATGATGATATCTGCTTCGTGAGTGAAATTATCATTATATTGATCTGTCTTCTACTGAACGCCGTTTTTTCTTGTATAGAAATGGCTTTCGTCGTCGTGTCTCGACCTCACATTAAACAGTTAGCGAACAAGGGCTCTAAGGCCGCACAACGCATTCTGCACTTAAAGCAAAACCCCGAGCGCGCCCTTTCTGTTCTTCAGATCGGAATCACTTTAGTGGGGGCTATTTCGGCCGCAGTCAGCGGAGCCGGAGCCGAAGAGTATCTGGGACCAAAATTGGCTCATTATTTTAGCCTCGACAAAGAAACCTCAGAAATTCTATCAATTGCGGTCATCGTTTTACCACTGACTTACGTTAGCGTGGTCATTGGAGAACTTGTACCGAAGTCTTTAGCGCTGCGCTTTCCGATGAAGCTCGCGCTAAGCGGCGGTATCGTTCTGATAATCTTAGACCGAATTTTTGCTCCATTTGTTTTCTTACTAGAAATTTCAACAAAATTCTTTACTAAGTTAATTTTTGCTAAATTTAGTGCTGAAAAAAATATTGAAGCCCATCCCGAGATTGACCTAGATCCGTTAACCGATTCTCACAAACAATACGTTTTTAATTTAATCAACGTAGATAAGCGCACCGTAAAAGATATTATGATACCGTGGGATGAGATGACCACAATCAATTTTGATGACCACCACCATAGCGTTCTTGAGAAAATAAAAGTTAGTCGGCACACCCGACTACCCGTTATTCGAGATGATAAAGTTATTGGGCTGCTGCACACTAAAGAATTTGTGTCTGAATCAGAAATTTCGAAACTTGATTGGACACAACTTATTCGTTCTATTTTACATTTAAAGCCAAAAGAACCTATTTTAAGTGCACTTAAAAAATTGCAAATTCATAAAAATCATATGGCGCTGGTCTATACCGAAGATCGCCCCTTAGGTGCGATCACACTTGAAGATATTTTCGAAGAAGTAGTCGGAGAAATTTTTGATGAAGATGATGACCCCAAGATGTTGTTGTCGGCGAACTCTCGAATTCGTACTTTAAACCTGAACGGTTCTAAAAAATAATTTTTGAAACTTACTTAAGCGGCTTTTCGTTCTTCAAATTCGACCTGCTCGCTGTCTTCCATTGAGTTTAGAATTGTCGTTAATGATTCAAAATCGGCGACTACAATCGGTTCTGGAGAATTAAATTTGTTTTTAAATTGGCTCTGTTGCTCTCTATTATATGTGTCTATCATACTTTTTAATTCAGCGGTTGCGTTGACCATATCTCGGATAAGAATAGCTTGCGACTTACCGTACTTTGCTAATTTATACCAGCGGTCTTGTTTGTCGTCGACTGCAGCACGCGTTTCGTTTTCATTTTTTTTATATAACGTCGGTGAACGTTTTTGTAACTCAACATCGATAACGTCGTACAAGTTAATCAAGCTTGCCATCACCCGCTCATACTCGTTTTGATGGCTAAAATCATAATTACAGATTTCTTGAATTTTTGGCTTTATGAGATTTAAAAAAATTTTATCGCTTCGAAATTGGCCTTCGATTGCGTTTCCATTTTTTTTAAGCTTAGCTTTTAATAGCATTCGCAGCACTGCGACTTTAGCTTCTTGTTTGTGAATCGTTTCAACTTGTTTAATATTTTGATAGTAAACAAATAGCGTACGTGCCAACCAAAATGACAAAGCGGCAGTTGCCCCGTACCCGAAAATGTATGCTAATATGTTTAAATATTCCACAGTCTTCTTAACGGCTTTTTGTACAAAGAAGTTAAGATTTCATTTCGTTTTTCTGCTAGACCCTGGTTAGCAATATTTGACAATTTGATACACCCCGCGTTCAAATAAGGTATGACAGATTTGAACGGCTTTTCTAGATATTTTTTAGCTTTGATGATCGTATTTTCAACTGGCAGCTCTTTTGTAAAGGCTGATGAAACCGATCAAGAAACTCCGTGTAAAAAGATTATTGATGCCTGCAAAGCTAGTATCGTTTCAAAAAACGACGGTAACGATAAAAAAGGGCTTTTTAAAGACTGCGTTCGTCCGATTATGAAGGGCGAAAAAATTGCTGGGGTTAACATCACGGCTACTGAAGTTGATGCATGTCGAGCTAAAAAAAGATCGATGCCAAATTTCAAATAATAAGTCATATTAGGCCATGTCAACACTGATTTCAGCTTACCAACTTTCAAAAAGTTTCGCTTCTAAAACCTTGTTCAACGATATCTCGTTCGCGATTGATAACGACGAACATATTGGATTGATCGGCCCCAATGGCGCAGGCAAATCGACTTTGCTAAGCTTACTTGCAAAAGAACAAAAAACCGATAATGGGCAAATTTCTTTCGCAAATAATCTACGCTTAGGTTATCTGAAACAAAAACCAAGCTTTAATGCCGATGAAACAATTTACAGCGCGATGCTATCTGTGGTCGACGACCAGTATGACTCAGAAAACTTAACTTTGGCCTTCGAGCTTATATCGAAGTTAGAGTTAGATCAGTTTCCGGACGGCGTTGAGAAACTTGTTTCCACTTTGTCAGGCGGTTGGCAAAAAAAAGTAGCCCTCGCGCGCGAACTCATGAAACGCCCGAATTTACTTTTGCTTGATGAACCGACGAATCATCTTGATCTAGAAAGTATTATTTGGCTTGAAGACTTTCTAAATAAACAAACCTCTTTGGCTCTTTTGACCGTAACCCATGATAGACGTTTTCTACAAAACACTTGCAAAGTTATTTTTGATTTAGATCCACGCCTTCCCCAGGGCTTGTTACGTACCAATGGAAAGTATGATCAGCACATCGAAAATAAGTTGGGCTTGCTCGACGGACAAAAACGCTTAGAAGACAAACGTCGAAATACAATGAAGATCGAAAAAGATTGGTTAGCCCGAGGCCCTCAAGCCCGCCTAACGAAACAAAAAGCGCGTATTGACCGCGCCTACGATATCATCGAAGAAGTCGGCGCGCTGAAAGCACAAAATAAGCAAAATATTTTGAATTTAGATTTTGGTAGCACCGACAAATCTCCAAAAAAATTAATCGCCGCTGACCATATTCAAAAATCATTTCAAGGTCGCGAACTTTTTACCGATTTTAGCGCGTTCATTAGCCCAAAGCACCGATACGGACTTATCGGCCCCAACGGCTGCGGAAAGTCGACATTGCTAAAATGCTTAATGGGTGAAGAAGCGGTCGACTCAGGAACAGTATTCGTGAATGAAGACATCGAAGTTTCTTACTTCGAACAAGGCAAAGACCGCATTGACCCGAACGTTAGCGTTTTAAAAGCAATATGTCCCGAAGGCGATTATGTTCACTTTCAGGATGAGCCGGTTTTTGGCCGCTCATACTTAAGCCGTTTTTATTTTAGGCCTCAGCAAATGGATATGCCTGTTTCGCAACTTTCCGGGGGCGAATTAAGTCGACTTATTTTAGCTAAGCTGATGTTGAAAAAAGCGCACGTACTTATTCTGGATGAACCCACCAATGACTTAGATGTCGAGACTCTAGAAGCTCTGTCAGACACTTTAGTCGAATTTCGCGGCGCCGTTATTTTAGTGAGCCATGATCGCTATTTTATGGACCAAAACTGCGATGTGATCTGGGCCTTCGATATGAATAATAATAAAATTGTTACTTTCGCCGATACGATGCAATGGGAAGATTGGTTTAAGCAGAACCAAAAAAAGAAAGATGCTACGCCCGAAAAGTCGTCCGGTAAATCAGCTCAAGTTAAAAAGGGTTTATCTAACAAAGAAAAACTTGAATTCGAAAAAATGGAAGCTGTAATCGCTGAAGAAGAAAAAAAACTAGCTTTGCTACAAAACGAGCTTGCTTCTTCCGAAGTTCAAACTAATTTCAAAAAATTAGGTGAATTAACAAAAAGCACGGCCGATGCCGAATCTAAAATTGAAAAACTTTTTGCTCGCTGGGCTGATTTAACAGCTAAGAACAAAGATTAAACTAACGCGTCGGCAGCCCTTGAGCGAACTGTTCGGCGCAATATTTTTCACGAAACCAAGTTTGTACATCGATCGCATTCCACTCTAAAGACTCGTCATCTAGATCGAATTTTTGATATTGTACTTGAACATAGTGAGTTAATTCGTGCGCTAAAGAGTCATCCATACAACGCTTAGTTTTTTCGTAGTAAGCTTCATCATCTAGAATATAAATTTCATTCTTTTTAACGATGTATGCATTAGTGAATACATCGGGGCGAAATCCCCATTGTGGCTCGATCGCATCTTGAAACTGTTGTAACTTTGTCGAGCTTGCATAAAAAATTTTAGGCATGGCCAAGTCTGCTCGAAATTCAATTTTTTTACTTATTAACACCTGCTGTAAAATAAAATCAGAATCATAAATAAGCTTTGCTGGTGCAGCGCTAACGTTCGTGGCAAAGCTAAAGTTAAGTAATATAAGAAAAGCTGTTATTACATGACGGCTTTGTTTCACCAGCTGGTCCTTTCGAAAAGTGACAAATGTTTATACGGTTTTTTCCGATTTTTATAACTTTTTCTAAAATTAAAATAGTCGGCTAGAGCGCTTTGCACCTGTGTTAAATTAATCTCATGAAATGGGGAATGTTAGCAATCTCATATATTTTATTACTAACCGGTTGCAACCCAACTTTTTCATCAGTCTCAGGGCAACAGGCTGGCCTGGTCGGCGACGCAACTGAACTTCCACAAACCTTTGAAATTCCATCAGAGTTTTCTGAGATACCGCTAGATGAAGAAACGACAAATATTCCTAAACTAAACAAAGAACCGAAGCCAAGTTCGACCGAAGCTTTTAAACCGGGTTCGTTACTTGAAAATGCTCGACGCACAATCGAACTTGAAGCCCGCGCGATCGGTACGGCGTGCAACAAATATGTGATGCGCGTTTTAGAAGTAAGCGGTTTTAGTAAAGCTAGCTTCACCGCCAATACCTTTGATCTCTACGCTAAAAAATCACTATCTCATTACAAAGTGATTGAATTTGACCGTGGCGCAGGAGTTTCAGAGCAAGACAGGCTACATAGACACCTTTGGTCATATCCCGAAAAGACTCCATTCATACTACAGTGGAGCCGCACAGGCGGCTACGGGCACATCGCAATATTAGAGCGTAGAGGCGACAATTTAGTGATTTATCAAGCAAGCTTACGTCAGTACATAGCACGCAAAGATCTGACCACCGTTAATACTCTTTTAAATGGATACAACCGTCGCGCACTGAGTGTTTATTCTGAATTAACCCCATAATGACTCCATACTGACCCGCATTAACACATTGACCAAACTTCACTTAAACTATGCAATAGACACAATAACTTAAGGAAGGTGTTGTATGAGATTATTGCGAATTAAATCTGTTCTGTTTGCCGCCCTTTGTGTTTTAAATTTTAGCTGCGGCGAGAATAAAAAAGAAACTGCCAAAAGTGATTCTTCAAATTTAGTTCGCTTTCACTGGTCTACTCAATTACAAGCCAGCGCCCAGATCAAAATTGTTAATCAATTCGGTGAACCTTTACCGCAAGCGCAAATTTTAATTGGATCAGAAGTTGATTCACCGTTTAGCGGCAACCTTGTTTCGACCAATGCTTCAGGTATTGCACAAATTCCTACGGATTGGACAACTACTTCGCATTTAACAGTTGAGGCTGCCGGATATGTTCGTCTAACTCTTTTGAATCAAGTTCCTGGTGATATGACGATTCGTTTAAGCCAATCGCATTTAGTCCAGAAGCCCGAAGTTCGCGGTCAGGTAACTCAATTACCCGTCGTTAACGGAGATAAGTTTATTGATTTTGGCTTAGTCGTGCCCGCATTAACTCGCGGAGACTTACTTAACTTCGATATCGATCAAGTTCTAAGCCCGTATTCAGATGTACTTACTGTCGCTGGTCAAGATTCAGATATTCCGACGAATGTTTCACTCCCCACACAAAAAGAAAGTTTTATTTTTCCGTTCACGATTTCAAAACCGGTTTACCGAATGCAAGTTTCTACGTTGGGGCCAAAAAGATTTTTCGCTGTTCGCGGGCGCTTTGTTTTCAAAGATGTCGTTAATGAAATACGTGCCGGTAAACCTTTCTATGATTTGATCAATTATTTTTCGATTCAAGGCGGAAGTTTACGAGACACAACTTTAACTAGTGCGGTCACCAATCTTGATATTCCGTCAACTGAATTAGAATTTAAAAGTACATTCCAGCTAACAACGGCTAGTGCGAAGGCCGATGAAGTTATGATCGTTCTAGCTACGAGTCAGCTGGCCGACACAATGATTCCGACCGATATTAAGAAAACATCGGGCTCGCAAAGTATTACTCTTTCGTCGATGAGTGGGAAGCCCGCTTTCGTTGTTACAGTGATCAAGCGGCAAGCTGAATTTATGACAAATGGCCCGGGAGCTGACCGAATGAGCGCCTCGCTACTTCCTGTTACCGTTGGCACGAAAGGTAAACTATTACCGTTAGTTAATGACCCTGCGATCACAACTAAAAATGGCTACACAATTAGTTTACCTTCGGCACCAACAACTTCCGGCATTTACGCGCTAGCAACATCGGCAATCATTTCACAATTAACCGAAGTACAAAATGGTACAGATAAAGTGACCATAGCTTCTCCTCGCTGGGAAGTTTTAGGTGCCGGTTGGACCAGCCGAATGCAATTACCGAAGTGGTCGCTAAGCCAAAGCTCTGGTAAAATGCGTGTCGGGATTAATTTTTTAGGAAGCACTAAAAAAGTAACTCCGATTTTAGATGATTCTTTAATAGATGCTGCAACTCACGTGTCACATGCTTCAACTGATTTTTAGTATTCTACTTAGCGCAGCCATAACAGGTTGCGCGTTATTCGAAAAACAACCCGAATCGGCCGAGCGAATTATCGAAAAAGCATCGAAGCAAAAAATATTTTTTGCT
>JANPPC010000040.1:0-10234 GCA_031428275.1 Bdellovibrio sp.
GATAGTTTTATGACAGATGTATTACCGCCCGTTGCTAAATCATTTCATACAATGTGTAAAAAGTGTGAAGTCGATCGTTACCATAAAGTTTTAACCCATACTTCTGCGACCTCAGCGAAAATTGAATGCGAAGTTTGTCACAGCAAAAAACGTATACCATACCGAAAGCAGGCTCATCGATGGCAAAAAAAGCAACTACAAAAACCGGCGTTGTAAAACCACGCGCTCGAAAAAATTCTCATGCCGATGAGTACCAAGCATTAATGTTAAATCGCGGTACCGAAAAAGGAACACCTTTCAGCATAAAAACTAAATTTAAAAATGATGAAAAAATTGAACACGGTAAATTTGGCCCAGGTTTCGTTAGAGCCGTTCAACCTGATCGCGTTGACGTGATGTTTTCAGATGAAGTGAAAACATTAATGCATAACAAAGTTTAGTATTATTATTATATGAGCACGTGGTTCGCTGGCCTTAATGAAGAACAATGTTCCGCGGTAGCTCACGACAAGGGGCCGCTGCTCATATTAGCGGGCGCCGGTTCCGGCAAGACGACGGTGCTTGTTTCTCGAACGGGTCGATTGATCGATGAGCGCATAGCGAAGGCCAGTCAGATTGCGGTACTGACCTTCACCAATAAATCGGCGCGCGAGCTTAAACATCGCGTTCAGGCTAAAGTGGGCGATCGGGCAAAGGGGCTTTGGGCGGGTACATTTCACTCGTTCGGTTTACAGCTGCTTCGCAAGAATTTTAAAAAAATTGGCTTAAGCTCTCACTTTGGGGTGCTTGATCAATCGGATTCGCAATCCATCGTTAAAGAGCTTCTAAAAGAAGTAAAAAATTCGACCAAAGAAAAATTTGATGCCGATAAGTTAATGAACCTGATTAATTTATTACGTGCCGGAAAAAAGATACCGGTCGGGTATTTAGATGAATATCATGAATTAGCCGAAGTTTTGACGCCCAAGTACGAGTCGCGCTTGAAAATGCTGGGCGTAACCGATTTCGAAGGCTTACTACTTGAGCCCTTACGTTTGTTTAAGAACCATCCCGAAGTTTTAATGGAATTACAAAACCAATTTTCTCAAGTCATGGTGGATGAATTTCAAGATACAAACTTAGAACAAATGAAACTGATTCGCGCCTTGGCCGACGTTCACCAAAACTTAACGGTGGTCGGTGACGATGACCAATCGATTTACGGTTGGCGCGGCGCCGAGATTTCGAATATCTTAAATTTTCCGTCTGAATTTAAAAACTGTGCCGTGGTCAAGCTAGAGCGTAACTATCGTTCGACTTCGACCATTTTAGATTTAGGTAATGAAGTCATCGCTAAAAATAAAAAGCGCCATGGTAAGATTTTAAAATCGACTAAAAATAGCGAAGAAGCTAATAAGCCCGAAGTTTTCGTTTTAGAAAATGAAGATGAAGAGGCTGATTTTGTCGTCCGAGAAATTCAAAGTTTAGTTTCGCAAAAACTTCAGTATTCAGACATTGCCGTTTTATACCGTTCGAACACCCAAGGTGGCTTCATCGAAAGTTCATTACGTCGTGCTCAGATCCCGTACCAAATTTCGGGTGGTACTTCTATTTTTGATCGTAAAGAAGCTAAAGATTGGCTAGCCTACATAAAGCAGTCAATTTGGTCTGATGAAGTCAGCTTGCGGCGTATTATAAATACTCCGCCGCGCGGAATTGGGGATCAAACTTTAGAAAAGCTGGCTGAATATGCTGAAGCCAACAATCAAGACTTACAGACCGCATGTAAAAACTGGCGCGATACCGGGATCAACGATAAGCAGGGCGAAACCATCGAAGCGTTCTTACGCTGGTTGTGGGTATTTCCACAGCGATTGATCGACGACACCGAGCTTGGCAACACCTACTCAGAACGTTTTGAAAAATTAGTACGCGAATCAGGTTACCGCGATCATTTGTCAAAAATATCGACCGAAGGTTTAATGTTTGAAAAAAAATGGCAGGTGATTGAAATCGTCGGGCGTATTTTAGAATCATACATTAATAAACGTGAACCCTCGATCGACACCTTAAAAGATTTTATCGATGCAATGCTATTACGTGATGACACCAATGAAGATGATAAAAAAAATCAAGTTCAACTCATGACATTTCATGCCAGTAAAGGTTTAGAGTTTCCGGCTGTGATTTTGGCTGGTATCGAAGAAGACCTACTTCCGCATAAGCGCCTGGGCGGTGACCTAGACGAAGAACGCAGACTTTTCTATGTGGGTATCACGCGGGCCAAGCAGAAATTAGTTTTAACCTACTGCCGCCAGCGAAAAAAAATGGGCGTGATCAAGCCCGTATTTGCTTCTCGATTTCTGCGAGAAGCAAACGAAAATTTATACATTAATTTTGAACATGGCGCCAGACCAGTCACTGGCGAAGCGCGTGAATCTTTAGTAAGCGATTTTTTAAAGAAGATGAGTCAACCAGTGCCAGCGAAGCGCCCACCAGATTCAGGCCGCCGTTAATCCCGTACGGGCGATAATAGGAGTTTAAGATGTACTCGATTAAATCTTTACCACCCGGAGAAGTGCTGATCACTGAGGGCACCATCCAACCTTTCATTTTTATCGTCAAATCGGGTCGTTTGGTTGTTATGAAATCTTCGGGCCGTGATGTGAAGACCATTGGTGAAATAAAAGCGGGCGAATTTATCGGCGAAATGGCATACCTCGGAAGCGAAAAAACCCACCAGGCCACCGTGATTACGGTGACCGATTGTGAGTTGGTGCAAATTAGCGGTGAACATTTTTTAAAAGTATTATGTGAAAACCAAGTGTGGTTGAAAGCGCTATTAAGAAGCTTTGTTATTCGTCTAGAAGAATCAAACCTTAAAAAAGTCGCCAAATAACAAATTAAACTTCTTTAAAAAATTGGTCCAACTTAAGAGGGTTTTTAAACTCATAGTCTTTTTTCTTAAATGTGAACTGAACTTTTTCTGCGTGCAGTAACATGCGCGTATTTTTATAAAAGTTTTCGATCTGCTTATTGTATTTACCTTCGTTGTAACGTTTGTCGCCCACCACAGGGTGCCCAGCAAGGGCTGCATGCTTACGAATTTGGTGCTGGCGACCCGTCAAGATCGTGGCCGTGATTTCAGTAAAGAACTTATTCGAGCGAATCACCTTCATGTGTGTTTCGCAATCGACACGCTTTGCGCTCAGGCCTTGGGGGTTTTTGTAACCTTCGGCCGAATCTGTTAAGGGCCAATCCCAAACCTGAGTCAGTTCGGTTTTTTTCCAAGGGCTACGTAGTAAAGCCCGGTATTGTTTAACACCGTCGTGCAGGGCCGCCGCTAAAGCCTCGTGAAGTTCAGGGTCTTTGGCGATAACCATAAGACCAGAAGTCTCTTGATCGAGGCGGCTGACGAAATGGATTGGTTTTTTAAGCTTATTTAATTCCTCGACTAATGAAGGTGGCTGATTGTGCACGCTCATTCCAGGAGGTTTATTAACGATGATAAAATTATGGTTTTCTTCTACGATTTGAATCATGATAGGGTAGCTTATAGAGGTTAATATGATTCAAGACAACGAAAATACCGAACCAAAAACAAAAGTCACTTCACCGGGCGACGGCGACGAAGCAGCTGCTGCAGAGGCCGCCGAAGCGGCTGAAGAAGCGAAAAAAGTTCACATTGAATTTCCGTACAGCGAGCTGATTCGGGCGCAAATTCCGAAAGCTTTCGAAGTGGCCGAGAAAGTGGCGAGTGATTGGAAGAACGAAGGCGACTTCACCGCAATTGGTCTACCACACCCGCTTGCAGACGCGGTGGCCAGTCAGGCGCTACAAAAAGCGAAACAAGTTGAAAAAAAATTAGAAGAAAAAGGCGTTTTCACGCTGGCTAAAATGGGTCTTGAAATGGCGAAGGCTCAAGTCGACCAATTAAAAAAGAAGTTATAAAAATGAAAACCCGTGACGAACGAATTTTAGAAATCATGGCGCAGTTGCAGCCCACAAAGCTTGAACTTAAAAACGATAGCGCGAAGCACGCCGGGCACGTCGAGCACATGGGCGGAGCCGGTTTTACCGGTGACACCCACTACAAATTAGTGATCACAAGCCCGCTTTTCGAAAACCAATCAAGAATAGATCGTCAGCGGATGGTCATGGGTTTATTAAAAGAAGAATTCTCAAGCGGCTTACACGCTTTAGAAATTAAAGCGAAAGCGCCAAGCGACCCCTAGGCTGAAAGCTTAAAACTGGTTCAGTTTATCTTTCAGTTGGCCGATAATTGTTTTGATTTTGTTAAGTTGCTCTTCTTCTGGGCTTAAAATAGTTTGGCCTTTTTCTAATTCTTCCCACGTATCTAAAGCTTTTTCTAAGTCATTTTGAATAAAAGACCAGCGTTTTGACTTGCTGTTCACATCGGCGTGGGGCCCAGCAGAAGCTCCGGCAACCGGAGTTTCTGAGAATGGTTTAGGCTTTGGATAAGTCGATAACGGCGGCACCGAGGACATCATTTTCGCCACTGGAGTGGTTTTTGATACTTTTGCAGTAACTCGGTTTTTGACAGAGTTTTTTGAATTCTTATTGCGGCCGGACAAGTTGCTCATTAATACCCATCATGCTAGTGTTCCCATTCATAACTGACAAGCGAAAACGAAAATTTTTTTTAATAAAAAAAGAGGTTCAATATGTCTCAAGATATTATCTATACGATGAAGGGTGTTTCGAAAGTATACCCGCCAAACAGATACGTTTTAAAAGATATTTACTTATCGTATTTCTACGGCGCAAAAATCGGCGTGCTAGGTCTGAACGGATCCGGAAAATCTTCTTTGCTTAGAATTATGGCGGGGATCGACAACGAATTTATCGGTGAAGCATTTCCTGCAAAGAAAATGAAAGTCGGCTACCTAGAACAAGAACCACGTTTAGACGAAGAAGCATCGGTTCGTGATAATATTTTTTCTGGCATGGGCGACCTTCCGCAATTAATGAAAGATTACAACGCGATCAATGATAAATTTTCTGATCCTGATTTAGATCCAGACGAAATGAATAAGCTAATCGAAAAACAAGGCGACCTACAAGAAAAAATCGAAGCCTTAGGCGGGTGGGAAGTCGATCAAAAAATCGAACAAGCATCGATCGCGCTTCAAGTTCCAGATGGTGATTTGATCGTAAAAAACCTTTCGGGCGGTGAAAAACGCCGCGTCGCTTTAACCCGATTAATCATGAGCAACCCAGATATTTTATTATTAGACGAGCCTACGAATCACTTGGACGCAGAATCTGTTGCGTGGTTAGAGCAATACCTTTCAAAATTTCCGGGTACAGTCATTGCGGTTACGCATGATCGTTACTTCTTAGATAACGTCGCAGGCTGGATTTTAGAACTAGACCGCGGTGAAGGTATCCCGTGGAAAGGCAATTACACTTCTTGGTTAGAGCAAAAAGACAAACGTCAAAACCAAGAACAAAACGCCTCAAGCAAGCGCTCAAAAAATATGGAGCGCGAGCTTGAATGGATTCGCCAAGGCGCTAAAGGCCGTCAATCAAAAGGTAAAGCGCGTTTAAATGCGTACGAAAATTTACTAAAAGAACCAACAGCCGAAAAATTACAAGAGATGAGCATTTACATTCCACCGGGGCCTCGCCTTGGTGAGATCGTGGTCGAAGCCCACGGAGTTTCAAAAAGCTACGGCAAGAAAGTGCTTTTAGATAACGTTGAATTTACAATTCCTAAAGGTGCCATCGTTGGCGTGATCGGTCCAAACGGTGTCGGTAAGACAACTTTATTTAAAATGATCACCGGAAAAGAAAAACCAGATGGCGGAACTTTCAAAGTCGGCGAAACCGTAAAAATCGCATACGTTGATCAGTCGCGCGAAACTTTAGATCCAAACAAAACGATCTATGAAGAGTTGTCTGGCGGGCAAGATGTGATCACATTAGGTGGGAAAGAAATGAACGCGCGTCAGTACGTTAGCTGGTTCAACTTTTCAGGTAGTGATCAGTCGAAAAAAGTCGGAACTCTTTCGGGCGGTGAACGTAACCGAGTGAATTTAGCGAAGATTTTAAAAGAAGGCGCAAATTTACTTTTACTAGATGAACCAACCAATGATCTAGACGTGAACACAATGCGTGCTTTAGAAGAAGCTCTAAACGAATTCGGCGGCAGCGCCATCGTGATTTCGCACGATCGTTGGTTTTTAGATCGTATTTGCACTCACACTTTAGCTTTCGAAGGTGATTCGAAAGTATTCTTCTACCCGGGAAGTTTCTCTGAGTACGAAGAAGATCGTAAAAAGCGAATGGGTGAAGGCGCCGAGCCTAAACGCATGCGCTTTAAAATGATCGAGGCTTAGGTTCCTTCGTTAGTTTAAAAAGCGAATCAGAGACTTGAGGTTACAAATTGTCGCCTCAGGTCTCGGAAGTATAATTAAATCCCGCCAACGTTAAGTAAGTAAGTATCTCCGTCTAGCACGGTCTCCATCTCAAACAGTACATCTTTCCATAATGGGTCTTTCGTGTCGGGGTCAAGCAAGCGATCTATGAGCGCGGCCCAGACGGCGTTTGAGGTATGAAAGTAACTTGAAAGTCCGTAGCTAATAATATCGATCTTCGCTTTGGTTTTTTCAGCGGCGAAAGTTTGTAAGTAATATGAATAGCTAGAGCATGAATCAAAAAAGAAAAGCTGCTTTTTATCTTTGGCGAAAGTGAACGCGCCAGATTTTTCTTGTAGGCGGTCTAAATCTAAATTTCCGCCCAGCCCTGAATGGCCCCCGTATAGTATAACATCAGCTGTCTCAACAGCTTCTTTAAAAAATTTCGCGAAAACCACAGAGGTTGAATTTATTGAGGTTGTCGCCAGCAAGTGGCGAACTTCAACTTCGATAACTTGATTGTTATCTAAAGTGATCTGTTTTTTATAAATATTGAACGGGTTACTTGAACGCGGTTTTAAGCGATCTTCGCTAAAACCGTTTTTAATTAAATAATCATTAAATTCGTTAAAGTTAAGACGACCTAGATCATATTTTTTGGGGCTCGATTCAAATCCGTGCATCGCATAGATTAAAAATAGCGATCCATTTTTGTTGTTACCACGCAGCTGTGGTAGCTTCGGCGTTTGATCTATCTTTTTCTGAGTACTTTCAGAAAGAGTTATGCGAACTATTTCAGACATCGGCGGCTTCGCTAAGTATTCACAGCCCTTGCGGTAAACATCGTAGAAATACCAGTAATCACCGAACGAAGTATAATGCTCGTCGGTGCAGTTCACATCGTAAATATCACGAGTTGATAGGGGCATCGGAATATCAAGATAACCCTTTTTTAACAACAGGGTCGCAGCATTCGTATGAAATAGCATCTTACCTGAGTTTTCATAACGGATAAGAACCTGGTCGCCTACTTTTGCTGAAGATAGAATTTTAATTTTTGTTTGCGTCTGCGGAGAGCCAATTCCACCGGCCATAGCGCCCGGAATTTTATAGGCCTCAATCAATTTTGGAGTATGAAATAAACCAAACAAGTGGGCCGCGTGTTTTTGCACTTTTTCTACATCGGTGTTTTCATTAGCATCTATTGGCATAACAAACTGGGCCTGGTATTTAAAATTCAGCTCTTGAACGGAAGGTCCGATGACTTGCGCAGCCGCAGCGCCACCGAATAGCAGTAAGGCCGCTACTGTTAAAGATTTCGACACCTTAGTAATTTGGTAAAAGTAATTCATTCTAACCTCGCTATACGACAACTCTTCTATCGTGCGAAATTAAAGCAACAATCCGGCCAAAGTGAAGATAGCCAACTCAGCAACCAGCCCAGCAACTAATTAAGATGTTTTTGCTGCCGAGAAGTCAGTGAGTTTTTACGAGCCGCTTCACTTACTGCGACGGCGGGTAGTTGCTTCAAAAAATTCGGTGTGTCACGGCGTTTGGCGCCGTAGCAAAAGTCTTTTTCAATGATCGCGCGCGCGGTTTCTTCGTCGACGTTTTGCAACTTTAGAAATAACCAAGCTTTTTCAGACAAGTTCATCAGTGAAATACTATGAATTTCGCTAAAGTGCGAAGATAAGAATTCTGAAAATGCAAAGAACTTCCAGAAAAAAGATCCGCCCTCATTTAGTGAGGACTTAAACCACAACATAAAGTTTTTAAATTCTCCGCTGTTGGCATAAAGATCCCAGAACTTGGCGAAGCGATTCATTTTTTGTAAAGTCAGATAGTCCATCGTTGACGTCGTTAAGATCTGGTAGGGCGTTGATTCTGAATAAATCATATTAAAGGTTTTTTCGTGACGGGCAATCGGGGTGCCCTTTAAGCGCTTCAAAATGCCAACTTGAATTTCATCAGGGCCCATCAAAGCTAGGCGGTCGAAACCTTCGCCGAAGCTTTCTAAAGATTCTCCGGGCAGGCCTACGATTAAATCGGCGTGTGTATGCACATGAGTGTTCGTTTTTAAATAAGTGAAGTTTTCTGCAACTTTGACCAAGTCATTTTTGCGCGAAACATTCTGGGCAACTTGCGGGTTTAAGGTCTGGATACCCACTTCGAATTGTAAACTACCTTCAGGGAAGAGTTTGATAAGCTCGCGAATTTCTACGGGTAGACGGTCGGGCACTAATTCGAAATGTAGAAATAGGCCTAATTCGATGTGTTCTAAGAAAAATCTTAAAATACGCGTTGAAGTCGTCGGTGATAAATTAAAAGTGCGATCGACGAACTTAAAAGTACGGGCTCCTCGGTCTAGAAGTTTTTTCATCTTTAACAAGAAATGATCAATTTCAAAGTTACGAACCGACTTATCTAATGACGAAAGGCAATACTCGCACTTGTAAGGGCAGCCGCGAGAGGCTTCAACATAGATCACGCGGTTTTGGATATCGTCGTCTGTGTAAAGATCGTAGGGTGTTTTGATCTGCTTAATATCCGGTAATTCGCCTGCGATAATTTTTGCGGCAGGGATCTCTTCGCGCACTAGAATGCCTTCGCACAGCTCACGAAATAAGAAGTCAGCTTCGCCCTTGATCACATAGTCGCACCATTTCACATGGGGCTGTCCTTCGGTTTCATACGATATTTCGGGACCGCCCAAGACAATAATAATGTGGGGCGCTACTTTTTTAAGGGTCATCAAGACTTTCAAGGTCTCGTCGGTATTCCATATATATAGACTGAAACCGACAATGCGGGGATTTAGCTCAAGCACTTTTTCAACAATTGTACGTGGGTTCTCTTTAATCGTGAATTCCATGACCTGTGTCTGCGGCTGAAGATCACCCATATTCGCGTAAAGATAGCGAAGGCCAAAGGCACAGTGTTGATAGGTCGAATTCAGGGTGCAAAGTAAAACAGAGGTTGTAGTCACGCCCTACTTATTAACGAAGGCCAGCAGGATTTGATAGCTTTTTTTAACGGCTTGAAAAGTTTCAGCGGTTCCGCCTTGATCAGGGTGGGCTTTAAGCACCGAGCGTCTATAGGCCGAGCGTAATTCGCGTAAGTTGAAGTTATTATTAAGTAAAGGAGCATTTTGACGAAGAGTCTCGAGCGCTAAAAATTGCTCTTCGTTTAAGGTATGGGCGGGGCGCGGGCGAGCCGGATACGCATTCGTTGCGACCTTCGGAGTTGTACTTACTTTCGAAATTCTTCCCATTAAAAATGCCAAGTGTGAAGGCTCTAACATCGTTTCCCAACCGGCATTGATCTTCTCGGTTGCTAAAGTTTCATCGCGTGAAATCTTATTTTCAGAGTGAACTTCATCTAATATTTCTGAAAATGATCTGTGATTAAGCATGCATTCTTATCGGGTATTCGCTCGGATGCCTAAGGCCAGAATCTTAAAATAAGACACTGATTAAGACATTGGACCGGCCTTTTTCAGAGGGGAAATGCAGAAATTACGACTTACTTTTCCGAGTCCCTCGAGGAGAAATTGGGTTAAAATGATGATTTCTCCTCGAGAAATCCGCTATTTCGCTCTAGAAAATTGCTGATTCCCTATGGGAAAACGAACTATTTTTGTTTTTTGTGTATTTTTATATTGGACAAACCTAAAAACTTGCCCTTAGACTGTGATCATTGGATTTTAGTCTTAAGACTAAAGATTTAAAACAAAGCCAACCTTATCGGAGGATATACACATGGCAAAAGCGACTAAAAAAGCTACTAAGAAAGCGGCTCCAGCGAAAAAAGCAGCTCCAGCAAAAAAAGCAGCTCCAGAAAAAAAAGCGGCTCCAGCGAAAAAAGCTGCACCTGCA
>JANPPC010000041.1:0-147715 GCA_031428275.1 Bdellovibrio sp.
TCATGTTGTTCGCCCCCTAACATTGGGATTGCGGTTGGCGAATGTAATGACAGGCGATCACGCAGTTATATCCGTATTCTTAGACATATTTCCTTTGGGGCCGGCAATTCCATTTTATGCGATGGGATTACTTGTAAGCACCATTCAGGCGTTCGTATTTACATTTTTATCAATGGTCTATGTAGCTCTTGCAACAGCTAGCGACCACTAATCAAACCACTCTAAAAGGAGTACACACATGAAAAAAGCAATCTTATTTGCTATGACGACATTAGCTTCAGCAGCGGTTTTCGCTCAAGAAGCAGCAACTGCAACAACTGCAGCATCTGGCGTTCACATCGGTTTAATCGCGATTTCTTCTGCGATCGCAATCGGTTTAGCTGTTTACGGCGGAACATCAGCTCAAGGTAAAGCAGCAGCAGCAGCTTTAGAAGGTATCGCTCGCAATCCAGCAGCAGCAGATAAATTATTTACTCCACTTATCTTATCTTTAGCCTTAATTGAATCACTAGTAATCTTAGCGTTCCTAGTAGCATTCATCAAAATACCAGCAGCAACTTTCGGTTTCTAGTTTTAGTCGGCGAAAGCCGAATAAAACACGAGGCAAGAAATTGTTAGGTAAAGCCAGCAGCAATGCTGGCTTTTTTATTTTGGAAAGCTGTTGGTGTTGTGGTTTGATCTTTTACGAGGTCATATGAAATACGCATTGGTTTTCACAGCACTTAGTTTTTGTATATCGGCGCAGGCATCAACTGAAGAATGCGCGTTAGCGATTGATGAATTAGTTGCCGCTCAAGAACAATGGAAAGCTCGAAACAAAGTCGATTCGAGCTGCCAATAAAATTTTATAAATACTGATTAACAACGCTCATGACTGAGTCTTGAATACGCTTTAAGCCCTCAGCTGTGGTCGATTCAAAGCGAACCACAAGTACGGGCTGAGTATTAGACGAACGAGCCAATGCCCAGCCATCCGCGAAGCTAATTCTGATCCCGTCGATTAAATTTACTTTGATGTCTTTATCTGGCGTTTTTAAAAACTTCTCTTTTACTTTTTCTACGATCAAAACTTTTTTCTCTTCGGTTGTGTCGATGCGAATTTCTGGAGTATTAAATGCCGATGGCAGACCTTCTAAAAGTTGCGGAATTGTCTTACCCGTTTTCACTAAAATTTCACACAAACGTAAACCAGCATACGGAGCATCATCATAACCGTAATTGCGATCTGCGAAGAAAATATGGCCGCTCATCTCGCCGCCAAAGGGCGCGTTTTCAGTTTTAATTTTGTCTTTAACTAAACTGTGGCCGGTTTTCCATAGAACGGGGGTGCCGCCGTTTCTTGTTATGTCTTCGTACATGCGATCAGAACACTTTACGTCACCAACAATCTTTGCGCCCTTATTAGACTTCAAAATATCACGCGCGAAGATAGTCATCAGTTCATCACCGTAAATCATTTTTCCTGTGTGATCGACTACACCGATGCGATCGGCATCGCCATCAAAGCCGATTCCGCAGACAGCGCCAGTTTCTAAAACTTTTTTCTTTAAATCTTCAAGATTGTGTTCAACCGTCGGGTCTGGGTGATGATTTGGGAAATTTCCATCGGGTTGTTCAAATAAAATTTCTGGAAAAAGTCCGACCGTATTATAAAGTCGTCGAATAATGCTACCGCCCGCCCCATTACCTGAATCAAGCACGACCTTTAAACCTTTAAGATCCCCGAATTCTTTTTTGTATCTAGCTAAATATTCTGGAGCGATATCGTAATTTTGAACCTTACCCTCGCCGCTTACGTAATCTTGCTTTTCCATAATCTTACGAAGCTCTTGAATTTCTTCGCCGTGAATTGTGGTTTTACCTAAAGAAATTTTGAAGCCGTTATATTCAGGCGGGTTGTGGCTACCCGTGATCATGATGGCTCCATCTAAATCCATTTGAAATGTCGAAAAGTAACAAACTGGAGTTGTGACCAGACCAAGGATTGAAACATCGAGGCCCGACTCTCGCATGCCCTGGGAGAGCTTTTTAACGATAACTGTTGAAGACTCGCGCGCGTCGTAACCGATAGAAACGCGTAGATTTTTCTTACCAGGGGTCTTCTTGGTAACATAAGAAGAAAATGCTTTTCCGAGATTGTAGGCGAAATCCAAATCGAATTGTTCGTTATAAATACCACGAATATCATACTCACGAAAAATAACAGGGCTAAACATTGTGAACTCCATCTTTTTATATTATCTACTTAATAGTTTCAAATTGAGGTTAATAGCATCTGCCATCGAGTTGGGATTTGCTAGATTTTTATTATAAATATCAAACGCAGTTCCATGATCAACGCTTGTGCGAACAAAAGGTAAGCCCACTGTTACGTGCACGCCAGCATCTTGCCCATGATGCATTTTGAACGGAATCAAGCCCTGGTCATGGTATAAGGCCAAGTACAAAGAAAATTTGGACCAATTCTTTTTCAAGAAAGCAGCATCCGGAACAAGGGGGCCCCGAAAACCTTTCGGTAGCTGCCTTAAGAATCTATTTTCAAAGCTTCCAATAAGTCCAAACTCACCCGCATGAGGGTTCAGACCAAGCACGGCGATATCTTTCTTTGAGCCCAGAAGTGACTTTAGTTTTTTTGCATTTGTTAATGCGGAAGCTACCGCTTTTGCTGTTAGGACAGACTCGATAGTAGAAAACTGAATGTGATCGGTAGCAATAAGTACGTGAAAATCTTTACCCACAAAAGCCATATGCAACTCGGCTTTCGGGCATAAAGTTCTAAATAACCCAGTGTGGCCAAGCTCTTTGTAGCCGTAGGCTTTAACTAAAGTTTTTGATAAAGGCCCCGTTACCAGACTGTTCAATTTTTTTGAAAGACAGGCGCTAGCCGCCTCAACAACCCAATCGGCCGCAGAAGAGCGAAGACTTAAATCAATTAAATAATCATTTCGAACAGAGCCATTTCGCTCAAGCGAAGACACGAAATCAAGAGCAACGTCTAAGCTAAAAAACGTAATACGCGTCCAAGTTTTATCGATGAGCCTGAAATATTTATATTGTTTCTGCTCTTGATGGTGATCGCGGAATAAGAAAAATATTATATTCTTTTTGGGCTTAAATTTCGCTAAAGCCTTTGCGGTGACTTCAAAACCAATCCCAGCAGGATCGCCGCTGGTGATTGCGACCCGCTTAAGAGTTTGTCGTTTGAATTTTGATGTAGGCATCTTGTTTTTTTGATTCGAACCAGTTTTTCAACTGGCGCTTAAAATTCTTTTCGACCAAAGAAGCTTTAATCATTTCTTTAACGCGAACAAAGTTAGGATCAAGAATTGTTTTTTTAGAAAGAACCTTAACAATATGATAACCGGCAGGGCTGCGTATAATTTCTGAAACTGAACCAGCGTCTAACGAAGAAACGGCTCGTTCGATATCTGGCAAGAATTCGCCAGCGCGGAAAGAACCTAAGTAGCCGTCTTTGGCGGCATCCGGAGTTTCATTAAACTTATTAGCCATATCTTCGAAGCTTTCGCCTTCGCGAACTCTAGATAACGTGACCTGGGCTCTAGCTAATGCACCCTCTCCACCGCCCCGCTTTGGAGAAAAGAATATTTGCGAAATGGTGAATTCATTAATATTGGGGCGAGCATTTGGGTTCTTATTTTGATATTCGCCGTAAGCATCTTCGTCGGTGATTCTAAGCTTCGATACGATTTCACTTTCAAAAAAAGACTGACGTTCGATCCGATTTTTTTGCATCGCTTTGAAGTCTTCGACCGCGAAGCCCTGTTTAGTAATTACTTTATTAAAATCAGCGCGACTCATTTGGTTTTTTCTAGCAAGTTCGTTTAATTCTGTTTCGACTCGATCATCGCCCACAGACAAGCCCTGACGTTTAATTTCAGACTCTACTAACTTTTCACGAATTAAAAAATCAAGCTGAGCCTTTTCGTTATTTTTCAACGTCGAGGCGCTTTCGCCAAGCAATATTGTTTCGTCAACCATGCCTTCTTTACTGATGCGCGACTGCAGGCTTTTTAAATCAGATTGAAGAACGATTTCAGAGTTAACCAAGACGATAATTTTATCGACAAGCTCTTTTGCTTCAACAGGCGTGGCCTTAAATTGAGCTGCGAAAACGATAAAAGCAAAAAGCTTTAGAAATGTAGTCAAAAATGTTAATCGCATAGTAAGACCTCTCTGATTCTCTTTTGAAGACTACCGGGTTTCTACGTAAATACTATCAAGAATCACCGCGTTTTTGTAGACTTTGTATCTCTTGATTTGCTCGTCGAGCCAAGCCGAAAAACGCGCCGTTTCACGCAGGGCAAGCACTTCGGACTTAACTTGATCAGCAACCTCGCCGTAGGCGCGCATGCGCTGCGAGCGCTTTTGCTCTACGCGAAATACATGATAACCGTCAGACAGTTTAAGCGGCGGCAGAATCTCGCCAACGCGGGCCTTGAACGCGCGATCGAATTCGGGCTGCGAATCGCGATCGACCCATCCGAACTGGCCGCCGAAGTTGGCGTCGCTACTCATCGAGAATTTTTTAATCAGATCTGGGAACTTCTGAGACTTTGATAGTTTTTTTACGATTTCAGCCTGATTTTCATCAGCCACTAAAACATGAGTGAGTTGAACAGCCTCTTTTAACTGGTAACGAATTTTGTTATTTTGATAATAAGACTCGAGCTCGATATCTGAAGGAGGCGATGAATCTTTAATCAGCTGCTCAAAAATAATCTTGCGCTTCAAGCTGGTTTCTAACTTTTTTTCCCACTGCGCATATGTGATACCCTCTTCGCTGAGCGATTCGCGAAAACTAGCGTCGTCAGGATAGTCCCCGATCAAGCGCTTCAGCTCGACGTCGATGTCTTTCTTCGTTAGGACAAGTTTTTTTTCTTCAAACCAAAGCAACATAAGTGATTCGACCACGAAATCGCTTACTATTTTTTCTTTAAATTTATTGATTACCTGTGGATCTTTGGCCGAAAGCGCATCAAGAGTTTTTAACTTCGAAGCTAGTGCTTTAGAAAAATCTTGAGTGGTCAATTTGTGTTGGTTAACAGAAACAACTGTTTGCGTAAGTATACGATTAGAAAAATAGTCGCACCCCGCCAAAAGCGCTAGCATAAAAACAAAAAACCCCGCAAGTGCGAGGCTTTTCAAGAGTTGAATGATTCTAGCGAGCTTATTCAACCAATTTTGAGTTAACATTGATTTGGTAATTCTTTTTTATGTTGTTAAAAAAACTGTCGAAAACGACTTTTCTTTTTTCATCGAACACAGCCATGCGAATTTCGCGTTTAGTAGCCTCTTCAAAACTGCGACGGCCGGTTAATTTTATAATATGAAAGCCGAACGGAGTCTCGATTACGTTTGAAATTTCATTTACCTTAAGAGCTAAAGCAGAATTATAATACGGCTGAATTAAAGAAATACGCGACTGCCAACCGATATCTCCGCCTAGATTTTTAGTCGTCGGGTCATCAGAGTATAGTCTGACTAATTCTTCGAACGGACGCTTTGACTTTTTGACTTCATCTAAAATTTCGGACGCGCGCTTTTTAGCTTCAGCGCGCTGCTCTGGGGTCGCGCCCTGCTTAACGTCAATCAAGATATCTGAAATTCTGATTTGGGGATTGTTCGCGTACCAAGCTTTCATTTCGGCTTCTGAAACCTTATTTTCTTGAACCTTCGCTCCGAGCTCTTTTTCTAGCAAGCCTTTGTAAAGCTCTTGATTCATACGGTCTTGCACAACCGCGTCTTTTTCTAACCCGCGCTTACGAGCCTCTTGTAGACCCACTTCATATCTAACAAGGTCTTCTAAAAACAATTTCTTTGAAGGCGTATTGACTAAAACCTGCGAAGTGACTTCTTTATATTTACGATTGAATTCTTCTAAAGTAATTTTTTTTGTTCCTACAGTTGCCACGACGTCGCTTGGCTTACCTTGCGAAAAAGCCATTGAAGACGCTAAAAGGGCCGGAATTAAAATCCATTTCATAGCTGCCTATCCTTTTCTGAATTGTTCATATTTAATGCTACCCCCGAGGGGGTAGAGCTCCAAACAAATTGGCCGCATGCTGTTGTGCGGCAAAGAGTTGATTTTGTAGGGTTTTTGCCAATTCTGGCGATCTTGGATCATCTTGTTTTGTGACTGGACCAAGGGGCCCTAGCCAAACAACCTGAAATTTGGCAAAGGGCTTTGGCAAATAGGTTTTATTCCACGATTTCGGAAAGTGCCATGCACGATCGCATTTAACCCCACCCGCAAAAATAGGAGACTTCATTAAACGAGAAAGCTCGAACACGCCGGCCTTCACCTCATAAATGGGACCCTTGGGCCCGTCGACAGCGATGCTTGAGTTCGAGCCGCCTTTACAATGTTCGATCAAACCCTTTAACGCCGAAACTCCACCGCGCGTTGAAGAGCCGCGGGAAGTTTTACCACCCATTAAATTCAAAACGGTGTTCATCAATTCGCCGTCTTTGCTAGTCGAAGTCATCGTAGCAATTTTGTAAATTGGAGTCAGCGCAACCAAAGCAAGCTCATCTCCGTGAAAGTGGGCCAAAATAACAGGAGTTTTGTTTGAAACGTAACTTTTTAATTGTTCAGGCTCTTCAATTGAAATCTTCCACGTTGATGAAAGCGAGCGGTAGACAACCCAGATCAAAAACCCGAGAAGGCGCCCCCGGATTTTGTTAAATGAAATATTCATGAACTAGTGCTGAAGAACTTTTTTAAACTCTTCAGTTAACTTCGGAACGATTTCAAAAGCGTCGCCAACGATACCGTAAGTTGCCTTTTGAAAGATCGGCGCGTTTGCATCGCTATTGATCGCTACGATAACTTTGCTGCCACTCATCCCCGCTAAATGTTGAATAGCGCCCGAGATTCCGACCGCGATGTAAAGCGACGGAGCAACTGTTTTGCCAGTTTGTCCAACCTGCATCGAATGCCCAACCCAGCCCGCATCAACGACGGCGCGCGAAGCTCCGACAGTGGCGCCCAGCACGTTCGCAAGATCGTTGATCATGTTAAAGCCACCAGCCTCTTTAAGGCCGCGGCCACCCGAAACAACAATGTTTGCTTCGGTTAAATCTAATTTCTCGGAAGCGCCTTTAACGATTTCTTTGATCAAAGTTCTTAAATTTGGTTTTGCAAAAGCTGTTTCCGTTACGGCTGCAGACTTTGTCGTATCAGCGGCTGCGACCGGCAGCTGATTTGCGCGCATTAAAACGATTTTAACGGAAGCGTTTTCGAACTGCGCCGTTGCAAAACATTTACCTGAATATAAAGGCTTCTTAACTTTAACATCTTCACCCGAGACCGTGATTTCGGTTCCGTCAGAAACAACGCCGGCGCCGATTTTAGCAGATACGCGTGGGAATAAATCTTTTCCGGTTGCAGAGGTCGAAGCTAAAACCAAGGTTGCAGAAGTTTTTTGAATAGCTTCAGCTACAGCGGCCGCGAACAATTCTGGATTATAAGAGTCGTAAGCTGCATCTTTTACCACAAGAACTTCTGAAGCTCCGTGGTGGCCGGCTTGCGCTGCTGCGGGCGCAGATTGTGCACCTAAAACCAAAGCCACAACAGAGCTTCCGGTTTTAGCGGCGAATTGAAGAAGTTCTTGCGAGCTTCTTTTTAAAGTTCCATTTTGAAATTCAGTAAAAACCAATACTTTTGACATATAAACCCCTTAAAAAAATTAAAGAACTTTTGCTTCGTCACGAAGAGCAGAAATCAATTGAGAAACTTGCGCAGCCGCATCACCAGCTAATAATTTTACCGCAGGCTTTTCGGCTGGCAAACTGTAACCAGTGTATTTTACTTTTTGTTCAGTGCCGGCGATTCCCAAAGATGAGAACTCAACCTCTTTGATTATTTTTTTCTTCGCCTTCATGATGCCGGGTAAGCTTGCGTATCTAGGCATATTCAAGCCTTTGTTCGCCGAGACCAAAGCCGGCGCAACCATTTGCACCACCTCTTTAGAGCCGCCATCAACATCGCGCTCAACGGTTAAGTTTTCAGCCGCGGCCTCAAACTTTGAAACAACACTTGTGTGAGGAATTTCTAAAAATTCAGCAACCATCTGTGGCACTGAAGATTGATTTGTATCAATAGCTAACTTACCTGTGAAAACAATATGAGCTCCGCCCTCTATCTTAATTGCGGCAGCCAAACATTTGGCTGTTGAGTAAGCGTCCAAATTTTCTGGAGAATTAACAACAATGGCCTCATCCGCGCCCATTGCTAGGCCGGTACGAAGCGCCTCGACAGCGCGAGCCTTTGGACCAGAAGTGATCACCCAAACTTGGGCGCCTGCATTTTTTTCGCGGAACTTGATTGCTTCTTCAACAGCGTACTCATCATAGGGATTCATAACCCACTTAATTCCCACCGGATCGATACCAGACTGGTCTGGTAGAATTTTAATTTTAGTTTCTGTATCGGGAACTTGTTTAATACAAACAAAGATTTTCATAAAACCTCACTTGGTAATAGGCTTCTTGTTCTAGCTTAAGTGTCCGATAACATGAATCTATTTTATAATTAACGTGTTGCAAAACACGCTTGCCAAAGTGACAATCGTAGAAGCGAAGAGTAATTATAGTTGAAAACTAATTGATTTCGCTCTTACAGCAAAACATCGAAGGAATTTTATATGTTGGATTTTTTAAAGTCGTCGGTAGGACGCAAATACATCATGGGCCTAACCGGCTTAGTGTGGGTTGGCTTCGTATTAACTCACATGGCCGCGAACATGCTAATTTTATTTAGCGCTGAAGCGTATAACAAATACGGACACGCACTCACCTCGAACAAACTTTTGCTTTATCCGGCAGAGGCTGTGCTGCTCACCGCAATAATCGTACATGTGATCTGTGCAATTTCTTTAACGGTAGACAATCGCAAAGCGCGAAACTCTAGGTATGCAATGCAGCCAAGCGGAGCGAAGGCGCCTTCAAAGCCATCGCAGTTTATGGGAATTCAGGGATCGATTATTCTGGCATTTATTATTTTACACTTAATTACATTTAAGTACGGTGCCCATTATGATGTGACCTATGATGGCGTTACCATGCGCGACTTACACAAATTAATATTAGAAGTTTTTAAAAGCCCAGGCTACGTAGCTTGGTACTGTGTAAGCTTAGTTTTGCTATTGTTTCACTTAAGCCACGGGGCTCAATCTGTATTTCAGTCTTTAGGCTTTTTAGAAAGAAAAATGCAGGGTGGAATTAAAACTTTGGCTTGGGCCTACGCAATTATTATCTTCTTAGGGTTTATATCTCAACCTCTTTATGTTTTCGTAATTCATAAAAATTAAACGGAGTCATTTATGTCAATCATCTTAGACAGCAAAATTCCAAATGGTCCTGTAGAAACAAAATGGCAAAATCAAAAGTTCAACATGAAGTTGGTGAACCCCTCCAACAAGCGCAAGCATACTGTGATTGTCGTTGGCACAGGCTTAGCGGGCGCTTCTGCAGCAGCCACCATGGGTGAACTGGGCTACAAAGTGAAAGCTTTTTGTGTTCACGCAACTCCTCGTCGCGCTCACTCGGTAGCTGCGCAAGGCGGTATAAACGGAGCGAAGAATTACCAGAATGATGGCGATTCAATCTATCGTTTATTTTATGACACAGTAAAGGGCGGAGACTTTCGCGCGCGCGAAGCAAACGTATACCGTCTAGCTGAGGCGTCTGTTAATATTATTGACCAAGCCGTTGCGCAAGGGGTTCCCCTGGCTCGTGAATACGGCGGATTATTATCAAATCGCTCTTTCGGAGGAGCTCAGGTTTCGCGAACGTTTTATGCGCGAGGGCAAACGGGGCAACAGTTATTATTGGGAGCTTATTCTGCGATGATGAGACAAGTCGACTTAGGAACGGTCGAATTGCACCCGCGTCGTGAAATGCTAGACGTTGTTACGATTGACGGGAAAGCTCGTGGAATCGTAGTTCGTGATTTAAACACGGGCGCATTAGAATCGCACGAAGCGGATGTCGTCGTTTTAGCAACGGGCGGATATTCGAACGTTTTCTATCTATCAACTAATGCTATGGCTTGTGCGGTGACGGCCGCGTGGAAGGCTCATAAAAAAGGGTCTTACTTTGCAAACCCTTGCTACACTCAGATTCACCCCACTTGTATTCCGGTACATGGTGAAAATCAGTCGAAATTAACTTTGATGTCTGAGTCGTTACGTAACGATGGGCGCATTTGGGTTTCTTCTAAAAAAGGCGACAAGCGTATGCCACAGGATATTCCCGAGGGAGAGCGCGATTATTTCTTAGAACGCATTTATCCGAGCTTCGGTAATTTGGCTCCCCGAGACGTTGCCTCTCGCCAAGCTAAATTTCGCGTAGACGAAGGTTACGGCGTAATGGGCGAAACAGCAGTTTACTTAGACTTTAAAGAATCAATCGGTCGCCTGGGCGAAGATAAAATTTCTGAGCGTTACGGAAATCTTTTTCAGATGTACGATAAGATCACCGGCGAAAACCCTTACAAGCAACCAATGAGAATTTTTCCGGCTCCGCACTACACAATGGGTGGTCTTTGGGTCGATTATAACTTAATGAGCACTGTTCCGGGTTTGTTCGTGGCAGGAGAGGCCAATTTTTCTGACCATGGCGCGAATCGTTTAGGGGCTTCTGCGCTGATGCAAGGTTTAGCGGATGGCTATTTCGTACTTCCGTACACAGTTGGCGACTACATTGCGAATACAAAGCTGGGTGAAGTTAAAACGACTGACGATTCATTTAAAAATTCTGAAAATGAAGTTAAAACTCAAATTCAAAAAATGATGAGCATTAAGGGTACGCGCACCGTTGACAGTCTTCATAAAGAGCTGGGCCTTGTCATGTGGGATAAATGTGGAATGTCTCGCAGCAAGGAAGGCTTGGCCGAAGCAATTGAAAAAATTAAAAAAATACGTGGAACTTTCTGGGGCGACGTACGAATTTCAGGGGCGCCAAATGAAATTAACACTGAACTAGAAAAAGCTGGCCGAGTGGCTGACTTTATCGAACTTGGTGAGCTGATGTGTCGTGATGCCCTAACGCGCGAAGAGTCGTGTGGTGGCCACTTCCGCGAAGAGCACCAAGTAGCCGGCGAAGCTAAGCGCGATGATGAAAACTTCTGCCACGTAGCCGCGTGGGAATGGAATGGGTCTGCTGACAAAGAACAGACGCGCCATCAAGAAGAACTGAAATTCGACAACGTTAAACTTGCAACACGTTCTTACAAATAGGAGCAAACGATGGAATCAAAACAGAACATCAATTTAAAACTTAAAGTTTGGCGACAAAAAAATGCTCAGTCGAAAGGTGAATTTGTAACTTACGATGCGAAAAATGTTTCTCCGGACGCATCTTTTTTAGAAATGCTTGATACAGTCAATGAAGGCTTAATTCTTAAAGGCGAACAACCCATCGTATTCGACCATGACTGCCGCGAAGGAATTTGTGGAAGCTGCGGTTTTATGATTAACGGAAACGCTCATGGTCCGCAAAAAGGCACGACAGTTTGTCAGTTACATATGCGCCAATTCAGCGACGGCGAAGAATTAGTATTAGAGCCCTGGAGAGCTTCGGCCTTTCCGGTTATGAAAGATTTAATGTGTGATCGTTCTGCATTAGATCGTATTATCCGCGCCGGAGGATATATTTCAGTAAATACGGGCGGAGCCAGGGACGCAAATAACATTTTAATTCCCAAAGTCGATGCTGATGAAGCTTTTATGTCAGCAACTTGCATCGGCTGCGGCGCTTGCGTAGCCTCTTGTAAAAATGCATCGGCCGCATTATTTACAAGTGCAAAAATTTCTCATTTAGCTTATTTACCACAGGGTCAAGTCGAGCAAAATCAGAGAGCATTAGACATGGTTGCCCAGATGGACGCCGAGGGCTTTGGGGCCTGCACAACAACGGGCGCCTGCTCGGCAGCTTGCCCGAAAGAAATTTCATTAATTAACATCGCGAAAATGAATCGTGAATTTTTGCGCGCTTCGATCAATAAAAAAGAAGAAGTAGGCGGCGGAGACTTAGCTTAGCTTTAACGGTTACCAAGAGCAGCGATTGTAAAAAATCGCTGTCTATTTTGTTTACGAATCTACCTTTTTTCTAAATTTAAAAACAAATAAAGCTAAGCTTTTGTGAAACTGTTAATATTCAACGAATGAGCCGGGGGGTTACATTGTTGAATATGAACAAGCCGATATGTAAAAAGCCTTTTATGACTACCATTCTGATTTTTTTATTTGCAGGCGCCTTGGCCCATGCAAAAACCAACTTTCCAATGAATCCAGATTTAAATATGACTCCGGGCGCGCTGTGTACAGCCCCTGATTCGATCCGATATCCGTCTCGAATGGCATATTGCAGCCGTGACGTGACGACAGATATGAAGTGGGCCGTGATCAACGCTTACGTACAGAAATTCAATTTTACGATCGACGCGAACAACCGATATGAGTTTAAAATTGATCACTTCATTCCTTTATGTATGGGCGGCGCGAACGACATAAAGAATTTATGGCCTCAGCATAAAGATGTTTATGAAGTGACCGACGAACTTGAACTTGTTTTGTGCCAATTACTTGCCGAAGGTAAGATCACACAACAGCGAGCCGTACAAAATCTGAAATTCGGCAAGTTCAACCTAGACCAAGTGCCCGCATTGATAAAAGAGGCAGATAAGTTAAGATAGATGGATGAAAGATTTTTTTAAAATTTTCGCCGGCCTATCAATCGTTATTATTGTTTTTATGTTTGGACGAAATTACGGAGAAGATAAGCTTCGCTCGTCCGAAGAGTTTCAAGCTTTAATTAAAAAAGAAACGCTATCTGACTTTAACAACAATAACCTTTCGAATATACGCATAAAGTTTCAAAATATTATTGATAGCGAAGAGACTAAAAAAGCCGCTGATGTCAGAGCGCAAATACTTCAGATTTTAATGGATGATTTGGGCCTAGCGATCAAAAATCCGCAAAAGTTTTTAAACCCCAGTCCCGAAAAAGCGTCGATCATTGTTGTAAGCTCAACCGGCGCGAAAACAGCCGCTGCTGCACCTAAAAATTTTAGCTCATACGAGCAGCTTTTAACAAATTCTGCGAACACCGCGGAAGTTCGTAAAAACTTAAAAAATCTTGAAATAAAAGATCTTGATCAGTTCTTAACAGCGGCAAAGCCAGCCGAAGCAAAACAACTAGAGCTTCTGTTTGGCTCTTTCCGCGGCCGGGTGTTTGACGTAAATAGAAACGAATACGCAACACTGGTTATTGAAGTATTGCCGACCCAAAAAAACGAAAAGAAAACTATCGATGGTCGTATTAAAATGTTCAAGGGTGGCCACGAAGTGATGGGAAGTAATTTTTCGGCTGAACGCCCTGGATATACGATTCAAAATTCATTAGGTTTAATTATCGATCAAGAAAACCGTTACTTTCAGGTTTATAAAATTAATGAAACAAGACAGCTTGCTGGATTTTTCTATGAAAGACTGCCCGGAGGCACGACTAAGACGATCGGAAACTTTGTTGTTAACCGAGTCGATCAATTTTAAATTATTGTTAGTGATTGGCGAAAAGCGCAATTTATTGCTAAGCTGATCACTACAGTTAACGAACAGGATGCGGAATGAAAAAAATATTGAGCTTACTTTGTTTTACAACAATCGTTCTGTTTTTCTTTACAACAGTCGATGCACAACAACTGCCAAACGCTAAGCCACAGACGACTATCGAGGCGAAAGCAAATGCAATTATGGCCAAGCTTCCGAACCCGAGAGTTGAGTTTCCGATTCTTGATGCAAAAAAAATGACTCCCGCCCAAAAAATTGCATTCACCCAGAAGTATTGCGCAATTTACGAATCCGCATATGAGAAGGCTTATGTTGAGCAATATAAAATCGACCCATCTTTTTCGCCATTCAAAAAGTTTTGTGCGCGGAGAGAGGCCAATCAAGGTAAGAACGCTTCTAGTTTTATTGGCGATGCGAAAGGTTTTAAAGGTAAGTTGGATAAACTAGCTTCCCGCTTTGAGCTTGAAGGCGGCCTCGAAAAGGCTCTGGAAGCTACCGCGCAAAAAGCAACCCTTAGTGAAGTAAATAAAATGACAACGGATATCGAAAAAAAACTTTCAGACATGCAGATTCAGATAGAGACAGCAACTTCTGCAGCCGAAAACGCTAAAAAAGAAATTTTGTCTTTGAAAGAGAAGTTGGCTTTAGTTCAACAAAATACTGAGTCCTCACAAGCGAAAAGTTTTCTAAATAAGGCGGGCTTGTCTACGACAGCAGCAAGCCGCACAGTCGAGATTTTAATACTTTTGTTAACTGGACTGAGTGCGTTTACGATTTACAAATTAAATATTTTCTAAAGGCTTAACGTGAAAATACAAAAAAATAATCCATTCGGAAGTCACTATTTCAAGACGGCACAAATGTTCTTGTCAAAAGACGAAGATCAATACAGCTACAAAATTTATGTTGGAGAAAAGACCTTTCATTTAGACGCGGGCGACTGTTGCTTTTATTTAAGCAACGATAAAAAAAGAGCGCTATCTGCGCGCGGTAAAAAGCAGATCAAATCAAAGCATTTTGCAACGATTATACGAGGCTACGCCCCACCTGAAAAAACAGCGAGTATTCATTTAGAAACAAACCTTCCGTACGTTAACGGTTGTTCAACTCGACAAATTTTCACTCCGGAGCGTGCTGGTGACCCCACCTGGCAGATGTTAAAAATGCCAATGGGTACGATAGAACAGTTACATCACATCCACCCCACGGCCCGGGCCGTCTACGTCTATCAGGGGCGCGGAATTAGCGTAGTTGGTACGCCAACGTACGCAGTAAAAACAGAACTTGTACCGGGAATGGTTTGTGTGCTTGAGCCAATGTGCCCACACCACTTTGAAACAACTGATAGCGAATTGATTGTTTTGCCCGTGCATATTTGGAGTTCAACAGAGGGGCTAGATTTTAACCACCCCATGTTTCACGGAACGTTGAAAGCATAAAGAATTAGTCCTTTAAGGTGCTTGGCGTGGCGGGTCGGCAATAACTGAAATCAGAGTCAATATCGTATTGCTTGCAATCAAGCTTTTTAACAGCGCCCAAATAGAAATTATTTTGGCGTATTTTAAAAGTTCTAAAGTAAAGCAGTGGCGTCGGCGATAAAGCTTTAAACACAAGAACGAGTTCTTTGTCGCGCATATAAACCCGCTTTAGAAAAAAATCCTTAGATTTTATTCCGGATTTTTCGAATTCTAAATTATGTAAACTCACTAATTTTTGTATCGGAGCCCCCAAGAAAGTCTGGCGAGTCCAATTCATCTGGCCACGATTTCTAGAGAAGATCGGCTTCGTGTATAGCCCGATAAAAAACTGAGTCCGATCATAAAAAATGAATTCGATCTCTATAGTAAAGGGATCGTTGCCCAGCAATCGCGACGCATAATTTGTAGACAGATTAGTTTTTGTAACCGCAGCCACGCTATCGTACTTTGGATGAGAACTTAAAAGTTTCGCGACAGCATCTAAGTCGAAGCGATTATTAAACATATTTGCCTGCCAGCCAAATAACCCAACCAGCGTTAGCATTAAAATTAAGATAGTTGAGCAAAATATTTTTAAGCCAAGTGACATTAGTAACGATAACTATGAATAACAATCATAATTCCCCACGTAATCAAAACGCCAAGCCAGCCCAAAAGCCTTTGACCGTTAAAAAATTTAAAATTAAAAACTAACGAAAAATAGACAGCCAGCCCATGCAAAACGAAAAAGAAAAGCACCTCGCTAGAAAGGTAATTTTTACTATTATCTACCAAAACGAAGAAGTTTTCTTTAGTCGTGTGCATGAGCGAAGTGAAAAAAAATGTAACAAAGACGGCTAGAAATAAAGACTTAGATTTTTTGTAGATAGGAAAAAAAACAGCCCAGTTATAAAAATTAAAGAAGTATGTATTCCACCGCCGCCACCTGTCAGCCGGCGAGGCTGCCAGCAGAGGCAAAAGATAAGGCGCCGGCATACTATAACCAGAAACTTTGATCAGCCCCACAGGAATACAGATTGAAGAAACACTTAACAGATAGACAGTAAGGTATGACCACAGGCCGGATTGAAGAAATGAACTGAAGTCTAGAGATCCGAAGGCTGAAGAGCCGCTATTTTTAAGTATCTGTAAAACATAAATAAAAAAGAAGCCCAGGATAACGTCGACGAGCCCAGATATTCGGGCAACAGATTTGTCTTTTTTCCAATAACTGAATCGTGTTGGTATTGGATATAAAACATTAGCCGGGTGCCATAACTGCAGCGAGAAAAGGCCAATATTCTCTGCCCTTGATTTCGCTTCATAGTATTCAAGCAAAGGTAAATACAATAAAAAGATAAGGCGACTGTACGAAAAAGCACCTAAGATATGAAAATCACTATCAAAATAAATAATCGCGTAACAGACATTAATTAAAAAAATACAAACAAAGCTCGTAACAATCGTTTTCTTTACGAAGTCTTTATTCTGAAATATGTGGAAGACGAATCTTAGCGCCAGTCGAGAAACTAAAAAATAGCCCACGCTAACTAATGCGGCCTTCATGTCTGCCGATAAAAAAGAGTAAGAAAATACTAAAAAAATGGATAGTATTTTGAAAACGAATCCGACTCGTAAGCTTTTCAAAAAGTTTGAAAAAACAATTGGAATAAAGCATAGAATTGCTAGAAAACTGTAATAAACGACAAGCTTTTCGTTGATAGATTTCCAGAAGTAAAGAGTTTTTTGATTATACCAGAAAGCGATTGCCAAAGACAAAATTAGAAGCCAAATGGTTGCTTGAAAGAAAGATTCACGTTGAAGCTTGGCATCTATGAAGCCCTCTACTTTGAGCCGCCTCAGTATAATTTTTTCAGTCAGCCAGTCAGGGCTAAATTTTTCCATTACTTCAGACTTTTTAAAACCATCTTTGCGACGGAATCCAGGTTATCAAAATTAGTTTGATGAACATCGAGATTATTAATACTAATTTGGAAGTGTTCCTCTAGCAAGACGACGAATTGAACCAATGCTAAGCTGTTGTATTGCGAAAAAAGAGCACTCTTTAAGTTGATGCCAGGAAAATTCTCTTTTACGAGATCTGCGATTCTGTCTTTGCAATCATTTATATCCATAAAGTATTGGGCCCTAAAAAATTGTTTTTGAAACCTGAAAAGTTTTCTTTGAACTTCCAACGCAAGGGTTTTCCGCTAGCCGTTCTAATTTCAAGCTCTTGATGGAGTAAAATATGCGGCCGCAAATAGACAGGCAGTCGAGCATTCATTTTTTGAACGAGCTCGCCCTTCCAGTCAGCAGAGATACCTTCGGTGATCTTGCAAACAAGACCGAGCTCTTCGACTGCAAAAGTGTTTTCAAAAGCAACACAGATAGCGTCTAAAAACGATATGTCCAAGCTGTGGATCAGCTCGTCAACCTCTCTTAGCGAAATAGTTTCACCAAATCTTTTGATTACGTCTTTACTGCGGCCAGTGATATAGAAAAAATTCCGCGAAGACTTTGAATCATGCACGAAATAGCCCAAGTCGCCAGTTTTAAAAAATTTTTCGGTGAACGGGTTTACCACTTGATCTTTATACGCAGACATTACGTTGCTACCCTTTACTGCCAATTCTCCGATTGCGTTCTCGTCGCAGATTTGGTTATCAGCGCCTAACACAACGACCCGGTTGCAAGGAAGTTCGGTTCCAATAGATGGATAGCGCGAGCCAAGCATTCGTTCTTCATACTCAGACGCATCTAAGTCGACTGGCATAAGAAGTGAGAAATTCACGGCTTCTGATAATCCGTATCCCTGAATCACCCGTCGGTTAAATTTCAACATTATTTTTTTTAGTAAATCGGTTGAAAGCGGAGCCGCTGCGCTGACAAAATATTTCAACGAACTAAGCGTTACTTCCGAACGAGCCAGTGCTAATATTTGCAAAATAGAGGGTACAACACTTAGAATCGTTGTACCCTCACTTTCGCAAAGATCTAAAATATTTAGCGGATCTGTTTTTTCAAACAAAACAAGCTTGCCCCCGCTAAAAAAGCTGCATAAAAAAGAAAAAAACAGTGCGTTTACATGAAACAACGGAAGTGGTGTGGCAATAACGCTCTCAAAATTTAGCCGGTGGTGACTAATCAGCGCGTCTACATTGGAAAGAATATTTTTTTCTGTTAACTGAGCCACTTTAGAAAAACCGGTAGAGCCACTTGTGAAAACATAAGCGCTGCAAGTCGCAAAAGTCTCTTGTTCGAAAGAAGAGGGCGCTATCGAGTCGTCGCTGTGACTTGCAGAACCATGCTGATTCTGGCCTGCATAACAAGCGGTCTCAAAGTCTAAAGCAAGGTGAATACTATCTTCGAAACAAAAAATAGCCGTTTTTTGGTTAAGCTGTTTTATTTGCTTTTCAAGTCTTTCGGCGCTCTCGTTGGGGTTCAATGGGCAAAGAATTTTACCACAAAGCCAAGCGGCCATACTGGTAACTAGAAAACTATAGTTATTTTTTGATATAACTGCAACGATTTCACAATCTCGATATTTTTCTTTCAGAAATGAAACTGTTTTCGAAACGTCTATAGAATATTCTTGGTAAGTTTTAATAGTCTTTGCGCTGTGTTCATTAAGACAGAGACAAAAAATTCGATCTGAGAAATTATTGGTTACCGCTACAAAGTTTTCGTAAAAACTATTTTTTATGTTGGTTAAGGCGGCGGCCGGGATTTCTACGTCATAAAATTCTTTTGACATGCAAAAATCTTAGCAGGTTCCTTTAAAGCTGCACACGAAATGCTTTTCCGCAATTAGACCTTGGTCGTAAGCGCTCGGCCCTTAATAAGAGTCAAATTTACAACTGGTTTTTTGTTACGAAAAATGTAAAGTATTGTTGGGCGCAGCGCCAAACACAAACCGAAGGAATGCCTCCTAGTGACTATTAAAAACGGAAGATTTCTACGCAGCGCCACAGCGATCTTCTTTTATTTACTAGTCTTCACTGCTATTGAGCTACTAGTTACAGGCTTCGGCGTAGCTCGAGGTCTTCCGTCTGTGCTGCGCAATAATTTCTTAGGCGAAGTAAACTATTTTTTAGTTTCCGGAGTTTCATTATTTCCGCAGTTTTTATTTTGTTTTCTTGTGCTTGCGGTTTGTTGTGAGATTATTCGCCAAATTTTTAATATCAAATCTGAAATTAAGATGGTCATTTATATCGTTACCTTGGGTGTAGCGTTTACATTGGCAGAGTCGCCTCAGATCTATTTTTCAGTTATATCTAAAACGACAATGTTGGTTGCGGCTTTCTGTTTCAATGCGCTGGCAATTGCTGTTCCGACTTTCTTGATCTTAAGAAATCAACTTCAGCCCAAAACGAGAAGCTGGAGAAATTTTTTTTGCGGCAGCTTAGTTATATTTATTTTTTCAATCTCATCAAATAAAGCGGTTAATATTTTCGATCACGCGACAAGGCCGAACGAGTACAAATTCGCAAAAGACTCATTCATGATATTAAGCATCGATTCTTTACGACCTGATTTTATTGAAGAATATATTAAAAAGCACCCGTCATCAGAGTTCGCAAATATTCTGGCCCAAAGTGCTCGCTTTGATAAAATGATTACACCTATTGGAAGAACGCACCCGGCCCTCACGTCTTTGTTGACGGGGCTTGACCCGATCGAGCACGGAATTCGTGATAATCTTTTTGGCAACTTTGCAGACACCGACAATCTTTACTCGGGCCGAGGCCTTATAAAATTCTTCACCGACAAGGGATACCAAAAAAAACTGATGATTGACGACACTAAGTATTCAAGCTTTACAGCCGGGGCGGCGATAGGCGATATCGTTTCACCGAAACATTCTGTTTTTGACCAAGTCGTTCCGTACTTTTTTAAATCAAGCTTGTTTGCGACTTTTTTTTCGAATGAAATTGGCGATTTTTTGATTCCACAAACCAAAATGAACGCCGCCTATTCTATTAGCTATCGACCCAAGAAATTTCTATTCGAAATAGAAAAGCTACTACAGGACATAAAAAAAGATCAGCCACTTTTTTTGTTGGCCCACACCTGCGCCATGCACTACCCAGGACATTCGAGGGGTAAGTATATTTACCTCAACCAGACAAACGATCAAGAACTTCTAACCCAGTACCCAAATTTTTTTAGAGGCTCAACTTCAATTAAGCCGTCCTATTTCCCTGAATATAAAAGATTAGCTCAGGGCCAATTCGAACTAATAGTAAACGATGTTATCGAACCGTTCTTACAAAAATTAAAGAACTCGCCGTCTTCTAAAAATTTAACTTTAGTTATTATGTCCGACCACGGAGAAAACTTTTGGAAGCAGGGCGCAAAATATCAGTCAGATGCTACGCCCACGCATGGGCTGCCGGCCATTTTGACTGAAGACTCGTACAATTCTGTTTTTTATGTCTACTCGAATAAGGTGAAACAAGAAAATATCAAAAACATACAAAGCTTAACGGATATTGCGCAGATAGTTCCTAAAGTTATGTCATCCACGCAGCCCGTAAGATTGTCGCAAGAAATTGAAAAAGCTGATTTCAAATATTTTGAATCTTCGGTATGGAAGCAAGGAGTTTTCGCTTCGCAATTAAGCTTTAGTGATCGGTCGACAGAGCAGGTCTATACCGTTAGCCCACAGGGCGGAATTCTAATTGAACCCAGCTTGCTGGATGAGTTGGTTTTACAGAAGACAAAAACAGTATTCTCCAACGAAAAGCACTGGAGTATATTTCCTACCGTTTATGGTTATGAAGTTTTATCCTGCGTTTACCCGCGCTGCCAAGGGGTGCCGGCGGCCAAAGCCGCGGCAACGCCGCAGGCGCTTGAATATTTGCAACAAAAAAATAGGCCCGATGTGCAAAGGGGTCTTTGGCCAGCCGGAACACTATTGCTTACCGCTGCGGGCAAATCATACTGGGCAGACACCGAACAGCGCCAGCTGATCCCAAAGGCGAAATGGCTCTATACAACGAATCAGCTGAATTCGATGGGCGACATAAAAAAATATATTATCGAGGCGCTAAAATCTTTAGACATGAAAGATGCCGATTTGTTTATTAAAGCAAATGTAGTTATGACGCTGACTGATTTCTGTCAGCTCGGATATTCGAAACACCCGTGTCTAACTTTTGCGAATTGGGTTAGACAAGCCGTAAAAAGCGGTGAGCTGAAGCAAATGATTGAACAGCACACTTTTTTAAAAAACTATATTTACTATAATCTAAAAAAATTTGACGGAGAAAATACTCAAAAAACATTAGAACAGCTTCTAGGAGACCCATCCGAGCTAGATAGAATCTATTCAACGCATTGGTCAAAAAGCTTTCGACTTGCAATTCAGTCGGGACTTCAAAAAGAGGCAAGACAGCTATTAAGCAAGCTTGACGCAAATAGGCCGACAACTTTTTATTATAAATTTCTTCTGGCGCTGAATCCAGAAATTTGTCAAACGCGCGAAAACTGTCAAGCTGAGCTTGCTAAGATAGAAGTGCAAAACAATGGATACCTAGAGCTTAATCTTTACGAGGTCAATATTGATTGGCTTCGCTTCTTGTACAACTATTCGCGACTGACTCAAATTGATTTTTATTCTTCAGCAGTCGAAGATTTTATCGCGAAGGGTCAGTTACCTTTAGCTGGAGTTTTAAATATACTACTTCAGCAGCCTGTTTTAAAAGAAAGCTTTTTTTGTTTTGAAAAGTATGAAGTGATCAAAATATTAAATAACGATAAAGTTTGGGCCAAACGAATGAACTGGTCAGAGACGCTCTACAAAAAAGTTCAAGCTCAAGCAAGGTGTCGTCAAGGTAACCACTCAATTTAAGTCTAAGAGGCTCCGCAACAGGCGCCGTCGCCGCCATCTGCTCCGCCTTTTGGTGGAGGCGCGCCGCCATCTGTTCCATCGCCGCCAGCGATGATATTAACCTGATCTGAGCTTTCAATATAATACCAACTTGAAGGATCGCCCTCATCTGGAATTGAAGTCGGAGCGCCATCGTCTTCGGAAGTTCGCCTTTTCTTTTTATCGTCAGTCATAAAAAATCCTCGGTTAATTCGTTAATGATTGCATACATCAACTTTGAAATAAAGAGTAATCAACGCGCAATCGAGCGCGCAAAAGCTTCGTTGAATACTTTGGCCGACATGCGCAGATTAATGCCCTCGTCGAACGGAAATTTTGCTTCTAGTGGCTGGCGAAAAAGCAAATCATAGGTATGTTCGGGCCCGCCCGTGTGGCTAGCTAAAACTTGTTTAAATTTTTCGAAGCCTGTTAACTTTTGCTTCGGTAAGTATTCAAATTGAAAACCACCCTCTTTATACCCAGCCACCTTGTTTTGTCGTTGCTGTATATCGGGATTTACGAGGTACTGGTAAAAGCTTTCGCGAATGTTTTCTAGGTACAAGCTCGAGTAAAACAGCTCAGGCGTATATAAAAAAAAGAAAGCGACCGCAGGCATTTCCCGACTAAGAAAAAAACGATGATAAGAAAAGTATTTTGAGTAAGGAAAAAAAAGAGCAGGTTTTTTTTGAGCATTTAAAAAAACGTGTGGAATGTTCCAAGAAAGAATAGGCGTGCCAGGCAGCAATGACATGCACTTCATGTGACAGGTTAGTTGCGGAGAAGAACACTGAGATTCATCGGCAATACTCCAGTGCTCCGAACCATAATAGAATTCATTTAGATCCAGATCAATTTCGTGAAATGTTCGCCCTGAATTTCGAAGTGTTTCGGTCCAGATACGATCCGCATGATTAAGATTTTTTTGTTCAAGCCAGTTATAACGAAAAGAAGCGATCTCGAAAGGAACACCGGCTTCAGCGAAAGCAGAATACATGCACTGGCTGTCGACGCCAGAGCTTAAGCACAAAATGATTGGCTTAGGCATTTTTTCATAGATTAACTTTGCTGCAGCAACGGCTTCAGCTTTGAACGAAAAAAGTTCTCGCGTTGGCGAACCAATTTCAACAAACAGTTTTCGTTGCGCCAGAATGTCTTCAGCGCTGTTTTCGAATTCGTAACGAAGATGATTTTGGTGTGTATATTCATACTTGGGCGTCGCAAGTTTATGCATGAATTACGCTTTGTTTAATGTCGCGCGCGTATTTCTAAAAGACTCATAATGAGTAAAAATTTCAGCGCTGCTTCTGCTTGCATAGATTAAATTTTCATAAGCAAGCAGACTTTTTTTTCTATCTTCAGCATGCCAAGCAGAATTTTTAACTAGGTTAAGTTTAGAATTAACTTCTTCTGCGCGTTTTTGCAAAAGAGCCGTTAGGAGGTCGCCCGCATGAATAGCCATATCAGTTAATAAAGAACGTATGTCTTGCGGCATTTGATTCCACGCATCTGCTTGAAAATTTAGACTAAAAACACTAGACGATAAAAATTCAGAAGACACTAACTGTAAGTTTCTATTTAGGGCCGAGAAGTTATCTAAAATAAACCCAATTGGTAGCGCGTCAGTAACAAAGGGTTCTGATTTGAATTGCAAAATTTCAGCGTATGACGAAATTTTTGTAACAGGAGCCAAAAAATACTTTGCTCGCAAGCAAGAAATGTTTTTTGTCAAAAAAGTATTATTTGCGAGCTGGGCGTCATCTGCGGGGCTAGACAAGGCCTGGTAATCTGCCGCAGGCCCCTGACCGAAATAAAGAGGTTTAATTTTAAGACCAGCATACGCTTTAGTCCAAAATTCAGAGCCAACCTCCGAGGTTAACCAAGCTTTTTTTTGATCGACGCGCAGGCCTTGCGGCAATCGTGAAAAATAAATCATCGAAGGATCTTTAAAAGGAACTAATGATGGCGATCCAACGAATGCAGTTACGTGCCTAGCCGCACCCAACGAAGCCAAGCTGTCTATTTTTTCAAAAGAAATAGCTACGCGACCGCTTGAAGCAGAGCGAATAAATCGATCGCAGCTTTGCAGAGCGATCTGCAGCTCTTTCGAATTAGAAAAACTTTTGGCTGTTTGTAAATGAATGAGATAGTCGGCAGGCTTTATAAATAAATCAACGACTTCAGGCTCGTTATTTTTTAGAAGCGAAAAAGTGCCAAAACCAGACGACACAGCTAAGGCCGCACCGGCTTTTATGAATGTTCGTCGTTTAACCATATGTATATTCTGATTTTTTTGGCGAAAGCTGTCAAATTAATCTATTGCTATCTCATTAACAGACAAAAACTTTAGGGCTCTAAGGTTAGCAAATAACTAGACCTTCGCCCGCGCGAAAGCTACATACGCTCGAAACTAAACAAACGATCATCGCTTGTTCGCGCATAAAATCTTTTAATGTCTGCGCAGTATTCTACTTTGGCAACGACACGATCGGGCAATTGATAGCGGCCGGTGATTTCTAATAAACCTAAGTCGATTTCTAAAACAGCTCCGGCATTATTACCTATATAGATTTTGCCATCTACACAATTGGGCTCGCTCATGATTCTTCCATCCGTGCGAAACTGTTTGATAACTGAACCATCGGCAGTTGATAAAATGTAAATAATATTATCCAGCCCGCCGACAATAAGCTTATCTTGAAATAAAAGCGGCGTAGCTAAAATTCCGAAACGACTTTGGTGGTACCAAACAAGTCTTCCGGTCGCAACCTCAATCGCCTGTGTGCGACCATCGTTTGAGGTTGCGTATAAAACGTTTTGATCTTCACTTAGAACGGGCCGCATCTTGCAAATTCCACGCAGGGGCTGGCGCCAAATAAGCCGTCCAGTTAAGGCATCTAACGCCAGCATGTCACTGTCGTTAGATCCGCAAAAGACGATCCCGTGTTGTGAAGAATAAGTCGGCGAGCTATGCACGTGCAGATGGCAATCATGCTGCCAAACCATTTCACCCGTTTTTGCATCGACGGCGGCAATTGAGCCTTTTTTACCAGGAAATGCGAACTCAAGTCCGATGAAAATAAGACCCAGGCTTTCAACATAGCAAGGCGAAGAACCTATAAAGTTTGCGTACGACATCATCCACACAAGTGCGCCGGTTTCGCGGTTAAGTAAATATAGATTTCCATCATAGCAGCCAACACAAATTGCATCACCAACGATGCAGGCACTTGACCAGATACCCTTTAGGCTTTCGTTTTCAACGCCCTCAAACTTCCAGCTCAAGTCACCGGTCTTTTTATCAAGCGCATAAAAAACGGCCTGATCTGTTCCGAAATAAACATTTTTGCTATCTACAACCGGGTTCGATTTACAAAAAACATTAAAGCCAGAACTTTTTGTTGGTGATTGAAAACAAAATTTAGTAGCAAAACCAGTCAGGTCAATTTTTGAAAGATCGTGTTCGTGCACTAATACGTCTTTTAGAGTTAGTAAAAAGTGGTGAGCTATCCCGCGACTTTCGAAAAACTTTTTCTTAGAAGCATTTTCATATTCTAAAACAGAAAAAACGGATGAAGAATTCACGCCGACCTCGTTCAACTGGGCCAAGCATTTTAATATAGACGATCCTGAATTGACTGAATCGTCTACAATAATAGTTTCGACTGAGCGATCAAAATCACCCTCGAAGCGCTTTTGTAAACCATATTTCTTTCTGCTTTTGCGAACAATAATTGCACGAGCGTCGCAGCCATGCTTCGAGGCTACCATAATGATTGCCGTCATAAGCGGAACACTCGCAAGCTCTAAGCCGGCAACCTGAAGCTTTTTTCTTCCTGCAAATATTTCCCAAAACTGTTCAGCAACGAAAGAAAGATTTTCTGGCTCAAGCAACAGACTTCTTAAGTCGACAAGCCATTTGCACGCGGCTCCATTTGCCGCAACGGCAAGAACGCCTGGATTTTCGTCTGTGAAAAAAACACAACGAGTTTTAATTTTTTCTTGAAGAGAGGCTAAGTTCATATAGATCACCCAAATTTTGTTGCTATAAAGAGCTCATGTTTTTTGTTTTAAAGCAAGCAGGCGCGGCTATAGATGCGGCATGCAATCCAAACATAAGCAAAACGAATACTCACAATAAAAATGCGCAAATAGACGAGTTTAACCATGCGCGTTGCGCCACATTGTCTTATTAAAAGACGACAACGTGAAGCTTCTCAAACTAATACACAACTAGACTTTCATCTAAATACTCGAACGCAATATGACGATAAGAACAGGAAGTTCTTAAAGGAGTTCAGATGAAAAAAGTTGGTGATCTTATAAAAGATATGGGCTTTAACGTAAACGCGCCTGACTCGGCCAAAGAAGCTTTCATCAAATATTTAGTTAAGCAGTCGGCAGGTCAAAATGTGTTAACTCCGACCGAAAAACAAATTATTGCCGACAATCCGCAAAAGATTGTTTCGTTTCCCAAACAACTTTCTTTTAAATTTGACGAGCACGAAAACCAAGAAATTAAGAAAGCTAAGTAAATTAATTTTAGCAAGCAGGCTCTAGGTCTAGTTTCAGTTTGGAACTTAAAAATAATCTGCTCGACTTCTGTCCATCTTGGTAGGCTTTTTACAACTTAATACATTCTCACGGAAGGGAATCGCATGTTGTTCAAAGGAAGAGCCGCCTTATTTCTATTAGTTGTTACAAGTATTTTCTCAACATCGTCATTTGCAAATAAGCAAAAAATTGAAGCTGTGCCGGGCGAATACGTTGTGCGACTGAAAAAAAATGTAAATAAATTTAATACAATGCAATTGTCGCAGTCACTAAAAGCGTCGGTAAAATCAAGTATTCCGGCAATGAATATTGTAACTGTTAGTCGCCCGGTGTTCGAAACGACAGACTCAGCAGTTCGATCTTTAGCCATGAATAGTATGGTCGAAATCGTTGAGCCAAATTATATATACAGGGCAAGCCGTATGCCGAACGACCCAATGCTGGGCCAGCTTTGGGGCTTTCATAACATCGGACAAGTTGATTCCGAGAACCGACAAGGCGTTGTTGGTGTCGATGTTGGTATCGAAAAAGCTTGGGACGTCGAGACCGGATCAAAAAATATGATTGTAGCCGTTATAGATACCGGAATAGATTTTAATCATCCTGATTTAGCAGACAACTTATGGACGAATCAGGCGGAAGCAAATGGAGTAGCCGGGTTAGATGACGACAACAATGGCGTGATCGATGATATTCACGGTTTCAATGCAATTAACGGAACCGGCAATGCGCAAGACGATCAAGGCCACGGGTCACACTGCGCCGGAACAATCGGCGCAAAAGGCGACGACGCAAAGGGGATCGTAGGAATTAATTGGGATGTTCAGCTGATGGCCGTAAAGTTTTTAGATGCAAGCGGTTCCGGAACCTTGGAAGACGCGATCAAAGCAATCGACTATGCAACTCGCATGGGTGCGAAAGTTCTTAACAATTCGTGGGGTGGCGGCGGGTTTTCGCAAACCTTGTTTGATGTAATTGATGCTTCAAACAAAGCCGGAACAATTTTTATTGCGGCTGCCGGCAATGACGGTTCAAATAATGATGAAGACTTATCTTACCCCGCATCGTTCGAAGTAGAGAACATCATTTCGGTTGCAGCGATCAATAACCGCGGCGAGCTTGCCGATTTTTCGAATTACGGTAAAAAAACAGTTCATATGGGCGCGCCGGGCGTGAATATTTACTCGTCAACTGGCGGAGCTTACGATTCATGGTCAGGAACTTCGATGGCGACTCCGCACGTTGCTGGCGTTGCGGCTTTAGTGTGGGCGCATGAGCCAACGTTAACAGCAGTTGATCTGAAACAGCGTCTGATGCAAAGCTCAAGACCGATCGCGGGCTTGCGAAACAGGTCACAAGCGGGTTTGTTAAACGCACATAATGCAATTACAAACACGATCCCGGGGCCTGATTTAGATGACCCCGCGAACTGGGCAACAGCCGCCGTAAACTATACATCAGCTAGTCCGTACGCAAGCAACAGCAATGTGACAGAAGAAATTTCTTTGGCTGGAGTTAAAGAAATGTCTTTGTATTTTGAAAAATTTGATACAGAACTAAATTACGATACGCTCTCGATTATCGATTCAAAAGGTAACGTCGTACAAATGTTAAGTGGCCGTAGCGACGAAATTTTTTCGGCTACCATTGCGGGCGACCGTGTAAAATTAGTTTTTAAATCAGACAGCTCAGAAGAAAAAACGGGCTGGAAAATTACAAAAATTGCTTACCGAAAATAAATAGATCAGGCGAGCCAATGACCAAAACAAAAAAAGCCGCCAGAGAGCGGGTTTTTTTGTAAACTTAAAAAGACTCAGCCAGCTCTTAGCTGTTTTTTAAACTAAATTCACGCAGCTTTAAATTTACAAAATCCGGAAAATCTAACTGACTGCAGTGTGATCCATAAGGAATCATTAAGAATTCTGAATTCTTAATTGTGTCGCGCATCTCTCTTTGAAAAGAAGTTGGCGTCAGCATATCTTTATCACCCGCAATAATCAGCGTTGGGCAATCGATACTTTCTAAAATTGAAGTGCCATCAAATTTTAGAAGTTGTTCGAAAAGTTCAAAAAAGTAAACGAGCTCTAATCTAGAAACCCCTCGCCCGTACATCTCTATGTCTTTAAACTGTGTTAGGCGAATATTAAAACCGCCAGCCAGCGCAGCCAGCTGAAAGGCAATCGGGTTATCTATCATTCCGCGCCACAAAGTATTCCAAAGGTCAGGAGATTTGCGGTGTTGTTCTTTCAAAAAATTAAATAAAGGTTCAACGAATTCTAATCCAAAAAGTTTTTGTAATGGATTGCGCGCGAAACCATTAATAAAAGTCATTGATTTAAAAAGTTCTGGAAATTGTTCGTAGGCTTTAATCATATAAGCTACGCCAAAGCTGTGACCGACAAAATGCGCCTGCTTTAAGCCCAAATGACTCAATAAACTTTTAATATCAAAAGCCAAGTGTTCGAATTTAAAATTATTTGTATTCACAACGGGCGTGCTTTTGTGGTGGCCACGAATATCAAATAAAATCACTTGGTTCGTTTTCGAAAACTCTTCTACTTGCAAGTGCCAGTGATTCATTAAACACGCGATGCCGTAGATAAATACGATTGGCTCGCCCTCGCCACGTACTTCATAGTAAATGGGTGTGCCATCAAATGCAGCGAAGCTACCCGTTTTTTTTTCGATAAAATTATTTGGTAAAGTATTCATTTTAAGAAACTCAATTCTATAACGTTGGCGGCGATCGAAAGACGATCTCCATTTTGAACGGGATGCTTATCAAAAGGCAGACCATTGATCATCGCCTTGTGGCCGCATAAATTTTCTATATAAACCTGATCTCCTAGTTGCGTAAAGCGCGCGATACGTGGCGGAACAACAGGGTCTTTCATATTTAGATCAAGGTTGTTAAAACCAAGTTCTCGAGGCCCATAGCTCAACGTGTAGAAGTCTTCGTATTGGGGCCCTTGAATGAATGTCATTCGCACCGGATTTAAAAAGAAAAATAATTCGTTAGATACAATTCTTCCGGGGTTTTGAACAAACCAATCTTTCATTCCGTCTTCCCAGGTTTCGTAGGCTAAGGCGGGCCGCTCGACAACTTTAAAGCCGGTTTGCCCCAAATGAAATACTAAACCCAGAAGAAGCTGAGCACGCTCGACCTCTTCAAAACCAAGACGAAGCCGAAGCGGCGCTAAGCACTCGATATTCCAAAGCTTTTTGGGATCAAACCCCAACACTCCGTGATAATCAGCCATTTGCTCGTCTTCAAAGGAAAGGGGGCCCGCCAGGCGGCCTAATTGCAACCCATTTTTTAGCGAAATTCGTTTTCCTTTTTGAGGTCCATCAAGGACTTCGAGCTCTAATTTCATAGCCTATTATCTTAAGAGATAGAATCAGGGCTTGTCCATGTTTCGTGAAGGTGTTAGACCAGTAAAACATTAAAAGTCATCCTTGGTCCCCCAATTGTGGAGGGGCCTATAACCGAAAGGAATCCCTATGGCAGCAACGCCAGAGCTTAAGCGCCCGTATGAGGTAGTAATCCTCATGCACCCAGATACAACTGTTGAAGAGCAAAAAGAGCTTTTCAAAAAAAACAAAGCAACAATTGCGACATTCAAAGGCTCTATCCATACGTTAGAAACGTGGGGCAAAAGAAATTTAGCAACGCCAATCGGTAAGTTGAAAAAAGCAGTGTACTTCCACTCTATTTTCGAAGCGAACCCACAGGCCGTAGCTGAGTTAGAGCGTACTATGCGCATCAACGATAAAGTATTGCGCTTTATGCATACTAAACTCGATGAACGCGTATCGATGGTAAAACATGCTGAATCTTTCAAAAAAGGTTTATCTGATTCTGCCGCTCGCGAAAAAGAACGTGAAGCAAAACAGCAATTGCGCCGCCAAGCTGCGATGCAGGCTCGTTCTGAAAGATATGACAAAGACGAAATGTAATCAGGACTGATCCATGAAATTAATGATGCAGAAAAATAATAAAAAAGTTTGGATTTTGGGGCTCGTGAGCGTCGCGACTTCTATTCTTTTTTCTTTTTTAGGGGCTCCGTTTTTACGAGCTTTTTCTGTGTCGGCAAGATCACGAGTATTTTGGTTCGTCGGTATCGTATTTGTTGCCGCACTTTTCTTGATGTCTACTACAGAAAATAAACTTTCTCATGTCGCCGTTTACTTAGGAGCTACCTGGATGACTTTAGGTTCCTACAGTGAATTGGAAAAACGAGGAGTTAGCTGGAGGCGTGCAGGTTCTGCATCTCTACTGGCTGGAATTTTCTTTGCCTGGATTGGGTATTACTTTATATCCAAAAACCAATCTGAGCCCAACGTTCTGGTTCAAATTGTTGAACCTTTACAGCAAGCGATTAATAAAGCTTTCCCAGAAAATCCAATCGAAGCTAATACTTTGGTGGGCTATGTTCCCGGAATCTTTGTCGCAAGCCTATTTGGAGCTTTAGCATTGGGGTTTCTACTTGAATCAAGAGTAGTCAAAATGTTTCAAATACAAAGAGAGAAAGTGGCTTCAGGCCTTCGTTGGCTTGAATTTCGACTACCCGATATTTTTATCTGGGTTTCGTTGTTTGCACTTTTATTCTCAGTTATCGATTTCGATCAAAAATTACTTAAACTGGTAAGTATCAATCTTATTATTTTTTCAGCAGTCGCCTTCTTCTTTCAAGGATTAGCTGTTGTTGAGTTCACGATGAGATTCCTACGTTTTGGGCCAATTATGCGCCTCATTACGTACGTACTGATTATTCTGCAACTAGCTCCATTTATTGTTTTTGTCGGACTAGTTGATTATTGGGCTGACTTCCGCAAGCTCTTAAGAAGAAAAACAAAAGAACCCGGTTCTGCTGCATAAGCAGATTACTAATTTATTAAAGTGAGGATTATATGAAAGTTATTTTACAAAAAGACGTCAAAGACTTAGGAAAAGTCGGCGATCTAGTTAACGTTTCTGAGGGGTTTGCAAGAAATTTGCTTTTTCCAAGAAAATTGGCTTTAGCAGCTACTGAAAGCCGCGAAAACGAATACAAACATTTGAAAAGCGTTGCTGAATCTAAAAAGAAAAAAGCAATGGGCGAGCGTCAAGCTATGCTTGCGAAAATTAAAGGTACAACAGTATCTTTCAAATTAAACGCTGGCGAGAATGACAAACTTTTCGGTACAGTAACAACAACTGATATCTCTAAAGGTTTAGAAAAACTTGGTTTTTCTGTGGATCGCAAAGACATTCACTTAGAAGAGCCGATCAAAGTATTAGGTACGCATAAAGCGACGATCAAATACGGCGAAGGAGTTGAGGCTCCGATTCAAGTAGCGGTAGAACGCGCTTAGTTAAATAGAGCAGTTTAATTTGATTAAACGCGAAAGCGAGGTAGCAGTACCTCGCTTTTGTTTTTTTAAGGTAAGGATCTTTTTACAGTGGCTTACGGGAAAACGTATTGCTAAACTTCTAGCAGTTAAACCTTAAGCATTCGCTTGTGAAATCAGATTAGGAGACCATATGAAGTTAATTATTCTATTCGCATTTTCAATATCATTCTTAAACGCCGCGGCTGCCCGCCTCACAGATGGGAAAATTAAGACCACCTACGTTGCTGAACAAATTCAGATCACGCCACTAAAGGGCTACCACTTAAACTCAGAGGCCCCGGCCAGCGCAACCTTTGATAGTCACGAGGCAATTTACAAGCCGATTAAAAAAAGCGAACAGCTTTTTACCTTCAAGCCAACCGTGGGCGCCAAGGTGGCAAGCCTTAATTTTTACGTATGTGATGATAAGAAAACGGCCTGCGAGCAGCACCAGACCAAACTAGAGTTGATAAATTCTAAAATGACGAAAGCAGAAAGCGCAACAGGGGTTATCCCAGCGGCGGCGGCGCCAAAGCCATTTTCAGGAAACAAGATCGCGCCACTAGCCAACGCTGAGGGCAAACCAACCCTTTTAGCTTTCTCAGCACCGTGGTGCCCGGCGTGTATTCGTATGCAAACCGAGACTTATCCTAATAAAGCGGTTTCAAAAGCATTGTCGCAAGTGACACTTAAAAAAGTGAATAGTGACTTGGTTGAAAATTTTGAACTATCTGAAAAATTTCACGTTAAAGCAATTCCGACTTTGATTTTACTTAACTCGCAAGGCGAAGAAGTTTATCGCTGGCTTGATTTTCAAACGGCCAACACTTTTGCAAAAAGTCTTAAAGCTGAAACTAAAAAATTAGCTACCGATTCAACCTCACTTTTAGCTAAAGCGCAGGCTGGCGATCTAGAAGCCGCTTCCCAATTAGGTATGCGCGAGTATAGCTCTTTGAATTGCGACGAAGCGGTTAAGTGGCTATCGCTTTCTAAGAAACCCGCAGATCAAAAATACAAACTAGCGGCCGAAGTTTCGTGCGCGCAAGAGACTGCAAGCGAAAACGAAAAAACAAAAGAGATTTACTTAAAGACCCTAGAAAAAGGAATTGTATTAAGCGCCTCTGAGTTTGATCAAATGCGTTGGTTCATTAATTGGCTTGAGATCAAAAGGCAAGCGGGCCCGCTGAACGAAGATGCTAAAGCAAAAGCGCTGAACCTTAAAAAACGTCTGAGTGAACTTAGTTTGAACCAGCGCGAACTGAAAAACATTTTTTTCGATAGCACCTACGGCGAAGCTGGCGGGTTTGAAAAAGAAGAAATTTTATACTCTATCGCCAACATCGAAGGCTTGCTAGATCAAACAGCCGAACAAAATAAAACCAAAGCACAAAGCATTGCCTTGCTGTCAAAACGGAAGTTAAGCGTTGATCGTCCGGGTGAAATGTTGATGGCCATATCTTACTTGCGTGAAGCCGGAGAAACTAAAAAAGTAGATCAGATGTACGAAGCTTTAGTTAAGAAGTACCCAGCGACTTATGTATACTTCGAAAAATATGCCCGCTATCAGCTTAAAAATAAAAACTACGTCGAAGCCTTACCGCTAAGTAAAAAAGCCTTATCGTATGCCGAGGGCAACAACCCACAGCTTATGCTATTGATGGCGAATGTCTTAAAAAGTATGGACAGAAAAATCGAAGCTCAAACCACGGTTGATAATGCATTAAAGTTAAAAGAGATTGAGCACCCAAGATTTAAAAGGGCACTCGCTCAGTTAAAGAATCTGAAAGAAGAATTAAGTAAGTAGGTCTTTGGCGCCCCAAAAGAAAAGCTTAGCACTTACTGCGTTTTCTCTGGGGTAATCCCGTAGAAAACTTCGTCTAGGTAAATCAAAAGACATTGGCGCAGATCATCGACCGTCATATCTTTTGGATCAACTTCCATCGCTCTAATTGCCGCGAATAGTTCAGTCTCGATAGTCTCTACGTCGATTTTTGCGTGTTTAGCAAATTGTTGTAGTACTCGCCCCATGCTCGCCTCCGTGCTTGCTTGATGACCTAAAAGAGCTTGTAAGTCTTCGTCCTGAAGGCCTTACCCCAACTCTCTTTTACTGACAGTTTCATCAAAACAAAAGGTTAACGACCCGACAATTAGATTAAAGAAAGAACGCCAAGTTTAGGCGGTATGTCTAGGTTTGATACGATGCTTAGCCCAGTTAAGCGTTTAATCGATTATGGGACCAAAAGCGACAGGCCCCGAATTTGGAAAGAAGGGGTGAGTTCGAAATACTTAACGTGGGTGAAATATGATGAAACAGCTGTTGTCAGTATTTGTGTTTTTAATGATGTGTGCTAGTGCGAAGGCGGCCATCTGGACAGAAGAAAACCAGTGGTCTGAAGATTACGAGAAGCAGTATAAAGAATGGGTTCGCACAAACGCCAAAGTCAATTTTTTTTCGGCCGAGAAAAAACCTAACGGTGAACCTAACCCGTACTACGGAATTCGTGTTGATTGCGCCGACCTGGTTTATTCATATCGAATTATTTTTGCTTATGAAAACAAATTGCCATTCGTCATCGCAAACCCGGCTAGCCCGCGCGGCCCTTTGATTTCAAATCAAGTAAGCCGTTTCGATAAAGTTGCCGAAGGAATTCCGCGCTTAAGAAGATTTTTAGTTTGGGTTTATGATATCGTTGGCACAAGCTCACTTAATCTTGATACATACTCAATTCCATTCAAAGAAATAGGCTCTGGAACTATTATTTTAACATCGAAGAAAAATCATCACTCTTGGACAATCGTTGATATTTCTAAGACCGGCAACCCGCATTTAATCTATAATTCGACTGTGGGTCGCGAAAGTGGTTTTCAAGTTCAAGAGCGCCAAAGCTGGCCAAACCCATTCTGGGTTTTCGAACCCGAAGTTGCTAGAGATGATGAAACTAAAACGATCAACGTCTACAAGTCAGGCAGCTATGCCGGCTTCAGATATTGGCGACCAACTGAGTTTCTAAAACAACCCGAGATCTCAGTGCCTGGCTTTAGTGACGAGCAGCACACGGTTGGCTTAGGAAAGTGGAAAACAGCAGCCCAAAGCTCACACGCAAAAGTCAAAGAAACGATTGATCAAGTTGTTATGCGTTTACTTAAAGATGCGTGTGCCGATTACAAACAGCGCGTCGAATCGGTGCGCGATGCCGAAACTTTCAAGTCGAACTTAGCAGATGATTTAGCTGCGGGTAAAACAGAAGAGCAAAGTTCTTACGTAAGAGATTTTATGCGTGACGAGAATAAACCTTCGGATCAGCGCTGTATGACTTACGGAAAGTTTGATGAGTTCTCAACGCCAAGTCGCGATAAGCGCTTCGTTGATGCATTGATGTTGGCACGAACGTATTTACGCGAAGGTATTACGAAATACGGCGAAAAAGCATTCGCGGCCGAAAACATGAAGATGTATAAGACGATATTTCCACTCATTTCATTATCAGCGGCTGATGAAGTTGCTAAAGATAAAACAGAGAAAGCATCGAACTTGTTTTGTTCGCTTAAAATTAACGACACCCTTGGCGAGCTAAGCTTGCCTGAAGTAAAGCGACGCTTATTTTTAGGAAGACTTTCTTCGAATCCAAACGATGCTCCTACGCGTCGCTTCGGCTACCCTAAAACGAGTAAAGATTTGGGAAGCTCTTGCCCCGCATATGATTTTCAACAGAAGCCGTATAACTTGCAAGAGATTGAACAAGAGATGCTAAAAGAAGTAAAGACGGCGTTGTAATGACGAAAAAGCAGAAAAGCGGCGTCGGTTTTTTAATAGTTTCGATTTTGGTGGCGTGGTGGTTTGTAAATAACTTTGTGCCCAAGCAGGATGCGACGGCGCTAAGCGAAGATAAGCCTAGTATTTTTACCGAAATTAAACAGCATAAGCCGTTAACGCCTATCGAAGAGAATTTGGCCGCCGAAAGTATTTCGGCAAAGCTCGAAAGCAAGCCTGAACATGAATTTAAGGCTCAATTAGAGAAGTGTTTTCCGGAGTCAGATTTAAAAAATGTGACCAAAGAAAATTTGATTTCTTATTTCGAACGAAAAGCGAATTTATCGAATCCGCGCCTAGAGCTAGAACACTACGAACTTAGAACCAAGGAAGCGAAACAAGTCGTCGTGCAAATGATTCCCGGAGAAGAACCAAAAGATCAAGTGCGCGTATTTTCGATTAGCGAAGAAGACGGCTTACCCGACCGCATTCACGAATTTCCAAATGCAAAGTCTGAAATTGCTGAACGTATTAAGGGAGCCTTAACTCTAGGTGAGCTTGTCCAAAAAAACGAAACAACACAACAACAAGGGGCGCTTGGCGAATTGCTTGAAATAGAAAAATTTAAAGATAAAGTATTGCGGATTCGCTACAGCGAACCCGATCTTGATTTTTCTTGTGATAATGCAAAGTGCGAATGCTTCAAGCTTACTAAATAATTAAGTATTTGCACCCGGAGCAAAGTTACGAGGCTTACCCGGCATAGGCGGTGGCGCTTGCGGAGGTGGCAGTGGCGAAACCACATCGTTGTCAGCATTTTTAAACAAATTGTATTTTGCATCGAAGCGAAGTTTTACGGTGCCAGTTGGCCCATTACGTTGCTTGCCGATAATGACTTCGGCTCCGCCCGCTTTGTCTGGGTCATCCTTATCATAATAATCGTCACGATAAAGCATCATGATAACATCGGCATCTTGTTCAATCGAACCAGACTCGCGAAGATCTGAAAGCATCGGACGGCGATCCGCACGACCCTCAACGCCGCGATTTAACTGCGCTAGAGCAATAACCGGTATCTGCATTTCTTTGGCAATAGCTTTTAGACCTTTAGAGATCTCAGCAACAGCGCGCTCGCGTGAATCAACTTTTTGCTTTAAATCCATTAACTGCAAGTAATCGATCATGATGCAATCCAGGCCGTGCGTTGCTTTAAGGCGACGGCAGCGTGCACGAATCTCAAACGGTGAAATACCTGAAGTATCATCGATAAATAGCGGAGCTTCGCTGATGGCACCCGCAGCTTGAATCAGCTTAGGCCAAGAAGAATCTTGAATTCGTCCGTTACGAATCTCTGTCATAGAAATTTTTGCTTCGGCCGCCAGAAGACGCATCATCACGGCTTCTTTACCCATCTCGACCGAGAAGTACGCGACCGTTTTTTTTGCTCTTAAAGCCATATGGGTCGCTAAGTTTAAAGAAAACGCAGTTTTACCCATCGATGGACGGGCTGCTATAATAATTAATTCGCCGGCACTAAAACCTGAAGTCATACGATCTAATTCGGTGAACCCGGTTGGAACCCCAGTCACATCAGCCTTGCGTTTGTAAAGATCTTCGATTTTTTCGATCGAAGATTTGACGATATCCATTGATCCAACAAGGCCCGACGAAGATTTTTGATCGCCGACTTTTAAGATTTCGCTTTCGGCAAAATCGATAAGCGCAGCGGCATCTTGAAACTCAGAACCATAGGCCTTTTCAATCAAGCCAGAAGAAGTATTAATAAGACGACGTAGCAAAGACTTTTCTTGAATGATCTTTGCGTGTGAATCGATATTTGCAGCCGACACAACTTTATCTAATAAAGAAAGTAGGTATTCTGGTCCACCAACGATATCGAGTTCATTCTTTGTTTGTAAAGAATTAGTAACAGTCACTAAATCGATTGGTTCGGCTTTTTGATGAAGTTCTGCAATAACACGAAAGATAATTTGATGAGATGGTTTATAAAAATCATCTGCGGCAACGATATCCGCCACTTGATCGAACGCTTCGCGCTCTAACATCAAGCCGCCTAAAACAGAAAACTCTGCCTCTAGATTTTGAGGTGGAAGCTTTTGACTCATCTTACCCTGGTCCCCTCGTTAAAGATGAAAAAACATAATCGAGATACTTTGATATTTTAAAATAGCTGGTCTGGTTTGTCTAAAAAAAAATGGGGTTTTTGAACCCCATTTTTTATTTAGCCGACAATTTAAAAAGTAATTAAAATTACTGAGTTAAAGTAGTAGTCGGAGCAACCATTGTAGTCGTTTCAGCAACCAACGCCTGAGCACCTTTTTTAGGTTTCAATTTGTAGTTGTCGATTTTCTTTTTAAGAGTGTTGCGGTTGATACCTAACATCAAAGCAGTCTTAACCTGGTTACCGTTGTAAGCCTTAAGTGCTAGTTCGATCAGAGGACGCTCTACTTGCTCTAATACGATATTATAAAGACCGTTTAACTCAACTTGAGCCTCTTTTTGTTGTTGGAAAAGAACTTCAAGCTTGCTCTTTACTAATTTTTCTAAGCTTACTTGCTGTAAGTTAGCTACAAAAAGATTTTCAGAGTTATTCAGGTTAGGCGTCATGGGTCTCCCTCTCGTACGTGTTTGTTGCAATAGACGTGTTATTTAACGGCTATCATATGTTTTTCAGTTCAATGCGAAGGTTTTAAACTCCGCGTGTTGTGGGTAACCAAATATACTTATGTAGCTGCAAATGCAACCTCGCTTTTGATTTATTTTGCAAAATATTTTCAGCTAACCAAAGTTCAGATACTTGGCCGTGTGATGGACTGTATAAAACTGTAAATTTTTTTAATAAATCATGTTGACGACAAAATTGTTCTGACCAGTCGAAGTCTTTTTGACTACTAATCACAAATTTATATTCAGTGTTTTCATTCGAGAAATCGATGTTTTTAAAAAGAAAGCTATCCGAAGCTCCGCTGTCTGGAGTTTTTACGTCAAGAATTATTTTTACACGCGGATCAACGTGCTCAATCGATTTAGAGCCACTCGTTTCTAATGAAACCTTGTGTCCAAGATCGCATAAAATGTTAATAAGTGTGTGGATTTCTTTTTGCAGAAGAGGCTCGCCGCCTGTAATACAAATATACTCGGCTCCGTATCTCTTGACCGACTGTAAAATTTTTTCAATCGACATGAAATCGCCCTCTTCGTATGAATACTTTGTATCGCAGTACGTGCAGCGCAGGTTGCAACCAGTTGTGCGGATAAACACTGTTGCGTTTCCTGCGTACGAGGTCTCGCCCTGAATAGAATAGAAGATTTCATTGATTTTAATCATCGGCAGTCCGTCTAAGTGCCATCCCCCCAGACCATTGTCAAGAACGTGACCTTTTACCTGTAAACTGGACGTGACTGGACTTTAGGGATTTTGCACTAGGACAAAACCCCATTTAAATTGAATACATGAGCGTGTTTTTCAAAAAATTTCGAAATGATGTCAAAGCTATTGGGTTTCTAGGTTTGGGTATGTTCTTGGCGCTGGCGTTAGCTAGCTATAGTGCAAAAGACCCTTCATTTAATTCAACCGGCCATGGGGGCTTTAAAACCCTAAACTACTGTGGACTGCTGGGAAGCTACCTGGCTGACTTAATATACCAAGCGATGGGTTTGCCCGCATGGCTGATGATCGCGGGTTTGTTTCAAGCCGCAGTATTGAGCCTAAAAGGTAAAGACATTGAAATGAAGAACATGCGTATTGTGTGGATGGCGCTATTAATTTGTAGTCTATCAGCGTTAGCTTCGATTTACTGGCCCGACTCAAAAGTTTTCGATAATCAGATTTATCCAGGTGGCTTGCTTGGCGTCGGATTAGCATCAGGGTTAATGAAAGTATTGAACAGCGTGGGCGCGCAGGTTTTGCTTTGGGCTGCGACCGCGATGATGACCGTGTTTTGTTTTGAAGTAAGTTTAAAAGAAATTGTCATGAGTGGCGTCGATTTTATTTCTGACCAAGTTGATAACATAAAAAGCTCGAACTTTTTTAAAGATTGGAAATGGCCAGATCTCAAAGTTAAAAAAGCCGACAAGCCAGTGAACAAATTAGTTGAAAAAGAAAAACCAACCGAAATGATGATCGGCAGTGTAAAATCAGCGTCGACAAATCCGACGAAGTCTGAAGACTTCTTAAAAGCCTCACAATTAAAATTAGATCTAGAAGAAGATGAAGATGGCTCCGAAGAGCTTTCTGAATTTGCGGCCGAGATAGAGTCTGAAGCCACGTACGTAGAAGGCGAAGAAAACGTATCGGTATCGGCCTACGAACCACCGGCTCGGCGAAAAGTCGTTATGCCGAAGAAAACTCCGCGTCGAGTAGAAAACTGGACGATGCCGAAACTCTCTTTACTGGAAGACCCTCCGTTAACGCGAATCAAAATTGAAGAAAAAGAAATTCGTCGCAAAGCTGACATTACTTTAGAAAAATTAAAACAGTTTGGAGTAAACGGGCAAATCGTGGCGGCTAAGCCGGGGCCCGCAGTTACCATGTTTGAATTCAAACCAAACGTTGATGTGCGCGTAAATAAGGTAACCGAGCTTGCCGATGATTTAGCTTTGGCTTTGTCGGCCGAATCACTTCGTATTATTGCGCCAATTCCGGGGCGCGATGTTATCGGTATTGAAACTTCGAATGCGCAGCGTGAAACGGTCTACTTAAAAGATTTGTTAGCAGATGAAATGTTTTGGTCAGAAGATATTAAGCTTCCGATTGCGCTCGGTAAGCAAACAAACGGAGAACCTCGTATCGTCGATCTTCGCAAGATGCCACATCTTCTGATCGCTGGAACGACCGGCTCTGGAAAATCTGTATTTACAGTTGCAACAATCACTGGATTTTTATTCAAGCACTCTCCGAAAACTTTACGCCTGATTTTAGTTGACCCGAAACAGGTCGACTTGGCCGCGTTCGCAGATATTCCTCACTTAATTATGCCGCCGATTCGTGACCCCAAAAAAGCGGTGGTCGCTCTTCGTTGGGCGGTTAAAGAAATGGAAAAGCGCTACAAATCGATGAGCAAATTCGGCGCTCGTAATATTGAGCAGTTTAATGAAATTGTTGAAAAGCTTGGCTCAGAAAAATTAGCAGAGCACGAGAAAATAAATGCTGAATACGAAACCCAAGGCATTATGAAGCTTGAGCAATACTATTTTACCGCACAACCTTACACCGTGATTGCAATCGAAGAGTTCGGCGACCTAATGGCGGTCGACAAACAAAACGTCGAACAGTCGGTTGTACGCTTGGCACAGATGGCGCGCGCATGCGGCATGCATCTGATGATAGCGATGCAGTCTCCGCGCAAAGAAGTAGTGACGGGTCTTATTAAAACGAATATTCCGGGCCGAATTAGTTTTAAAGTTGCCTCGAAAATGGATTCGCGAATTATTCTTGATCAAGCTGGTGCCGAACGTCTTCTTGCTCAGGGGGACATGCTGGTTGTTAGCAACGGATCTTCAACTCCGATGCGTCACCATGGACCCTACTTAAAAGAAACCGAAATTAATGGCGTCGCTAAATTTTGGAGCGACCAAGGTGAGCCAGAATTTGATGCGTTAGCGATGCGCGCACTTGAGGGTGGCCCATCTGGCAGCGGCGCGGGCGCAGAAGCCGGCCCTGGTTCTGATTTTGGTGAATTAGGTGGTGGTGATGATGAGTACGATGAACGCTACGATGAGATCCTGGCTTGGGCTGGCGGTCAGAAGGCCATCTCGGCTTCGCTGATTCAAAGACGATTTAAATTAGGTTACCCTCGTGCGGCCAGATTAATCGAACTTTTTGAAAAAGAAGGCGTTGTCGGACCGGCGAATGGCAGCAAGCCGCGCGCAGTACTCGTAAGCTCGCACCAAGGATAATAGCAAAGTAGTTAATTTATAGACTGACTTGCTTGTTAAAAGTGGGTTTTTCAGAATCAAGCACCATTTAATCTTAATTCAGCCCATAACCATCTGTGTTATTGGGCTTTCGCGTTTGCAAGCTTCAGAAATTTTGTGCTGTGATAGCGTTAACAAAAACCATTAACTAAGGAGAGTTTATGTTTAAATCACTAGTGATCGCTGCTGCCATGATAGTATCAGCCTCAGCACACGCTTATAACACGGTTGCTGAAAGCATTTTCGCAACTCAACAAGTACAATTGCAAGAAGCTGTTGTAACTCAAGGTCTAAACTGGAAAGTTGGACAAGAGAATAACTACAACCTAAAAATGGGATTCATTCCGGGAACGATGAAAATGTTCTTACGCGAAATCGGAACTGATGGCGCTTGGATGATTCAAGAAATGTCTTTAATGGGACAAAAGCAAGTTATTGAAGTACTAATCGATTTAAACACGGGCGCAATTAAGAAAATGATCGTTAATGGCAAAGAGCAAGAAGCGCCGAAGTCTGATTTAGAAATTATTGATCAAAAAGAAGATTCAGTAAAAGTTCCCGCTGGAACTTTTGATGCAATCTACATCAAAGTTAAAGACCGCGCGAATAGCGACGCAATTACTGAGCAATGGGTTAACCCACGCGACATCCCACTATCTGGAATGGCTAAATCTGTAGCGGATAGTCAATTAGGAAAAGTGACAATCGAGCTGACTTCGTTTAAAAACTAGGAATGTCGAAATTTACCAATAAAATAAAAAAGGTCGCGCTTCAAACCGCGGCCTTTTTTATTTTGACGAGCCTATTTATGAATAAGGCGTGGACGCGTTCGCCGATCGAAACCCTTGAATCTATTAAGCCGAAGGCGACGGCCCTGATTCTGCAAAAACAAAAAAAGCAAGCTTTGCAACTGGTGTCTGACTACATTAAAACTGAAAATAATCGGGGCTTAGTTTTCGAAGCCACAGATTTTTTAGAAACAATTTCAAAAACATTTTTGAGTAAAGAGTCGCAAGAGGCCTATGAGTCTTCCGTTAATGCAACAATCGACAACAATAAAGAGGCTATCCGGCAAGTAGAGCTTTGCCTAAAGCTTGAACCAGCAAACTCAGAATGCCTGGTGCAGCGGATTCGCCTGGCTTCGCGAAATAAAAACGTCGGAACACTAGAAGCCAACTTGACCGTGCTGCATGAAACGTTACCCGGTTCGAAAACCCAACAATGGGTTAATTTTGCGATAAAGAAAACTGACGTCGATTTTAAAAACAAAATAATTTTAAAAAAACTACCAGAGCGCCCGAACGAGGTTATTTTTGCATTGGCCACGCTCGAGTTAGATCGCAGTTTCGCCGCAAAAAATTTCTCGCGGGCAAAAGACATCATTCAATATCTTGATAAAAATTTTAGTGACTGGCCTGACATCGTATTTTATAAACAAAAAATCGAAGCTGAGTCGGCTGAAGAAAAAATTCAACCAAGCGTCGATTCAGTTAGTCTTTATTCTGCAAAATGCAAAAATTTAAGTAAATCAAGCACGCGAAAGTATCGCTACGATTTTGATTTATGCATACGGGGTCAACCATGATGAAATTATTAAACCTATCAATCACGATCTTCTTACTTTCATCTTGCGGTATTAAGGGCCCACCGCTGCCTCCGCTAAAAGAAGAAACAATACAGAGCCAAAAAAACTGGGATGAGGCTGAAAAGTCGAATCAGTCGGCAGACCAGCGGGCTGAAGAAAAAAAGCCAGTCCTGAAAAAGAAAACGGCAACGAGTGGAAATTAAAACTCACCTAATATCCGGAGCCGGAAACACTTTTCATATTGTTTTTGATGATCAAAATCAATTTGCCGAAAAAAACCTGCCCGAATCTAAGAAAAAAGACTTAACCCGCACAGCCTGCGCGAAAGACAAAGCGGATGGATTTATTTTTTTACAAAAGAAAATTAACTATCAGTGGTTCTTTTATAATAGCGATGGGTCAAATGCCGAAATGTGCGGAAATGCCACTCGGTGTGTCGGTTATTACATTAAAAACATTTTGAAAGATCCTGGCACTCGCTGGACGCTACAAACCCAGGCGGGAGCTATAGAAATTTTTTACGTAGAAAAAGAAGTGTTCAAAATTGAAATGACTCCAATTCATGTCTTAAGCTCGACCCACGGAATATTTTTTGATACCGGAGTTCCGCACCTTATTCAAGAAATAGCCCAATTTTCTGATTATAGAAATCTTAAGCAGGTCGCATCAGAGTTAAGAACTCATTCTGACTTTAAGCCGCGCGGAACTAATGTTACATACGTCAAACTTGCGAACGAAGTCGATCGTCTTCAGGCGGTTTCATTCGAGCGCGGAGTTGAAGATTTCACCGATGCCTGCGGCACGGGCGCTATGGCTGCGGCAATGTACAATTTGATCAAACGCGGTAGCACGCAAACACAAGTTGAAATGCCAGGGGGAACCCTTATGATGGATTTGTCTGATTTAAAAAAGCCCACGATGACCGGCCCGGCCGTATTAATAGGAAAATTTGAATATGAAATTAGCGCCAACTAAATTTTCTGGAGTAATCTCTGCCTTACCAACACCCTTTTTAGATCAAAAAGTAGATTACGAATCTTTAGAAAAATTAGTCCACTATCAAATTGAAAACGGAATCAATGGGTTTGTTGTAAATGGAACGACGGCCGAAAGTCCCACCTTAGCTTGGCCAGAGGTCGAGAAAATTTTTGTTACCGTGAAGAAAGCTTCGGGCGGAAAAGTCCCCATCGTTTTAGGCACGGGGTCTAATTCAACCGCACACACGATCGAAACGAATTTAAAAGCCGAGGCTATGGGTGCAGATGCTACTTTGGTAGTTGTTCCGTATTATAACAAGCCGCCTCAGCGGGGACTTGAGTTGCACTTTAAAGCGGTTGCAGACAGCGCAAAGCTTCCGATCATTTTATACAATGTTCCGGGGCGCACGATTACCTCAATGAATATCGACACAATTAAAACCCTATCTACCTATAAAAATATTATTGGTATAAAAGAAGCAATGGGCGATGTCGAATTCGACCGACAGATTAAAAATTCAGTTGCCAGCGATTTTTTACTTTTGTCTGGCGATGACCCAACGTACTTATCATTTTTAAAACTAGGCGGACACGGAATCATTTCGGTTATGTCAAACGCACTTACTTTTGCGTGCGCGAGCTGGACAAAGCTTGCCTCTGAAAACAAGTGGGCCGAGGCCGAAGCCGATTTAAATAAGTATAAAAAATTAATATCCCTTGTGTATGTTGAGGCCAATCCGATTCCAATTAAGTGGATGCTTTTTAAAATGGGTTTATTTAAATCGGCCGAAATGCGCCTTCCGCTGGTCTCTTTAGAAGGCCAGCACTTCGATTCGATTTTAGTCGAGATGAAAAAACTAGGATTATTGTGAAAAATAAAAATTCGATAGATATTAAAATAGGTTTGTTTGGAAGCTCTGGCAAAATGGGCCAAGAGGTAGAGCAAATCTTAAAAAAACAAAAAGGTATTACACCGTTCTTGGCGGTCGGCAAAAAGCCCTCAACCGTATTTTCAATTTCGGTTGAAAATATTGAAGGAGTTGAAGTTGAAGTTCTTGAAGACGTCGATGTGTGGATTGATTTTACATCGGGACCAGGCTTAGCCGAATTATTGCTAAAAACGAGCAAGCACTCGACCGCCGTCGTCTCGGGATCAACCGGCTTAGATGATAAAGATTTTTCTCAGATAAAAAAACAAGCTAGTAGCCGCGCTATTTTCTGGGCTTCTAATATGAGCCCCGGCTTATGGGCTTTTCGGCAAGCGATGAAAAGCTTTCAATCGATTTCTAATTTTGATTTTGCTATAGACGAAATTCACCACACGCATAAGAAAGATCGACCGAGCGGTACGGCAAAAACATTGCATACCGACTTAGAAAAAATCGTCGACAAGAAAATTGAATCCCCAAATGTTCATCGATTGGGTGGTGTTTTTGGAGTGCACACGGTCACGGCGGCGTCGAACAACGAAGTTATTACATTTCAACACCAAGCTTTAAATCGAACAGTATTTGCAGAAGGCGCAGTGATGGCTGCGCTTTGGTTAGCGAAACAAAAAGCGGGTCTTTATTCAATGGAACATTTATTTTCAAAAAAAGGGAGTTTAACATGAAATTTTTTATCGACTCAGCAGATGTAAACGAAATCAAACTAGCTAACGAGCGCGGATGGGTTGACGGAGTTACCACGAACCCAACTTTAATTGCAAAATCTGGCAGATCCTTCGAAGAAGTAATCAAAGAAATTTGTAAGTTAACAACAGGCCCCGTTTCGGCCGAAGTGATTTCTTTAAAAGCCGAAGAAATGTATAAAGAAGGGGTGGCTTTAGCAAAATGGGCCGACAACGTTGTTGTAAAAATTCCGATGTGTGAAGACGGAATGATTGCTGTAAAAAAATTAACGGCTGACGGAATTAAAACGAACGTCACTTTAGTATTTTCAGTTATGCAGGCTTTGTTGGCCGCGAAAGCAGGCGCTTCAATGGTTTCCCCTTTCGTCGGTCGCCTCGACGATATCGGAACCGATGGAATGATGATGGTGAGCGAGGTCATTCAAGTTTATCGTAACTACGATTTTGCGACGGAAGTGTTGGTAGCCTCTGTGCGCAGCCCGATGCATATTCAGCATGCGGCGGCAATGGGTGCTGATATCGCAACTATTCCGTTTAAGGTCATGCAGCAGATGACGGGTCACCCATTAACAAGCAAAGGTATTGAAATGTTTTTAAGCGACTGGAATAAAGCACAAAGTAAATAATGAAGTTAACATTAACTGCAACTTTACTGCTGCTATTTTTCATCGGATTAACCGCCTGTCAAACCCCGGGGGTGATAATCTCCGAATCAAACCTACCCGTGTCTGATCACCGCAAGGCTATCGTTGTCGTGATCAACGAGCCTAGACTTATTAGTACAAATGGTCGAGAGCTGACATCTCATTACCATGATCGCAATTTCAATTACCTAGACGTGAACTCAAAGACTCGAAAGCGCTATTATACAAAAGCTGTTGTTCTGGGCGCGCGTAGACCATATGAAGTGTCGGTCCAGGTTCGAGTTGAAGAGCGCAACCCTGAAAATAATGTGTTTCAAGACATTGGTCTTGATGAGGGGTTAAGCATCGCGCGCGCAAAGGCGATCAAAGAGATGCTTAACCAAAGTCGCGACAAATCTTCCACCATTGACGGATCAAACCCTTTCTAAATATCCTATATGAGTAGTCAAGGAGACACTTTTGACATCTGCTCTGGCGGCGGTTTTAATTATTATTCCAGCCTTCTTTTTTTACTCACCCTCGGTTGAGAAAAATCGCGTTGTAACTATTCAAAAGACTTTAGTGATTACTCAAGAACGCAAAACCCCGGCCTACTATCTATATCAACATGTGCAAAACAACGAAGCGTTACAGGTTGAAACTCCGATCGTTACAACGTACTTAAGTACGCAAAGTTATTTACCAAGCGACTCAAAAGTCGCGGTTTCAGAAATGCAAGTTAGTCGTCGTGAAATATCGTCCGATGTTGATGCCGGCTTTCAAACTGCCAACTTAAAAGTTGAAAATATACCGACGATTTCGAATGTGGTGTTAAATGAAAACCTCAGCATTCCTGCGGCGAAGCCGACCAACCAGCTTCAATCGCCCGGTAAGAAGTGGGCAACGATTCGCGGAAAGTTTGAATTAAAAGATGGCGTGGGAATTGTTGATCATTACATTGAAATTAAACGTGTCGAAGAAGGCTTCGTTCGAGAAATAGGACGAATTGATTTAAAAGCGGGTTCGTATTCAATTGATATCGAATCACCGCAAGGCTTCTTGGAAGCAAAAATTACGGATCGAACTGGCGTAACCATTGGTAATGCGCAACAACGAATTGTTAATCTGCAAGGTCGAGGTGGTTATTTCGAAGGCCCAACTATTTTGGTCGGCCGCCCGGCCCAGTTTGCAGTCAATCCCCACATACCAAGCAGCCCGACGACGGTCGCCGCCGGCGGTATTGTGCGAACAAACGCACCTAGTTTTCGTACAAGTTTATTTTCTGATCAACATACGCAAGAGAAACCCACGGACGCGTTTACAAATATTTCAAAGCATTCTTCTACCTTGGCTCGATTAGTAGATGCAAACCTGATCTACAAAACGCTAGTAACTATTCGGCAATCTGGCGATGAAAACGAAACTCCGGTATTTACGAAAAAATGGATTCAAGGTGTAATTGAATACATTTCTGACCAGCAGAAAATCGAGTTCAAATCCGAGACTGCTCCGATATTAATGGGACGAGTTTTTGAAAGCGAAAAGTCCTTGGCGGGAATTCAAGTACAAATTGAAAATCATCCAGGTATTTTACCCGTCTACTTTGATCAATTTATGATTCCGAACTTTAAACAGACGGAAACCTCAGAAAGTGGCTACTTTATGTTTTTAGGCTTAGAAGAGTCTAATTATAATGTTGCCGCTTTTAAAGAGGGGCGCATGATTGGCTACCAAATGTTCGCGACCGAAAATGATGCGATTTCATATCAAAATATTGTGACAAGTAAAGTGGCTCGATCAGGCGTCGTGCGTGTGTTCGATGCATTTACCAGCGAACCTGTTGATGCAGATCTAATTATACCTGATGTAGAAGACATTGTTGAAACAACGGCTGGCACGGCTTCGTATCGAACATTGAATAAACTTGGAATTGCGCAATTCTTGGCACGCGTAAATAAATTAGAGTATGTGCCGATGAGCTATTTTCAAGATTCTCGCAAAGATTACGCTCATATCCCGATGGTTCGTGAAGGTTGGTTAAAACAGCTTCAAACATCTAAACTCATTAACGACGTAGCAAATACAGGTATGATTTTAGGGTTTGTGCCTGAATTAAGTTACGAAGTCTTTTTAGCGCACGAAGACTATTCGAAAGATAACATCGTTTATTTCGACCAAGCTGGAAACGCTGCATCCGCACCCACGTCCGGAGGCGGATTTTTACTATTTAATGTTCCATTGGGAACGAACGAAATTATCGTACAAGAAAAAAACTCTGAAAAGATTTACTCGCAGGTTTTCGAAGTTAAAATTAATCAAGTTAGCGCTTCGCACTTTTCTGAGTAACGAAGTCTTTAAAAAATTCTCCACGCACCTCAAAATTTTTAAATTCATCAAGACTAGTTCCGCCGGGGCTTAGCAAAACCGTGTCACCAGAGGTTGCTTGTTGATAGCAGTATTCTAAAGCTTGACCTAATTTTTCGAAGTACGGGCCCTTAAGAGCTGATTTACCTTGAGCGATTGGTCCGCAGGCCCCGAAAAACACACAGTGAATACGCGCGTAATCAGTAAAAATTGAAAGCTGTTCCCAAGGAAGGTTTTTATCTTTACCGCCCAATAGAAGATAAAGTTTTTTGTCTAGAGCTAAGCTTTCCAAACAACCTTGCGTTGCGACCGCGACAGAATCCATTGCGGTGGCTTTGCTATCGTTTATGTACTTAGCTCCGTTTGCTTCTCCGGCAAATTCTAAGCGGTGAGACAGGCCAACGTAATGAGCCATCGGTAAAAAAACAGATTCTGGCCAGCCAGCCAGCTGCGCAACTTCTGCCGCAACCGCGAAATTGTCTTTGTTGTGTGAGCCAATCAACGCAAGCTTAGCAAGTAGCTCTTTGTTTACAAAAAATTTAGCACTAACAAGTTGTGTTTTGCACTTCGCGAAGCGGGCGTACTTGGCGCAATCTTCTGAAGTTTGGTTTAAGACACAGATATTTTTTGTAAGTTCAGTGATTTTTAATTTCGTTAAGTAGTACTGCTCTAGATCGTCATAGCGCTCTAGATGATTTGGTGAAAGAAAAGTAATCGCTGAAAAATCTAAACTAAGACCTTCAATGTTTTCAAGTTGGTAACTCGAAAGCTCAAGCACAACCCATTTAGCTTTTGGAGCACCATTAAAAATAGCCAAAGCGTATTCACAAAACGGTACGCCCAAATTGCCACCTACAAAACAGTTCGAATCAAATTCTTTGGCCCCGGCGCCCAAAAGTGAAGTCACTGTGCTTTTGCCAACAGACCCCGTTACGCCAATTACTTTCTCGGTAGTAAGCAATGAAGCAGCTAATGAAATTTCCGAGGTCAAGAAAGCGCCTCTAGAAATAAGTTCTTGAATCCAAGGCGTGCGCAAAGAAACTCCCGGAGAAACAACAAGCGTTTGGGGCGCGCGAGCTAAAACTTTTTGTGAATCTGTGAATTGTGCAGACAAATCTTTATCGTCGTAAGAAATTAAATCTGATTCAGAAATTCCCACAGACTTAAGAAAACGAAGAGCAGCCAAACCACTTTTACCTAGACCAATAACTAGAATAGGAGTTTTTAAGTTTTTCACAAAAGATGTATTAAGCATTTTGTAAGTTAAGCAGAAATATGAAATAATGTCACTGTGAGTTTAGTTCATACAGCCATCATCAGCGATTTGCATTTAACCGACCCCGAGCCGGCTCGACATCGCACGAAGTCTAAACATTCGCTATGGAAAAAATTTAAAACCAAAGAGTTTTTTATCGATGAAGCGTTGGTGCAATTTATTGCGCACATTCAAGAACAGGCAAAGGGTAATAAAGTTGAATTAATCTTAAACGGAGACATTTTTGATTTTGACAGCGTTATGTCGCTGCCAGAGAAACCTGTCTATAAGGTTAATTGGCTAGAGGCCCGTCGCGGGTTGTTTCCTAAACAAGAGAAATCATTATTCAAAGTTCAAGTTATTTTAGAAGAGCATCAAGAATTCATCGGCGCTCTTCGTGAGTTTATTAAAAACGGAAATGATGTGGTAGTGATACCGGGCAATCACGATGTCGAATTGCATTTTCCGGACGTTCAAAAGGCCATTCGTGACTCATTAAACTTACCCGAGAATTTCAAAGAAAATTTTCGTTTTACTGATTGGTTTTATATTAGTGAAAACGATACCCTGATCGAGCACGGACATCAGCAAGACCCTTACTGCATGTGCGAGAACCCGTTAAACCCTTTTCTTTTAGACTACAATGAACTTTCGATTCGCCTGCCCTTTGGCAATGTAGCTTGCCGCTATATTATGAACGGGTTGGGTCTTTTCAATCCGCACGTTGAAAAGAATTATATAATGTCTGTAAAAGGCTACCTAAAGTTTTTTTTTAAATACCTTATTCAGGCTCAACCGTTAATTATTTGGACTTGGTTTTGGGGCTCGGTGGCAACCTTGTGGCATGTAACTGCAGACCGCTTTTCAGAACCCTACAAAAGTTCAGTTGGTTACGAAAAGCGCGTTGAAGATGCCGCAAAGCGAGCGCAATCGACGCCTTCGGTAATACGCGAGCTTCAAGAACTATTTGTCGCCCCGGCAACGAACAATCCAATCTTAATTGCTAAAGAACTTTGGTTAGATCGTTTATTTTTAATATTTTTTGGCTTCATTGCGATCTACTATTTTGTTTCGCTACTAAAGACCTACTTGAACATTTCCTTGTTTTGGATTTTTTTACCCTTAGCACTGATGATTCCCTTTTTTCTTTTCTATGCACGTTCGGTAACTTCTTTGGTTTCAGAATATAAAGAGCCTAGCGAGTCACTTTTAGCAAAGCAGGCTGCGGTTGCCGGAGTTAGACGAATTATATACGGGCATACGCATATCGCACGTCACGAGCTTTACGGTGTGGTCGAACATTTAAATTCGGGTTCTTGGTCACCGGCGTTCACCAATGTTGAATGCACCGAAACGATCGAAAAAAACACGTACGTGTGGATAACTCCTTCGGCTGACGACCCGAATGTTCGAAAAGCCGAGCTTCTACAATTCATTAAAAATTAAACCGATATTTAAGCCTAAAGTAACTAATTCGCATAAGTATTGGCTTACCTATCTGGCATGCTTCATAGATGCACAGCGCCAAGACCAGGGTTTGTTTGTCATCCACCAAGTCGTATGTAACGCTTTTTAAGTCAGTTTAATAATAATTGGAGGCATCATGGCTGAAGTTTTAGTTGTTACAAGCAAAGTAAAAAAATTCATCAAAGAAAAAGGCGAAATGAATACGTCTGCAGAAACAATCGATATGCTTTCTAAAGCAGTTGAGCGTCTTTGTGCAAAAGGTATGGAAGCTGCTAAAGCTGACGGCCGCAAAACAGTAATGGCTCGTGATATCATCATCGACCATATCTAGTTTTAAAAGTACGTTTTAAATGTAGAAAAAACCGACTGAATAAGTCGGTTTTTTTATTGGGGCGATACGGCGTTAAACCATTTTTGTTAGCTCATCCCAGGTTATCATAGCCACGCCGAGCGATTCGGCTTTTGCCACCTTAGAGCCCGGGTCCTCTCCAACGACTAAATAGCTCAACTTCGAAGAAACTCCCGATAGAATTTTTCCACCATTTTTTTCGATTAATTCGTGAGCTTCATCCCGCTTCACCGATAGGGTTCCTGTGACTAGAAAGCTTTTTCCGGACAGTGTTCCAGTGGTCGAGCGGTTTATTTTTTCAAACTCAATTCCAAGCGAAACTAATTCGCGAACTTCTTTTTGACTGCGCTTTTCTTCTAGCCAACTTAAAATAGATTCCGAAACCTTCGGTCCGATCTCGGGAACTGTTTCTAGCTCTTCCTTAGTTGCCGCTAAAAAACCATCGACCGTTACAAAATGATCTGCGATGAGTTTAGCCGTTTGTTCGCCGACAAAGCGAATCCCTAAGGCGTAAATAAAGCGGGCCAGCGTAGTTTTTTTACTAGCCTGAATGCTTTTTAAAGTATTATCGACCGACTTTTCACCTTGGCGCTCTAGATTTAGTAACTTTTCTTTTTTTATTTTATAAAGATCCGAGAATTTTTCAACTAAACCCTCATTTACCAAGGTTTCAATCAACTTCTCACCAACTTTTTCCACATTCATCGCGCGCCGAGAAACAAAGTGTTTAAGTGATTCAACTATCACGGCCTTACAAGACAGATTCGGGCAGCGCAAAACGGCGTCTCCTGTTTCTTTGACGGCTTTAGTTCCACAGCTGGGACAATGGGTGGGAAGTAAAAAAGGTTTTGAAGATTTTGGCCGCTTATCTAAAACCACAGACACAATTTCGGGTATAACATCGCCCGCACGTTGAATGATAACGCTGTCACCAATGCGCACATCTTTGCGATCAATTTCGTCTTGATTATGTAATGTAGCATTTGTGATCGTCACGCCGCCGACTTTGACCGGCGCCATGATTGCGACTGGAGTTAGCGCGCCCGTTCGACCAACCTGAACTTGAATTTCTTCAATAATAGTTTCTGCTTGGGTGGGCTTAAACTTTGCTGCCGTAGCCCAGCGTGGAGAGCGAGCGACTAAACCTAAATCCTCTTGCAGCGAAAGTGAATTTACTTTTACGACGATGCCATCAATATCGAAAGGAAGCTGGGCGCGTTTTTTTTCGATCGAATGATAGTATTCAACGACGTCATCGATATCGCTGGTTAAGCAAGTTAGATCGTCGCTTAAAGTTGGAATACCGAGATCGTTAAATTTTTCCGAAAAATTTTTTTGTGATGAAAAACTAATTCCGTCTATTTCACCAATTGAGTAAGCAATAAATTTTAAAGGCCTAGACGCGGCAACTTTCGGATCAAGCTGGCGAATAGTGCCCGCCGCCGCATTTCGTGAATTTGCAAACAAAGCCAAGCCCTGATCTTCGTTTGATTTATTCATCTTTACAAAGTCGTCTTTATAAATCAGAACTTCACCGCGAACTTCTAAAAGCCGTGGCGGCTTCGTAGACTTTAATTTTAACGGAATGGTTTTGATCGTTTTCACGTTGTGAGTTACGTCTTCGCCGATTAAGCCGTCGCCGCGAGTCAGGGCGCGAACCAAAATCCCGTCTTCATAAACTAATTCCATCGATAGACCGTCTAATTTAAGTTCGGCAAAATATTGAATCGTTCTTTCAGATTCTTTTTCAAACCGAAGAAATTTTTTTACACGGTCATTAAATTCTAAAATATCTTCTGGCGAATAACTATTCGCTAAAGAAAGCATAGCTTTTCGATGCGCAACTTTTTTAAAAACAGCGATCGCGTCGCCGCCCACGCGCTGTGAAGGTGAATCATAAATGTCTAATCCGCTGTTTTCAGATTCTAGCTTCAAAAGTTCGGTAAACAATTGATCGTAGTCGAAATCTGAAATTTCTGGTCTATCTTGCGTATGGTAAAGGCTGTCGTGGTGACGAATCAGAGCTTTTAACTCTTCGTGACGCGCAACAGGTGTTTGGGATGAACTCTTTTTAGCCATGGGCAAAACCTACCATAAAAAAGACTAGAACGGCTAGCCTGCAGCTTGAAGAAAAGCTTATTTTTTACTATGTTCTAGAGACTCTGAAAACAAGGAACACTTATGATTGATCAAAAAACAATCGAACAAATTGCAAAACTTGCTCGTTTAAAAATTAGTTCTGACGAGGCGTTGGCTTACGGCGATCAGCTTTCCAAAGTGCTAAGCCATTTTGAGCAGATTGCAAAAATCGATACCGAGGGCGTACTACCCCTAGTAACTCCAAGTGAGATCGAATTTTTTGCGCGCGAAGATGAGCCGCGTAAAGAATATACAGCCGCTGAAATGGTTGCGAATGCGCCCGAAAAAGCAGGCAACCTTTTTAAAGTACCACCCGTCGTTTAGATAGAAGGATTTCATGGACTTACTACAAGCCAGTTTTAAAGATGTGAGTGACGCAGTTAAATCTAAAAAAATTTCGGCCGTCGAAGTAACAAAGTTTTTTCTTAACCGCGCCGAAAAATTAAACCCTCAGCTGAATGCTTATATTTGTATGAACCCGTCGGCGCTGGACGAGGCTTCCGCCATTGATCAAAAAATTCAAAACGGCGAGGCCGTTGGGCCATTGGCCGGAGTATCTTTTGGCATTAAAGATTTATTATGTACTAAAAACCTTCGCACGACCGCGGGGTCAAAAATTCTAGAAAATTTTATTCCACCTTATGACGCGACGGTGGTTAACCGCTTAAGATCAGCGGGCGCAATCGTTCTAGGAAAATTAAACTTAGATGAATTCGCCATGGGATCAAGTAACGAAACTTCATTTTACGGAAAATGTAAGAACCCCTGGAACACTGACTACGTCCCCGGAGGGTCAAGCGGTGGTTCGGCCGCAGCACAGGCCGCCCGCATTGCGATGGGTACAATCGGCACCGACACCGGCGGCTCTATTCGCCAACCATCAAATTTTTGTGGAATTGTTGGTATAAAACCAACTTATGGCCGAGTCAGCCGGTATGGAATTGTCGCCTACGCTTCGTCGCTCGACCAAGCGGGTCCGATGGTGTCGACAGTTTCAGATGCGGCTTTGGCATTAGAAGTTATTGCAGGTCACGACGAGCGTGATTCCACAACTTCATCAAGAAAAGTTCCCGAATTTTCTAAAAACTTAACGACAGAAATTAAAGGCATGAAAGTCGGGCTTGTAAAAGAGTATGCAGCAAAGGGCTTGCTTAATCCCGAAGTAGAAAAAGTTTATCAGACTTCAATTGAAGAACTAAAAAAAGCAGGGGCAGAATTTGTCGAAGTTTCTATTCCTCTGACTGAGTTTGCGGTTCCCATGTATTACTTGATCGCGGCTAGCGAAGCCTCTTCAAACTTAGCCCGTTACGACGGCGTGAAGTACGGCTTTCGTTCTGATTTCAAGGATCTCTCTTCAATGGGCTTGGATGACTTTTATTCACAAACGCGCGGCGAAGGTTTTGGTACAGAAGTTAAGCGTCGAATTATGCTAGGCACCTATTGTTTATCATCGGGTTATTACGATGCTTACTACAACAAGGCTTGTCAGGTTCGTCGAATGTTAAAAGATCAGTACAGCGAAACCTTTAAAAAGTGCGATGCATTGCTAAGCCCTGTTACGGTTTCACCCGCCTTTAAAATTGGCGAGCGTGTTTACGATCCGCTAACCATGTATTTAAATGATATTTTTACGACGGCTACAAATCTTGCAGGCCTGCCAGGGCTAAGCGTTCCGTTCGGAATGACAAAGTCTGGTTTGCCGATCGGAATTCAATTAACGGGTTCGCACTTTGAAGAGCAAAAAATTTTAAATTTAGCCTATGCACTAGAAGCTGTATCTAGCGCGAAAGGTAAGGTGCCAATTGTCTACTAGTGTTCATACAACAATAAATCGCGCACCGAAACCATACCATAATCGCGGCCACGAAGCTGTCATTGGCATTGAAGTTCATGTGCAACTTAAAACAAAAACTAAAATTTTTAGCGCAGATGCTACTAATTTTGATGCCGCCGATAACGAAAACACCTCACCCGTTAGCGTGGGTATGCCGGGCACCCTGCCCGTGTTAAATAAACGCGTGATAGAATACTCTATCAAGACGGGCCTAGCACTAGGCTGTAATATCCGTACACATTCAGTTTTTTCTAGAAAAAATTATTTCTACCCAGATTTGCCGAAGGGCTACCAAATCTCGCAGTACGATCAACCAATTTGTGAGCACGGTGAAGTTAAATTTATTGTCGATGACTATGAAAAAATCGTTAGTATTACGCGCGCCCACATGGAAGAAGATGCGGGAAAGTCGACTCACCAAGGAGATTTCACGTTAATCAATTATAATCGCGCCGGAATTCCGTTACTTGAAATTGTATCGGGGCCGGATATGAACTCACCGAGAGAGGCCGCAGAGTATGGCCGCACCATTCGACAGATCGTTCGCTATCTAGATATTTGCGACGGCAACCTAGAAGAAGGATCTTTACGTTGTGATTGTAATGTTTCGGTCAGAAAGATTGGCGCGAAAGACTTAGGAACGAAGGTTGAGATTAAGAACCTTAACTCTTTTCGTTTTATTGAAAAAGCAGTCGAATATGAAATTGATCGCCAAATAGACGAAGTCGAATCAGGAAAAGTGATTGTTCAAGAGACTCGCCTGTATGATCCAGATAAAAATCGAACTATTTCGATGCGTAAAAAAGAAAATGCGCAAGATTATAGGTATTTTCCAGATCCCGATTTGCTGCCAATCATACTTAATGCACAACAAATTGAAGAAATTAGAAAAACTTTGCCCGAGCTTCCGCTGGCTCGCGCCGTTCGTTTTCAGTCTGAACTAGGTCTTAGCAAAAATGATACAGATGTGCTAACCGAAGAAAAGGCGATAGCTGATTATTTTGAATCAGTCGGAAATTTTTGCGGCAACTTTAAAGCGGCTGCAAATTGGGTGATGACCGATGTAAATAGAGAATTAAATGCCAATCACTTATCAATTTCTGACGTAAGAGTTTCTGCGAAAAACTTAGCACAGCTTATTCAACTTATTGATCAAGGAATTATTTCAGGAAAAATCGCTAAAACTGTGTTCATCGATATGTGGAAAAGCGGTAAAGGCGCTGAAGCCATCGTTAAAGAGCAGGGTCTTTTACAAGTAAGCGACATCGGCGCAATTGAAGAAATGATTGATGAAATTTTAACGACCAATGCTTCGCAAGTTGCAGAATATCGCGCGGGTAAAGTTAAACTGATGGGTTTCTTCGTTGGCGCAGCCATGAAAGCGTCAAAGGGCCAGGCAAATCCAGATGTGGTAAACGAAATTTTGAAAAAAAAGCTTGAGCAGGCCACCTAGTGAAAGTCGCCGCACTTGATTTAGGGTCAAATACTTTTTTATGTTTAATTGCCGAAGTTAAATCAAATCAGATAACCAAAACATATTCGGACTCGGTAGAGATTGTCCGACTTGGCCAAGCGCTCGAGCAATCAAAAAGTTTTCATCCCGAAGCATTACAGCGAGCAGATGCCTGTCTTAAAAAGTTCAGCGAAATTATTAAAACTCAGAAACCACAAAGAATACTAGCGATGGCAACATCGGCAGCCCGAGACGCTACGAACCGTGACGAGCTTTTTCTAATCGGAAAAAAGTACGACATACCGATCGAAATAATCCCCGGCGAAAAAGAAGCGCTTATTACCTACCAAGGCGCAACTTCGGCGATCAACGGAACAAAAAATTTACTGGTTATTGATATTGGCGGCGGATCAACCGAATTTATTTTTGGTGCCGGCCCAAACATTATAGCAGGTGAAAGTTATAATATTGGCTGCGTTCGGCTGACTGAAAAGTATATCAAGCGGCAACCAACGCCAGAAGATCAAATTCAGGAAGTAACGCAATTTATCAAAGAACACATCGAAAAAGCGAAAGCGTTAGCTTCTCCGAAATTCACGATTGATCAAATTTTAGCTGTGGCAGGGACGCCTACCGCTTTAGTAGCGGCTGAAATTGGTGGTTTTGACGCCGAAAAAATTGATGGTTACCGACTGACTGAAAAAAAATTAAATGTTTGGTTAGAAAGACTAACTAACGCCTCTGTTGAGCAAAAAATTTCATTTGGAATTGCCGCAGGTCGTGCCGACGTTATTTTGATCGGCGTGATTACCCTACTTGAAACTTTAAAGGCTTTTAAGCAAGATAGTATTGTAGTCTCAACCAGAGGAGTTCGTTATGGTGTCGCGCTCGAAGTGGCTCGTCGGTCTAGTTCTAATTACCTTTCTTAACGTAAATATAGGTCTGTCTGCTGAAGAAAAAATTATTTTCAAAAAGCAAACCATCTGGGTTGATTCTAAGAAAATTCTAGTCGAAATTGCGGATACCGAAGCTAAGCATGCGCGTGGTTTAATGAACCGAACTAAATTAAAAGTAAATGAAGGAATGCTGTTTGTATTCGCAGACGATGATTATCGAAGCTTCTGGATGAAGAATACGCTGATCAATTTAAGCATTGGCTACTTCAATAAAAATAAAAAATTGATCGATATTCAAGAAATGACCGCAGTGACCTCGGTCATGCAGAGCGAAATTCCGACGTATCCAAGCAAAGGTCTAGCGAGTTATGCATTAGAGATGTCTGAAGGCTGGTTTAAGAAAAATAAGATCTCTGAAGGCGCGTTATTAAAATATACAGAAGCAAAAAGACCTTAAAATTTGAACCAGACATTGGTCTAGGTATTAGCTGACCTCAGTCTAGAGTTGTCCAAAGCGCTTTGCGCCATGGGCTGCGTATGTTGTAATTTATACTATATTAAGAGCTGGATGTTCTTACATTAATCAAGGATGAGGGCTATGACTAAAAAGTTATTATTTATGTTGGCTACTGCTGGGCTTATATTAAATGTCGGTGGTTGTACGTCGAAAACATCGCAAGATGACAATCAAGTTATTGAAAACGCTGACGTAGATAAAATCGAAGCCGAAGAGCTTTCAAGCCCGCCTGCTGATTCAAGTGCACCTGAAGATCCGTCGCTACAGGCCGCCTTGGGAGAATCGAGTCTTAATACCGCAGATGGGTTAGACTTGGATCAAACTTTAGATTCAACAACTGAAACAGTCACCACGACAACTGAAACAGATATCGCGGCAGCGCCTAGCTTAGATGAAAATGCATTAACTGATATTCCTCAGCCATCAATTGCTGATGCAACTACAACGACAAGTGATAGTTCATCTTTATCATTGAATGAAGAGCCCACTCCAAGCATCGATGTTTCTTCTTCGACGACGGAAACAACTGTTTCTGAAACCTCATCATCAGTGCAGGCAAGCGCGCAAGATACTGCAGCAGTAACTTCAACGGCAAAATCTTCTGGGTCAAACGAGTTAAAGAAGATTGCACTAACAGCACCGTATCAAGGCGCTGGAGGTTGGGTTAATACCGTTTACGTGGCTCGCCCGGGTGAAAAATTAAAAGACATTAGCCAAACGATCTACGGTTCTGATAAATCAAAAGAGCTTAAAAAAATATCTGAGAATAGTTTCTTAAAATACCGCGGTCCAAAGGCGGGCGAAAAAATTTATTACGTTTCACCGAATCGCCCGGATGATTCAGCGAAAACATTATTTTATTACGAAGACATGGGAATGGTTCCAGAGACTTACGTAGCGAAAAATGGCGATAACCTAAAAAAAGTTTCTAAGGAAATATTGGGCTACGATAAAGCATGGGTAGAAATGTGGACATCAAACCCAGTTGAATCAAAAGGAAAGTTAAGCGAAGGCGACACTTTACGATACTGGAAATCAGCGTCTAGCATTAATACGGGTTCAGTCGCTCAGGCTGCTCCGAATAACTCTGCAAATTTAATTGATCCAGCGCAAGCACCAGCCGGTGGAATTGCCGATTCAAATATGCAACCACAAATGAACGACATGAATACATTGCCACCACCTCCATCAGATGCGCAGTTAGCAGCAAATATGCCGCCTCCGGAAGACATGAACTCTTTTCCGCCGCCACCATCGGGCTCTGAGCTTCCGCCGCCTCCAGGTAGCGACATGAATACGGCTTCACTACCACCGCCACCTCCGCCAGAAGATCTAGCTCCGCCACCGCCACCTCCGCCAATGGAAGCTGAGCAACCGGTTGCTAGAAAACTACCGAATCAAGCTGAAGAAGAAGTTGCATCTGGCGGTTTAGATAACGATACGATGATGTCGTTGGGCGCAGTGGGTGTATTGACCGCTGCTTTAGCATTTATTTTAATTCGCCGTAAAAAGAAAAAAGCCGCAGATCAAGCGGCTATGTCGGAAACGAACGTTGGTACTTAATAGGCCCCAAAATGAAAAGGGTTTCTTACGAAACCTTTTTCAGAATGCCATCAAGAATTCCCCGGTGGCCCATTCTTTTAGATTCTACATAATAAATAAGATCATCGACAATTTGAACGTCGCGGTTATTCAAGGGTAAAAATTTGATTCCGGCACCCAGTGAGTTTTTCCAGACGATTTGTGCGGCAATTTTACGTTCGCGAGAACCTACGATGAACGTTAAATTAACCTTTTCATCTAAGTGCAAATCATGGTTCGATATTTCTAGAAATGCCCCAGATAAGCTGATGTTCTTCAAAGTCCCGGCGGTATCTTGGCGCGCGTAATTTCTACGAAATTGCACCTCTAGGTAAAGCGGCGTGCGCGGTGCTGGTGAATTTGTCGTTTCCATTTAAAAGCCTCCATTAACGTTATCGGTGGGATTTGATAACCTATCGGCTAAACTACTGAAAAAGTTGAAGATTTATCAATATGAGACGTTAAAACAGAAGGGCTAACGAATAATTTGACTTTAATAAGGACGAAAGTCATATTGGATTCAATCCGTAATTAGTTTTTTAAAAGATTACCTCCCTGTAAACAAAGCTAGCATCTACAAAACTAAAATAATAATAAGAAGCCCTAATAAAATTTAAGTTAATAAGGATTCACCCCAAATTTTACCCACACTTTTAATATAAAATTTAAAATGAAAATCGCACCACTTAAAGGAGCCTACCTTGGCTAAAAAAGAAGTTACCGTTGAGCCAGCTAAAAAACGCACTCGTAGAATTACCAGCGACGAATCGGCAGAACAAACACCCGAAGCGACCGTAGAAAAAAAAGCAGCCCCTAGGGCTCCAGAGCCCGTGTCAGCGCCGGCGGCTACTAAAGAAAATCCGCCACCGCCCGCGCAAGTTCAAAAACCAGACGCCCCTTCTGCAAATGTAGTACAGGCGGCTCCTGCGCCAATGGCCCCACCGAACGTAGCAACTCCGAATCCGGTTCCGCACAATCCTTCGCAACATAATGATCAAGCTCCGCGTAGAGAATTTCGCAAATTTAATAACGGAGGCCAAAGCAACAATGCTGGTGGCGGCGGCGGACATCAAAATAATAACTACAGAAACAACAACAATAATCAGAATCGCAATAACAATAATAATCAAAGACGCGATAACTTTCCTCGCGAAAGATTTGACCGCAACAACCGCGATGAACATGATCAGCAACCACAAATTCAGCAGCATTCGGCGCAAAACGATCACGATATCGATTTAGCTGATATCAACTTAAACGAAGAAGAAAAAAGCTGGCTAAATTCTAAAGATTTAAAATCTAAAAACATTCAAGTATTAACTGATTTAGCAACAAAGCTAAAAATTGAAAATGCAGCCGGCATGCGCCGTCAAGACATGGTTTTTGAAATTTTAAAACGCGCAGCTAAGCTAGGCGATATATACGGCTCGGGCGTACTTGAAATTTTACCAGACGGCTATGGTTTCTTGCGTTCACCAGATTACAATTATCTACCGGGACCAGATGATATTTATGTTTCTCCGTCACAGATGCGTAAGTTCGGCTTGCGTACAGGTGACTTGGTAACAGGTACGGTTCGCCCACCAAAAGAGGGCGAGCGTTACTTTGCGTTGATCAAAGTTGATTCATTAAATTATGAATCACCTGAAGGCAGTAAAGATAAAATCTTATTTGATAACTTAACACCGCTTTACCCGCAAAAGATGCTACGCCTTGAACATCTTCAAACAGAAATGACGACGCGAATTGTTGATTTAATGTCGCCACTAGGTAAAGGCCAGCGCGCATTAATCGTAGCACCTCCGCGTACGGGCAAAACCGTGCTTATGCAAAACATCGCGAATGCAATTACTGCTAATCACCCAGAAGTAAAATTAATCGTTTTATTAATCGATGAGCGTCCTGAAGAAGTAACTGATATGCAGCGTACGGTTAAGGGCGAAGTTGTTAGTTCGACGTTCGACGAACCACCAACTCGTCACGTTCAGGTTGCCGAAATGGTTCTAGAAAAAGCCAAGCGTTTAGTTGAGCATAAGCATGACGTAGTTATCTTACTTGATTCGATTACTCGTTTAGCCCGCGCCTACAATACGGTTGTGCCGCCTTCAGGAAAAATCTTATCGGGTGGTGTGGATTCAAATGCGTTGCACAAGCCAAAACGTTTCTTCGGAGCAGCCCGCAATATCGAAGAGGGTGGATCATTAACAATTATAGCAACAGCGTTGATTGACACGGGTTCAAGAATGGATGAAGTCATTTTCGAAGAGTTCAAAGGAACGGGAAATGCCGAAATTCACTTAGATCGTAAATTAATGGAAAAGCGTATCTTCCCGTGTCTTGATATTAACAAATCAGGAACACGAAAAGAAGATTTGCTAATCGATAAAACAGATTTAAATCGGCTATGGATTCTTCGCAAAGTTTTAGCCCCAATGAATGTGGTTGATGCAATGGAATTCTTAATGGATAAAATCGAGCGTTCGAAGACGAACGCAGATTTCTTGAAGGGTATGAACGGTTAAGTCTTGCAACCAAATCAAGATAACAAACCTAAAAATAAAAAACGCCAAATTTTTTTCGCGACGGCTTCGATTTTTGCGATCGTTGCCGTTCTAACAATTGGTTATTTTGCGCTTTCAAAAATAAAAGCAACTGAAACCGTTGAAGCCATGTCGCAAGAACAATTTGAAGGTGCGCCGACCATCTCGTCGCAACTTCAAAGCGATTGCCAACAATCGGCAGTTAAAATCAACGAGATTACGAACCCAGACAAGATGGAAGCAGAATTTCGTGCGAACGTTGAAAACTGTAAAGATGTTTACTTCTTGATTGATCACGAGGTGCAGTTTCGCCGCGAAGGTATGTATCCGGATCTTTCGGTTGATATCGCGTACTTTATCGCAAAGACCGATAAAAACCGCGCTTTAGATCTTTTGAAATTTGCGCAACAAATGAAGGCTTGGGAATTTTATTTAGGTCCTGTAACTTGTGATTCACAGCATGTGCTTGACGCTTACATTGAATCTTTTACTTTACCGACAGAAAAAGTTTGTTTTAAATCTGCTGATTATAAAAATACTTTATTAAAAGAACTTCAAAATAAAAACTTCGATATTTTTTCTAAGATGTTAGCAAACGATCAGGTCGTATGGATGGGGCAACCCGATTCAGATGTTGGCTGCCCAGAAAAAATTTCTGCGATTATTCAGACCATAAAAAAATTAACTCAAGGCGCAGTAACGTTCGAAGAAGCCGCTAGTGGCGAAGGTGATTCAAATCGTTTAAACGTAGTGGTTAAAGCGGCTGGCTTAGACAAAGTTACTTTAATGTTTGTTCCGCAAAAAGAGTGTTTGCAGCTAAATTCTATTTTAGTTCCAGATCTTGAAGTAACTGAATAGTTACTTTTGACAGATCTGATGAATTTCAGCGTTATCAATCAATAGGCCGCCTGAAGCTTTTTTCGAAGCTAAAGCCACCATAACTTTCGCCACACAAGATGCCGTAATCGGTTTATATTTTAGTGGCAATAGTGCTGCAAATGCCGGGGTTAGCAGAATTGCAATACGTTCTGCAAGACGAAAATCTTTACGATCTCCTAATAATAAAGTTGGTTGCAAAAAATGAAGTCGCCCCGAAAAATGCTTCGGTACATCGGCTTGCATTTGGCCCTTCACGCGGTTGTAAAACGATTTAGAAGTTAGGCTAGCACCCATAGAAGAAACGATCAGCAGCTGTTCGGCTCGGCAGCGGGCTGCTAATTTAGCAAATTGCACGACAGCCTCGTAATCAATTTTCTTAAACGCAGATTCAGTTTTTGCCTGGGAAATGGTCGTTCCAAGGCAGCAGAAAAAGTCGATTCCGCGTGACCCACCAAAAGATTGAATTTGTAATTCAAGATCAGCCCAGTTTAAGAAGTCAAAGTTAAGACCTCGAATTTTTGGGTTACTCCAGACACCTGGCTTACGCGTAATCGCCAGTATACTCGTCCACGAGCTATCCTGGGCCAGTTTTTCAACTAACTGCTCGCCAATCAAACCTGTAGAACCAATAACAACCGCTGTTCTCATTAAACCACCTAAACCACTGAAATCATTGAAAAATGCATCAACAAGCGCGAGGCCTTAGGAATTCAGAAAATTTTTTTCACGGTTGGTTCACCGTGTGTTCGTTCGGAAGATTTTCCGACTAAAAAGTGCTTTTCTCTTGAGCCTTGCGTCTTCGCTATGCTATCACCTAAGTCTTCAATTTCAATAAAGGAAACGCTATGAAAGACGGATTACACCCAAAAGTTAAAACAGTTGTCTTTAAAGACATCTCTTGTGATTTCTCATTTTTAGGTACAACAACTTTAGATTCTAAAGAAAAAACAACTTGGACAGATGGCAAAGAATATCCATTAGTTAAGGTTGAGATCTCTTCTGCTTCTCACCCATTTTACACAGGCAAGCAGCGTGTAATGGATACTGAGGGTCGTATCGACCGTTTCAAAAAGAAATACGCAAAGCCAGCAACTACGACTGCAAAGTAACTTTCACATTCGACGCTCTCTTAAGAGAGCAAATAATAGAAGCGGCATAATCATGCCGCTTTTGTTTTTTAAAGACATCAAAACGAAAATCATTAGATTCTCAAAGATGCCAAATACACCGATAGTGTCGAAAGGTTAAAGATATGTTTTCAAAGTTAGATCAAGTTGAATCCCGTTACGAAGAAGTTAATTTATCGCTTCAGCGGCCCGACATTGCGTCCGACCAAAAAAGATATCGCGCTTTGATGAAAGAGCTTTCCGACTTAGAAAAAATCGTAGTGCTTTACCGCGACTTCAAAAAGAAAAGCGAAAATTTAAAAGCCAGTAAAATTCTTTTAACATCAGAATCAGATCCTGAAATGAAAGAGATGATCCGTGAAGAGTTAAAAGAACTTGAAGCCGACATCCCACGTATTGAAGCCGAATTAAAAATCGCACTTATTCCTAAAGATCCAAACGACGATAAAAACATTATGCTTGAGATTCGTGCCGGCGCAGGTGGCGATGAAGCATCTCTATTCGCTGACGAACTTTTTCGAGCTTACGCAAGCTACGCTTCAACCAATGGTTGGAAAGCCGAACTTCTTTCGTATACAGACGGAAACGTTGGGGGCGCAAAAGAAGTTATTGCGATGATTTCTGGCGAAGCGGTATTTTCTAAAATGAAATACGAATCGGGCGTTCACCGCGTACAGCGTGTTCCCAAGACTGAGGCCGCCGGTCGCATTCATACGTCAACCATCACGGTTGCAATTATTCCGGAAGTTGAAGAAGTAAAAGTTAAAATTGATATGAAAGATATTACGATCGACGTTATGCGCGCCAGCGGAGCCGGCGGACAGTCGGTCAATAGAACTGAATCAGCCGTTCGCCTTCACCATCTTCCAACAGGAATTTTAGTTCATTGCCAAGAGGGTAAATCACAAAACTCGAATAAAGAGCGCGCATTTCAAATTTTAGGAATGAAGTTGCAAAAATTAGAGGACGACAAAGTATTGAAAGAAGCCTCAGATGCACGACTTGACCAAATTGGCACAGGCGATCGTTCTGAGCGTATTCGCACTTACAACTTTCCACAGACTCGTATCACCGACCACCGAATCGGTTTAACTATTCACCAATTGCCACAGGTGATGGGTGGCGAGCTTGAAAATCTAATCGATCCGTTGATCGCGTATTTTCAGGCAGAAGCTCTTAAAAAACAATCGAACAATACCTAATGACATTAAAAGACGTTTTCGAAAAATCAGTTCAATTTTTTAAAGAAAAAAAAGTCGAAACGCCAAGACTTGATGCCGAAATTTTAATATCGCACGCCTTAAAAATTGACCGCGTACAAATTTACGTAAAGTACGATCAGCCACTTAAAGATGAAGAAGTTAGCGCCTGTCGCGAATTGATAAAGCGTCGTTCACTGGGCGAACCTGTTGCTTACATTCTTAAAGAGAAGGGCTTCTACTCGCAAATTTTTGAAGTGGGCCCAGGCGTTCTTGTTCCGCGCCCCGAAACTGAAGCAATTGTTGAAGAAGCCTTAGCATTTATTAAAAAGAACGATATTAGAAACGCTCGCATTTTAGATTTAGGCTCAGGCTCTGGATGCATAGGCTTATCAATTTTAGCAAATGCGCCCGGTTCCACTTTAGTTAGCATTGAAGGCTCTGAAGCCGCCTTAGCTTACTTACAAAAAAACACTGAAAAATTAGAACTTCTAAGCCGCGTTGAAATTTTACACGAAGATATCGAAGATTTTGATTTCACAGAAATTGGTGACTACGACGTTATTGTTTCAAACCCACCTTACATTGACCAGGCAGACAAGCTAATTCAGGCCAGTGTAAAGAAATTTGAGCCACACGAGGCCTTATTTTCTGGTAATAAAGGCCTACACGCTATTCTGAGCTGGTCATATAAAACTAGAAACTTACTTAAATCTCCGGGCATCATGATTTTCGAGATGGGTCACGAGCAAGGCCCCCAAGTTAAGCAGGCTTTTGAAGACTTAAAAATATTTTCTTCTACGCAAATTATAAAAGACTTATCAGGACTTGATCGAATCGTAAAAAGCGTTCGATAATAATATCCATATAAGGAATTTATATGGATACAATGATTATCAAAAGTGGCGCACAGTTAAATGGAACCGTTGCAACAAGCGGTGCAAAGAATGCAGCCCTTCCAATCTTATTTTCTACGTTACTAGCAGAAGGCGAACATATATTCGATAATGTTCCGAAGCTTAAAGATATAGAATCAACAGCTAGTTTATTAGAAAGCTTTGGTTGTTCTAGCCAGCGTGAAGAAAATACTTTTCGCGTACGGGTTAACAAACTTAAATCTTTCGAAGCGCATTACGACCTTGTTCGTAAAATGCGCGCCAGCATTCTTTGCCTAGGGCCGATTTTAGCTAAATATGGTGAGGCCGTTGTTTCTTTGCCGGGCGGCTGCGCGATTGGCACGCGCCCGATTGATTTGCACTTAGACGCGATGAAAGCATTGGGCGCTGAAATTGAATTGAAAGACGGTTATGTCTTAGCAAAAGCAAAACGTTTGCAAGGTGCGACCGTGTTTTTTGAAAAGACCACTGTTGGCGGAACTGAAAATTTACTAATGGCGGCAACGTTAGCACAGGGTACGACAACTATTGAAAACGCGGCCAAAGAGCCCGAGATTGTTGATCTAGCAAATTACCTAAATAAAATGGGCGCTAAAATTACGGGCCACGGAACTAGCGTTATTAAAGTTGAAGGCGTAGATAAGCTAACTCCAGCCAGACACACCATCATGGCCGACCGTATTGAAGCGGGTACATTGTTAATTGCCGGAGCAATTACCGGCGGTGATGTGACCGTTACAAAATGCCAACCTCACGATTTAGATGCGTTAATTTTAAAAATGCGTGAAAGCGGATTCAAGATCGACATCAGTGATTCAACAATGCGGGTACATCCGCAGCAGTCCTGGGAAGGGGTTGATATTACGACGGCTCCGCACCCACTATTCCCGACCGATTTACAGGCGCAGTTCATGGCGCTGATGACAGTAGCAAAAGGTACAAGTGTTATTACCGAGACTGTTTTTGAAAATCGCTTTATGCATGTGAATGAACTGATGCGCTTAGGGGCAGATATCACACCGAAATCACAAGTAGCCGTAATTCGCGGTAAACCAGGTGGCTTATCGGCCGCGCCGGTTATGGCGACAGATCTTCGCGCCAGTGCTTCATTAGTTTTAGCGGGTCTTGTGGCTAAAGGTGAAACGCAAGTTAGTCGTATTTATCACTTAGACCGTGGTTATGATAATTTAGAAAATAAATTAACTCAGCTAGGGGCTCTGGTTAGACGCGCGCACTAGTAAGTCGAAATAGGGTAAAACAAGCCAATTAAAATTCGAATCATTCAGGGAGAGGCTTTAAAGCAGATCCATAAGACAGAACAGGGAAGGGCGAGGAAGAAAAACTTGAACCTCAGTCGAGGAGGGGCCACGACTGAGGCACTAAAACGGGTTGTTAACCTTAGCCAACAAAGTTTTCTGTAAATCTAATCGAATGGAAACTTTTAGAATCGAAATCTGGGAGGGGATCCTGGATATTCAATTTTTCAGAAGTTTCCATCTGATTATTTAATTTTTTCGAATCAAAATCAGAGCCATTAGCTTCACAAGCTTTAGCTTTTGCCGACAAAACAAGAACTAAAACTATATATGTCGCAATCAACAATCTAATCATGAGAATTCTTAAAGCAACACGCATGCCAAAAAAACATGGTCAAACCCTGAAAAATAGAGTGTTTCCAGCTGGTTAGGCTGGGTATTCAGTTCCAAGGTGGAACTAAAAGTGGTTCCAATAGCAGACCTAGGTCATGAGTTGGGACTTTCTTGCAAGCGCTAACTGACGTAACCCTAAAGAGATATTTATAATAAAGTCTGATGAAAAGTGCTGCCACCCAATGGGTAATTAAACTTCAGACGGATCAAGTAAAAGGCCCGTATTCGACCGATGCTGTGATCAAAATGATTACGAGCGGAGTCTTTACCGGAAGTGAAGAAATCAGCGCGTACCCAGAAGGCCAATGGTTGGCACTAACGAAGCAACCCGAGTTTTACGAAGCTCTGCTTGAGTCGTTAGAAAACCCTACTGAGGTTGATAGTAAAAAAAGTCAGAAAATGGAAGCTGAGACCGTCATTCGCGTTTTGCCTAAAGCAGAAGAGCCCGTCAGTGGCCCCGCCTCGCTACCCGATGAACTTAAAAAACTATTAGACTATGAGCGTGAGCTTCAAAAAAAACAAACTGGTGAAATTGCAGTTCGTAAACAGCAGGCTGTTACGACTAAAAATCAATCGGCAAAAGATACGGAAGCATTTGTTAGTGAACGAGAAAAAAACTTAACGATTAATCTTCTAGATATAAAAACTTTACAAAAAAAAGAGTTTAAAAAAATACTTCCTATGATCGCAATTGGCTTGATAGCCATTATGTTAGCCGTTTTTCTTTTTACGGATGGGTCTGATCCAGAATTAGTCGGATGGAAGTTGGTTGCGCCGCGCAAATCGTCAGAGATACTTCCAGAAAACCAAGTCAAAGAAGCCAAAAGAAAAATCGTTCGAGCTTTTCAGTCGGGACAACTTGATCTTATTCTTCAAAGTCATCGAGGCCTGGCAAAAACAATCGAAGGAGCATCTCGTGATCTAGAAGCGATGGGTTTACTTTGTATTGCGTACGAGCAAATTTGGCCTTTTACGAAACAGACTTCGCAAGATTTAAAAAGTATCTTGGTGGTTACGCAGTTGGCTCGGTCTGTTAACCCGATTTCAAACTATTCTGATACTTGCCAAGTGGTTTATTTAATCGCGAAAGGTCAAGCTCGTGAAGCCCGTAGTTTGCTTGAAAGAACGCTAGATAACCAAGTCGACGAACGATTTAGTTTGGGGCCATTTCTTTATTTAATTAAAGGCGAACTACTAGAAAACGACCGTGATTACATTAATTCAACCGCATACTTCGAACAAGCGCAGCGTCTGTGGCCGCAATGGTTAACTAGTCGATTTGGGTTAGCACGAATGAATTTTAAGCAAGGCAAATTTAATGAAGCCCGCGCCGAATTTCAAGCGATGTTTGATCTAGACAAAGATTCAAAAGCCGCGCTTTACGGCCTTGGGCTGGCCGAACAAAAAGGCTTTAAAAATGCAGACAAGGCATACAACTATTTTTCGACTGGTTACAAAATCAAACAGACCTTGATTAAAGATTTTCATATAGAATCATTGCTAACTTTTGCGCAGCTGCTTGTCGACAAGGGAGAAACAAAAAAAGCTCTTGAGGTTGCGCAGGTTGGTTATCAAATCAACCCAAGCCACCGAGGCTTAAAAGAAATTGTTCTGTCCTTAGGTGGTAGCGATAAGGTCGACAACATTCAATCTGAAATTATATTGTTAGGTGACCATTTTTCTAGAACGGGTGATCACTTGGCTGCGCAAGCGCAATATAAAGCGGCTTTTGATTTAGATTCGAAAAATGCAACGGCGGCCTATAAAGCGGCTAAAAGTTTGTGGGCATTAAATCAAACTCGCGAAGCTATTTTGTGGACTGATAAAGCTTTAAAAGCCGAGCCAAAGTTTGTACAAGCTGCTATTCTGAAAGCCGATTATGAATCTCAAAAGTATAATTTTATTGAAGCGGCAAAAACCTTACAAGATGCTGCAAAAAGATCACCCCAAAATCACGAAGTTTTAAAAGGGCAAGCATTACTAGAGTTTAGAAAAAATAATATTAGCGGAGCTATCATGTACGGCGAGCGCGCCGTAAAAATTTATGATGCCGATGTCGAATTGCTATCACTACTGGGGCAAGCCCAGACGCTTTATTACATGAACGCTGGGGGCTCGACGAAAGCAGATCAAGACAAGAAGAGTGCCTCGTTGGCAGCCGCCCAAAAGTATTCTGGAAAAGCAATTGATCTAGAGCCGTCATGGCCTGAAGCGCAAATCACCTATGCTAAATTTCTAGCCGCGAAAGATGGCCCTGTACGCGGTGAACTTTATTTAAAAGATTTGGTTAAAAACTTTCCGTATACGACCGAGTATCGTGTGGCTTTAGCTGACTTTCATCGGCAAAACGAAAAGTATTCAGACGCGGCTGAGGTTTATTTACAGGTTGTTCAACTTGAGCCTAAAAATAAGAAAGCAAACTTTGGATTGGCGGAAGCTTATCGAATTTTGAATAATCCGAAGCAAGCGCAAGTTTACTATAACGCTGCCTCATTGCTAGACCCAAGTGATGTAGAACCCTTATTCGCAAATGCTAAACTAGTTTACGAGACATCCTCATCTGCAAAAAAACCGACTGATCAAATTCGTGAAGCCTTGGCCAAGCTGACTGTGGTAAAAGCCGTTAACCCGAATTTTCCGCGGGTTTCATATTTTTTAGCTAAATGTTATTTAGAGCTGGGTGATTTTCAAAAAGCCATCGACTTAGTTAACGAAGAAAAAAATAGTAATCCGAATTTAGCAGATCCATTTATTCTGTCTGCCGAAATTCAAAGTCGTGCCGAACACTATGCCGAATGCGCAGCTGAATATTCGAAAGCGATTAAACTACGACCTTCTAGCGCCGAGCTTTACGTGCGCGCGGCGACTTGTTACCGCAAAAGCGACGCAATAGATATCGCCGAAGATATGCTTTCGATCGCTAAAGAACGCGAGTCTGGCTATGCCGATATTTATCGCGAGCAAGGCTATATTTTTGAAAAAAAGGGTTTTAGGCAAGAAGCTCTTCACTCATTAGAAAAATATCTTGAGCTTTCGCCAAATGCGCATGATCGTTCTACTGTTGAAAGCAAAATTAAAAGCCTTGGTGGTTAGGAGAAAACGTGGGAATTGCAGATAATCTGAAAAACATGGCTAGCAACATGCAGCAGACCGCAAAAAATACGACAGTTAGTCTAACGCACAAAATTTTACGTCTTGTTTCAGGTTTTTTTATAGGCCTGGTTTTGGCATTGATTATTCAAGAGCTTCTACAAGGCGAATTATTGATGCTTATTTTTTTAACGGTTCTATTTATGGCTATGGTTTACAAGCTTTTAGCTAAATTGCAAATCGTGCATATTTTGATTTTTGATTTAATTTGTGTTTTGATAGCCACCTTACTGCGCATGTATATCATGATCGCGCCCTAGCCGATGGAGTTTATGTGATCGACCTTAAGTTACTTGAAAAAAAAGCTGAATCTGGAGCAAGCTACCTTGATGATTATACACAGGGCCTTCTGAATCGCGGCGCAAGCACCGATACTTTAGATAAGATCATGCTGATGGCTAATAAGCGTCGCGAAACAATGACTCAAGCTGAAACGGCTAAAGCAAATCAAAACAAACTAAGTGGCGAAGTGGGTCAGCTTAAGCGCGAGGGCAAAGATGCGTCGGCCATTCTTTCTGAAGTTGAAAAGCTGAAGGGTAGCGTTAAAGAACTTGAAACGCAGGCCGCGCAAGTTGATGCCGATGTTCAACAGTTACTTTTAACAATTCCAAATAAACCACATTCATCTGTTCCAATCGGCAAAACTGAAAAAGACAACCAAATCGTAAAGACCGTTGGCGAGCCAACAAAGTTTTCTTTCAAGGCTTTAGAGCATTTTGATATCGGTGAAAAATTAAACATCATCGACTTCGACCGCGCTGGCAAAGTAACAGGTGCTCGGTTTGCTTTTTTGAAAGGCGCCGCCGCCCAGCTTGAGCGCGCATTGATGCAGTTCATGATGGATACTCATTCGAATTTGCACGGCTATACCGAAATGATCCCGCCGTTTATTGTTAACAGCCAAAGCTTAACCGGCACAGGTCAATTTCCGAAATTTAAAGAAGATGTTTTTCATCTTGAAGGTACTGATTATTATTTGATACCGACGGCGGAAGTACCGGTAACGAACTACTATTACAATGAAACTTTAGCAGAAGCAGATTTACCAAAATCTTTTTGCGCTTATTCACCGTGTTTTCGCTCTGAGGCGGGCAGCCACGGTCGAGACACGAAGGGTCTTATCAGGCAGCACCAATTTAACAAAGTTGAATTGATGACATTCTGTCATCCGTCTGAATCTTACGAAACACATGAAAAGTTAACCTCGCACGCTGAAAAAATTCTAGCTGAACTGAATCTTCCGTATCGCAAAATGCTTTTGTGTACTGCCGACATGGGCTTCGGAGCATCAAAAACTTATGATCTAGAAGTTTGGTTGCCTGGTCAAAATTCTTACCGCGAGATCAGCTCGTGTTCAAACTTTGAAGACTTTCAAGCCCGTCGATCAAACATTCGGTTTAAACCTAAAGACGGTGGCAAGCCGCAGTTTGTACACACGCTTAACGGAAGCGGCTTGGCGGTTGGTCGAACTTTGATCGCTGTGCTTGAAAACTATCAAAAAGAAGATGGCTCGGTCGAGATTCCGAAAGTTTTAAGACCATATATGGGCAACAAATCATCAATCACGTAGGTGTGCTTCATTAATTGGCCACACTTACGACTATAACTCTTTGCAACAAACAGCTAAACCCTTGAACACGCGGGTGTTTTTCAATAAAACAGATGGTGGAAAGCTGGTAGAGCGGTTGAATACACCAGTCTTGAAAACTGGCAGCCCTTCGCGGGGCTCGAGGGTTCGAATCCCTCGCTTTCCGCCATTTAGGCTTAAACCGCAAGTCATTTCAATTAGTTGTGAAAATAGCGATACCGCACCCACAACCTTACCCATGTTTTAAATCTAAATTAGCGCATCAGATTTTTAGAATTTTTTACGCGAAAAAGTGTGAGTGAGGATTTATGGCTAAATGTATTTTCTCGGGGCTAGATGCGGATTCTGTTCTTCTCGCTAATCATGACGGGCATAGTTTTAAAACCCCAGAGTTCGGTGAGTATTGGATAACAAATCATGTATGGCAGGCTTTTTCAGGCAAACATGAATTATCAAAAAAAGAAAAGCTGCTCTGCTTGCAAGAAATAGCAAATTTAAGTGCAGAAGGATTAATTACTTTTTGGACTTTAAAAAGTGACCCTGAAGAAAAACTTCCAGCAGATCAGCGCGTAGTTATTAGAGCGATCGATAGTATGTCGGACAAAAAAATTGAGCACCAGAACAAGGATATTAAGATATTACGTTTGCTCAGCGAAAAACTAAAAAATGAAGTTAATCCTTTTGATTTTACAAATTTGAATATCAATGAACGGTATAGGATCGGTATTTTTGAAGAAGCCGAATATGGGATAAGAATTGGACAGCTTGTTGATAGGGGACTTGTCTCGTTAAGTAAGGCAGTTGAGCCATTTTTCAAGCGTTCAGATACGCATGGAATTTTTTATTCAAAAATATTATCGACAAATACAATCGGATTAACGGTCAAAGGATGGGATTACGTCTATCAATTCAATTACCACATTTCTTCAAGTTCTGTTTTCATCGCGATGGCATTTACAGATAACTCGGGTGCGATTTTATCGCCAGCTTTGCGAGATAAAATAAAACTTTGCATAGAGGACAGCGGTTTCAATGCAATAATCGTCGATGAAGTAGAGCACAACGATGGGATCATGGATAAAGTGATTGCATCCATTAATCAGTCTAAGTTTGTTATTGCAGAACTTTCTCATCATAAAAGGGGCGTGTATTATGAAGCAGGGTACGCCAAGGGACTAGGGCTTCAAGTTATACATGTTGTGAGCAGAGCTGATTTAAAAGACTGTCATTTCGATGTAATGCATTTAAATTTAATAGTCTGGGATGACCTTGAGGATCTGTATAAAAAACTGTCTAATCGAATTATAGCAACTTCAATTCCGAAAAATAAAATGTAGATTGGTTCATTGCGGAATAGATTTTAAGTTATGTTTTATTCTTTAAAAACTTCATCGCAAAAAGCGAAATAAACGACGCTGCAAATGGAATCGAAAAAATATACAATCCTGTTATCATTGCCTCACCAGTGAAAAAATACACAATGGAAACCAAAATCCAGCTTGAAAGGAAAGCAATAAAGATGTCCCGCTTACCCAATGCCAAAATAAATTTTCTTGAAACGGCAAAGGCAATCAAAAAACATACCGAAAGGGATGGCAAAGTATACGGAAGCATCAAAAGAAATCTTCGGAATAAATTAGTTGTAGGTTGCTCTTCTGATCTAGAACTTAAAGATATTTGATTAATTTTTTTAGCAGACCATTGATCATTGAATACGACCGAGATTATCACCTTCGTTATTATTGGCCGAAAAAAACTCATTTTAATTGAAGCATTTTCAAAGGTGTCACTACCAACTGAGGCGGCAAACATCACTAAGCTATTACCATAAAAAGTAAGATAATTTAGGTTATGCGAGTAAATAACTAAGCCAGCTCTTTCAACCTGATTTTTAGATTCGATCAAAAGGGTTCGTTTACCATCCAAATGAACAATTTCTTTTCCAACAATAAATGAGTTTTTTGGAATCATCTCTGATGCAATTTCCATTAGATCAGAATCCGCTAAAACTCCGAAATCTACATTTTCCAAACCCGCACTGGGCGGGTTGCTTGAAATAAGAAATTGTAACCCGTCTGGAACGACGGACGATTTGTATTTTTTTATTATGTTGGGTCGGTCCCCTTCTTGTTCAGCCCATGATTCGGGTACTATGAAACTAATATCTAGGCGGCTTGCTTTGGGATGGTTTTTTATAGCTATTTTTTTAAAATCCTTCTTCAAAATCGATTTAGCATAATTTTGCATAGCAGCTTGTATTTTTGAGTTCATTTCCGCGAATACGATATTAGGAATTAATAGAATTAAAAAACTAATTAAGGTTTTGAATGCCACGAAAAGCCCCCCATTAAAATACATATTATCGGACGTACTTACTATCGGTTGTATATTCCACCATGTTTAGTATGGGTCTAGACATTCAATGTGAAAAAGCACTAAAGCGTCTCGGTTTAAGACTTCGAGCTATCCGTATGCAAAAAGGCTGGACTCTAGAGCAAACTGAGGACAACGGCTGGGTTTCTTGGAGACATTTGCAAAAAATTGAAGCTGGTAAAAATGTAACCTTTGCAACACTTTTTAAATTGTCTAAGCTCTATAAAATTCCGTTATCGGAGATTTTTTCTGAGTTGTAATGGTTCATTTTTTTTCTCATCATCTATCAAAGAATGAGCTTCCAAAATTAAGTCCTCTAGGGTTATACCTTTGTTTTTTTCTTTCCTGTCGATGAAATCACCCTCAACTTTGGCAAGAAGTTCTGAAGCCTTCAAGCGATCACGGATTTCAAAATCGCTACTCTTCATAATGGATGTCCAGAATGACATTCGCTCTAAGCGATCTGCGACAATTACTTCAGCTTTTTGTTCGATCCTTTGATCAATTAATTCACGAATTATTGGGTTTTTTAGATTTTCTGAAGCGATTTGGGCTAGTGTTGCGCTGCTCCCGCTATAACCTGCTTGCTTTGCTGCATCGGTGCCATTGCCTGCATATAGTTCGACAAACATTCGTTGCTTCATTGTCAGTTTATCTTTCAAGGTTATCCTCCGTGCAAACTTTTTGAGTTCTACTAATCAGTGTCAAAAATGCCAATATTCCATTAATGGCACTTATGGCACTGGATCTAAAGGGTTTGAAAAAATATTCGGATTTATATTAATGAACTCACTAGGGCGCCCAAAGCCGCCCTTGCTTACTTTGTTGAGCGTTATCCAATTTAGTTTTTCAAGAATGCTGAGTCCGATTTCAACGTCGGGAATTGTGTTCAGGCCAGACCAGTGATGCCGCGAAATGGTTCGCACAGTATCCATATCCTTGATTTCAAAGCTTCGAATTTTTTCTGCTAATGCATGTGCTTGCCTGAGCCCACGCTCAGCGCCCAGTGCATAAATACGGTGCGCATGTTTTTCTAAGAATACGCTGATATGAATCGCTAGACTCAGGGATTCTTGCGACACATTAATAAGCGGCGAATGAATACCTGAAGCCTTTAATCGTTGAATGTCAGCCCATCCTATAACCTCAAAAATCACAGCAAGCTTAGGAACCAGCGACCTAAACTTTCCTAAGTGAGATTCGACTTGGGGTAATGCTGTTGTGGACGGGTGCCGAAGTTTCAATTCAAGCTTACTGTACCAATCGTTAAAAACTATTTGTGCTTCGTCTGAAAAACGCAAGGCTGGTATGTTTTCACTTAATTCCAAGTTAAAACTTTTAAAATCGGCATCATCTATAACTGCAAACAACTCTTTAACTCGGTTTTTAGCAGCTTGATTATCCTTTCGGTCAATGAGACTTACCCATTCTCGTTGGGGTGGATAAACTGCAAGCTGAAATCTGTCAAATAAGCCATCGGCACCTGACCCACCCTTTAGAATGTCCGCCACTATAGTTGAAAGCTTAGCAGGCTGTATACCGCCGACTATTGCGACCCGTAATGCTTCAACAAAGTGCGAGCCACGCATTATACGTTCCACGTTATAAGAATTTTTTCCATTCCAAGACTCTAAGAAAAATTCACGATCACCTTCGCGTCCTTGTTTTGCTAAATTGCTCAACCATCCTGAAAGCTCGTCGCGAAAAATAAGTAAGCCATTTGGGTTCAACTCTAAAAGTTCGCAAAGCTTCTCTACTGTGGAATCATTGACTGTTAATTTTTTAAGTTTAGGTTCAAGTTCTTTAAGATCTACTAGTGCCTGTTCTAGATTTTGTTCTGCCTGCAATGTTTCACGGTCTTCATCTAAAGCTTTTCTAATTTCCTTCTCGTAAGCTTTTATTTTGGCTTTTATGATTTGAATCTTGGGCTGCCGTTCCTCAGTCTCTGAGCGGTATTTTTTTAGATAATCTTTATTTTTTTCGTTTAAGAAACAAAGCGCTTCACCTAGGCTGGGTGATTTCATAGTTGATGGTGCTCCAACAATCATGCACCAGAGGTTATTAACCTCGTACCAAGGGTCATGTTTTTTTGGCTTGATGCAAAGACGACGACCAATAAGCGAAGATACGCTTGTTAAAAATGGCATAAGAATAAACTCAGGGCATACATTCATTCTGTCAGCGGCATCTAATACCCAAACTTTAAGTGGCTCTGGTATCAACGACTCGTCAATTGGTTCTGCAAAAGGTAAAACAGGCGGAAGAGATAAAGGCGACTTAAACTTTGGGGGTGCCGCTTCGACTATCTGAACTTGTTCAAATGGTTTAGCAATATGGCATTTTTCTAAAAGTATTTCTTTGGTGCCACCGTAAAGTTCAAACCATTCGACAACATCCTCACCAGTATTTTTTAATTCAAGATGAATTATCTTCACCAGATTTTTATCACCTAGACACTGTGCAAGTTTTTGGGCGCAGGATAATCCTGGCTTGTCGTTGTCAGGTAAAATATAAATCGATTTACCTTCAAATATCTTCGCATAAAATTCTAATTGATTTTTACTTGGGGAAGATCCTTCGTGTGAGGTAACAGTAAAAATTCCTAAATCGTTTAGAAACTCGCAGCAACGCTCCCCCTCGACCCAAAAAATTTCTTTGGCTGTTGATGGAACTTTTTCAAACATGAACGGGAAAAGTAAGTTAGTCGTTTTGCCAAGCTCCCACTTTTCATTTTGCAAATGCTCTTGAGTGAATTGTTTTCGCTTTTCCCCATCAATCACTGACTCAAAACGCGTTTTTCGGTATACTGTTTTATTGTTTTGATCTTGATAATAATATTTGTTGGTCGGTCTTGCATGATTCCAAAAATCTGTGTTTGTCTTTTTCTTCGTATGGCTGGAGGTTGATAAAACTTGAGCTTTTTCAATTTGAAGTTGATCACAAAACTGATCCCAATTCCCGTGATTTTGAGTGCCATGATCTTTCCATAGCCCAGTAACCGTATTAGCGGAAAAACTGGGATTCTTATCTTCTCGAAACGGGGAGTGGCCACGAAGTTGCCCCGAACCATCATCGTAAGTAACTAGCATGTGATCGCGGAAATTATAGCTAGTCATTTTTAACGACCTTATTACGATCATTTCTGTCTTGTATTCTTTGGGCCATGCACGCTTCAATTTCTGCCTCCACCCATAAGCTTGCCCGACCCATCTTAATAGGTTTTGGTAACAGTCCACGTTTCATCATTGAATAAATTGTGGGTTTCTTTAGACCTATACGTTTAATTAACTCTTCCAACCTTAGCATACTCACCAGAGCCTCCTTTAGACTTTGGATCGAATATAAGGAACATCGCGCACTAAAGGAGGGATGACTTTATGACGTTTTTTTGCTTAAAGTTTAGGATTTTTTCATTCACCTTTATGGTTACGATGGTCTCGCCTCCCACTGGATCCAGCTTAGTTTCCAAAATTTCAACCGAAGGCAATTCTAGTTCACGTTCAAATAATTTATTCACTTGTTGATATTTTTTTTTCAACTTTGAAAGTCGGGCACTGTCTTTGGTGAGAGCTTCGTTATAATCATCTAAGCTGCCAGGCTTATTTCCAATTTCGTTGGTCTCAATAATTTTTTTCAGCTCTTCGTGACTGAACTTCTTTGCGATACCGCCGACATCGTCATTAGCAAATATTGGAGTACTAATCGCACGTAATAAATCTTGTGTTTTTGCGGATTCGTCTTCCGAAAAGATTATAATTCCAGATTTTACCGATGCTGTTTCTGCTAAAATTAAATCAAAAGCGATAAGTCGATACATATTTTCAATCTCTAAACGCGAAACGCCTGTGTTTAAAAAATTGCGATTCTTTTTGAAAACACGGCCTAAGGATTTTTTTTGCACAGCTAAAACAGTTTTTTCAAATAGATCAACAATAACGCCAGAAAAGTGAAGCAGAAGAATATTGTCCATATTGTTTAGGATTCGATTTTCATAAAGGTATAACAGCCAACTGATCTGATTTTCTTGAAGCCTTAAATTAAGAAATCCTTTTTTCAAGATAACCCCTTTCAGAATTTGAGTAGCAATAGTCTGCCCATTCGTCCATAAGCATCTTTCGTTTTTTAAAAAAATCGCCTCGTCTGTACGCAGCTTCAACTTTGTCTCGTAAACTATGTGAAAGTGAAGCTTCTGCCACCTCTCTACTGTATTGCGTTTCTTCAGATACCCAGTCCCTGAACGTCGATCTGAATCCATGAGTTGTTATGTCGTAACCTAATCGATGCAGTAAGGCGAGAATTGCGTTGCTGGACAGTTGTCGACGATTGGATAAATTTTTAAATACGATTGGACTCAAATCATCTTTAGGTATTGAATTTAGAATTTCTAATGCGCGATCTGATAATGGGACTTGGTGTTCACGCTTTGACTTCATTCTAGAAGCTGGAATTGTCCATACGTTTTTTTGAAAATCAAATTCATTCCATTGAGCACCAAGCGATTCACAAGTTCGCGTTGCGGTCAGAATTAGGAATTGAAGTGCCAGTGATGAGGAGCAGCTGTGCAATTTCAAGTTTGAAATAAAGTTCGAAATCAGCGGATAAGAAAGTGCCCGCATGTGTTCAACTTTTTTAATTTGTGATTTCCGAGGTAAGAGTTGGTCTAAGTGCCCGCGCCAACGGGCAGGATTTTCTCCAGCGCGGTATCCTCGCACTGTAGACCAGTTCAGAATAAGTTCTATACGGTTTCGAACTCTGTTCGCAGTTTCAGTTTTTTCCATCCAAATAGGTTCAATTATTTTTACTATATGAGCAGTCTCGATTTCATCAACTGCCATTTTGCCAATGGTCGGAAAGGCATAGCTCTTTAAAGTGCTGAGCCATTGCATATGGTGCTTTTGGTTTTTCCAAGTATTTTTGTGCATTTCAATATACATTGCTGCGCAAGATTCAAAATTAACCTTTTTTAAACCTATCAAGACCTGTAGTTTTTCTGCTTTGATTTTTTCTGACAGCGGATCAAGACCACTTAAGATTACTTTTTTTAAGTCATCTCTTTTTAATCTTGCGTCAGAAAGTGAAACCAATCTCAAAGGACCCAGCCCCATTTCTCTCGCTTTACCAAGCCGTGAATATCTGAAGACCCACGATTTGTTATTTCTAGGGGTTACCTGCAAGTACAAGCCGCCACCATCATGGTAATATCCTGCATCCGCACATCTGCTTACCTTAAGCGCATTTAGTTTATTAAGCTCTCTTGCCACTCTACCCCCAATTTGACCCATGAAAATTACGGAGACCACAGGGGACGGTGATAGCCCATAAGATACTAAAATCAAATAAAATATAATGATGACAGATAGTTACGATACTTCCAGAGACCTTAGTAGAAGTGCTTTATTGAAAATTAACGGACTCGCTTTCCGCCATTTTGGCTCTCTTCGCTCTGAGAGCCTGACGTTAATCACTAGATCCCCAGCTTAAACCAATCAATATTCAAGCAACGTAAAGATTCAGATGATGAAGGGCCGACTTTTTTAGTCATCTTGTCTATTAGATCAATTAAAGTTTTACGAATTTCTTTTGCGAGTGAGTCTGATAAAACCATTGGACCGGTATAAAATAAATTATTCTCATCCGCGGAATCCATTGTCTTAAGTGCTTGAAGTCGCCAGTTGGTGTGATGTCTATTTACAAACGGAGAATCGCGACCCGCATGAGTTACAGAAGGCCCCATATCAAAACCATTTTTGCTCTCTACTATTAATTTATTTTTAAGAAGAAAATCAATTACGCGCGAGACAAGTGCGCGATCTAAATCTAAATAATTTGCTAAAGCAGAAACGCTTCCTAAATCAGGTATTGAAGAACCTAAACGAATCGCGCTGTAATACCAGTGAGAGTAGAAAACCGCTTTATTTTCTTCAGTGAATTTCTGATGTTTAATTCTGTTCTTAAGACTTTGCGCGGATGCGGCCAAAGTTGCTAATTGTTTCTCGATAACTTTCTTTAATTTATCAGTACCCGCGCGTTCTTTTTGAACGAGGAGTAAAAAATAATCTCTCTCCAGCTCGGTAAAACCCACAAACTGACATACTTCTAAAGCTTGTTCTAAGTTCAGATCTCTATCGCCGCGAAAAATCTGGCTCATCACAACGGAATTAACGTTTAAATGTTGAGAAATTTTTCTTAGTTGGCCATGCCCTTTATTGGGTTGGGCGAAGATCCAATCATTGATACAGGCTTTATAATTATCGTATTCAAAAACATTCATTCTGATTCCTTTACGAAAAATAGTTAGCATAAATGTTAATTATATACATAACAATTAAAGTTAAAGATGTAGCAGCCCGCTTCATTTTAAGGAAAGCTGTTTTTAGTTTGAAATCGTAACCGCTCTCACATAAGGATCTAGTATGAAACTTTTGAAAAGAATCTCTTTGCTTGCGCTCTTAATCGTAGTTTCTGCCTGTATGATAAATGCTCCGAACACGCCAGACTCTGCCTACGGCGCTATGGCTATTCCGCGAAATAACGTCAGGGGCGGCGTAGACGGCGGGGGCGGAAAAAGTGTGGTCTGCCGAGATGACCAAAACAACATTATTTCAGCGCAAAGTTTAGATTTGTATGAAGGCCGTACGATGTATGGTCTTAACATTCCTACTTCAGACGAAACGATGGAATTGCAGATTGATCGTGCCTTAAAAACGTTCCCGACAAGACAAAGTATCATCGAACTTAATGTCACAACCGTGAAAGAGAAAATGACTTTGCTTGCGGCCGGCACCCAGCTTAGTGAAGTTAATGATTCATACGATGTTATATTTCCACAAGGCTGTAAAGCGGAGCAGCTTGCTCGATATTACAGCGATGAAAAAATATTAGTAAGCGGAGACATCTGGAAACATCTTAGCAACACCGACAAAGCGGCGCTGGTACTTCACGAAGCAATATATAGTTTAAACAGAAACTATGGTGCTTTGGACTCGCGACAATCTCGTCACATTGTTATGAATTTATTTGATGCAAATACTAAGTGGACAGATCCAAACTTAAATATTCCGGAAGATGCACTACTTTGCTTTTCAATGAATGGTTCGCTGTTCATGTGGGCTTTTCAAAATGTAGAAAAAAACTGGGTTTTACAATTCGGAGTCGTCGGTAATACAACTATTGTTAGTAAAAAACAGGCAATTCTCTATGTTAACCCCAACGAAGCTTTTAACTTTAACGAAGCCAAGAAAATTGAAATTACTAAAGGTGACAATTTAATTGGTAGCTCAGTAATGATGGATTTAACGCTTAATTCTGACTTCGAAGGTAATGACTCAATCACTCTTAAGAAAGTTTGGGAACCTGTTGTTCTAACCAATGGTCGCACAATGTCTGGGTACCAAACGCTACGATATTATCTGAGTTGGACTTCACGCACGTTTCCGGGTCTTTCGCAGCCAGATCAAATGTTAAACTGTGGTTTAACGACCATTAAAAATAAAGTCCAAGATAACTTCTAAAGAATCGTACCCTTCGGATTTTGTCCGACTTCGGGTGGTAGCGGAATGAAGTCGCGGTCGTCGCCTTCGATTTTTCCGAAGCGGGGTGAGTAGCCTGGGCCCATCGCCCACTGCTTTTTGACTTCTTCGATTCTTTCTTCTGAGCTTGATACGAAATTCCAGTATATATATCTTTTGCCGACCGTGCTGCCGCCCAGAAGTAGAACGTGTGAATCTTCTTCGACCGCAAGTATAAGGCTTTCGTTGTTTTTTAATACAATCATAGAAAAACCTTCGACCAAGTTTTCTTCGGCGCGAACTTTTCCGCTAACGACGTATGCTGCCGATTCGCGACCGTCGTTCGGAAGAAGCAAGGTCTTACCTTTTGGGATATGAACGTCGACGTAATAAAAATCAGAGTGAACACCCACAGGGCTGGCATGGCCGTAAGCGTGGCCTAAAAGAATTTTCATTTGAACGCCGTTAACGTCGAATTCGGGAAGACTATCGGCCGCATGATGTTTAAAGCTTGGGTCGACCTCTTCGTACTTCTCGGGCAGGGCCACCCAGCACTGGATGCCGTTAAGCTTTCCGCCAGCGTGGCGAACCTCTGGGGGAGTTCGTTCAGAGTGAACGATGCCTTTACCCGAAGTCATCCAGTTGATGGCACCCGGTTCGATAAGTTGATCTGAACCCAGACTGTCGCGGTGATGAATTTTGCCATCAAACAAGTAAGTAACGGTTGCTAAATTAATGTGGGGATGGGGTCGCACATCTATGCCGCTTTCGGGTTCGAAGTAAGCTGGCCCCATATGATCAAAGAAAATAAATGGGCCGACCATACGATGGGTGGCGTAGGGAAGAATTCTGCGAACGCTAAACCCGCCCAGATCACGCTCGCGTGAAGTGATAATCATTTCTATAGAGCTCATTGATGTCTCCGATCCTTAATGTTTCGTAGTAAACTAGCGAAGCTAAAATTGCCTAGTGAAAGCTTCTGTTTACAAGATGGCGATAAAGCTTAAATTACGCTCGTGGGTCATCTTGCCGCGCCGATAAGAATGAAAAAGCTCGTTCGTTTTTGTATCTAAATTGAGTGTCATGGCGCTTGGCTCTTTACCAATAACATAACGAATCTGCGAAAAAATAATCGCTTGTAAATCGACATAGAATTTATCGTTCTTACTAGAAGCGTAATCACTTCGATCAAGCCCGAACTGTGATTTCTCTAGCTGCAAAAAAACATCTTCAGAGACTTCAAAACTATCTTTCATAATATGCGGACCAAAAAAGAATTCAAAATTTTTATCCGTCGAGCCCGTTGCGATCAATTTCTGTAGAGCTTTTAACGTAATTTGATTCTGCACCCCGCGCCAACCGGCGTGAATAGCTAAAGCTCGATGAGTTTGGCGGCAGTAAATCATTAAAGGTGTGCAGTCAGCCGTTGCAATCAGCAACGCATGTTTTTTTTGATCGGTATAATGGGCGTCGGCTTCGACTAATTGCTCTGAAGCGGCTATAATAATATCAGAATGCGTTTGTTTAATTCGTCGAAAGCGCAAGTCGTTATAAAAGTTTTCAATTTTTTCAGCTGTGGCGGTGGTATTGCCAAAAAAAACTAAGCAGTTTTCATTCTTAAAGTAGTAACCAAGCTCATTTTGCCAGAATTTCATTTTTAAAACCTAACTCATTTAATCTCTTAACGTCGTCGGCGGGCCACGGAACCTTAAATTTCAACTCTTCTTTGGTAACAGGGTGAAGAAAACCAAGTTCAGCTGCGTGCAAGTAAAAGCGGTTAAAGTTGTTGGCCTTCATTTTTTGTGAAGGGTAACCATAGGCTACGTCACCCACAATTCGGTGATTGGCTTCGGTCAGGTGAACCCGTATTTGGTGCGTTCGACCTGTTTCAAGTTGTAACTTCATGTAGCTCATCGCCGAAGATTGCGAAATTCGTTCGTAGTGAGTAATAGCCCACTTACCCATCGCAAGTTCACCTTCGTAGGTACTGATAACTCGATTGGCAGTTTTTAAAGAGGCATAACGTTTGCGATCTAGCGGGTGACGGGCTAAGTAGGATTGAATTGTACCTTTAACGCGCGGAAAGCCGCCGTCAACTAATGCATAGTAAATTCGGTGCGTGGTTTTATTTTTAAATTGGGCTGCCAAAGCTTCATGTGTGCGATCGTTTTTTGCGACAACCAATAAACCGCTAGTTTCTTTATCAATTCGATGAACAATGCCTGGTCGCTGCTCGTTTTTCATAGAGAGGTCTTTTGTGTGGTGAAGAAGGGCGTTCACCAAAGTATCTTGCTGGTGGCCAACGGCCGGATGAACGACTAAGCCACTTGGTTTATTAACAACTAATAAATCTGAATCTTCAAACACAATATCTAATTTAAAGTCGTAAGGTACAAGCTTCGTAGTTTCGGCAACTGCCGGAATAAAAATTTCAACTTGTTGATTCAGCTTCAAAGCGTGCGAAGCCTTCACGATAGCGCGGTCTACCAGAACAAAACCTTTATCAATCAGATCTTGTGCGTAATTGCGCGAAGCCACTTCATTAAGACTTGCTAGATAGCGATCTAGGCGTTGGCCAACAAATTCTTCAGAGACCGTCAAAGTAAGTGTATTAGTTTTCAATCTTTTTTCTGAAAGTACGCATGTAAGAGTCAGCCACCGCAAGGTCTTTTAAACCCATCATGCGGGCCATTTGAATTACGTATCCGCGAACAAAAACAGGCGCGGGTAAATTAACCACGTCAGTTTTTTCGATCGCAGCTAAGTACCAAGGATTGATTTTCGTTTTTTCGTGCATAAGTTCTAAAGTTATTTTTTTGTACTCGCGAACAATTTTTAAGTCTTCGCCAGTCCACTCGGATTTCGCAGCAAGCTCAGCTTCAAATTCTGGGTCAGCAATGTATTCATCTACTTTTTTAGCTGGCTCTGGCTGTTTCGGAATCTCGGTGAATAGATCAAGGCTTGCGGCTTTGATCGCCTCAGCAGTTAAATCATTATCTATAAAATGTTTTGATTGCATGCGTTTTTCGTAAATATTGCGATAAGTTTGATTGCCCAATACGGTGAAAGCTTCATCAAGCATGAAGCGAAATAACTGCGCTTCTTCAGTACTAAAAATTGTGTATAAAGCGGGGTTTTGTGCAGAATAAGTGCGTTTCGCTTTTTCGTACGCAATCACGATATCGTGCTGGGTAGCGTTCTGCGGAACTTCTAAGATTTCATAATAGTTGTGCTTCATTTCTGTGTTCATCTTAAATTTATGATACGGCTCGTTGCTTCTAAGGATCAATAGTATAGTTAAGAAAATCTTAAATTTTCATAAATCTTTTTATTATTGACCTAACAATTAGCAAAAATGACAAACTGTGGCTAAATTAATGGCTGAAAGCGAATGCCCTGTAGATTTTCTTCAGCCTCTGAGGCGCGCAAGTAAAGTGGCAATAGCTCGGACCAGTGGCTTGATTTTTCAGCACCTTGAAATGCGAGAGCGGCTAAAGATTTTGCGTTAGGCTCGTCGTGCGGGTTTTTCGGACGAATCATTTTAGCTAAAAGTTGTTCAGAAAAATATTTTTGGTAAGTGGTGAAACCATCACCAACGACCAATGCTGAATCTTTAAAATAAACTTCTAGATTTTGAACGCGTACAACTTCAGGTTCGCGCAAAGTAACTATTCTATTATTTTGCATTTGGAAAGTGCCAATGTAGACCATATTCTTGTAAGCATTAATCATTGCGACAACGGTTTCGTCCGCAGCCTCAGAGCAAAGCCACGCTAAGTTCTTTAAAGAATTAATTCCGACCACAGGTTTATTATGGCAGTAAGCAAAAGTTTTTATTGTATTCAAGGCGATACGAATACCCGTAAAACTTCCGGGGCCAGTACCAGTTGCAAATAAATCAACGTCGGTTAATTTCTTACCCGACTGATTTAGAACATCTTCTATGAAAGTATTTAGAACTTCTGAGTGCGAGCCTTGGCGAAAAAGTTCTTTGTACCCCAGAACCTTATTATCTTCAAATAAGGCCACACTACCAAGCAGGGTGCTAGTTTCGGCCGCCAGTATAATCATGATTTGAAAAAGAATTTCGTAAAGTCGTTAAATAAAGCTAAGACCATAAGCCCCATCAATAGTACGAATCCGACTTGCTGAGCAACTTCCATTTTTTTAACACTTAACGGAGACCCCTTAATCACTTCGATTGAATAAAAAACTAAATGCCCACCATCAAGCACAGGGATAGGTAAAAGATTTAAAATAAATAAGCTGACTGATAAAATACCCATCGTCATCAAGAATGACTGCAATCCCATTTCGTAAGAGTCTTTTGCAGCTTTACCGATCGAAACCATTCCACCAATATTCTTGTGCGAAACTTCACCTTGAAAAAGTTTTACGAACGACATAACAGTCATGGCGCTAATATCCCAAGTGCGCGAAAAACCCTTACCGACTGAATGAAAAACCGATTCAGATTTTACAACAGTCATCTCAGGCTGGGCAAATTGAACAAGCGGAACAATACCGATCGTGTAGCGTTTGTCTTCTTGACCCAGCGCGGTCATTTGCGAGGTAACCTGCGGAGTAATTTTTTTAACGACTTTAGTTCCTTCGCGGATCAGTTCAAGCGTTAAAGCATCTTTGCCGTCGAAAGATTTAATTGTCGTTAAAACATTTTCCCACTTAGTAACCGGAGTCGCGTTAATTGAAACAATTTTATCAAAACGCTTAAGGTCAGCTTGTTCGGCCGGTGATCCTTTTACGACTTGATCTAAGTAAAGGTCAGTTTCTTCAAAACCAAAACCGCTTAAAGTTTTTGATAGAATTAAAGTCTCTTTCGGAATTTCAATCGTAAGCGCCGATTTGTTTTTGAGATCCGCAGAGTACCGATCTACCTTTACCGAAAGATTTTCTGTACGAGACGTTAAATTTTCAACTTGCCCCCAGCGGCTAATCTTTGTTTCGTTAATGGCGGTGATTTCGTCTCCGGTTTTGAATCCAAGCTTCTCGGCCGGTGAATCAACAAGAACCGCAACAATTGCGCCTAACGCCAACGGCTGAACGCCCTCAATGTTACCGATCATTTTTTCAGTCGAAAAAATATTTGGGTTTACAACAGATGAGACCTCGATATTTAAATTACGCTTCTCGCCCTCGTTAGACTGAACTAGAGCTGAGGCGCTTCCGCCTTTGTGAGTGTTCAAATATTTTTGAAATTCTTCGTAGCTTCGCACGGGCTGGCCCGAAACTTCAAGAACGCGGTCGCCCGCGCGCAGCCCCATTTTTTGGGCGGGAGAGTTTTCTGAAACTTCAGCTAAGACGGGTGATCTTGCTTCTTCGCCGATTTGCGCGATTAAGAAAAAGACGAATACGGCAAAAAAGAAATTCATTAACGGTCCCGCAAGTACGATCGCAATTCTTTGCCATACAGTTTTGTGAGTAAAAGAAACGCTTCGCTCACTTTCACTGACTTCATTACCGTTTTGCTCGCCAAACATTTTTACATATCCACCAAGCGGAATAAGTGAAAGGCAATAAGTTGTGTCGCCTTTCTTGTAGCTAATTAATTTTTTACCAAATCCTAAAGAGAATACTTCGACTCGAACTCCGCACATGCGCGCCACCAAAAAGTGACCAAGTTCATGAACAAAAATTAGAATTCCCAGTAGTACAACAAATGGAACGACATAAGAATAAACAGAGACAAGTAATGTAGATATATTCATAGCTTTATTTTAAACAATTACGCGCGTTCGTCTAGACATGGCGTTCAAATCAAGACTAGCGTCCCTAATTTGGTACACCACAATTGTTTTTGGTTTAAAGCGAGAAATAGGTCGCAGCAACAAAAAATAGAGGGGCGGCAAAAAGTACTCCATCAAGGCGATCCAGTACCCCGCCGTGACCCGGCATAATCGAGCCAGAGTCTTTTACCCCTGAGACTCGTTTCATAAGAGACTCAAAGAAATCTCCGATTTGACCGAATACTCCGCCTAATGCGCCGACGACAACGAAAACATACAATGGAGTGTTTGGTAGTAAGTATACAAAACTCATTGCGGCCAAAGTCGAAAATAGTAACCCACCGAAAGAGCCTGCGAAGCTTTTGTTCGGCGAAAGTCTTGGTGCTATCTTAGCGCGGCCAAAGACCGAGCCAAATATGTACGCTCCAATGTCTCCGGCGAACACAACCGCTAGTAAACATAAGAACCATTCAACGCCATGATTTGTTTGAGTGGTCCAGATGACAGTCGCAGGCAAAAAACAAACATACACAAGACCCAAGCAGTTTTTCGCAACAAACGTAAGAATTTGATCTAAATTTTTGAAATGACGGTGTAGCAAAACACCCAAACTTGCTACGATCACTAAACTAAAAATAAGTAGAATAGTCGTTAACGGGCGCATATTTTCTTGAGTTATAATAAGAAAGATCGCGGTCGTTAAAAACATAAAAAGATTTTTTACAAAAGCAGGGTAGGTATCATTAAAAAACATTCGTGCCATTTCGAAAGAACCGCGAATGGTTACTAGTAAAGTAATAACGTAAATACCGACATCGCCGCCGAAGTAAACGGCCAAGAAAAGTACGACTAGAGCGACAGCCGCAGAAACAAATCTAGATAAAAGATTCGGCATTTTGCTGGAAGACTTTTCCAAAGCGACGCTCCCGTTTGTTGTAGATGTGACATGCCTGCGCAAAATCTTCTGTCGTATAATCAGGCCACAAAACCGGAGTAAAATAAAGTTCGCTATACGATGCTTGCCACATCATGAAGTTAGACAAGCGGCTTTCGCCACTTGTGCGAACAATTAAATCAGGGTCGGGAGTACAGTGAGTCATCAAATGTTGGCTAACGTACTCTTCATTAATTTGATTTTTTTGAATTTCGCCAGACTTTAATTTTTCGGCAATAGCCTGAACCGCAAAAACCATTTCTTGGCGCGAGCTATAGCTAAGCGCAAAAGTTAAATGTAAACCTGTATTCTTTTTTGTTAGCTCAGTCGAATATTTAACGGCTGTCTGCAGATCAGTCGGCAACTTATGAAGTTCGCCAATAACGCTGAAGCGGATATTTTTTTTATGTAAATTTTCGGTTTCTTTTTTTAAGTAACGTCCAAGAAGCTTCATTAAAAAAGAAACTTCTTCATGCGGACGCAGCCAATTTTCAGTACTGAAAGCATACAAAGTAAGATGTTTTAAATTATTATCAGCTGCGTAGGTGATAATCTTCTTAGCCACGCGTGCGCCCTTAATGTGACCGAACGTGCGGGGCTTATTTCTAAGCTGAGCCCAGCGTCCGTTTCCATCCATAATAATTGCTACGTGATTAAGTTTCTTAGACATCGTTTATTTCAACAATCTAAATTGTTAAGATCGACTTTTCTTTTTCGTCAGCCGCAACGTCTACTTTTTTGATAAAATCATCAGTGATCTTTTGTACATCGGCTTCACCTTTTTTAGACTCATCTTCACTAATCAGTTTATCTTTGAAAGCTTTCTTTACTTCTTCGTTGGCATCGCGACGAATTAAACGAACCGCTACGCGAGCCTCTTCTGCGATTTTTTTAACTTGCTTAGCTAAGTCTTTACGACGCTCTTCCGTTAAATCAGGTACTTTTAAACGAATTACTTTACCGTCATTAATTGGCGCCATACCGATATCAGACTTAACCATGGCCTGTTCGATTTCTTTTAGAACCGAAGATTCCCACGGAGCAATTAAAAATGTTTTTGCATCCGGAGTTGATACTGAGGCTACTTGGTTAAGTGGAACCATCTGGCCGTAATAGTTTACGCGAACGGCATCAAGCATAGAAACTTGAGCTTTGCCCGTACGAACTTTTTTGAAGTCTTCGCCTAATGATAAAATTGTTTTCTCCATGCGAGCCTGAGCATTTTTTTTAGCTTGATCTAACATGTTCTTCTCCTCTGTAAAAATCTTTATAATTCAAATAAAAAACTAAGCGTGAGCTATCGCCGCTAGGCGTGCACAAGCGTTCCGATCGTCTCACCTTGAACAGCTTTCAGGATGTTACCAGTCTTTGCAAGATCAAACGTCATGATTGGAAGCTTGTTATCCATACACAAGCTAATTGCTGTTGAATCCATGACTTGTAGGCCTTGCTTCAACACGTCGATATAGCTAATTTTATCATAGCGTTTAGCATCGGTGTGCTTAGCCGGGTCTTTGTCGTAAATGCCATCTACTTTTGTAGCTTTCATCAATATTTGCGCGTTAATTTCCATCGCGCGCAATGCTGCAGCGGTATCAGTGGTAAAGTAAGGGTTACCAGTTCCTGCAGCGAAAATCACAATTCGCCCTTTTTCTAAGTGACGAACCGCTTTACGGCGAATGTAAGGTTCTGCAATCTCGGCCATTTCAATCGCAGATTGAACGCGAGTTGGTACGTTTTCTTTTTCTAAAGCATCTTGTAAGGCTAAAGAATTAATGCAAGTCGCAAGCATACCCATATAATCAGAGCTGGCGCGATCCATACCCTCTGCTGAAGCAGCGATACCGCGAAAAATATTACCTCCGCCGATGACTAAACCGATTTCGACTCCGGTTGCATGCGCGACTTTAATATCTTGGGCGATTTGTTTTAAAACAGCGGTGTCAATACCAGTGCCCTTATTTCCAGCCAAAGCCTCACCACTCAACTTAAGAAGAATTCTCTTATAAATTGGTTTTGTCATAAAGCCTCCGGCATCAAGTTTAAGGATTTTTTTTCGGAATAAAACAAAGCGAATAAAAAAAGAGCCCAAAACCGAAGTTTTGAGCTCTGTAGACAACTAGTGCTTTTGAGCTGCTGCTTTAAGCTGTTCAGCGACTTCGGTAGCGAAATCGACAACTTTCTTTTCGATTCCCGCGCCTAATTCAAAACGTACAAAACGTTTAATAGTTAAGTCGCCACCAGCTTTTTTAGAAACTTCTTTCATGTAGTCAGAAACTTTTAAGTCTGGGTTTTTTACGAAAGGCTGATCTAATAAACTGTTTTGAGCTAAGAATTTGCGGATTTGACCTTCAACAATTTTATCAAGCATTTCAGGTTTTTTACCCTCTTCTAATGCTTTTGCTTTTAAGATTTCTTTTTCTTTTGCAACAACGTTAGCCGGAATTTGCTCTGAAGAAACTGTCATTGGATTCATTGCTGCAATATGCAAGCAGATGTCTGCTGCAAAAGTTTTTGCGTCTGCAGAGTTACCAGCGGCTGCATTCGCAGCGCCCACTTCAACCATTACGCCGATTTTACCTTCGCCGTGGATGTAAGTGTGAACTAAGCCTTCACCTTGAACTGAGTATTTTTCAGAACGGCGAAAAACCATGTTTTCGCCAATTGTCGCAACAGCAGCTCTAACTAATTCGCCGATGTGTGCTTCGTCGACAGCGGTCGCGCCGTGAACGTGCTGAGCAATATTAGCAACTAAGTCTTTGAACTTATCATTACGAGAAGCAAAGTCAGTTTCAGAGTTCACTTCAACGACTGAGCCTGATTTACCGTTTGATACAGCGTGAACTAAACCTTCCGCAGCAACGCGGTCAGCTTTTTTAGAAGCTGCAGATAAACCTTTTACGCGTAACCATTCAACGGCCGCTTCAAAGTCACCTTTAGATTCTTCTAAAGCTTTTTTACAATCCATCATGCCCGCGCTAGTTTTTTCACGAAGCTCTTTTACCATTGATGCAGAGATAGACATACAGTCTCCTATTTTATTTTGCGAGTGGGACTCGACTTTTATTTTTAAAGATAATTATTTAAAATACTAACTACATAAAACAATGGCTCCGCCCCGCGTAGGGCGGAAGGAGCCATGTTTCCAAACGAACTGCGAGATTACTCTGCAGCGTCGTCTTTCTTTTCGTTAAGCTCAGCTTCGATCTCAACTAGGTCTGCAGTACCCGCAGCAACTAATTTACGAGTTTTGTTGGCTTTAACGACAGTAGGGCCTGCCGCTGGAGCTGGCTTCTTAGCATCAGCTGCTTTAGGCGCCGGTCCACGACCTGCATCGCGAGGTTTACGTGATTCTTCTTGAGCGATTTCGCCCTTTTCTTTGAGAAGATCAGAACCTTTGTCAGTGTTTGTACGTAATTTTTGTTCCCAAACTTGCGCGCCTTCATTGAATGAATCAGCCATTAAGTTAGAGAATAATTTGATGGCGCGGATTGCATCATCATTTCCTGGAATTGGATAATCAACTGATTCAGGATCAGAGTTTGTATCTGCAATAGCTACAACTTTGATACCTAATTTTTTAGCTTCAGCAATTGCAATGTGTTCTTTTGGCATATCAACAACGAACATTACTTTTGGAAGAGCTTTCATGTCTTTGATACCTTCAAGGTAATCAGTCAAACGAGTTGCCTCGTGATCAAGACCAGCGCGTTCTTTTTTAGTCAATAAAGCGTATTCGCCTTTTTCTTTCATAGCGTCGATTTTACGTAAGCGATCGATTGAAGCTTTAATCGTTTCAAAATTTGTTAACATTCCACCCAACCAACGTTTAGTAACAAAAAATTGTCCGCATTTTTTAGCGGCTTCTTGAACAGGCTCGATAGCTTGTTTTTTTGTTCCAACGAAGATTGCTCCGCCGCCGGCTGCTGCGATCTCTTTTACGAAATCAGCTGCTTGGTTTGCGCGTACAACTGTCTTCTGAAGATCGATAATATGAATACCGCCTCGTGAAGTGTAAACGTAAGGTTTCATTTTCGGGTTCCAACGAGCAGTTTGATGTCCGAAATGGACTCCTGCATCTAGCATCTCTTTCATGGTAACTTGTGCCATGTTTCCTTCTTTCTGGTTCATCCTCCGACAGGCAGAGCCTAGTGTTTACTAAGTGTGCTTGGTGCAATTCGTTTTTCTGACGATCACATTCCAAGACCAGTTAAATACCCGTCGTGTGTTATAGTGGGGAACAGGATTATCATAGTGATTTTCAGACGGCAAGCGCTGGTTTGACCCCTGGAAGCGTGTGTGATCCATACACGCGGACGCGGCCTTCGATTCGCCACCACAAGTATTCATTTAGTTGAGCAATTTCAATTATTTATGTAATTTTTGAATTTACATAGTTGTGGTGTCGGGCCCTTATTCGGGCTTTTCCGTCTAGACTTTTGCGAGCACGATTTTTTTGTATGATGTTTAGATCGAGATCGCTCTCTCGACTGTAAAGGCCATACAATCAAGAGTGTTTTGCTAAGTTAAGTCTGCTTCGTGTTCATCACTCTGGTGGTGAGCGCGCTCTGGTGAATCGATTTCGATTCCAGAACCAAAGCCCAATGCCGCTAGCACTAACTGTGACTGTTGCAATGAACCAAGTAAATTTACGCTCGGAGCAACCTCGGGCGAGGCAATCCAAAGATTTTTTACTTTAGGCACTGTGTTGCTGGCAGTTAATTTAATATCGGCTCCAGATAATGCGGGCGTTACGAAAATACGTTCGCTTTTAATTGATTCGCCAATTTCTGGAAAGGCGCGCTTGATTTGGCGTTTCATTTTTTTCAAAACGTGCGCAATCATTTCTGTGTCTTCAGCAGATTCTGAGTCGATGAAGCTCATCCACTGCGAAATCTGACCCTCTTCGGTTGCCGGCAAGAAGCGGCCGATACCCGGACCGATATCGTCATCAGTTGTGCCGTTTAGTACGAATAAATTTGTTTTATCTAAAGTGGCAGAATGAAAAATATCTAAACAGACACCCTGCCAAGCCCTAGCTTTTTTTAATTTTGCTTTTGCGCGTAAGCTTAATACGTCGTCGGGCAATAAAAGACCTAAATCTTTTACGGGGCCGGCAAAAATAAAGTTGCGAGCATAAATTTGTTTCGAGCCATTTACCATCACGTGCGTAAGCGTAGGCTCGTTTGTTTCTAGGTTTTCAAATCCGAACTTTGTTACGATCGACTTAAGCTGAATTGCATCCTGTAAGCCAGTTTGCAACGCTTCGATCCATTCGTTGGTTTGAACCGTTAACGGAAATTCTTTTTGTGCTAAAAAGTAGCCTAACTGATCATAGAATTCAGGAGACTTGTCGCCAAAGCCTACGAATTGTTTGAAGCCATGAGATTCGTAGTACTCTGGCTGGTTATCAGCCTTTTCGCCCACAATTTTTTTGTCGAGCAGAGTTTCGAAAAAATTCATCGCTTTTTCGGCCGCATCGGTCGCCGGAAAAAAGCGAATGCCGTTATTGATATTCTGATTATTAACCTGAACCACGCGGTTACTGCCACCGACAAAATCTTGTGCTTCAAGCACTAGAATATTATCAGTCTCTTGAGCGATTTTTTTGGCGATCGTTAAGCCAGTAAGGCCGCTGCCGATGATGATGTAGTCGTAGATGTGCATAGCATTATTATGTCGTGTACTCATGTACAACACGATCAACAACTTAAAGTAATGTTGCAAGAAAATCTGAATGATTATTTTAACTAACGCATTTGATCACAAAGCGCAAAAGCGCTCTGACAGGCGGCTTTAGCCAAGCTTGCTTATCCAAAAAGCAAGCGATTATCGGCGCCGTTTGATAATAGAAGTATACAAATTTTCGTCCCCAAAAAGAATGCTTCAATTTTGTGTCACGAAACGAGCGTAAGATTTGTACTTCGATTGCAAAGGGTGCTTCGAAGGCAGAAGTTGCAATAAAACAGCGTGTTCGTTGTTTCTTTGCGCTAACCAAAAAACTTTTAATAATTTCTGGGTGACGAGAAGCGCGCATGAACACTTGTGCTTTTTTCATCAAGTCAGGCAAGATCGGCGTGTACGGAACAAATTTTGAAAGTTGTCGCGCAGCTTGTTTTTGGCGGTCACCATACTTGTCGCTTGTATCATAAATACGAATAAGATCCCAGTAAACGCCGGCAATGACCGTAAGTTCGGCCGTTCGCGCAGCTTCTTTTAAAGCTTCGGGGGTCAAATTTCCAGGGGGGGCGTCGAATACGACTTCTAGTAGTTTGATGTACTTTTCATAGGAAACGGCGGCCTCGGAAAAAAGATTATTCGCCATCAATTGATGACCCTTTTTAACTAAAGAAACTCTTGCCTGCCATAACTTTTTCTTACGATCTTCTTTTGCGCGCTGTTGAGCTAATAAAACTCCGCCAGAGCCGCTGGCTTTTTTACGAAGGTCGCTCATGCAACCACGGCAAATTTCATCCATCAATGGAAAGGCAGGATCCATCTTTTTAATACGCTCACGAAGGTCCATATCAATGGGAATCACTTGAGGAACTTCGATACCGCAACTCGAACATTTAACCATACCTTAGTATTTTATAACAAATTCAGTGGGTCAACATCGACCAGCACTTTTACTTGGGCCGGGATCCACTTTGAATCACCCATAACTCGACGGACGAATTGGTTTAGCATTTGAGGTTGCGGACATTTGAATAGAAGGTGGTAACGAAACTGGTTGCGCAGCTTGGCAATGGGCGCTGCCGCAGGACCTAAAACCTCGACGGGTTCGAAAGCATTAAACTTTTCTTTGATGGCCTGTGCTCTATGCGCTAATTGCTGAGCCGTATTTCTGGTCTTTTCAAGATCCATGGACTGAATGCGGATTGCGGTCATTTTGTGAAAGGGTGGGTAGTTCAACTGGCGGCGATGATTGAGTTCTGTTTGTACAAATCCTTCGTAATCGTGCGCCTGCGAAAAACAAACAGATTCGTGACCTGTGTTATAGGTTTGAATAATCACTTTTCCAGGAGAATCGTCAACACCAACATGACGGCCAGACCGCCCGCTCATTTGAGTGATTAATTGAAAGCTTTTTTCAGAAGCGCGAAAATCAGGAAGATTAAAACTTACATCGGCAAGCAAAAGACCAACCAGTTTCAGGTGAGGAAAATCTAAACCTTTCGCAATCATTTGGGTACCAATCAAAATGTCAATCTGGCGATCTTCCATTCTTTTAACAAGATCTTCCATGTCACCACGTGAAGTGACTTCGTCGCGATCGGCACGCGCGACACTGGCATCAGGAAAAAGTTTTATTAAATCTTCTTCAACCCGCTCTGTACCAAGGCCCATTGTAGTTAGTTCGCCCTCTTTACAATCGGGGCATTTTATTTTCAAATTTTCGTGGTAGTCGCAGTAGTGGCAAACCATATGCGTATTGGCGTGTAGGGTTAAACTAATATCGCAGTTTGGGCATTCAGCGGTGTACCCGCAAGCCGGGCAAAGCACCATGTGAGCCATTCCGCGGCGATTCAGTAAAAGAGCAACTTGCTCTTCGCGCTCAAGGCTGAATTTCATTTCGTTATATAAAGGCTGTGATAACCAAAACGGCTTTTCGGTCGATTTTTTATCGCGATCTTTTTCGATACGCATATCAACAACTTCAATATCGGGTAGTGGTCGATTTTCTACCCGCTGCTTTAATTGGTGTAAGTGATATTTGCCTTCAACTGCATTTTTCCAAGTGTCTAAGCTTGGGGTAGCTGAGCCAAGAATAACGGGGCAATTCATAAAGCGACCCAACATGATTGCGCAGTCACGGCCGTTGTACTTCAATTTTTCATCTTGCTTAAAACTTGACTCATGCTCTTCATCAACGACAATCAAACCCAAATTATCAATTGGGCAAAAAATAGCTGAGCGGGCGCCAATCAGAATTCTCTTTTTACCTTCGACGATTTCCCACCACTGAGTCGTGCGTTCGCGATCGGTTAATTGCGAGTGAAGCACTGCAATTTGGTCGCCGAAGCGCTCTGAAAATCGGTGGATCAGCTGCGGAGTCAGTGAAATTTCGGGTAACAAAAAAAGTCCGCGCTTGCCTTCGCGCAAAGCTTTTTCAAAAAGCTGAAGATAAATTTCAGTTTTACCAGAACCCGTTACGCCATGAACTAAATGCGTTGCGAAGCCTGATACGTTTTGAATGGCGGTTAAACAAGTCTTTTGTTCTTCAGTTAATTTATGTAATTTTACTTTTTCTAGTACGGGCACAACGGGCGGGCGATTTGATTTACGCTCTTTCTTCGGCTTTGAAAGTGGCGGAAAGCATAACTGCAAGGTTCTACCTAAAGGGTGAATGTAATACTCAGAAACCCACTCGAGCCATTTTAAAAAAGGGTCTTTAAGGGCGGGCCACTCTTCGTCGATTGACATGACTTCTTTAAGTGCATAGGCATCATCTTCGGCGGCCGTATTAGATTTTTTTAATTCTACGACAACGCCGCGAATAGAGCGTTTGCCGAGCGGAACGTTTACAAGAGATCCGCGCTGAATGCTGAACTTTGGATTCTGTAAATAAGTAAGAGTATCGGCGAAAGGCGCATCAACGGCGACTTGCGCCAGTTGACGTTCGCTCATCGAAACCTCTTGTAGAATTCTTCGATAAGAGTCGCCGTAGCACCTTTATTTGCTAAAAGAATTTCAGAGGGTTGTTCTAGATTTTGCGGATAAAAAGTATTTAAAGTAGCGCCGGTCTTAGTGGTAACTGAGCGAACTTTAATTTGGACTTCGTTATTGGCCCAAGAAACTTTTTTACTTTTCGGATAACGAACATTACCAAAAGTTGAGTAATCGCTAAATGAAACTTCGGCGGCGCTTGGTAAACGAATTTTACGAAGGGCAAAGCTTTCTTGTTCAATCCAAACTTGTGTGTGAAGTACATTTGCCGTCGGCGAAGCCTCACCTAGCGCAAAGGCCGCCGCCCCGCCGGCGCGCGAAAGCCGAATGCTGGGTGCAATTTTCATCTCGCTTAAATAGTTTTTAAATGAATCAGTCGAGCGAATGGCTAAGTAGCGTTCAAAAAAATCAAGTTCAGTTACTTGAGTAACTTTATTTTTACCCATTAGAATGGTTTTATTTTTTGTATTATAAATCGCAACAAAACGAAAAGAATCTTTTAAGTCGCCGGTACCGGTAGCAGTTAATTTTAAATTGCGATCGCCTTCAATTAACCAGCTTTCGCGAATGATGTACTCACGAACCTGATCTTTAAAGATCACATCTTGTTCGACCGCAAAAATTTGCGTTCCCGTTAAAGCTGTGTTCTTTTTAAGAACTACATCTAAGGGCATAACATAAGCGTAAGAAAATAGGCTAGTAAGCTGGACAATCGTCGCGACAATGAATGTTTTCATAAGCAAAATATATCATACTGATACAAGAAGTTGAGTCTAATTAAACACTGAAGCGAAAGCTAACGGAACGTGTTACTATGAAATTGGTGAAAAGTTTTGCTTTGATTTTCTTTATTGCGGGGGCGGCGGTCAGTTTTCATAGCTGCACCATAAAGCAAAACACAGGATTGCTAGCCTCATCTTCAACGACGGCTAGCCAGACCGAAGTATTTTTAGATAATGCGCCATTTGCCTATGATTTTGCCGCAGATACTATTTCGTATAATTCTTGCGTGGGTGAAAATCTTGATAAAACTCAAATTCACGGATTTAAAATTGGTTCAAATCAAGGTTTTATTGACTCGGATGCGACAGGTGCCGTGCAGGGCGGAGTTAAATTACGAACCGAGTTTTTAGATTACGTAGGTAAAAATGTTAAGCCAAATTATCCTTCAACAGTCATAGTCCCAGCTCAAATTCAGTACCTGTTAAAAAATTCAACTAAAAACTCAGACGGCTTTATTCAGTACGCGATTCGTAACCGGTCAAACTTAAAGGTTTTGGTTGATACGATTAACTTTACGACTCCGGTTGTATTGGGGCGTGACGGAGTCATAGAAAATACAAGTTTACAGGTCGACAGTGTTGTTTCTGATTTAACAAAATCAATTGTGTTTGGACCAAAGGGAGTCGTGCTATCAGAGGGTCAGAGGGTTTACAATCTACAACCAAAAACGAATCAAGCGGCGCCAATGGAAGGCGTTCTAAGATATAATGCCTCGGTTGACGAAACTTTTCCGGCGGCATCAGGTTTCGATGACAACTTGGGGGCTGCCGAACAGCACTCTGATAACGTTCGCAAAAAATTTAACTCAAGCAGCACAGATAAAGTTATACTGGCCGTAACTTATGGTAACCCTTTTTCTGCGGCAGCGACGGCGGCGAATGATGCGGGTCTAAATTCACCTAAGCAGCCGTCTTCAGGTGATGCGACGAAAGCATATGGTCGAGCGTACGAATTAAAATTTGAAAGCTTAAGTGCTAAAGCAGGTTGGCGTCAGAATCGATTGACGAGTGTTAAAGAAACTTCGCTTGGTGGAGATACTTTAGGAGTTGGCACCTGGAGCTGTGATAACTTTGTTATTATGAAAAAAGCGCACTGGAACAATCCGCGACCAGCCGAAGCCGGCTGCGCTCCGCTGACTGCGAGTGATTTGCAAGACCCAGTCATTTCGGCGCAAGTTAAGAAAATTCGTCGTCACTACAGTGATGAAAATTGGAATGTCGGACTATTTTACGCCGCCAGTGCGACCTACTTGCCGGCAACGCGCGTGACACATTCGATTTGTTTGGTTCCGAAACTGCAGACAGAATGCTATTTAAGAACAAGCGGCTTAACTGCCGACGGTGTTGATGTTGGTGTTCAGTATGATCCAGACCAAGAATGTTATTTAACTCGTTGGGAGAGTATGGGCGTTACTTACACCGGAGGCTTAACTGGCGATTCGGCTCGTAAACTTGGGCGATGTGCGCAATACGCTAGTGTTTGCAGTCGACAGTAGGCTCTGTTAGCGTTTGCCTATGATAAAAAGTCTCAGTTTCATTTTTATTTTAATTAGTTCTCTTCAATCTTTTTCGGCATCAATGACCGGAGCGGTTTCTTCTGCAACAGGTGGAACAGGTCGCGGCACAGCCGAGCCTATCGATAGCGTACTTTTAAACCCAGCAATTGTTTCGCAGCTTTCTTCAAAAATACTTGCCGTCAACTACACAAAAGATCGTTGGGGAGTTACGTTGGCCGACAACGGTCGCGAAGCTTTATTTCCGGCGGCGCTGGCTTACGTAAAAAGTGAAAACGATTTTATAAAAACTCAGCAAGTCTCTTTAGTTTTATCTTACATGGTGGCAAAAAATATTTCGATCGGTACAAATATATCTTTGATGGAGTACGATCAGCAGAATATTCCGAATTCAGAAAAATATCGCCAAACAACCGGCGATATTGGAATTGCGTACTCGACGAATACTTTTGGGGCAGGGATAGTTGCCAATAAAGTTTTTTCGACCAGCATTGATCTAAGCGACCTGCTTCAGGTCCAGAAAACGATCGGCGTCGGGGTCAATTATACATACCTGAACTTTTTTCGTTTTCGGGCTGACTTAGAATCGGCTCCCGATAACCAGGTCGACCGTCTAGTCTATATGGGCGGTTTAGAGACCTTTACGAACGACTGGGTGGTTTTACGGCTAGGTTACCAGAACAACAACGTAGCTAAAAAGAACTTCATTACGGCCGGTTTGGGCTTCGCAGGCCCCCAGTTTGGACTTCATTACGGCTATATTTCGAATGTGGCCGATTCAAAGGATAATAAGCACTCAATTGACTTGGGTGTTCCTTTTTGATAGACCCTTACAACACAAGCTTCGCATTTAATTATTAATGAGGTAAAAAATGGCATCTAAAACTAAAAAAACTAAGATTATCCGTAAACATAAGGTAGCTCGTGCAGGTACTAAAAGAAAAGCGGCTTTAAGAACCAAAGGTTCTACAAAAGATCAAAAAACTTTATTCGGTGACTAGTTTTTAATTCGAATTAAATTCTTTTCTTCGTTTTAAATTTAAAATTAATTAAAAGAGCTTACAGAAATGTGAGCTCTTTTTTTTTAACTGTGTTGATATTTTGTGATTCTAACAACGAAATGATTACTGAGTTGAGCCATAACGACGTAAAGCCGTTGGAATTTCTTGAACTCCACCTTTAAGGTCCCATTTAAACGGAATTTTAACCCAGCCTTGTTGCCCCGGATAGAATTTCCATTTTTTAAGTGCAGATAAAGTTTTTCCGTCTAAATTTCTGTGGCCAGTTGATTGAACCAATCGAAATTGCGAAGGCTCGCCGGCTTTTGAAATGAAAGCATAAAAAATAACGCTGCCATTCTGACGACGTAGGCGTTCTTCTGTTGAATACTGTGGTTTCGGGTTACCAGGAATTTGACGAAGTTGCTCGAGCGAGCGTACGCCGTTGGGTTCGCCTGCGTTGGCTGTACTGGCTTTATCGGCACCGACATCGCCGTTACCGCGACCCTCTGATACTGAGTTAGCACCCGAGCCTTGGTTTGCAGCCGCTGCGGCTTGAGCTTCGCGGGCTGCTTTTTCTGCAGCGGTTCTTTCAGTCGCTTTCATCTGCGCCAGAGTTGCGGCGTTCTTTGAGCGGGTTGCTTTGAGCGCGTCTTCCATTGCTTTGGCTTTCGCGGAATTGTCATCGACTAAGGCCTGAAGTGCAGCGTCTTTTTCGTCGGCGACTAGTTTTGCTTCGGCATCCAGTTCAGCTTGTTGGGCTTGTATCGCGGCCGCATTCGACTTATCGATATTTTTAAATTCATTTTCAAATTCGTTATCTCCAAGATTGCCAACCTGTGCGGCTTCAACTCCGTCCATATCTAGTTCAGGCGCGGCAATATCTTCTAAAGTTTCGGGAACGCCGACCCGGGAAACCGCACTTTTTGCGACCTCTGCGTGTCCTTGACTGACGTGGCTCTTTACTTGAGCCGCTTTAGCTTTTGAAGATTTCATTTTTTGAACGGGCCCTGCGACGACCAAATCTTCTTCGGCCTCAATCGGAGCGCTTGGTGCCGCATCCAAAACGGGTTGGGAACCACTGGTGGCGGCAACTTTTGCACCTTGCGGCGCCGTTAAGGTTTTCATTGGTAAAACAACCGGCGTTTCTGCAGATACTAACTCAATCGTTACGACTTCTTTTTGCAAGTCTTGCATTTCGGGGGCTACGACAAACAAACTTCCGACCACCAGGGCAAAATGCATGGCAATCGATAAACCAAAATACTTGCCAGAGTCCTCGCTGTTTGAATGCGCAGATAAATTTAGTAAATCGTAGTTCGTAGACATAGGCACCTCAGAGTATATTGACTATACAAATTGGGGGCCGTACCAAAGACATTTGGCTTTATCTGAGCCACTGTATTCATGAAAAAATTACGTGGCTGTCTGGTCAATTGGCGCAGTGGTGGGCTGAGGGCTTTTTTGAAATTACTCGTCTAGCAAGCCTTCGGGCATGAGCCCCTTGGCAATGCATTCGGCTAAATAGCGATGCTCTTCGCAGCCAATAACCAACATAGCTTCATCGATCGGACGAGGGTCTGGAGAAAGAATTTTCAATTTTTTTACTGCAAGTATTCTTGCGTGGCTTTGTTCTAGCTCTGATTTTTTTAACTGACCTTGCGCGACGGCTTCGATTAAGCCATCAATTGCGATAGGCGGAGAGGTTGGCTCATTACAGTAAAGTAATAAATCAGCCCCAGCTTGCATAGCTAAAACCGGAATTTGGGCCTTATCGTAATGCTTCGCCATCGCTTTCATATCAAGATCATCAGTTATTACTAAACCGCGATACTTCAATTCATCACGTAATATTTTTTTTAAAAATACTTCAGACAATGTAACCGGAAAATTTGGATCTACGTTTTTAAATAAAATGTGAGCCGACATAACCATATCTACTCGGCTACGCAAAGCTTTCCTGAATGGAACAAGCTCAACTTCGTTTAAGCGTTGTAAGCTTGCTTCTTCGACTGGTAGCTCTTCGTGCGAATCAATGATTGTGTGACCGTGGCCCGGGAAATGTTTTGCACAAGAAAGAATTCCTGATTTGATGTATCCGCGAACTAGGGCTGAGGCCATTTTTTCTACTTGATGTGGGTCTGAACTAACGGCGCGGTCACCGATGACCGTATTTTTGGGGTTCGTGAAGACGTCTACGCACGGAGCAAAATCTAAATTGATTCCGACGGCCATCATTTCGGCGCCCATACTTTGGGTGAATTTAAAGGCGACGGTCGGAGCATCAAGATCACCGATCTTTTTTAATGGTGGCCAAGCGGTGAACGGGGCTTTCAACCGCATCACGCGACCGCCCTCCATATCAATGCCGATAAACAAGGGGGCGCGATCTTTCATGCTATGACGTAAAGATTGAATTTCGGCGCACAGATCTCTGATCTGTTCAGGATGAATACAGTTACGCGCAAATAGTACGATTCCCGCAATATTGTTTTCAACAATAAACTTTTTTTCGTCGATCGTTAACGTGGCGCCAGAAACACCGATCAGCATATGTTGGCCTAATAATTCACGAATGCTCATAGAAATCCTTTAGCGTAGCTATCTGAATAAACTACTTCGATTGATAGACGTTAACTTTTCCGGCAGGTATGTCGCCGAATATTCTTTCTAAAGTGCCGGCGGCCACTTTGATGCCCTCAAGAGCTTCAGCGTTCGATTTTACTAACTCTGTTTCGATGCTGGTCGATTTTGTAATTGCCGAAACAACTTCGCCGCGTGAGGTAACTAAGTTTTCGTATTCAGAGCCCGCAAAAGAGTTTGTGATTTTTAGAAGCTGTAAAGTACCTTGCGTAACCATTTTCTTATCAACAATAGCTGTACCTTGCATCAAGGCGGGGCCCTCTTCGGTGACAGCAAAGAAATCAAATTTCGAATCTGTTTTCAAACCATCTTTACTTTTCAACATGAGGTAGTACAAAGCAGAAGATAAGAACGCATCTTTTTTAGTAAGGGTTTCATTAATTTTAATCTTTTTACCGTTCTCGACAGCTTCGCCAGTCATCTTTCCGTTTTTGAAAGAAACTTCAATTGTCTTAGTGGTTGATTTACCTTCGGCGGCCAGATAACTAATTTTTAAAGGTTTCAAATCGACATCAGATGTTGCTTGGTACGACTCGGTCATATCGAAGCCGTTTTTTCCTAAACGAATAAAACTTGTACTTTTAAACTGTTTTGATTTTGTATCCATCTCGTGGCGAAGCACCATAAAACCAATGTGTTTTTTAAATTGAGTCACTTTATAATAACCCTCGAATAAAACCTCTGCCTTTAAATTCACAGAAATACTAATTAAAAAGGCGATGACTAGGATTGGACGAATTGATTGAAACATTTTTTACCTCGGTGATCATTCAAGTTTAGACAGGTCAGATGGTTAAATCAAAGGTAAATCAAGGGGGTTTGTCTCAACTTAAGTCGTGCTAGAATGAAAAAGTCCCGCTAATCAGAACGATCTGTTGTTTGCTACCGAAATCTTATTAAAATGATGGTGGGAATGAACAAAGCTACCAAGACCACAAAAAAATTTGTACTGTCGCGCAAAAACCAAAAAGGCCAAGTCGCCATTTTTGTCGCGTTGATTTTTCAGGTCGTATTTGTTTTCTTCGCTTTGTTAATTAACGTGGGCTTACTCGTTCATCACAAAATTAATTTACAACAGTCTACTGATTTAGCGGCCTACTACGGCGCGATGAAGCAAGCCGAAATGATGAACGCCGTTTCACACGTTAATTTTCAAATTCGACAGTCGTGGAAGCTGCTGACTTGGCGATACCGAATTCTGGGCACGTTTGGTTTTCAGAAAGATCGCCGTGATGGCAACAGTCAAAATTTTCCGTTTGATTCAAGTTCTGGAAACTTTCTTTACAATGCAGAAGATAACACAACATGCAGCTCGCCGCCGTATGTCGCCGGAAAAGGTATTCAAGATTTTCCGTTTTTTTGCGTTGGTCATGGTGGGTTTTTAGGCTGGCCTAATCTATCTGATACCACATGCCAAGTCAGTTGTAATAATTTTGATGGCGCCAGGGGTATTAACGCGATTCCACCTATCGGCGGAGTCAACACAGGCTTTAACGGTGTTGGCGGTCCGCAGATTGATGCGCAAATTAGATCTGTAAATAATATAAATGCTGATCTATGTACGAACCTTTCAAAATTCGGCTCAACGATCTTCGCACGTTTTTTAAATTCGTATATTATTGAGGCTTCACAACGTAAAGAAACCATCGAAATGCTGGCTAGTAATTTGTCGACTCAAGCCGAAACTCAAGTTGATTTAGATGGCGGAAAAGTACTAGATGGGGTTAAAAAAACGTTAAAAAATAACTTAACCGAGGCTAATTCTGCGTCGCTTGAAAATGTTCAGGCCGTGAACGGTTTAAGTCAGGGAGAGTGCGGCTACGAATCCGGTGACCCGCGTAATAGCAGAAAAGAATTCTTAAAAAAAGTCGAATTTGAATTTATCAATTATTTTATTCATCACTGCACCACAATCCCGGGAACCCCTGGCAGAAGTGAGTATCGCCCGCAAGGACTGTATGGAGTAAACGGCGAAGTGCAGAGTTTATTTAATCTTGACCCAGTTATTAAGGGTTACTTAGAAGATGTATTCAACGCAAATCATAAGCATATCATTGGCTTCGAAAAAAACCCAAATTGTGTAGAGTACTATGCTGTCAAAGCAAGTGCGACTCCAAAAATTCCATTTTTACCTATTGAAGCCGTTAAGCTAAATGCCGTTTCTGTTTTTAAACCCTTCGGTGGATCTATCGGCCCACGTTATGGAAAAGGCTGGGCCGCTGGTGATTCAAAATCAACATATGACGAAATGCAGGATAGTTCTAAAGTTGATCAGGTTCTTCCTTACAGACAAAACCCAACGGCTAGCATTGCGACAAGTTTAGTGCGCGGCTCTAGACAGTTACTTAATTTTTCATTATTTGTAGGGGATAAAAATGGAGTGGCAGATCCGCGCTACGTTGCCGCCTATCATTCGATGCTGGCCAAAAGAGATTTGCCTACAGGGGTTAGTTTTTATACGAACGAGCAAAATAGTCTTCAGAAACTTTATCCGGGTACCTCATGGCCTGCATATGATAACTGGGCAAGGATAGAGTCTTTTGCAAATCCCGCGTCTTATGATTCGCTAGCCGCCGTTGGCACGGGAACTCGCGCGCTTGAAATAACCGCGGTCGCGCCAAATCAATTTGATTTAACGTACTACTCGATTGACCCTGATTTTTATAACAATTATTTCGTAAAACTTTATAGAAATTTTGACACCATAAAATCAGCAGCCGGTGGGCGTGGCCCCGCCAGCCGAGACTCTTTACGACCCGATTTTGGAAACATAATAGATTCGAGTATTGTGGGTCAGGTAAATCAACCGGCAGGATCGGCACTTTTTAGATCTACGTTTTCGGTGAAAGATCAAATTTTTCTAAAGAATAAAATTTTCGAAGCCCAGCCCGTTTCGCTGGGCAACCGCCGCCCCGAAAAGTATGCAGATCACTTTCCTTATTTAGCAAATACACAGGGAAGCTTACTGACAGGTTGGACTTTCAGCAGCTTTTCGAATTTCAACGACTTTCCGGAAAGCTTTGATGATGGCAAAACAATGCCTTTCGCTAAATGCCGAGACGCATGGAATAATACTGAAGGTTTAATAACGGCAGAACAGAATTTTCTTAACCCCAAAGTAAATGGCGAACAGTTTCCGCCTACTCCGGGTAACTGCGTAACGGGTGGTCGAACAGGTTACTCAGTCAAAATGGTAAGTCCGGGCATGGTTAGCGGTAGCCCGCCTGAGGGATCAGAGCCAATATTAAATCCATTGCAATCGGGCTTCTTAGATTTTTAAAAATCATGTTTCAACTTGAGACATCTTGTTCAAATACGTTCAAGTTTTCTAGACGTAAGACCGATTCGTATACATCGGGGGAAACCGTGCGTATAAATTGTATCATCCTATTAGGATTGTTTTCGTCGTCGTTTGCAGTCGCAGAGACGACAGTTCAATACACCAGTTGCGTAGATGTTACGATGGTTAATGTACTAACTGATTTACAGAAATCTTTTATTCAAACTTCTTCAAATCCTGAAAATGAAAAACTAAAGCTATACACACAATTTTATTCAGCCAAATATTCAACGACTAAAGCTGCGTGTCAACAGCAAGCTGTAAATCAACAAGCAAACGATCGCGCCGCCGCGGCACAGGCTTTTCAAACTGCGAAAGCAAATGGAAGTACTTCTGGTGGTTCAGCCACATCAACCGATACAATGGCGGCAGTTAATGCAGGCTTAGGCGCTTACGTAGCTCTGAAAGATAAGCTGGGCCCAACTAAACCAAAAGCTACGCAACCGGTGGGCTCAACGTCTTCGCCAACTTCATCGCCCATTTCGCCGTCTTCTGTTTGGTCGAATGTTGATTCGAAGCCAGCTATTTCAAATTCAAACTCTATAGATAATCCGAGCGCTATTGTGAGCGATGGCACTCCAACAAATTCAGTTAATAACATAAGCTCTAGCGAAAGCGACGGAATCGCGAAAAATGGAGTTAATAAACCAAGTGCCGAAATTCAGGATTCAAGCGAGGTAGCGAGTTTGCAATCACCAGACCCAAGCGCAAAACCCCTAAATTTAAAATCAGAACTTGATGCAAAGGCCAACGCCGTCGGAACGGATATTCCACAGGCAGGGTCTGAAGCAACAAAAGTTGCAAATTCACCAGATTCTATAGACAGCGTCAAAGCTGAATCGACTGCAATTACAGAAGCAGCCCAAGCCCAAGATGCTGTTATGAGGAAAAAGCTGGAAACAGCGCAATCAAGTGCAGAGTCGATTCGTTACCACACGGCGACTAAAGAAGAATTCAGAACTTTATTAACCGAACTAAGTACTTATTTAAAAACGGGAAAGCCTACTTGCGTGAAGGCCGCCGAAAAAGCAGATATGCTGTGTCTTGAAAGCCCAGGCGTTAGCAATATTAAAACAATGATGGATGTCGCTGGTCCAGTAATCGCAACGATTAATGCCGCTTCAAAATCGTGTTCTACATTGAACAAGCTTACTTCTTTAGCGGGCACTGGAATGACTGTTGCCAGAGGGGTTTGTGTTGCTTCAAAGTTTATGTGCGACACATCGTGCGCGACCTCGGTTAAATCAATCACATCAATGCAGGCTCAATTTAAAAAACTACAATCACAGTTTAATGTTGAATCTAGAAATCTGGCAACAGGCTGTAGCGTGCCGAAGCCAGATCCAACTTGTCCGGATCAGAAAATTGAAATGAGCAATCTGGTTACGGCAATTAATACTTTTTCATCAGCCTTACCGCCAGAGGCAGCACCATCGCCAGGAACTTCAAAATTTTTAGCAGAAAAATGCAGTGGTTACGCAAAAGAAGTCGCTCAGATGGGCATTAGTATTTTAGGATTGGCGAAAGCCAGCAGTAATGCGGCCGATTGTGAAAAAAAACTATCAACATCTGCCGCAGGTTCGGTTGTGACCACTCAAGAATATTGCTCAACGCCAGCGAATGCTTCAACAGATACGTGCAAATGCCAAAGAGATTCAACAGCTACGGGTTGCGCTAATGCCTTAGCCTCGAATGTAAATAATATAAATGACGGTCAAGGTAGTAATATTAAAACAAGCGCGGGAGTTAATGGGTTTGCTACGGGAAATGTTCCGGTTACGCCAGATTCTGCATTAAAAGGTTTATCTGCTACGAATACAAATCCTGCTTTGGCTGCCGTAAATCGTTCGGGCGGTAAATGGGGAACGTCTGGCGCGGGCGGAAGTAGTGCTGCGGGTTCTCATGCGGGAAGTGGATCTGCGGCTTCGGCATCCACTGAAACTGCAAAAGCTGATAAGAAAGAACCTAAGAAATGGGACTTTGGTAGCTTCTTTTCATCAAGTAGTGGTGGTTCATCAACGGGTGGTAAGAATTCTTTAAATGGTAACGGTCTAGGTGAAAAAAAGATGGAATCACTTAATCGTAAGATAGCCTCAGAACAATTTGCTGCCGAAGTGTCGCCAGCATCAGGTAAATCTAACTGGGAAAAAGTTAAACGCATGTACCTTTTAAAAGAAGCTTCTTTGATAAGTGGTAAGTAATTTTGGAGGTTAGAATGAGCAGCCTATTTAAAATGTTCTTAGCAACAACATTCGCTAGCTTTTCGGTTCATGCTGTTGAGCCAGCACCGGCGGTTCCAACGTGCAGTCGTGAAACAGAATCAACTGACGTAAACGGAGTTGTAACAAAGTATCCACATTACTCATGTATCCAGCAGTGGAATGTTTATAATACTGTGCAAGCTAACTATAAAGTGGCAATTGCAAACGGAAAACAATCAAACTATGCCGGTTTAGTTGAACCGACCAAGCCTGCAGATAAAAATTGTTCAAGCACTTCAGATGGTCAAACCAATCTTGCCTATCAGGCCTGCGTAATGGAAGAACAGCGTCAATTGCTAGCCTACAACGAACAAAAAGTTCGTTATGATTTGCAAAAACAGCAATTAGACCAAGCAGCCGCTCTAAAAGCAGATATTGATGCAAGAAATGCAGCCTCTGCTTCTGCAGGCTATGCGGCAGCCAGTGAACAAAATCAGAAAGGCTCGGCAGTTTATCAAATAGCATCATCTGCCGCAGGTGTAGCCGGTGGTCATTTCTTGATGAGAGCAATGGGTTGTACGGGCACCTGTAACCCTCAGCCAGACTACGTGAAAGCGGCCGTCGCATTCGGTATCATGGGTATTGCACTGTCGCAGTCGGGTCGTATGGATCAATCAGGATATGCGGCTTGCCAATCTGGAAATGCGACTTCATCGAGCCAAGTTAGTTGCGGAACTGCACCCATTGCCGATATTGGTAATCCGTATGATCCTTCGAATCCGAATAATATTTTAAGCCAAATCGGTAGCGACGGTAAATGTTTACCAACGGCTCCGGCTGACTGTGCGAACAAAGTAAGTTCGGCAGCAGGCTTAGCGGGATTAAAAATTTCAGATGTTAAAGGCGTCAATGCTTTTGCCGGCGACAAATTAAAAATTGCTGCCGATGGAACGGTCACTTTTCCCAATGGAAAGAAAACGACTTTGTCTGACCTCATGACCCAAGAGGGAATGGTTAAAGCTGGTCTATCTGCACAAGATGCGGCGGCCTTAATAAAACAGTTCGGAATTAATTCGGGTACGATAGCCGGCTTAGATGCGAAGAAAGAATTAAAAGATGCCAATACAGAGAAGCCATCTTCGTTAGACTTCGGTGATTCGGGTGGCACCTCATCAATTCAAAATAGCGCAAATAAATTAAACGGAAATGCCAACGCAGATAAAAATGCGAAACGGGCTCCAACTTCAGAAGGTCTTACACGTAGCTTTAATGGTGAAAGCATCGGGGCGGCGGGTGATGATATTTTTAGTATGATGAATCGCCGTTATAAATTGAAAACCGCACAAGACACTTTTATTGGTCAGTAATCGCTGGCTTTTAGAACTTCGTTATCGAATAAAATTGAGTCTGTTATTGTTTCGGGAGGCGAATTGACGCTTTCTGAAATGACGTTAAAACCTTTTAGTTTTGTCGATCCAACTTGCGCCTTACTAGAAACCAGTGAACTGGCCCCGTCGTTTTTGACAAGAACACTTGGATCAAACTGATTAATAAAAGCTAAGGTTTTTGAATCTAAACTAGCTAGAACAGCTTGAGTAGCCTGAATAAAGTCTTTCGGATTACCGGTTTCATACCAACTGCAGTCGATCGGATAAATCTCTACTTTTAGCTGATCTAACTGTTTAATGACAACGTCGTAAAAAATATTCGTTTCTACGTGTTCTGGAATTTGTTTTAAGATTTCAGTCGAAATGAACATGGCGCCGATATAGTGCCAATTCTGTAATGGGTCGACGGCCGCCTGCTTGCTAATATTTTTTACCTTGCGACCGTCTGCCCAAACGGACCCAAATTTTTTGCCTGCTTCGGGGTGCTTCATCACAATTAAAGTTGCTAGATTTTTGTTATCAATATGTTGTTTGTAGGCTTTTTTTAAAAAAGCTTCATCGTTTGTAAAATAAATTTCATCAGCGTTCATCATCAGAATGGGCTTCGTCAGATCCATGAAGGCGCTGGCTTTTTTAAGCCCGCCCGCGCTTCCTAATATTTGACCCTTTTCGTGCGAAAAATGAATTTTATCTTTAAAGTAAGATTGGTTTTCATAAAGGCTTTGAACTTTTTCGGGTAAGTGAAAAGTGTTAACTACTAAATTTGCGACCGTAAGGTGATTCAGATAGCGAAACTGATAAAAACCCATGGGCACATTTAGAAACGGAATCGACGGCTTCGGATAGGTAAGCGTCAGCGGCTTAAAACGTGTACCCAGGCCGGCGGCTAACAAAAAAACATTGGTTTCTGAGCTCACAAACCTGTCTCGTAATTTTTTTCTAAAGCGCCCGAATCAATAAGCAATCGATTCAGCAAATTATATTCGGGAAAGTACGTAAGTGAATGAAGAACTCTTCTTAGTGTCGGTTTCAGGTATTTTAAGTAACGGCGATCTTCGCGCATATTCATAAAACTAGCAAAACTGCCGCACGCTTTAAAGCAGCGTTGCAAAGATTGAAGTTCATAAATTTGTTGAAAATGCTCAGGATTGTAACCTTTTGCTTTTTTCGCGTTAGAGTTATCTAGGTAATAATTTATCAGAGTCTTCGCGTACGAATCGCTGATGTCGACGTATGAATCTTTGAATAAACTAACCAGATCATATTGAACAGGGCCAAGGCGAGCGTCTTGAAAATCGATAACGCAAACTTTATCTAAATGAATCATCACATTTCGTGAGTGAAAATCTCGATGACAAATAACCTTTGGCTCTTGGTGTAAGCGTTCGCAAAAATGTGTGAAGACTTTATCAAGCTCGACGGCTTGAGCCGAATCTAATTTTACTTTAAGTAACCCTAGCAGCAGGTGTTCTTTCGCGTAATTCATTTCCCACAAAAATTTTGCGGTGTCGAATTGCAAAACCGAAGCAGTCGATTTTATATCAGAGTGGGTGGATTTATCGTGAATTTTAATTAACTCATCTAAAGTGCGAAAATAATATTGCGAAGAGTTTTCTTGTTTTGAAGCTTCCCAAAATTTACGTTCTAAAGTTAAGTCGCCCAAGTCATCCAGCAACAGCACACCTAGATCTTCACCTATTGCAACAATGGCAGGAACTTCCACTCCGCAGCTGGCGAAATGTTTTTGTACACTCAAAAACGGGTAGTTTTCAGCTTTGAAAGGTTCCCAGTTCATCAACACCCAAGTCTTTTCTTGGTGCACAATGCGGTAGTAACGGCGAGCCGACGCATCGCCGGCTAGCTGATAAACGGTAAATTGGTCGGTGGCAATCTGCTTTGATAGCCACGCGTGAATTGGTAATGGAAGTAAGTCTTCTGAAGTCATCCCATTATGCTGACATTAAACCGAGTAGGCCTCAAGTTGAAAGAATAGCAGTTCTAGAATATCTTCGCTCGTTTGCTGACTTACCGGAACGCGGTCGACGTCAAAAAAGAAACCCATGAGGTCGTTTTTTAAAGCGGGGGGCCAGGTTTTATTTTGAATTTCATTTAAAGTTATATTCGAACCAATTAAAAACAGCGGCCCGTCATCGTGGGTATTTACCAGGTACGATCCTAATAGCTCGATCATTGAGCTTGAAAGGTTTTCAATTGATTCTATGTAGATCGTTGTGTCACTTAAAGTTTTAACATCTTCGACACTTTTTAAAGAAGCAGCAATATCGTCTAAGTGTACGAAAAGATTGCGTTCGGTCATTTCGTGAATTTTCATTGCGACTTTGCTACGTGAAGCAGAAGATTCAGCTTTTAAGTGAATAATTTGCGATAAGGTTTTGCGTTCTTCTTTAACTTCTGTTTTGTGTATTGAAAGCTTAAATATTTTTTGGACGGATTCATGGGTAGCTGCACTGCGAACTGCTGAATTTTGTTCAGTTTGTTTTAGGTGCAAGTTGTAAATCTTGGGCTCGATTAAGAACTTAACGAGATCAACGACTTCAGATTTCTGTTGGCTGTCCAAAAGAGATCCTCTATCGACAATAACGTCACCAAGATCGTGACTCTTAAGGCGCAGCGGAATAATTAAATCATCACCTTGCGAGTAGGCGAGTGGTCGATCTTCAGTACAAATCTTCATTGAACGATAAGTTAGACTTTTTCCGTATTTGGATTGCACTAACTCTAAGGTTTTTTTCCAAGCAGCATCATTTAAAATCTCGTTCATATTACCCCACATGACGGAATTGTTATCGTGTCCCCGATGAACCGTATTACAATCGGCGTGCCGTAAATTGGCCAAATTGGCAGAGTGTTCAAAAGGCTAACAGGGCTTAAAAAAATGAGCTTAAATAGCTGTAAACAATAGCGATTAGTGATTTGAAATGATTTCCTGAAAAGGCTTTAGACAATAAAAAACCCCGAAGGCTTTCGCGTTCGGGGTGTGATCAATTATGCATTGATGTAAAATCTATCGAAGGTGGCGGCCAGTCAGCCGACCAAACTAATCTAAGCGCGAGCCAACTTGCGTTTATCTAGCGCGTACTTTTCGACCTTCATAATAAGACCCGCGCGACTAATTCCTAATTCTTTAGCTAGCTTAGACTTATTCCACCCAGTACGACGTAAACCTTCTTTGATCATTTCTCTTTCAAGATCTTCCAAAGCATCTTTTAGTTTACCATGTAAGCGCGAACCTTGAACTTTGCTTTTTTCTCCGAGTTCAAGAATCTTCGGTGATAAAATTTCGTGACTGACTTTCCCGTCGTCACCTGAAAGTACGCAAAGTCTTTCGATTTCATTTTGTAATTCACGTACGTTACCTGGCCAAGCATAGTCATAAAGTTTTTCAACCGTACGACCCATCAACTGCTTCTTAGGCTTATTCGAAGATTCAGCAATCTTACCTAAGAAATAATCAACAAGCACTGGAATGTCTTCTTTACGCTCACGAAGCGGCGGAACACGAATATTAATTACATTTAAGCGATAGTATAAGTCTTCCCGGAATGTTCCTTGTTCAACCATTTCGCGCAAATTTCTATTTGTTGCGGCCACGATACGAACATCTACTTTTCTCATTTCGGTAGAACCGACCGGAGTAAAAGTACCTTCCTGAATTACGCGAAGTAACTTTACCTGCATTTGCGGCGAAGTATCGCCGATCTCATCCAAGAAAAAAGTTCCTTTATCGGCCATTTCAAAAAGACCTTTTTTATCTTTTAAAGCGCCAGTGAAAGAACCCTTAACGTGTCCGAATAATTCTGATTCCAATAAATTATCATTGAAAGCCGAGCAGTTCTGAATCACGAAGTTTTTATCTTTGCGACTTGAATTGTAATGGATTGATTTTGCAATCAACTCTTTACCTGTACCGTTTTCTCCTTGAACCATCACGGTCGAATCTGCGAATTTAATTTTATCGAGCAGAGCATACAATGACTGCATCGGTTTAGATTTGCCAATCATGTTATCGTATTTAAAACGGTTGCCCAGCTCTTTATTTAATTCATTGATGCGATCTTCACGACTAGAAATTTCTACGTGTAAAGTAACGATTTCTTGCGCAACTAATTCTACAAGTTCACAAAAGTGACTGCGGTTAGCGTCATCAAGATATTGAAATTTGCCTAAAGATTTTTCGATTAAATCAGCAGAGCATCCGAAAGCAGCCAGTCTTTCACGTACTTCGGACATTCTTTCATTTGTCGGAGAGTCTTTAAAGAAACCCATGGCGACAACTGTGCCGACGAAATCGTTTTCGATCACGATTGGAAATACGCAAACGTCAAAGCCAGTTACGTCCCACTTTTTTAGTAGGTATCTGTTATTAGACAAGCGAAGATCTTGGATCGACGCCGATACTAGTTCGGCTAAGCTGGTTTGCATTGTTTCTTTGTGAACGATATAATTTACCGCGGCATTCGCGTATGAAACCTTATCGCCCTCGAAACCCTTCAGCTGGCCGCGTTCGTCAGTGAATACAATATCGATATTCCACCAAGCGTGTAAGATATGTTTTAACTTTTTAATAACGTGAATATGTTCGAAATCATCCCAATTAATCATGCTAACTCCTTTGAGTTTTTTTCGACGAGGTCGAAGCTTTTAATACTGTCAAAGTATTGATCGTCAAAAAGATGCACAGACTTGAGCACGTGTTGAAAATAAAATCGACAACGGCCAGAAATTGTTTTGTTCTGATACATTTTGAAAGCTGAAGTCTGTCTAATAGGCTATTAGTCTTGGTCTAGTTAACTTTAGAACCCATCTGAGTTTGAAAAAGACGACGATATTCACCTTCAGAATTGAGTAATTCTTGATGCGTGCCTTGCTCGACAATTTTACCTTTTTTGAGCACCAGAATAAGATCTGCATTTTGAATAGTCGATAGTCGATGAGCGATAATCAGCGTTGTACGGCCCTTCATAAGAGTTTCTAATCCTTTTTGAACTTGTACTTCGCTGACTGAATCTAGCGCGCTAGTGGCTTCGTCTAGAATCAAAATTGGTGCATCTTTAAAGAAGGCGCGCGCAATTCCAACCCGCTGCCTTTCGCCACCCGACAATAAACCACCACGTTCGCCGACGCGAGTTTCATATTTCGCGGCTTGGTCTAGTATAAAATCGTGCGCAAATGCAGCTTTAGCTGCGTGATACACATCTTCCACATTTTTATCCACAATGCCGGACTGAATGTTTCGTTCAATTGTGTCCGAAAACAAGAATACGTCTTGTGAAACTAGCCCGATGTTTTTACGTAGTTCAGCTAAACGAATATTACGAATGTTTTCGTTACCAATTGTAATTTCGCCGCTCTGCGGATCGTAGAAGCGGCCTAGTAAGTTGGCTAATGTGGACTTACCACTGCCGCTTTCGCCGACGAATGCGATAACTTGGCCACGCTTAATGGTTAGATTAAAATCTTGAATCAAGTTCTCAGACGAAAACGAGAAGTTCACGTGACGATACTGAATTGCATCCCAGTCTTTCGGAAACGGTTTCGGGTTCGCCGCTTCGTCGACTTCGCTATTTTCATCCAATAAATGAAATACGCGCGCGGCCGCCACGCGAGTTTCTTGAATACGTACGTAAGCTTCTTGAAATTTTTTAATAGGTTCGTTTACTTGCAGCAAAGCGGTGATAAAAGCGACCAAGGTGCCGGCGGTGGCTTCGCCTTTAGAAATACTTTGCGAAAAGTAAAACATTACGGCTAACACCAGAAAAGTCGCGATAAACTCTGTTACCGGACCCATTGATTCAATCAGTGCGTTGATGCGTCTACGCATGCCAATTAATTCATTGCCTTGATTATGCAGTCGCTTTTCCATCATCTGCTCGAGATTGAAAGACTGAATGGTTCTAACTCCGTCTAAAGATTCTTTAATCGTTGCGGTGATTTTTTCGAGCTGTTCAATGCCCGAGATCGAATACTTACGAATACCTTTTGAAACTTGCTTTATAAAAATAATTAAAAACGGAGCAATAATTAAAATGTATAAAGTTAGCTTCGCATCCAAAACCAGCAAATTACGAAACATAAAAATAAAAAGTAACGGAGCACTAAATAAATCTGCGAATAAGCGTAAACCATCCTGCACGACCCTAATATCATTCAAGGTGCGACTGATCAACCCGCCCGAGCCCGAAGCATAGTTGTTATGAAATTTTAAATTAAGACGCATGAACTTAGCTTGAAGTTTTTCGCGGAGTCGCTGCGAAACTTTTTCGGCGACCATATTCATCATAAAAATATGAAAATACCGGCTAATCGCGATACCAAATGCTAGCGCAATTCCGATCCAAGCCATTGATTTTAGTTTTTCAGGATCAGCGGCTGCATCAATCATCTGCTTGATGAATAAGGCTATATAACCTTTGCAAGCTGCGCTGATAATTCCCGCAATCGCCACGATGAATAAATTCTTTTTAAACGCAAAAAGCTCTTTTATGGTCGCTCGTAATTCAGGGGGCATCAACATTAACTACTTTCCTACATATTTCTTTAGATACTGTCCGGTTAAGCTTTTCTTTGCCGCGATCAGATCTTGAACCGTTCCGGCGACGACGACATTGCCGCCGTTTTTACCGGCTTCCGGGCCCATATCTATCACATAATCTGCGTTTTTAATCACGTCTAAATTATGCTCGACCACGATCACTGAACCGCCTGACTCTATGAGCTTATGTAATACTTTCATAAGCAGCTCAACCTCTCTAAAATGCAGCCCCGTTGTGGGCTCATCTAGAATATACAGGGTTGCTTTTTGAGTTACTTGCGATAGCTCTTTAGCAATTTTTAGACGCTGTGATTCGCCACCGCTCAGAGAATTGGCAGGCTGACCTAGCGTCAAATAATCTAACCCAACTTCTTTTAGCACCGACAAAGGTTTACGTATATTTGGATGAGCCACGAAAAAGTTCATCGCTTCGGCTACGGTCATAGATAGAATTTGATAAACATTTTTATTTTGAAATAAAACCTCTAAAATTTCGGGGCGGTATTTTTTACCGTCACATACATCGCAAGGTAAAATAACGTTATCCATGAACTGCATATCAATTTCTTCGTAGCCCGTGCCTTTACAAGTCGGGCAACGACCACCATCAACGTTTAGGCTGAAAGTGCCGGGCGTATATCCGCGTTGTTTAGATTCAGGCGTCGTTGCCATCAACGAACGAATAGCATCGAAAGCTTTCAAATAGGTGATCGGAGAACTGCGCGCCGATTTGCCGATCGGCGATTGATCGATCAACAGAACGTTATTAAGATTTTCATAACCAATAAGCTCCGAGTATTCTTGTACAGGTTCGAATTCAATATCAAGCTTACGAGCTAAGGCCGGATACAAAGTTTTACTAACTAAGGTCGACTTTCCCGAACCACTCACGCCGCTAACCACAACGAGTCTATTCAGCGGAAATTCAACGTCTATATTTTTTAAGTTATGGCCCGAGCAGCCACGCAGTTCGATTTTGAATTTAAATTTATCAATATCTACTGGGCGACTTGTGCGAAGAGGCTCCCACTTTTGTTGTTTTAAATAAGGTACTGTTACTGATTCTTTAGAGTTGTAAAATTCTTCGGTCGGCCCGGCGTAAATGACTTCGCCGCCTAGGTAGCCCGAACCGGGTCCCATCTCGATAACGTTTTCTGAGTTTCTGATAACGTCGTGGTCATGTTCAACGATAACTAAGGTGTTGCCCAGGTTCTTTAAGTCTTTTAAAATAGAAATTAAACGGTCATTGTCTCGCGGATGCAAGCCAACCGTCGGCTCATCAAGCACGTATAATGTTTGTGATAGACCCATGCCTAACTGATTCGCCAAGATTAGACGTTGGTATTCGCCACCCGATAGTGTACGAGTTTCACGATCTAAGGTTAAATAGTTAACTCCAACACGCATCAAGAAATTTAAACGAGCGCGAATTTGCTTTAAAACTTCGCCCGCCACATCTTCTTCATATTTTGTTAAATTTAACTTTTCAAAAAACGCGAAGATATCTTCGATCGTCATTGCCGTTAGTTGCATAATTGTTTTACGGTGAACAAAAATAGTTTGAACTTCTTTACGCAGTCTTGAGCCGTGGCAATCCGGACAAAGTCGTGGGCTACGGTATCTAGATATAAATACACGTACGTGCATTTTGTATTTAATTTGTTCTAAATATTCAAATAAGCCAACGACGCCGAAAAAATCTTTATTGCCTTTCCAGATTAGATCTCGGTGGGCCTTGGGAAGATCAGCCCAAGGCATTTGCATATCAATTTTTTGCTTTTTAGCAAAAGAAAACAAAGCCTTCTTGTCTTGCTCGGCGCTGGGCATAGTAAAGGGGTTAAGGGCTCCTTGCGAGATAGATAGTTTCGGGTTGGGAACAACCTTAGCTTCGTCAATTTCAAGAATATTTCCGAATCCTTTACAAGTTTGGCAAGCGCCGATCGGCGAATTAAAAGAAAATAATTTCGAAGAAATAGGTGGGGGCTGCCAACCGCAAACCGGGCACGACGGCTCTTCACTTAGTTTTAAGTAATCACCATCAGTTGTAACGACAAAGGCCCGACGAGAAGTTACGCCGGTAATATATTTAATACTAGCTTCGTAGGCTTGAGTTAACGAATCGGTTAAGCGCCCTTTTTCATCGGCCGAAAAAGACAAGCGATCGATCACTAGATAGAATGTTTCTGTGGGAATACCCTTTTTAATATTAGCGGGTTCGCCTATATCAATAATTGGTGAAACCTCAAACTTTGAGGCTTCAGAAGATTTTTTGGGTTTTTTCTCTTCGACAGTCGTAATTCTTAAAAAACCCTCTTGTAACAAAAGCGCATGAAGTTTTTTTCCTTCAAGTACTCGATTGGTTTTCGACACTTCGACCAGTACGTAACCGCGCTTGTCTGCAAACTGTTTTAAAACCAGATCAGTCGCAGCAGTGGTAGAGATTTTCGTGGCAGGTATATCGTGTTGCGGACAGTAGGGTACCGCAATCTTTTCAAACAGCAGACGTAAGTAATCAATAATCTCGGTGGTGGTGCCGACCGTCGATCGCGAAGACTTAACGGTGTTTTTTTGTTCGATCGAAATAGCGGGCGGAATGTTGTGAATACCTTCGATGTCTGGTTTAGGCGCTTTATTTAAAAACTGACGGGCGTAGTTCGACATACTTTCGATAAATCGACGCTGTCCTTCGGCGAATAAGGTTTCAAATGCTAAAGAACTTTTTCCAGAACCGGACGGACCGCAGATGACGGTCAGCTTTCCGATCGGAATCTTAACTTCGATATTTTTTAAGTTATTTTGTTTAATGCCCCAAATGTGTATGTCTTTACTCATCTATGTCCTGCTTCAAGTGATCTGTTGTTTCTTCAGATCGGCTTGCAGCAGCAGTGGGCTCAGTTCCATCAATGAAAGCTTGGTTGATCACGCGCTTACTAGCCGAGTTTGCTAATTTACCACTGTCAGCATCAATTTTCACGGATTTAACTCCTTCAGGGATCGGAAATGATAAAACAGGTAGTTTTTCGTGCGCTTCTTTCATGTAGTCAAGCCAAATAGGCAGGGCTGACTTGCCGCCAACTTCAGACTTTCCGATCGTCTTTTCTTTATCGAAGCCAACCCATACTCCAGTAGCAATATTGGGAGTGTAGCCAAGAAACCAGGCGTCTACATAACCATTAGTTGTTCCGGTTTTTCCGGCTGCTTCGCGACCCAGTTTGGCCGCTTGCCCCCCGGTACCATTCGGGTCTTCGATAACACCTTTTAACATATTCGTAATCACGTAGGCGGTCTGCGGCCGCATTAACTGTTCTGGGTTTTCAAAGAAAATCGGCGAATCTGTTGCTTCTGATTCTTCTGACCGTTGTAAATAAGCTTTTCTTTTCAATTCAAAATCTTCTTCAGTTTTTTTAGTTTCATCTAAAAAACGTGCATCAAGGTCTAAGTTTTCCAAAATTACATTACCTTTGCGATCAATTACCTTTTTAACCATCAGCGGCCTAGTGCGTAAGCCCATACGACCGAACTCAGAAAATACTTTAGTCATTTCAAAAAGTGTTAATGAACTTGAACCAAGAACTAAAGTAAAATCAGGATTTAACTTAGAAAAAACTCCGAGACGTTGTGCGAATTCGGTCGCATAGGGAACGCCGATGTCTTCCATAATTTTAACGGCGGGTATGTTCAAAGATTTAACAAGCGCATTACGCATCGTGATTTCGCCGCTGAATTCGCGTCCGTGATTTGAAGGCTTCCAAACCTTATCATCGCCTTGGCCTTCTTCGTCTCCACCGGATTGTTTATATATAATCGGCGCATCTATAATTGGGGTGGATGGAGTGTAGTTTTTTTCAAGAGCGGCAGCGTATACAATAGCTTTGAAAGCTGATCCTGTTTGGCGGGCGGCCTGAAGGGCGCGATTAAATTCGTTTCGCGAAAAGCTGTAACCGCCAACCATCGCTAAGACTTCTTGTGTCTGCTGGTCCAGCGAAAGTAAGGAAGCTTCGACCACGGGTTCTTGATCTAGCTCGAGCGCAATATGCTGCGTAATATTCGGTAAACCGGTTAGTGATTTTCTTTTTTTAGACCATTGAAATTTGTCGGCCATAATTTTAACTAAAACCACATCGCCTTTTTTTAAAACGGTCGAAGGCTTTTTCAAAAGATCGACCTCGGGCTTTTTATCAAAATTTGGCTTGCGAGCCCACGTCATCGTTTCAAATTCAATCATGCCACTGGACTCGGGTAAACGAACTTCAACGAAACCTTGCTCGTCGTCAACATTAATAACGACTGCTTCATAGTCTTTGCTAATTTTTAAAAACGATGGAAGTTTGTCAGAAGTAATTTCTGCTACTTTTTTTTCTTTTTTCTGTTTTTTATTTGCATGCCATTCGATTTCTGCAAAGCTTCCGTCTGGCAAAATGGTGCGTTCGGGATTTGATTCTGTAATTAACTTCGTTCTCAGTTTCTCTAAGTACGCGTTTATTTCTTCGTCAGACTTTAAAGTGCTCAAAGGTCCGCGAAAACCTTGTCGCTTGTCTAATTCTTTCAAATTTTTTGTCACAGACTCGTTCGCAGCAATTTGCATTTTTAAGTCTAACCCAGTGTAAATTTTTACACCCTGATCAAGAATAACTTCTTCGCCTAACTGCTTTACTAAAAGCTGACGAACAGTTTCTAAATAGAATGGAGCCATTACCTCGTAATCTTCACGTAAATAAACTTTCAGCGGTTCTTTCACGGCGCTTTCAGCCTCTTCTTTTTTAATATAATTAACATCAGCCATCCGGTGTAAGACGTAAATTTGGCGCTCTTTCGAGCGTGAGGGATTCTTTACTGGCGAAAAGTCGGACGGAGCTTTGGGTAATCCGGCAAGCATTGCTGCTTCAGGCAAAGTTAATTGTTTAGCCGGTTTTTTAAAATAGGTCTGCGCAGCCATTTCAATACCGTAAGCACCTTGACCAAAATATATTTGGTTTAAGTAAAGATAAAGAATTTCTTCTTTACTTAAATTCTTCTCCATTTGCATGGCTAATAAAATGTCGCGTAATTTACGAGTGATTGTTTTTTCGTTTGATAAAAGTAGTGTTTTAGCTACTTGTTGGGTAATAGTCGAACCGCCCTGAACGTTACGACCGGCGCGCATGTTAGCTAAAAAAGCGCGAAATAAAGCTTGTAGATTAATACCTTTATGTTGAAAAAATTGATCGTCTTCTGCAGCTAGAAAAGCATTTACAACCATTTGCGGTATATCTTTGTACGGGATTAGTACGCGACGTTCGCGAAAAAATTCTCCGATTTTTTTATTATCGCGGTCGTAAACTTGCGAGACTAATAAAGGTTTGTAGTCTTCCATTTTGATAATATCGGGTAAAGATTTTTTGACAGATGAATAAGCCAGGTAAATTCCGGTAATAATAACCAAGCACAGTGCGAAAAAACCGATAAGTAATTTTTTGATCATTTTATCCCCAAGTAGAATGGCTTCCATCTTAGCACTCAACACTTGCGACGTTGAGTGAAGACGCAGCTAGCCTCGACGAAGGTTTAAAGAGATTGAAAAGTTGGAAAACCCTTTTCGCTAACGACCGCAATCGAATAGTGCGGAGGTAAAAACCAAGAAATAGCTTCAAGTACACCTTGGTGCTCTGCTTCAGGCGGATTACCCAAAGACTCTAGCGAAAAACACAGATCGTAGTTTTCACCGTCGGTTGAAACCATCAAAATACGAGGATCAAAAACGCTTTGGTCGCGAAAGAAGTCTTTCAGAACCTTGCGAGCATAGTCGGGAAGATATTCAGTCGTCGGAGGACCAGCTTGAACTTTGTCAGGCTTATCCATTATGAATTCTTTAGGTCTAGTCAATTCTTGGTATTTAATGAAAAAGCCGGTTTCGCGAAATGACCAAATCATTCCGTAAGAAAAGACATAGTCCGGGTAAGGTAAACGTTTTGGGTTAACGACCAAGCCAATACCACGAGTTGATAACCAATGAAAAACTTTTTGAGCTGAATCGATTTTTTCGCCCGAGACAATTTTGGTATCAGTTTCCGTGATAAGGTAAGGCCATCCGTCGGGACCCTGTTGGGGATCTTCCGTCAAAATTTTTAGATCAGATTCAGAAATTATCTTAAAAAATTTCTCATCCCAAGCTTGATTACGATTTTCTTCAGCTACGCCCAAGTGCGCAGGCAGTTCGGTTGCTGACATTACTTCACGACCACATTTTGAACGATGTATAAGGTTTTGTTTCTCACAGCACGAATTACATCACCAGAAGCGGTTTTTTTCAACTCTCCATTGATTGAAACAAGCGGCACCAAACCGGCTGCCGTGTTCTGTACAGTTTTGAAGATAAGTGGAGCTGCATTCGGATGCATACGTATGCAACCACCTGAAGCGCGTGAACCTAATTTACCCTCAGTGCCCGCTGGAGCTTGGTGAGTCGCGATACCAGGCTCGAAAAAAACTGAATAAGGCATCCAGGTTTTCCAAAGATTTGAAAAATATCTTTGATCTAACTTATCAACATCGAAGTAACCAACCGGAGTAGTTGACCAATAAGCTCTAACTGAACAGTGATGTATTTTTGGATCTTCACCCGCAGCACAACCACCTTCGTGTTTCTCACGGCCTGTAGAAACTTTCGTTATAAATTGAAGTTTGCCCTTTACGTATAAACGCAAAGTTTGGCGATCGGTGCCTTCGTTTGCTTTATTAATTACGATGACATTGGTGAACTCATTTAGCCAAGAATGGTTTTGAAAGTCAGATTCAGCGAAGTTGCGAATTTCTGGGTCAATCGGTGCGGCTGACGAATTCTCGGCTTGTTCCCAAACTTGCGCTTCGGCCTGATGAAATGAAAAACCAAGAATAATTGTGATAACGAAAAAGAATTTTTTGAACATAGTTTCCTCCGAGACAGCCTTCCGAAATAGCACAAAGGCGTTGTAGAGTTAACAGTATTTCTGAGAGGTAAAAAAAGCTGTAAAAAAGATAAAGCGTTGAGGCTTACAGCGCTCTAAAACGAAAGACGAAAGATTTGACAGTCATGCAAATTTTATAGAGGGCTTTGTTAAGTTTTTTAAAGAAGCTATGTGCGTTTGTAATTACTTCCAAAGCAGGCACGACTACTGGGCGCAAAATGTTTGTTTATGTATAAAAACTTTTTATTTCTGCCCGCATAGCGTACAACGAGCACGTCTCAAAAAAATAAATCAAAGGGAAGTCTATGAAGAAAAACAGTCTGTATTTAGCTACGGGGTTATTAATGGCGTTGCCGTCATTTGCACAAACGCTGTCGGTCGAAGATTACAACAAATCTTTAATTACAAACGGAGTCGCCTGGAAAGCTGGTCGTTCGACTTATTTACCGGCTTTCTACACTGGTTTTGCTCCCCGAGTGGCCGATGCCAATAGAATTCACTTTCATCTTAGCCGCGGTAATCAAATTCGTTTAACGGCACCACTGGATGAATATACGGTGATGACTTATCTATACAATTTGAAAGCCCGTGAAAGCTTGGTAGTTGACGCGGTTTCTAAAAACCTGATCTTATTGCAACAGCAAGATCAAATGGGAATGTTTAAATCAGTTCTAAATTCTGATCTTTACTCAGTAAATCAATTAATTAGTAAATTCGATACGGGTTCCATCTCCAAAGAAGAATTTTACGCTCAAAGTTTGCTAACTTTACAAAAATTAAATCCAGGGCGCGTTTTTTCAATGCGTCTAGATATGGACGCCTACGTTGCGCGCTGGAAAAATTCTGCAGATGCGTTCGCAGCCTCTGCAGGTGGTAAAGTAGAAGACTACATTTCAAAAAACCAAGATAAAACTGTCGTATTAGTGAATGAAATTGTACCGGGTCGTGTAAACACTTACGCCATCACACCTGAGTTAAAAGCAAAGTTGGCGGATACTTTAGCGGCTAGCAGTACCGCAACGTTTACACAAAAAGCGATCGAGTTATTTAATCTAGCAACTCAGAATCGCTATTCTTTCAAAGTTTTGCGAAATGGAAAACTAGAATCAAGTATGTACACAAATAGCTCTGGAAATCTAATTTTAGAGTATCCAGAGTTTACGGCGATTTATCCTAACGGATCAGTCAAAGACTACACGAAAGACCGCGACGGAAATCAAATTCCCATTATCCGCGAAACCGGTGTATTAAATTTCATAAAGCGCAGTTATCATGATGTTGATCATATTCGATCAGAACCTTTTTATGGTTTTATTCCTAAAATGGATTATACAACAACAGGCAATGGAATTCATAACCCTGCCGTTCGTACAAACTTGAAAAACTCAATTTATAAGTCTTTGTTTCAGACACTAAATATTCCTACGGCGAATGACACGCTATGGGTTGTTTCTCGTGGCGGTGTTTCACATGGCTGTACACGTATGTCTGCTGGCCATTTATTAGAAGTTCGTAATATTTTTCCCGCGGCTCCGGATCAAATGACGAAGGTAACCTACTTCGGTAATGTTTCACAAGACTACGATTTGTTTGATATTGATGGCAACGGTAAGCCTGAAGTAATGGGAGTTAAGTATTTCTTAGCCTACGCAATCGCGGGCGATTCTGGCGAGGGTTATCGCGAAGGGGCTGGTATGATCGATCAGTCATTTAATCGAGAAGCATTTTACGCATTCTTATATGGCAAGAATCAATTTAAAATCGAAGATGGCAAATACATTTTCATCAATCCCTATATTTCGCAGTTTGTGAAAGCAAAGCCAACTGACGTGCGCGCTAAAGGCTTCAGTTTAAAGATGACCGGAGAGTTCGATCTTTACGAACAAGATTACGAACAAGATAAAATGCAATTTTTTGCAATGTCTGATTCACAAATGCGATCATTGGGTGAGTCTAGCGACCACACTAGCTTAGGTAAACAGTTAGACCGCATCTTTGGGCGCGCAGTTGGATGTGGCCCTCTAAAAAATGAATATGCATTTTGTTATGAGGCAAAGTTTAAAGCAGAATACGAGCAATTAGCTCCATCTATTACGAAGGTAAAATAATTATGAAAAGAGCCCTATTATTTTTAGCTGCTTCAGTTTTTGCACTTCAACTTTCGGCTCAGGTCTCAACCGGGCCTGAGCGCGAAGCAAAAATCAAAACTATCTTCGGAGAAATAAAAAAAGCTTCTAAGGGTGCATTAGGATTAAATGTATATCAAACTGCGTCTGGACGAGTGGTTGTTATGCAAAATGGTGTAGTAGTGGGGCCGCCTAAGAATAACTTGTTAACGGTGGCTTTTCGCAGTGATAAGGCATCAGAGCTAGCTAATATCGATTTCTATGTTGGTAGTCGCTATGGTTCAAACTATTGGCAGTTAAATAATACTTTCGTGGCTACGGCCGAAGAGAAAGCTTCGAAGGCTTTTAACTTAAACCCAGCGGCTTTGAATTCTCGTGCCGAAGGAAAAGCGATGGCTTTTTCAATGGCACGCCACCAAATGCTAGAGCTTTTTTATATGACGAATAGCCCAGCCTCAGCTTTAACAAAAAGCTATAATCAGCGAGGTGTTGCGGATGATACCCACGAAGCAAAATACTATCGCTTAATGGCTGAATACATGGCGGCAAATGCTTCGCATGAAGGTGATTATTTAACTTTAGTTGAATTTCAAAAGCGTTCAAATTTACTGCCTGGTAAGCAAACGGTATCTTTATCAACAGTGCGCGCAATAGTTGCTAATCTATCAACCAATTTAGATGTTTATCTTTCAACAGAGAAAGCGGCAGAGTTTCGTCGTTTAAGAAACTCAATCCATAACGGTATGTCTAAAGAAATACTGGCTTTGTTAGCGGCTTTTCAAAGAGCGAATGCTTCGGCTATTTCTGCGACTGACATGGCGACCTATGACAGTCTAGAATCTATGATTTCGACGTATTACACGATCGACAAAGAAACGTTAAATGTATTTATGCCGAAGGTAAAAAATGAATTACCAGACGCTTCGGCGATGATCTCGGGTCTTTCTAATTCAGGTAACAGCTTAAATACCCTAGTAAAGTTAACAGAACTAGCAGCGGCAGCACGCCTAAAGTTTTTCACGACTAGAAATGTAGACTTAACCCACTTAATAATTCGGATTCAAGATTTTGTTCAAGCCGATGCGGGAAAGATCTCGGCTAATACGGTGCCAGATTTAACTTTAAAAGCGATGATGATGTTAAACTTAAGTTACGCGACTGGCTTTATGACTGAAGCTCGTAAAATGCAGTTAATCGACGCTTTACAAACCCAGCCTGAAACCGGTTTGTCGTTAGTGTCGCAAGCCCTTTCTGAAGGTGTAATGCAATACGAACAAGTATTTCAGCCAGCATTAAATGACTGGAAGTTGGTGTCAACTTCGGTTGCCTCTTTCGTCGATGAAGGTATTCGATCTTCAGCATTAATTTCTTTAGATTCAACTTTAACTCAGTTAAAAACATTCTTTCCGAATGCCAATCCACAATCAGCAGATTTTTCAATTGAAAATTCAGGCGTAGGGTATGGTTATCTAACTTTTATTCCCCGTGATCAGACTGATAAATTAACGGCGACTTTAACTTACAAAATGCTACCAGTTTTTGAAATGCTTCCGCTAGATTTAGGTGTGGTGGCGGGTGTTATCACTGAAGAGCCACAAACTCCACTTTCGCACGTTAACATCAAAAGTAAAAATCGTGGTACGCCGAATGTCTTTATTAAGAAAGCTTCTCAAGATCCACGTATAAAAGCGTTGTTAGCGAAAAAAGCGTTAGTTCGTTTGCAATTAAAAGATGGTGCTATGGATATTCACGAGGTTGCTCAAGCAGAAGCAGAAGCTTACTGGAGCGCTCGTCATGACAACAAGCCGGTCATTAAATTACGTGCTGATTTAGCTGAAAAAAGAATTCGCTCAACAAAAGATATGGGCTTTAACGACGTGATTTCGGTCGGAGCGAAGTCGGCAAATTATTCAGAAATGACTCACGTTTTACCAGAAGCCGTACGCCCTGGTTATGCAATTCCTTTTTTCTATTACCGCGAATTCATTCAAACAAATAAGTTCGACGGAATTTTAACAATCGAACAATATATCGCCAAGCTTTTACAAGACCCAAGAATTAAAACTGATCGCCAGTTTTTAGTGGACTCATTAGCGGCTGTGCAAAAACGCATGAAAGACGATGACATGATTGTTAACCCGGCTTTAGTAGCCCAGGTTAAATCTTTAGTGACGAACCTTTATCCAAATGGGAAAATTCGCTTTAGAAGTTCGACAAACTCAGAAGATATGCCGCAGTTCACGGGGGCAGGTCTTTATGATTCAGATTCATATGATCCGGCGAAACCTAAAAAAACAATCGAAAAAGCATTTAAATCAGTTTGGTCTTCAGTTTGGAACTTACGTGCGTTTGATGAGCGTGATCTATTTGGAATTAATCATTTAGATGTTTCAATGGCAATGCTGGTCAGCCCGGCCTTCCCAAACGAAATCGCAAACGGAGTTGGAGTCGGCCGTAATATTATTGACCCGTCTTTAGGAGAAGGTGTTTATTTAAATATTCAGCAAGGTTCTGAAGCAGTTACCAACCCAAATCCAGATTTAACTCCGGATCAAGTTTTAGTTTTACTAACTCCAGACCGAAAAGCCGGCACGAAGTATACCGTAAAATATATAAAGTACTCAAGTCTTACTAAAACGGAGCCGGTACTGCCGTATGCTGAAGTAGAAAAAATTGCGGACTATTTATTAACTTTTCAAAAGCACTTTTACAAAATTTATCATCCTAAAGGAGACAACCCCAAGTTTACTTTAGATGTTGAGTTCAAAGTTGACACGGAAGAGGGCTCTAGAAAAGTTCACTATAAGCAGGGTCGTCCGTTCATTGGTGACTAAGGGCTTTTTACAAGCCCAAATCATTCTGTGTTGTGTTAGCTAGAAAGAGTAGCTTACTCCGATCGTAGAATTCTCGATTAGCACAACATCGTTAGCAAGCGAGATACTTCTTCGGTCGGCAGAAATAGTATATTCAGATTCTTTCAGCTTTAGATTGTTTACAGTGACTGCATCAATTGATAATACAGACGCTTGCGATAGCTGGAATATTCTTTGAATGCTTATAGTTAAAATAGCACTTTGTTGTAAATCTGCAAAATGCTGAGTCCAGTCAGCTTCGCAAATATTATATGTTTTGCCCTGCAAGGTAGCTGCTAAATCTTGGTAGACCTGGCCTGTTTTGGCTTGGCAGGGACTAATTTGAGGACCTAATCCTATAAATGAAAAAACTGATGTGTTTTCTGCATTAAAAGTTGAGACTTTAAATAGATTTGCAGTAAAATCGCCCGAAGATAATGTTGAATTATCATCAGTTACAAAAACAATTAATTTTTTCGAATCTGGTCTAAAGAATGAACTTTTCGCGCGCAGGGTATTCAAAAGAATATCAGGTCCGTTGGTCGATCCAATAAGTGTATTTACCTGCAGAACTCGATCCGACACTAGGGCTGCCGGAATTTGAGTTGCAAGGCCGATTGATCCTTGTTTGCTTATGAGCATAAATTTAAAATCAGACTTAACTGACAGGGATTTGATAAAGTTTTCGACGTTATTTCGAACATGGTTGGCTTCTGCGGTCATAGAACCCGAATTATCAACGACCCAAACCATATCAAGAGCGTAGTCTTTCGTGCTTGAAAGTTTTTCTGACTTAAACTCTTCGTAACCAGTGTTTGCTAAAGACGATACGGAGGCAGATTCGACAGGAATAGCCTCAAAAGAAACTCGTGAACAATTTTGAAAACTAGCAATTAGCATCGCCGAAGCAACCAGAACTGATATTTGTACTTTCATAGATCCCCCACTCAATAGAGGTGCAATTATTAAACCGACTTTAAATTGTTTTTGATTGAGTTAAGGTCGTAAAAACGAAAATCTATTTTACAGTGAAAAAATGTTGATCAAAAATTTTTTGTAAAACCAAATAATTTTGCGTAATACCTTAACTGCATTTTTATTAACTTGTATCATATTGATTCGATTAATTTCGATTTTTTTCAAGAAATTGAAACTAGACCTGCTAAATACAATCCAAAATCGCTTGGAATTATTTTGAAGTTTGCTTAGAATTTAGGAATGTCTTTGAGATATGCATGAATGATCAAAAAATTTAATCTACCTACAAGAATTTTTCTATTTTGTAACGCAATTGCACTCGTAATAGTTGTTAGTAAAATAATAAAAATAAACCCGTATCTTTTTAGTTCCACCGAATCATTAACTGAAATTGTTATTGATCCGCGCTCAAATATTTTTAAGCCTTATTCTTTGCAGCAATTCTTTGTTCCAATTTCACACGGTTTTATTACGAATGAAATTTTTCATGAAATAGAAAAAAACACTATTATATTCAAATCGTCTGCAGATGGCGCATTAATTTCAAGTGTCACAATTCCCGCAACAAAAAATAGTACGGCCAGAATGCTTTTAAAAAACGAGCAAGCGATGTATTTCACAGGCCGAAATGATTTATGGAAAATTTCAATTAAAACTCTACGCCCAGACTGGGTGGTTTCTTTAGGTGGGCGAGCAAAACAGATACTAGAAGTAAAAAAAAATATCTTACTTTTAGTTCATGGGTCTAAGGCAGATTTTTTAGTTTTTTTAGACGAGAACGCAGAGCTTTTAAGTAGTTCGCGATATTTATCGAAGTCTTCACGAGCATTAACATACTATGATCAAAAAATTTATCTTTGTGATAAAAATGGTACTTACTCAGAGGTTCAGCCCGAGCCGAATAATATTAATTTTTTCGATAGTCTGAGTGAAAAGTACGACGTTATTTGCAGTAACGTGTCTAAATATTTTGATTCGAGTAATCAAAAAAGAAAGTAATAATAAGTTACTTTTTTTTAAAATAGACAAAGTGTGTTGGGTGCGGATTATCTGACCAATCAGTTACGCCGTAATTTTTTATCTCGATCGGCACTTGATAGGTACCAAAAATACGGTCCCAAATATTGAAGACTCCGGCAAAGTTACTGTTTTGCATGTGTATTTCTTCGCTGTGATGAACGCGATGGTGCTGTGGGGATACAAACAAGTAGCCAAGCCAATTTGGGTATTTCCAAGTTGGGTGGTGCATAATAAATTGATACCAAGTTGAAAATCGAAAGCTAAATAGCATAGGTATCATCGGCGCACCCAAAAAGATGGGAAGAAACTCAAATGGAGCCTTCCAAATATATTCAGCTGGCGAAATTCGGAAATGCAACATCAATGACATTTCTTTGCCGGAATGGTGAACTGCATGAAATCTCCATAAGGGCTCAACAGCATGTGATAGTCTATGAGTTACGTAGTACACAAGATCAGCCAGGACAAATACGCCCAAGAACCCTAACCAGCTTATGTCCCAAGGGCGTAAAATCATGAGCTGCGCAGAATTAAATAAAGTACGAAAATATGAAAAATAAAGAGGTTCTAATGCAATAAGAATCGCAAAATTAAAAAACGCTAGCATTAAAGTGTGCCTTTGCTCTTTCGAGTTAAAGTACTTTCGTGCCCAGATGTAGGCGACCGCAATCATTAGTAAGCGAATTTGATAACCTGTCATGGGCTCCTGCTTTTAAAAAGCCGATTATTTTTTGTCTTTATTCTAGCGTACGCATGGATAATCGTAAAGTGAGCTTGTCATATAACCTGCTAATGAGCCAATATGAGATTTAAAGAAGTAGATTCTATACTTATGGCCAGCCAATGTTTAAAAGCAAACCCATAAGTGTCTTATTACATCTTGACTGTAATTCGAGCCAATTCAATTATAAATTTGTGAGTGATAAGTTAATTCAGCTAAATCCATTTTGCGAAGTAATTAAAACGTCTGATGTTTCTTTATTATTTTTAATCAACCAAAAAAAAATCGTTTTTCATTACCAACAAGCGCAATTAATGATCGATACATTGTTAATACCCCTCAAAACCGCCCTCACATTTGCTCAGCTTGCCGATAAAAATGTACTGTTACAAAAAGGTTTTGAGTTTGAAAAGTTGATAAATGCTTTAATTGAGATTAAAGCATTGGTTTTTACAGAAAACGTCAGTAAGCAAAGCTACATCATTTTTAGTGATTTATTTGACGGGCAGGCATTGCAAAAAAGTATGCTGGTGATGAATAAGAATCTGGTAGTCAATATTTGTAATCTCGGCGAAGTTCAAGAATGTAATTTGAACAACAGTAAGATTTGCATTGTCATTACGCGCACAAGTGAGCGACCCAAATTACGTCAGCTTAATGCCTATTTTAAGCGAATAAAAATGGCTTGGCTTTGGATTGAGTTTGACTGCTCGTCAGTTAATATTGGTCCGGCATTAAATGTTAACAACTCTGCATGCATAGAGTGTTATTTTTTTCGCGAAAAAAGTAGGTCCGCTGACGTAGACTTCCTAATTGAACTAGAGAAAGAAGAGAATCAGATTGTGATTAATCCTGTAAGTATGTTTCTTTCTGAGCAACTACTTTATGATTATGTCGCTATACAACTTTGTCATTTCAAGGGCCTTGAATACTTTAAGAATCGTCTTTTGAGTTTGAACTTCAAAGACGTTAAAGTAGCCGACAATGCATTTATGCAGTCTCCACTTTGTAAGATTTGTTTTCCAAATGAATGATCTTTTAGAGCAACTTACTATTTTATTCGATTCTAAATTTGGAGTTTTAACTGATTTAGGGTTAAGACAAGATTCATTTATTCATCCGGATTTTTTTCGACAGCGAATTCTGTGCGAAAACCCAAGCAATGGAATCGGCGGTCGTAAAGTGATTTGTTCGGGCGTGAGTCTATTCAATGTGCAGGCAAAAATGTCAGCGGTATATGAAGGTATCGAGCGCCACTGTTACTTACTGCCTTATTCTGCCTTTCGATCTCGAATAAAGCATTCTAGCGATGTAGATCCAAAATTAATATTTAGCGGGACGCATTTTTCTACGACGACAGCTGAGCATCAAACAGTTGATGATAAAAAAACTTCTGAAGATATTTACGAAGCAAATTTGCTTTTTGAAGCTGAACAACTTGGCGGAGTATCAAGGAAGAAAGTCAATTTGCCAATTGATGCGATCTTCAATAAGTCTGTTCTTCGCTTTGCAGAAAATACGACAAACGGTATGGGCGCTGGGCAAACTAAAAGTTTCGCCGAGCAGTCAGCGATATACGAATTAATTGAGCGAGACGCATTTCAGTATGCTTGGCTAACGCAAAGTGAAGTCTATGAAATTGAATTATTTGAATTAACGAAATTGAGTAAAGAAATTAGCGATTTACTATCTAGACTAAATAAAATAAGTAATTTTTTGAAGATAAGATTACTTAAGACAGCAATCGGCGACTACAGCGCCGTAGCTAGTATCCAAACAAATAATGAACATGATCTGCCAGCTTACAGTATGTCGTCGGCGTATAGACCAAACATTACCGATGCTATTCACAAAGCGTTACTAGAGCTAGTTCAAATTTGTAGTAGAAAACAAAAATTTGATCTTCGTGCGATCGATTACTACAGAGACTTTAATAATATCAAATCATTTAATGATCACGGAAATCTTTTTTACTTCACCGAAAACTTAAATTTACTAGGTATTTTTAATCACAATCAAAAACAACCCATGATACGAATTCAAGACTTAATCACCGATAAAGACTTTGAATCGACTTTAATTATTTTGAATCAAAAAAATATTCGGTTATTCGTAGCCGATCTTACTTCAGTTGAATTTGAAGGCTTACCTGTTTATGTGGCTAAAGCCATTTCTCCGGACTTGCTGCCGCTGAATGCAAGTCATCAGAATAGACCGAATGGGCATGCACGTTTGCAAAATCAAAAAAATATTTGCGAAGTGCCCCATCCATTTCCTTAGTTTTGACTGACGACGCCCATAAGACTGATGCGCGGCGGATTATTGCAAACATCTTTAAAATTCATTTCGTAAGAGTCAGACGAGTACGCAATATTGCGGGCATAAAAGTGAAAATCTAGTTTTCGATTCAAATTTTTTTCTTTGATTTGTGTGCAGTCATTTTTTATATTTTCAACCAGTACGAGTGGGTCACAGCCAATTCGAATGCCTAAATAGCTATTGTCGTAGGCTGCGAACACTAGAGATTTTTCGTTAGGCGAATAACTTACGTAATTTACGCAGACCGCTTTTGCATCCAGCATATTTAGCGAGACCAGCCGGCCTTGGCCGGTGATCGAAGGCTTCTCAAAAAATAAGATCGGCACGAGCTGGGCGAACAGAAAAATTAAAACGTAAGCTAAATTAGACGGCTTATTAAGTACTGACTTAACATCAAAGTTTTCAGTACTTAGTAAGTAAATGCTTAGTAAACTAAACATAATCATCGGATAAAACCAACCTACAACTGAAAACGAATAAATATGAAAAAAAATAAAGGCAAATAAAGAAAAGCTTCTTAGATATCTATTCGAAGATAGCAGCATTTGACTTATAAAAAGTTCAAGTAAAATAGCGCCCGCTAAAAGAAACTCGAGTAACTTGCCAGTTCCCCAGCCGGGCGAAAGAAATGCCTGGCCCGATAACCAGTCTGTGTTAAATTTTATTAAGCCGGCGCCCATATAAAAGCCTACAATTGCTAGACGAATTAAATGGGCTTTGTTCTCGATGAACAAAAAAAGAAGCATGATAATATTACTCATATAGTGGTAGTTACCCATAAGTCTATAATCATGAAACTGAATGAATAATTTTAGAAAAAAGATGATCATTAAAGACCAATAGGCTTTTTTAATTTGCGTGAAAGCGAATAACAAACAAGTGAAAACTGAAATAGCCCCATACAGACCGATGATATAGCCGGCGTAGGCATTAAAAAACGAATTGTATTCATTGCAGTAGGGAACAAATGTCCAGCAAATAGGTTTTGCGTAAACGATTGTTCGCTGCTGCCAAAAGATCCAAGAAAACACATTTGTTAACGAAATAAAAAAGCCATACCAGCGCAACGCATTCGAACCAGAAATTTCAGCAATGTGTTTTAAAAAAAACTTTTTAATGTATTTACCTATCATCTTGAAAGTATAGATTTTGCATTATCACTTGCCTAGGCCGATTATATTCACGACTAAGGTCTGGATTCAGAGCTAAACAGGCACTCACGTGGATAGACCGCTGTTGAACCGTTTCAACAAGGCAAAAGACTCTACCAACAAAGCTTCAATATTAAGATATGAACTCGTTGAGATTTCCCACGAATACATCTTTGTCAGTAAACATCGGCGCACTGATGACATTAACAAACTCGTTGTGCAGCGGATGATCAGCAAGATGAATCGATCTACTCGTAAATATTGCCGGCGGAAAGGTGCCCCAGTCGGTAAGTCGCGAGAAAATGATCGTATCTGCACCTAATGTTCGGCCGAGTTCAACGAACGCAGGCATCTCGCGAAAATTATTTTCTTGAACTACAAAGCTGACAAGCAGTTTACGAAAGGCTTTCTGCCCGCGCAGTTCAGCGATGAAGCGAAGACGCTCCAACAAAATTTCGAAATTTCCGCCGCGTCGATTCAGCGCATATGTTGCACCATCTGCCGCATCAATCGAAACTTCGACAGTATCGATCGAGCCATGCGCCGGACTTATTTCTTTCCATCGCTCTTTCGTGAAGAGCTGGGCATTTGTATGCAATATCACGCGTAGTTTGGGGTGCAGTGTTCGATTGATCGACTTCAAAATTTTCCAGTAAAGACGACTGGCGAAAGGATCGCCATTTCCGGCCAGCTTCAAGCGGTGAATCCGAGGCAACGCTCGAATAATTTCGTTCGCCATTTTTTCAGCTTGTTGAAACTGCGGCATACCCGGACGCCAGACAGTCGGCTCGCGGCGACACGATGGACACGAAAGATTACAAGTCAGATCGAACGAACAATTGATTTCAAGCGGTCCAGGCGGAACTACGCCTTCGCCTACATTTCGCGCGTGTTCACTTGACGGCGTTTCGTAGGCTTCGATCGGAGAATATTGAGCAAGGCGGGCTCCGGCATCGAGAGCATGCAGGTGGGGACAAGTCTGCGAATTACAGTTGCTAAAACTGCCATCGCGAACAGACGCTCTAATTTCTTGAGCTTGTTCACCGTTCCATATTTCGGCCAGCGTTTGCGTGCCTAGATTGCCGACCGGTCCGCGAATCCATCCTGGGCAGCATAGATGAACATCTCCGGTAGCGGAGATTTCGATTTTTTCGAAAGGAGCTCGACAAAAATGAGCTTTACGACGTTCAGAAAGCATCTCTTATTTATGCACAAGTGCAAGTTGTCGCCAAGTCGCGATTTCATTTTTACGACACGTGGCCATCAGGGTTGAGTTGGTTTCGTAGTCCGATCAGTGTCTTCCGTAGCTTGAAAACGACTGCTTTGTATCTGACTACACCGACTTGGGATTTTTTGAAAAGCTAATTTCGTTGAAGGGCAATTGGTAGGGAGTAAGGAATTCGAACCTGCGACATCTAGATTGAGATCGAATTAGTAAAAATAGTGGCCCGTGAAGCCCACAAAATCATTTTTTACCTGGGTACCAATACTTAAATTTTTCAAAACTGTTTGTCTTAACTCTATATTGTAATTCTGAAAATAATGACGATTGATGGGATACTCGCGAGCAAAAGTTGCTAAGAAAGAGTTGCTATTTGAAAAGCGATACAAAAAACCGAATTCAAAACCCGGAGCTAAATAGTATTTTGAATCTTGTAGTAGGGCGCCATAGCGAGTGTTCACCGTGGCTAGTGCCCAGGTTACTGAGCTTTCGTTAAATGGATGAACTGCTAGGCCATATTTTGCTAAAAATCCACTTAAGTAACAGTCGGCACCTTCAAGCCCGCAGTACTCCGGCTTATTTTGAATTCCGAGCTCGAAGCCCCATGAAGATTTTTTTTCAAAAAAATTTCTTGGACTTAAATTGAAAACCTTAAAAATGTTCATTTCACGAAAATGTAAATCACCTGGTAAAAGTTGAAAGCTAAAATTGAAAAATTCAAGCTGTGAAAATCGCGGCATACCAATAAGTGGATCTTGCAAATCGTGCAGGGCAAAGCGGTAGCCCAGCAAACCTGTTTTCACTTGGTTTTTTTCAAAATAACTTAAACTTAAGCGGGAAGAGCCATGCGAAAGTTCGGGCTGCTCGGCGGGGTCAGCAAAAATTTGTAGTTCTGGTGTGATGACATTAACTTGCGCTCGCTGTGTTAAGAGCAATTCTTTTTTGCCATATAGAGCAGGATTTTTTTTCGCATCTAATTGGGGATGGCGTAAATCAATTAGATCGATAGCTGCGTCCAGAAAATAAGCTTTCTGTAATTCAGATAAGCCAGAAAAACTGGCTGGTAAAACTTCAGTATCTGCGAAATTTTCAAATGCGGGGACCAGTTCTTGGTCTATACGTTTTGTGCGTTCTAGAAAAACTTTTCTTGCACTGGGGCGGTAATTAAAACCGGTGACAAAATCTTTTTCATAAAACAGAGCCTTCATGGAGTCAGCAGGTATGATGTAATAAAATGGCACGTGATCAATTAAATTCAGCCGTGGCGCAGCTGCTTCGAGTACAGTTAGCATGTGATAAGCACAGTTTTGCGTAAAGAAAAAATAGTTGTACGAGTGTGCTCCGACCTCCCAGATATGGAGTGCAAACATTTCAACTTCTGAAGCCGTTAGATTTAAATCATAAGACCACAGATCCCGCGCTTCGTAGTCGTTATATTCTCGAACTTTGTAGTAGTAAGGTAAATTAGTCCAAGCGCCAGTGAATCCGCCGAACAATCCCATAAGGGCATAAGCTGCTGGGTTGGTAACTGTAACGTTTGCCGCGAATCCAATTCCGAAATCAAGCAATTCCTGTTTTACCTTGGTTTGCTGGGTGTTGCGGTTGATCCGAAAAAAAGTATGACCAAATGCTGATCCTGGGCTGTCTGCGTAGTAAGAAGAAAAAACAAAACTGATCGCCTTAGGGCTTAGTGAATCTAGAAATATATTTTGGTAAGAGCAGTTTACTTTTGGAAGCGAGTTCCAAAAATCAGTTGCTTCATTTAGTTCAGTTTTTAAAAACTTTAGGCGCGCCGGAAAGCGGCAAATAGCATGCTGGCTGTGATCGGTGATTTTAAAATCGCCGATTGGTTTCAAGGGGTGCTGTATGATTTGGGCTGAAGTTTCAGCGGGCATTTGATAGGCCAGTAGAGTGGCATTAAGCTCATCGTCGGTATTAAACCCAGGCGAATTCGAGAGCAAAAATTTGCTCTCAGCAATTTGGGTAGTGGGTATTCCAAAAAAGTTTCTTTCGATATGTAGCAGCTTTTTCCAAGCACGAGACTCAGATACTTTTTTAGTGGTAGCTAAAGCAAATATTTGTTCTGTCGCCGAGACTGCGAACCCATAAGAATGTAGGCTAATCACAAAAATAAAAGTCCCAAAAATCTTCATTTTTGGGACTTTATTCTAGAAAAGTTACGGCTGCAACTTTTCTTGTAAGCGAATTAAAATTATAAACTAGCTAAGCTGTTGCACTGCTGCGCTAAAGCTGGCGTTGATAATACTACAGTAATAATGCTATCAGTAATTTCATTGGCAGTCGCATCAGCATTAAAAATAGTTGAGTAATTATTTTTAAGTTGGGTAGCGATATCATTAGAAGCAGCTTCACAGCCCATATAGCTGCTTAGTGCTAAAATTGTTTCGCCATTACCGCGAGCAATGTCACCTTGAACTTGCGAACGGTTTACTAGAATGAAATGATCCATGCGGCTAGCTACCTGTGAGCTTGCGCTATCGACGCAATTCAATGTTCCCGCAGTAATACCGATCATCTGATTGAAAGATGTATTATTAGTAGTGGCCGCAGAAACTTGTCCGCCGCGTTTACCCATAACCACAGAGCCTAATCCGCAACCGGCAATACCGTAATTACGCAACAAACCCTTTTCAGCACCTTTAGCAGCTGCTTTAGTTTGAGCAAAAGAAACAGAAGCAATAACTGTCAAAAGAACAATTAAGATATTTTTCATATTCATTTCTCCTATTAACCTAAAGTAACGCAAGATTTTTGCACGGTTGAGTTTGAGCGAATTGCTCTTAAGATGTCCTGAGCGTTGTCCTGACCAAAAATAGATTTGTAATTATTTTTAATTTCAGAATTAACATCTTGTGAGCTTGCGCAACCTAACAAAGTTGTTAAGCCTTGTAACGTTTCACCTTGGCCACGAGCTGCGTCTTCTTTTAAAGCAATTTTGTTAGCTTCGATGTAATCTAACTTTGCAGAGCTGCTGCCTTCTTCGTAACATCCCGACGTTCCAGATGAGATTGCAGATGTTTGTGGTGAAACAAGATTGTTTACAGTAGATGCAACAATTTGAATCATTCCAGGTTGATCTTGAAACACTAACGAACCTACTCCACAGCCAGCCATACCGTAGTGCGCACCCTGAGCTTGTGACAACACGATAAGTGTTGCTACGAAGCTAATCTTCTTTAACACAAAAACCTCCATTGGTTTGTTTATTTCGATAATTACACTGTTAATTTTTTTTTCTGTCTAGGTGTATTTAGAAAAACAGGACGGGCGATCGTAAAAAATTATTCGACAAGGAAATACAGCTCGCGATACGGTTTTAATAAAGTGAGGTAGTTAAAATGATCAAGTCTTTCAAATTCTTATCTCTAATCGTCGTGGGCCTAACGGTCAGTCAATTCGTAAACGCTAAATCCGAGGCAACTTTGCCAGAAAATTTTCGGTGTGAAAAGATGATGGGCACGAATATTGTGCAGTTTAAGAGTGCGCTGCTAGACAACTGCAATTTAAATATGCCATTTTCTTCATCCGTCAGTAAAATTCTGAATGATGAAACCTATTTCTACTGCTGCCATAAAAAGTAGAATGAAAGTTGGCCGAATAATCTTTTTCTTGGCGCCGGCGCTGTTTGTCTTCGCTGGCTGTACGCACTTACTTTACCCTGCGGACCGCTATGCATTTTCGGACCCCGCAAAAATCCATCCAGTCCCGAATGATCTTTACGTGCCGCTTAAAGATAAAACTTCTTTTTTGCATGCTTGGCATTTTCCTGCGCAGACAAAAAGTAAAGGTCTAGTTATTCACTTTCACGGTAATGGCCAAAACCTAACAACGCACTTTTCGTTTTTCAAATGGCTGACAGATCATGGGTACGACTACCTTATTTTTGACTACCGGGGTTATGGAGCTAGCTCTGATCAAGCAGCGACTCCGGAAAAAACGATCGAAGACGGTGAGGCTATTTTTAAGTACGCGTCAACCAAGTTTCCCAACTTAAAAGTCATCGCCATTGGTCAAAGTCTTGGAAGCAACATTCTAGTCCGCGTACTGCAAGAGCTCAACGAGCAGAAATTGAATCAGCACCTGCCTAAACTAGTTGTTCTAGATTCGTCTTTTCTGTCCTACCAGCAAGTCGCACGTTCTGTTTTAAGCCAACGGTGGTTTTTGTATCCACTTAAAGCGTTTACCTATTTAACAATAAACGACAGCTGGAGCGCCAAGAAAAGGCCTGAGCTAACGCCAACTATGCCGGCACTTTTTTTTCATGGCACATTTGATCCGATCGTTGACTACGATTTAGGAAAGCAAAATTTTAACCTATGGCCAGGTCCAAAATTATTTTCAGAACAAGTTGGCGGCGGTCATACATCTGCTTTCGGCGAGGCTCGATTTATCGATAGTCGCAAATTACTTCTACGGTGTATTGAAAGTGCTCTAAGTGCGACGGTGCCATTCGAGCGCTGCGCCGATTAGCTAATTAAAAATAATAATTTAACTGTAGACCGGTCTCGGAGTGTCGTCGCCCGAATGACTCAGAAGGCACTACAAATTTTGTTAGCCATCTTGCATCCCAGCGCGGGCTGATAAAGTACGACTGGTTCACTTCGAAGATTGCAACACTGTTTGGTCTGATGTCTTGAAAAAGGTCGGATTGAAGTTTTGCAGAAATTTGTGTGCGATAAATTTCTGCGGCCTCGAAAAATGCACCCACTTCTATTGCGGGACCCAAGCGGTATCCGCTTCCTAGATGGTCGGCGAAGCCAGCTCGAAGCGGAGCCATGATGTACAGAAGAATTTGCTTATTCCAGGGCTCAAGAGCTGCACCCAAGGCGCCTTCGACCACGAACTCGCGACAGGGATAACAATTTAGATCTTCGGGTGTCGCCAGACTGAAGCCAACACGCCATGAAGGTTCCGTTTCGAACGTACTGATCGGTAAATATGTTTCCATTTTTAAAAAATCAATTTCTTTCAGAAAAATTTTTCTATTTTCGGTTTCGATACGTGCTTTAATGTTTAAAAAATCAAAGCGTGAATAGCGTGCATAGCCCGCTTGAAAATTTAATATATCGTGCAACGAAACTTTATAATGAATATCGAAAAATGATTTAGATTCTGCAACACCAGCTAAAACCCCAGCTCGAAATGGCAAGTGCGCACGGTCTGGTCGACTCCAGTCTGGATCAGTCGAAAGAGTCGAAAGAGTCGACAACCCACCCAGCGTAGCTCGGTGGCGAAGAACTTCCGTTACACTAACTTCTTTTAAGCTATCGTTTTGATCTTTTCGGCCATGGTTTTTGTACGACAGAAAAAGACTTGCGACCTCGAGAACCTGTTTGTCTTGTATTTTCGAAACATCTAATTCGCTTTTAACCAGTTGGTTGAACTGTTCACGTTGCGCCACATCGAGTTTTGTAAGCTGACCAGTCATTCTTTTATGAAGCGAAAGCCTCTGCGTAACTTTTTGAACAGCGCCCGGTTGTTCTGCAAGCACACGTATCGACTGCGATGGCATCACATAAAAAGAAAATCCTTCGGTCAGATTCCATTCCGGCTTGATAGCTTCGATCAGCGCCATCAATTGAAAAGCGCAGTTTTCATCGGCAAAAAAATAATTTAAGTAGGTATTGGTCTCAAGTTCCCAAAGATGCGTCATCAAATCCAGGACTTCAGTTTTAGAAAGACTCAAATGGTATTCCCAAAGGTCTCTGCTTTCTAAATTCGAATATTCTTGCACTTTTGCGTAATACGGAACGACCGAGAACTGGCCGCTGTAACCGCCAAAAGTTGCATTCATGGCGAATCGAAAGCCAAAAGTTCCATCGGCGACGGCCTCAAAACCAATCCCCTGATCAAGAAGCTCATTAGCTTCAAATTCTGATTCTTTTTTTTCTGAATTGATTCGTAGAAAAAGATGTCCGAATACGGAGATAGGATTGTTGGCGTAACCGCTGGCATACACAACAGTTGCTGATTTCGGCTGTACTCCACTGAGCCAGCGCTTAAAATCAGGACAAGGAATATCTGCAATTTGTAAATTTAATTTTTTTTTAAGAAATCGATAACGGTATGGAAACGCGCACTGCGGATGCAATGAAAGTCTGCCAATTTTGAGATTCGAATTTGCGAAAGCTTCAACACTTGCAAGAATCTCGGTTTGAGGATTAGTTTTTCCGTCACGGGCAAAAAAATACTCGGGGCCATCCACTCGACTTTCAAAACCGTACAAAAGGTTCTTAGAATAATGCATTAGCTTAAGCCATGACGATTGCTGGGAAAGGCGGGCGGCATCTAATCGAACTTCGTGAGTTAGAACATCTGCGCGCGCGAGGCTCCAAAAAAGTAGTCCGTATACAATCAACCACTTCTTTGGCGCGCGCATTAAAACAAACATTTATACTAAGTATCGAGCTGACAGGTTCGGCTAAGTTGAGAATCAGATCCAATAATAGAAATAACTTGATCTACCATTTTGTCACTAGATCCTTGAGCTGGGAACAGCTGTTGATATTGGCTCTGAATTTTCAAGCCAACGTGTCCGCGCACGGACGCATCACAACCCAACAATTCGGTCATCGCTGCCAAATGTTCGCCGCCGCCCATTGATGCATCGATAGAAATGCTGTCGTAACTTATACGAGCAAAATTACGAAGCTGAACTTCTTTTTGTGCGATTGTATGCTTCTGACATCCAGCAGTTCCGAAGGTCATTCCGAATGGTGTCGTGTAAGAATTTGTCGTTCCGCGAGTCGTTGTTGCGCTGAAAGTATAACTTTTTGTTACTTTCCAACCAAGTCCGCAGCCAGTACTTGAGTCATCGGCGTTCGCAGTTAAAGCAGCTACCGTGATGACAAGCATCGTAAAAAATTTCATGAAATTCCCCTTCCGTGAAAGAATATTAGTGTTTCAGTTTAGGGTAAGGGGCTAAAGCGATTCGGTCAACATTGGGCTGAGAGTTCGCGACCTTAAAATTGGTAGGGAGTACAAGATTCGAACCTGGGACGTCCACCATGTAAGGGTGGCGCTCTGCCAACTGAGCTAAGTCCTGTGGAAAGTAAGCTGTCAATGTATTAGACAGGTAAGAAGTTCCCGTCAGGAAACTGTCAGTTTAATTAAAAAGTAGAACAAACTAATATAGCCAGATGAAAAGCACCTTTACCAGCCTATTATTATGCGTTTTCACGTTCGCTTTTTTGGGATGTGAGTCGAAGTACGTTGAAAAGCCTCCTGCGCAAGTAGAAATGGTTGGCCCGACAGTCGAAGAACGGGCTGAACAAAAAGTCACGATTGATCACGACCTAGTCCGAATTCAGTCGGCGATTGAAACAGTATCAAACGTTGTCAATCGAGTCGGAATTCATCTTAACAAAGATGATCAAGGCGGATTTGTCTCTTTGATTCAGATTGTGACAAATTCGCTTAAAGAACTTAAAGAGGGTATGCCGCAGTATTACACGGATCAATTATTTGCTAGATATGCATCGATCAAACTACCTAGCCTAATGAAGGAAGAATGTGGTCCGCTTGACGTGGCGCTAACGACATATCCGCTGATGCATGAACAACGAAATATAAAAATTAAAAAAGCAGATCGCTTTGGATTCTTTTTCAAGTCATGTTTGACCGAAGAGCAGTTCAAGCCTTTATTCTTTGTTGATTCAAATACTAATAAAATTAGCATTAAGTTTGTGACCCAGAATCTTGAGTTCATTAGTGCTGAACTAAGCAACAAATCAAATCAAAAAAGTCCCCAGTGCAGTATTAATTACGGGGTAGATAGCGCCGTCACTTGGGTTCAATGTTCGCAACTTTATTTGCGTTTTAGTCCGAATAGATTTTCTGTAATAGAAAGAATTGAATTTACCCCAAATTCAGAAACTGTTTTGATGGCAATCATAGTTAATTATCAAGATAATATCGCCGTCGATCAGGGATTTGTATTAAGCATAGATCGTTTAGGGCGAGTAAAAACGGCCGCAGTAAAAGATAAATTGGCGGCTTCGAATGAAGAATAAAGTCACCGTGCGCTTTATATTTTTGATTTTAACAATAATTATGTCTATCACCAGCTCGTCTTGCCAACGTAAAGATAAAAGTGAATCAGAAGATGTAGTCTTAAAATCATATCGACTGATTGACGAGAATAGAGCGGATGAGGCAATCACGCTGCTTGAAGCTGAACTAAAAATTACACCGGATAGCTACGATTTTAGATCAATCTTAGCTTCAGCTTACGCGCACAAAGCTGGTTTTAAAATTCAAAAGCTTGCCCCCCTTGTTACGATAGCTAAAAAGCTATCAAGTCTTAAGATCAAGAAAGAAGAAAATTTAAAAAACGAATCGCATAAAAGCTTAGATTCTTCGCAGAGTATTTTAAAGTTAAATTACGCATTTGAAGTGTTCGATACAATACCCGTCATCCTACCAGAAAAAATTGTATATTTAGATTACGCCATTCATTTACTAAATAGTCTTGATACGAAAATTCGCACGGAGGATGTTGTGTACCGTGCCCTTCTGAAGGTTCTAAGATTAAAATATAAAATTTCTGCAAAAATTAGCGTTAATGCAAATTCAAATTTTTCAAGCAATCCGACATGCAAAGCAGATTTATCGGGGCTAGACGAATACGTTCAAAGCGTTGCGAAAGAGTTTTTGTCGCTAATCGATGACGTAAAGGCTGCTAATCCAGACCAAAAAGAAAAATTAGATATTTTGAGTCAAGACGTTGAGGAAAGTATTTCTAGTTTCAAAAAGGTTGCCAATCCAGCCGATCAATTAGATGATGTCGCCAGTGCACTTTTAAAGCAAACTTTGCTGCAAAGTAATCTGGGGGCCTTTATTAAATGTCAGTAAATAGAATAAGCTCGGTTTTAACTTTTCTGATCACTTGCTTTTCTATCGTCGATGCATCGGCGCAGTTGGCGTTCAGCAGAAACTCACGAACTTTTGAAACGGTTAATTCAAGTCTATTTATAAAAGGCCTTGCTCACGCGTGTCTTGCGCAAATTGACGTTCCCGACGCATTACCGTGTAATCCTGCTGTAACACCGTTTAATAAAAAAGCCAGTTTGAATGCCGAATTTTTATTGTCTAACGGATACTCGAACTTGCAAAGCGTGCGTTCATTGATGTCTAGCGAATATAGCCAAGAGTTAATTGACACTTTTTTCTCTAAAGATAAAGTCATACAAATCGAGGCCGGAGTTAATATTAATTTCTTATCGAAGTTTCTGAATGCTCAGTATAATCCGCTTTCGGTAAAAGCATATTCTGTTGTTAGAAACGAAGCTAATCCGGACATAGATTTTTATTCTGTCGAAGAACAAGGTTTTAATTTTCAATCGGGTTTTAAAATGACCGACAACTTGTCTTTAGGATTGCAGACTCGTTTTTTAGATCGCAAGTTTATAAAGCAAAGATTTAAGCTAACTGTTTTAGGAACTCAGGCCGGCAGGGATGCCTTGCAAGCTAAAAAACAAAACGTCATCTTTGTCGAGCCGGGTTTATTTTGGCAAATGGATTATCAGTGGAAACCAAGACTATCTTTACTAGTCGCCAATTCGGGATTTTTTTCAACTGACGATACGACGTTTAAAGACCCGGCAGAAGCCCAATTAGGTTTCGCATTTTCGCCCCCAGTCTACTGGGGTGATGTTGATATTAATATTGATTATAAAAGTTTAAGCTATGATGAAAATTTATGGTGGGAAAAGATTAGACTTGGTGTTTTGTATAAATACGGCTCAATGCATTTTACCTCTGGCGTCGATGCCAATGGTATTTCAAGTGGTATCCTGTACGGTTTAGATAAGATTAATGCTGGAGTTCTTTACTCGACTACAAAATATATAAAAGATAACGATAACTACTACACACAGACGGTATATGTACAATTGGGTTGGCAGATTTAAATTTTTTTTAGCGATCTTAGTGATTTCAACTCCTTCCGTTTTATTGGCGGCAAAGGATCCCGTGCTATTTCTCAGTAATGATATTTCTACATGGGAAAGCTACGCGGCTAGCATGGAAGCGCAATCACATAAAGATTATGAAGCTGGTTTAAGCTACGTGATTAGTGGTTCTTTAGCGTTGGCGGGCGGCCTTATCGGTGAAAGCGTAACTAGCGATAACTTAGAAAAAGCCACCTACACGATTTTTCAAACCATCGGTATTGCATCAATCGGCTACGGCGCCTACACGTGGAAAGTGGGCAATGCTGACCGCGATATCTACCTAGCATTGTCTAGAAGCAAGCTTACATTCGAGCAGCGTGCTCACTTTTTGAAGGTTTATAAACTTCAGAAGTTGCAAACTGAAAGAAAAGAAAAAAACATTAAGGCCATAACGCACGCACTGATTGGGTTCTTCTCAGTTGATGGTGGAATGCAAAGTGTCATGAATGGATAAAGGAATTCATCAAATTCCAAGACTTTTTTAATATTTTAGTTACGAAGCTGAAATTTTAACGAAAGAAACGGAAGTGTTTTGATGAATTCCCATT